>JAZQGT010000035.1:0-97935 GCA_045540155.1 Faecousia sp.
TTCTTTTCCATCGCAACCGCTCTTTTATGGGGCACCGCAGAGCTGTTTTATAAAAAAGGTGCTCTGCCGAACGAAAAATACTCACACCTGAAAATCTGCGTTTGGGTCGGTGTTGTGATGGGTGCACACGCCATCTTCACCCTACTGACAAAGGATATCAACTACAATCCTATCAACCTGATCCGCTATTTACCGGTTTCTCTGCTGTATATCATCTCCATGGCCTTTTCCTATTTCGGAATGCGTTTTTTGGAGGAATCCATCTCTGACCCCATCGAGAACACTGCCGGTGTCATTTGCGTGCTCCTGTTTGTCCTCTTTTTTAAGGAAGAATATCACCTGCTCACCTGGATTGCCATTGCGATTATCACCATTGGTGTTTTGGGTGTCAGCTTCCTGGAAAATCGCGGTGAGACCACAAGAAAGAAAAAGCTGGGCAAAACTATGGCTGTGGTCGCTTTCTGTATGCCCTTTGTATATGCACTGCTTGATGCATTCGGCACTTTCCTTGATGATGCTTTCTTCCTAATTGAAGATGCTGCCAATTCTCCTTTGGTGGACGTTACCGGCGATACCATTGAAGCCGTAGCCAATACCAGCTATGAGCTGACCTTTGCGCTGTTCGCCCTGATACTGTTCATTTTTATGAAGGCCAAAAAGGTTAAGTTTGGCCCTATCCCCCAGCATAAAGACAAGATTCTTGCCGCTGTGTTCGAAACCGCAGGCCAGTTCACCTATGTTTACACCCTCGGTGGAGTAGACGCTGTTGCTGCCCCTATTCTTTCCTCTGTCTGCGTTGTTTCTCTGCTGCTTTCCCGTATTTTCCTGAAAGAGAAGCTTTCCTGGAAAACCTATGCCTTTATTACCGTTGTAATTATTGGTATCCTGCTGTTGGCAGTAAGCGAGGAACTCTAATCATTGCCTGCTGATGCAAAAAGAGCTTTGAGAAATTCTCAAAGCTCTTTTTTGCGCAATTTCTGAATCAAAACAATCGGTCCATACATGACAAGCAGAACACCTGCAATAATCACCGGGAAGCCAAATAGATGATTGCCCCACATCGTCTCAAAGAAATAAAGCGGATTACCTGGATCTGCGGACATTAAAAACATAAAGTTCGTGTCCAGCAACAGATTTACAGCGAAAATAGGAATCGCCATAAGCAGCAGCAAGCCAAGGGATTTAGGCAGATACTTGATATCCGGTTTCATATCCCTGTTTACTGTCAGCACGATAGGGTATAATGCCAGCAGGATATGAACAGTAAAACTATGCAGATGCATACCGCTGGTGATAGGCAGGCTGGTCCATGTGGGAAACAGCAATGCTGCCAGCGCACCGGGGATACAGACTGTGTACAGAAAATTATCCAGTACCTGGGAAGGCTTATATGCATGAATGGCAATCAGAAAAATATTGATGCTGCATAAGTGAAACGGAAGATATTCCACACCGTAATTTCCACCGGCAAACAGTATTGCCATCTTAAACAGCTCGTCACCTATCAGTAGCCATGCCACTGTCTTTCTCCAGCAATTTCTGCCTGCATCTGTTATTTTACGGTAGCCAATACAGTTCAGAACCACTGCTAGAAGAAATACGCACAACCACGCAGTATGCAGGCCGTCAAAATACGCAAAACCAAGACCTTCTTTTATGGAATCCGTGGTTTCAAGAAAATACGTCATATCCATTCCTTGCCTTACTTGCCGCTTTTTTGTTTCAGCAGCTTAAATTTAATATCCCACAGCTTCTGGGACAAATCCACATAGTAGGTATGCGGGTTGTCAAAACGCTTAACCTCGTCCCACAGCTTGTCCACCTGCTCCAGACAGTAGGCGCGGATCTGGTCAATCTTGGGAAGGTCATATACAAGCTGACCGTTCTTAAACACCGGCACCTGCAATTCCTTAGCCGTAAAATCATACACCGTCTTGGTCTTCCAGATGGCATCCGGGTCAAAAATCTCCAAGTCATGGCTATCATCCACTGTTTCGTCATAGACGCACAAGTAGTCGGCAATGGCCTTGCCGGTATCATTGCCAAAGAAGCGATAAAGCTTCTTATAATGGGGATTGGTAATCTTTCCGGTATTTTCGGAAATTTTGATTTTGGGAAGAATTGTTCCGTCCGGCTCCTCCACAGCTGTCAGCTTGTAAACACCGCCAAACACAGGCTCGGATTTGGCTGTAATCAGCCGCTCACCTACGCCAAACATATCAATTTGCGCGCCCTGATGGAGCAGGTCCTCGATAATATACTCATCCAGGGAGTTGGATGCGGAGATCTTACAATCCGTCCAACCCGCTTCGTCCAGCATCTTCCGCGCCTCACGGCTTAAATACGCAATATCGCCGGAGTCCAGGCGAATACCGCAATTGGTAATTCCCATGGGCTTCAGCACCTCGTTGAAAGCGCGAATGGCATTGGGCACACCGGATTTCAGGGTATTATAGGTGTCCACCAGCAATGTGGCGTTGTTGGGATACATCTGACAGTAGGCCTTAAAGGCTTCGTATTCCGTATCAAACATCTGCACCCATGCATGGGCCATAGTGCCCCCTGCATAGACACCAAAGAGCTGATCGGATATGGTACAGGCTGTGCCGTTACAGCCGCCGATATAGGCCGCTCTGGCGCCCAGAATTGCCGCGTCGGCGCCCTGTGCCCGGCGCGAGCCAAATTCCAGAACTGTGCGGCCCTTTGCCGCCCGCACCACACGGTTCGCCTTGGTGGCAATCAGACTCTGGTGGTTAACAGACAACAGGATAAAGGTTTCAATAAGCTGCGCCTCGATTGCCGGCGCGCGGACAGTGATAATCGGCTCCTTCGGAAAGATTGGCGTACCCTCCGGCACAGCCCAGATATCGCCGGTAAAACGAAAATCCGCAAGATACTCCAAAAACGCCTCGCTAAAAAGCTTTCTGCCCCGCAGATATGCAATGTCTTCACTGGTAAAATGCAGATTCTGAATGTAATCCACAATTTGCTCCAAGCCTGCGGCAATGGCAAAACCGCCCTGGTCGGGACATTGACGGAAAAATACATCAAAATAGCAGATTTTATCCTTATAACCCTTTTCAAAATAGCCGTTTCCCATGGTCAGCTCATAGAAATCACAGAGCATGGTCAGGTTCAGCTTATCCTGTACAGCCATATATGACACCCCGCAAAAATAATATTGGGTTCATTATAGGTTAATTTTACAAAAAATGCAATCCTTTTATTGACACATTTCACAATTTGAATTATCATTGGTGGTAACTTGAAAGGAGTGTAGAATATGGAAATTACTGCAGGTATGAAGGGTACTGTCTCCACACTTGTAGAGCGGGAAGATACTGCGCTGGAGGTGGGATCCGGTTCCCTTTTGGTATACGCCACCCCTTGTATGGTTGCGCTTATGGAAGGCGCTGCCTGTGAAGCAATCGCGGCAGCGTTGCCAGAGGACAAGACCTCCGTGGGCACGGAACTGACCATCTCCCATCTTGCCGCAACGCCGGTGGGTATGGAGGTCCGGGCCGAAGCTGAGGTTACAGAGGTTAACGGGAACACCGTATCCTTCCACGTAACAGCCTATGACGAAGCAGGCAAAATCGGTGAAGGCACCCACAAGCGCGCGGTGATTACCGCCCAGCGCTTTCTAGACAAAACTTACGCAAAGCTGTAATCTGAGAAAGAGAGATAGAAATGAGCAAAGTTAAGGAATTTTTACGTCGGAAAAATGTTATCTTTTCCGGCAAGCGTTACGGCATTGATGCCCTTGGCGCCATGGCGCAGGGTCTTTTCTGTACGTTACTGGTTGGTACAATTCTGAATACCATCGGTCAGCAGTTTCACATTGAATTTCTGAACCGAATCATCGTTACATTGAAAAGCGGAGACAACGAAATTGCTTACACCATTGGCGGACTTGCCTCTGCTATGGTTGGCCCGGGTATTGCCGTGGCCATCGGCTTTGCCCTGGGCTGCCCGCAGCTGGTTCTGTTTTCACTGATTCCTGTGGGCTTTGCAGCCAACGCCATTGGTGGCGCCGGCGGTCCTTTGGCGGTTTACTTTGTGGCCATCGCCGCATCTGAATGCGGTAAGCTGGTTTCCAAAGAGACCAAGATTGACATTCTGGTAACACCTGTTGTGACCATTTTAATCGGTATCGGACTGTCCTGCCTCATTGCCGCCCCCATCGGCACAGCAGCAAAGGCGGTCGGCACTGCGGTCATGTGGGCAACCGAGCTGCAGCCCTTCTTTATGGGCATTTTGGTTTCTGTTATCATCGGCATTGCCTTGACACTTCCCATCAGCTCTGCCGCCATCTGCGCCGCCTTTGGACTGACCGGACTTGCCGGTGGCGCCGCTGTTGCCGGGTGCTGCGCTCACATGGTGGGCTTTGCAGTCATGAGCTTCAAAGAAAACCGCTGGGGAGGTTTGGTAGCCCAGGGAATCGGCACAAGCATGCTGCAAATGCCCAATCTTGTAAAGAATCCCCGCTGCTGGATTCCTCCCGTTCTTACCTCTGCCATTACCGGACCTCTGGCAACCTGTCTGTTTCAGTTGGAGATGAACGGTGCGCCGGTCTCCTCTGGCATGGGAACCTGTGGACTAGTGGGACAAATCGGTGTGTATACCGGGTGGGTAAGCGATGTTGCCGCCGGGCTGAAGACAGCCATTACCGCCATGGATTGGGTGGGTTTGCTGCTAATATGCTTTGTGCTGCCCGGCATTTTAAGCTGGCTCTTCTGTCAGATTCTGCGGAAGTGGAATTGGATCAAAGAGGGCGATCTGAAGCTGAATCTGTAAGTAAAAAGCCGTACGGAATTTCCGTACGGCTTTTGCTTTATATTTCTTGTCTGCCCTCCAACGCCCGGGACAGGGTCACCTCATCGGCGTATTCCAGCTGACTGCCTACCGGCACGCCGTAGGCAAGGCGGGTAACCTTGACCTCCATGGGCCGCAGAAGCCGGGAGATGTACATAGCCGTAGCCTCTCCCTCCGTATCCGGATTGGTGGCCATAATCACTTCCCGCACATCGCCGCCGGCTACCCTTTGCAGCAGTTCCTTGATGCGGATATCGTCCTGTGTCACATGATTCAGCGGGGATATGACACCGTGCAGCACATGGTACACACCGTTAAATTCCCGGCTGCGCTCCATGGCAATCACATCCTTCGGTTCGGCAACAACGCAAATAACACCTGCATTGCGTGCGCTGTCATCACATATCGGGCAAATTTCACGGTCGGTCAGATTCTGACATACGGGACAGGTGTGTACAGTTCGCTTTGCTTCCACTATGGCATCTGCAAAGGCCTGCGCATCCTCTCCGGGCAATCCCAATACATAAAATGCCAGTCTTTGGGCTGTCTTACCGCCAATGCCGGGCAACCTGGCAAAATGGTCTGCCAAGTCCTGTAAGGCCGCAGGAAAGTACTGCATGGCGCCTCCTTAAAACAGACCGCCCAGGTTCAGGCCGCCGGTAAGCTTGGACATATTATTGGCAGAATCAATATCTGCGGCGCGCATTGCCTCATTCACAGCGGCAATTACCATATCCTGCAGCATTTCCACATCATCCGGATCCACTGCCTCCGGGTTGATTTCCAGACAGAGCAGCTCATGCTTTCCGTTAACAGAGGCCTTTACCATACCGCCGCCGGCAGCTGCCGAGTAGCTTTTGTTTTCCATCTCCTCCTGCATCTGCAGCATCTGCTGCTGCATCTTCTGCGCCTGCTTGATCATAGCAGCCTGATTCATACCACCGGGCATACCCCGGAATCCGTTCTTTGCCATAATAAATGCTCCTTAACTATCCTTTAATATTCACAATATCTGAATGGGCTCTGCCGAACTGCAGCAGTTGCTCCATGTGTTCATTCTTATGGTTGGTTTTATCCCTGATAACAGCTTTTACAGGACGACCCAGCCTTGCGGATGCTTTTCGCGCCAACAGTTCCAGGATTTCCGGCTTGTCCACAACATCCTTTGCGAAAGAATTCGCGCACAGCAGGATGACCGCATCCCCCTTTACAACCGCCTCAACAGGTCCGTTGGGGGCAAAGAATCCGGACACCGGCGGTCTTAGCTCCCTGCGAATCTGGGTGCAGATTTCCGTCCAAAAGCCCGCAGGTGTTTCATCGGAGGGTTGTTCCTCTGGGGAGGTTGAAGGTTTTGCGGGAATATCCTGCAATACAGGCGCATTTTCCTCTTTTATAGGGTTGGGCGCAGGCTTCTGTGCCACAGGAAAGCTGCCGCTTTTTATCTGATCCTCCAACCGGGTCAAACGGGCATTCAGACTTTCAGCATCCAGCTGAAGCTCCGGCTCGCAAAGATTAACAATGCACAGCTCCGCATCCACACGACGGCTTGCGCTTCTGATAAAACCGGCAGCGGTCTTTTGAATAATATCCAGCATTCGCACCAGTTCACCGCCGGTAAAACGGGATACGAGACCTCTAACCTCTTCATCGGAGGCAACACCGGAGAGCATACCAATCCCCTCATCGGGAGCAGATTGCATAACCAGCAGATCCCTGGCCAAACAAGCCAGCTCGTCCAGCAGCGCGCCCATATCCTTACCCTCGGCGTAAAACCGGTTCAGTAGCGACAACGCCGCGCCGGTATTGCGGTCAGCAATGCAGGACATAAGCTTTCCGCACTGCTGGATTCCGGCAATACCCAAACAGGCATAGACCTTATCGGCAGTCAGCTCTCCCACGCAGGCAGACGCGCATTGGTCCAGTAAACTCAAACCATCCCGCATACCGCCATCAGCAAGCCGCGCCAGTACCCGGGCAGCGGTATCATCCAGTTCGATTTTCTCCTGATATGCCACGTATTGCAGTCTTGCCGCAATATCCTCCTGACTGATCCGTCGGAAGGAAAAACGCTGACACCGGGAGAGAATGGTAGCCGGCACCTTATGCAGCTCTGTTGTTGCCAAAATAAACAGCAGGTGCTCCGGGGGCTCCTCTATAATTTTCAACAGCGCATTGAATGCGGAAATGGACAGCATGTGCACCTCATCAATGATATACACACGCATCTTCACCTGGGACGGCGTATAAATAGCATCGTCCCGCAAATCACGGACATTATCCACACCGTTATTGGACGCAGCATCAATTTCCAACACATCCATGCAGGAACCGGAATCTATCGCAAGACAGGATTTGCACTGGTTGCAGGGATTCCCGTCCTGGGGATTCTCGCAGTTGACTGCTTTCGCCAGAATTTTTGCGCTGCTGGTTTTGCCCGTTCCCCGGGAACCGGTGAACAGGTAGGCATGGCTCAGACGTCCACTCTGAAGCTGGGTTTTCAGGGTTTGTGTAACTGCCATCTGTCCAACCACATCGTCAAAGGTCTGAGGTCTATATTTCCGATACAGCGCCTGATACATAACTTACCTCCCATAGTAAAAGCCGGCTCATAACAAGATCGCACACCCACATTTGAACCTGCCCAATGCCCGGCCACCATGCAGCCAGCTCAGAAACGGCTGCCCCGCGGCACACAGAATGTTCCGCTTAATGCTGCTTGGTTCCCCACCTGACATGTTTCACGGGATCCTGTTGCGCAGGACCGTTTCGTCAACACCACTTACATGGCCCGGACGGCACTGGGACAAGCCCGGGTGTGGGAATTCATCCCTGCTGTAGCGGATTGCAGGTATAGGGCACCGCTATCTCCCCGACTAGTGCGACCTTGTTATAAGCCGGCTCTGCCATAACAAGGGTATTCGATTTATTAATTCAGTTTGGAATCAATAAAGTCAGCAAGCTCCTGGAAGGTGGAAATCTTCTGATCCTCCATTTCCAGCTCAACGCCCAGCTCTGTCTCCAGATCCATGATCATCTCAACAATGTCCAAAGAGTCAATACCCAGGCTTTCAAAAGTACTGCCGGGGGTAATGTCATCCGGGTTCAAATCCAGCTGCTTTGCTGCGTAAGAAACGAGTTTTTCGTACATCTCTCTATCCCTCCATAAAGGTTTCTTTATACTAGTGTATTTTATTATATGCAGGGTTATTTGTCAATCACAGTTTTACTGCCATCCCTGCCACATACCCGGTGGACCATGCAATTTGCAGGTTAAAACCGCCGGTGTAGGCATCGCAGTCAATTATTTCACCGGCAAAGTAAAGACCCGAAATTTTCTTGGATTCCATGGTCTTGGGGTCAATCTCTGATACCCTCACACCGCCGGAGGTAATGATTGCCTCTGCAACGGGACGTTTTCCGATTATTTCCAGAGGAAATGCTTTCAGCAGCGTCACCAGCGCCCTTCTTTGTTGTTTCGTTAGGGAGTTGGCTTGCAGATCCTTGGGAATCGACAGCATTTCAAGGACAACCGGAATCATCGACCTTGGGAGCAGGTCTGTCAGCGCATTCTCCATAGTGCGATTCTTGTATACATCCAAATCACGCAGAACCCGATCATTGAGCTTATTCTCGTCCAGCGCAGGCTTTAAGTCCAAAAGCAGTCTGCAGCCAGCACCTCTTAAATGGGCACTGGCGGAAAGGACCGTAGGACCGGACACGCCGAAATGGGTGAACAGCAGTTCACCGAAGTCCTTATACAGGGTCTTTCCCTTGGCATCCAGCAGCTTCACCGCCACATTCCGAAGACTGAGTCCCTGCATTTTGGGACAGATATCCCCTGCAATTTCCAGTGGTACAAGGCTGCCCTCCGGTGGAACGATGGTGTGGCCCAGCTCCGCTGCCATTCGGTAACCGTCTCCGGTGGCGCCGGTGGAGGGATAAGACACACCTCCGGTTGCCAAAATTACTCTTTGCGCCGCAATGACGCCGGAAGCTACACGCACACCTGCAACAGTGTTATTATCCGTAAGAATATCCTGTACTCTGCCTGTCTGAACCCGCACATTCAAGCGGCGCAGCTCAATTGTCAGGCACTCCAAAACCGACTGAGATTTATCGCTCACAGGAAAGACACGATTGCCCCGCTCGGTTTTTAAGGGACAGCCATGACTTTCAAAAAAGACCATTGCCTGCGCAGGGGGGAAGGTCTCCATGGCGCTGTAAAGGAACTTTCCGTTTCTGGGAATATTCTGCAGAACCTCGCCGGGGGAGCAATGATTGGTTACGTTGCACCGGCCCTTACCGGTAATCAGCAGCTTCTTACCCAGCCTTTCGTTTGCCTCCAGTAGAAGAACCCGACACCCCTGACCGGCAGCTGTAATGGCTGCAAACATACCCGCAGGACCGCCGCCAATCACAATAACATCATAGTTCACTATGTATCCTCTCGTCTTTCATTTCATTAGTATCTCCACTTCCCTGTCAGTCAGCTTCCGCCAAGCGCCAAGGGGGAGATTTCCCAACTGCAGACATCCCTCCGCCGTACGAACTAACCGCGCCACGGAAAGGCCTGCCATATCGCACATTCTGCGCACCTGTCTGTTCCTGCCCTCGTGGATTACCACTTCCAGCCATACGCTGCTGTCGGCATTGCTGCTGATGTACCGCACCGCGGGCTTTGCAATGGTATAGCCATCTAATGTAACCGGTCGGCGTAACAGATCCAGCTTTTCCTGGGAGTACCCCTTCACCAGCACACGGTAGGTTTTATTGACCTCATGCTTTGGGTGCATAAGCCGGTTTGCAAAATCGCCGTCATTGGTCAGGATCAGCAAGCCCTCGGAATCCATATCCAGCCGACCCACGGGATAGACCCGCACGGGGCAATCCGCAACCAGCTGGGATACATCGCGTCTGCCCTTTTCATCAGAAAGCGTAGTAACAAACCCTCTAGGCTTATTGAGCATAATGTACGTGTGTTCACCGCCGGACGGGAGCGGTTTCCCGTCCAGCAGAATGGTATCTATATCCGGGTCAGCGCTTTCTCCAAGCAGGCAAACACGACCGTTGCAGGTAACACGTCCGGCGGCAATCAGCTCTTCTGCCTTCCGTCGGGACGCAATGCCCCGCGACGCTATAATTCTCTGTATGCGTTGGGTCATGTTCTCCCTCCCTTAAAAAGCTTTTCCCAAAGCGATGGTTTTTCTTCCTTTTCTATTTCAATGGTCTGACCGAAAACCAATGGAATTTTACCCACGGCTTCCCCGTTTAAGCAAACATAAGCAAAACCTGCCTCCTGCCCCCGTACCACCGGCGCGTAAGCAAAATCCGGCTTTGCCAGCACGATCTCCGGTTCTTCATCCGGGGACAGAGCGTAAGAAAAATCTTCGGTTGCCAACAGCTGTACACAGGTCTCCTCACCGGAAAGTATCTGCATTGCGCCGAGACAATCACCGGCGCGGACAATCTGATGCACAGAGAAATTTGCGAAACCGTTCTCTAAAAGAAACCGGTGATCCTGCCAATCGTTGCCGTCATTCATGGTAACGGCAATGAGCCTTCTTCCCTGCCGGGTACAGCTGGACACCAAAATACGTCCGGCTGCCTTTGTAAAACCGGTCTTGACCCCGTCAGCGCCCTCTAATTGCCATAAGAGCTTATTGTGATTGCGAAGCACACGATTTCCCACAGTTACTGTCTTAGTGGAAACAGTCTTGGCAAAAATGGGATTTTTCATTGCATAAGCTGCCAGGACTGCCATATCCCGCGCCGTTGAATAGTGCCCGGGACTGTCCAATCCGTTGGGATTGACAAAATGGGTATTCTTAAGTCCCAGTCTGTGCGCTTTATCGTTCATCAGTTCTGCAAAGCCTTCAACGGTTCCGCCGCAATAAATAGCCAACGCCACCGCGGCATCATTTCCGCTGTGCAGCATCAACCCATACAGCAGCTCCTGTACCGTGAGCACCTCACCGGCCTTCAGGTACATGGAAGAGCCCTCAATGCCAACAGCCTCCGCAGGAATCCGCACCCGATCCAGCACATTGGTATGCTCGCATACCACAAGGGCTGTCATAATCTTGGTTGTGCTGGCAATGAGGCTCTGCTTATCCGGCTGTTTTTCATATAGCACACGTCCGGTCTGACCGTCCAGCAGTATTGCGCTTTTGGCAGACACCGCCTTACAGGGAAAAACCAGGGCAGCAGCCAGAAATGCAGCTGCCACCCCGGCAATGAATCGTTTCATCTGTATCACCCGAGGGTATTGTCCCCCACGGAAGATCTTTTATTCCCCTTTTTTCTCCATGCGGGAATCAATAAAACCGACAATTTTATCCAACGCATCAGGAACCATTTCCACCAGCCGGTCAGCAGTGGTATTGGCAGGCACAGCCACAGGCAACATCCGCACACTGCCTTCCTTAATCACCAGAAAAGCAACAGGCGTCACTTTCACACCGGCGCCCACGCCGCCACCGAAGGGATTCTCACGGTTATTTGCGTTCTTGGACACAAAATCCGAACCGCCGCCACCCAGACCGATGCTGATTTTGGATATAGGCAGAATAGTAACGTCTCCGGTAGTGATGGGCTGTCCCACAACCGTATTGGCATCCACCATTTCACGGATTTTGGCTATGGTATTTTCCAACATATTGGGAAGATTCTGGCTCATAATTTGGCACCGCCTTTTCGTAATTTTTTCAGTTTCAATAATTGTGTTAACACCTTTACTCCATGCCGGGACAGCAGGTGCACTGTCCTGCCAAGGGTGATTGTTGCATCCAATCTTGCAAAGATTCGGGTTTTGTCCGCGGTAAAATCACATTCTACCTCCAAATCCCGCTTCTTTATCACAAACAAGCGCTCAAGCCGTGGCATTAAATTACCAAGACCTGCCCACGCCCGTCCGTAATTGACTGCCAGATCCGCCGGATCATCCCCGGCAAGAACCACTCGCAGTTGCAGTTGATTTACACGGATTTTTCGTCGGAACTGCCCCAGAAAATCTATGATAGTCCGAATAACCGGCCGAAAGTCCCGGTAGCTTCCACCTTTTTGAGATTCCTTTTTTGCTTTTGGGGCACTCTTTTTAGCAGGCTTTTCCGCTACCTTCTTCTGCTTGGGGGCAGCAGGATACACCCGGAATTTCACCGGTCCGATCAGCAGCCATACGCCCGGGTTGGATTCCCGGTAAACAGCAGAAAACCCAACGGGAAGGCATGACAAGCCGCATAGAACAGCCAAGGCAATCAGCCAGCCCATCACTGAACCTCCTCAATGGTCATCTGGTTGGGATCGGGCTGTTCTGCAGGCACTTCGGGTTCCCCCAGATTTACCTTCTCAATAGGCGGCAGCTCCTCCAGCGAGCTCAAGCCAAAGGTGCGCAGGAAATTAGAGGTAGTCCGGTACTGAATGGGTCTGCCGGGAACATTCAGACGTCCTGCATCTTCAATTAGTTTTTTGTTCAGAAGCGCGCCGATGGAATAGGAGCTGTCAACACCACGCAGCTGCTCCACCATCGCCTTTGTGGCAGGCTGATAGTAAGCAATAATGGTCAGTGCTTCCAGCTGAGAGGCTGACAGCTTCGGCGGCTTGCGGGTTTCCAACGCCATGGTAATATAATCTGCCATTTCTCCGGAGGATACCATCTGATAGCCGTCCTCCAGCCGCAAAATCCGGATTCCCCGACGGTTAAAGGCAAGTTCATCCGCCAGTGCATTGGCAGCGGCAATAATTTCGTTCTTATCTGCTTCCAGCACGCCGGAAAGCTGCGCCACCTCAACGCGTTCACCGGCAGCAAACAGAATGGCTTCGATGGCCCTTTGTAATTCAGTTTGTTCCATTTACGTCATCTCCTTGCGCAGTGATTACCGTCTCATCCAGCAGCCGGACATTGGGGTTTTCACCGGTAACATCGTCCTCCAAAGTCACGGAATTGGTCTTACACAATTCCAGTATAGCCAAAAAAGTGGCAACAATTTCCGAGCGGCTGCGGCTGCCCTTAAATAAGTTTTTCAGTTTTTGAACGCCCCGCAGCACCAAGTTCCGAACCAGCTCCCGCGCCTTCTTGGTCACGGGGTAAGGCTCTTTACCCACAATGCCCTTAAAATTAACTGTGGGAGGCGGCAGACGCCGCTGATTGCGCTCGGTGATTTCGTCCAATGCCCAAAGCATGTCCACAGGGTCATGCTGGTATCGGTAGGTGGTGTCCCGGCGCAGCGGCTCCGGTGCTTTGGTAAACAAACACCGTCCCACCTCATTTCTGGGCTCCAGCGCAGTGATCGCCATACGGATCTGGTCCATTGCCTCATGGCGCTGGCGCTCAATCAGGGATTGCCGCAGCAAATCCAGCTCTGTCTCCGCCTCCACCGCCTCTGCGGTGGACAGAAGCATTTTGGTCTTAATCAGCATCAGGTGGGAGGCCATGGTGATAAATTCACTGGCAAGCTCAATATCCAAGCGTTTCATTTCTTCTAAGTAAGCCAGATATTGCTCCAGAATCGCCGTAATGGAAACATCCTGAATCTCTATTTTATTTTTGCTCAGCAGCAAGAAAATCACATCCAGAGGGCCTTCAAAATCCTCCATCAACTCACTTTTGGTGCGGACGATACCCTCGAGACGATACTTCGGTTCTCCCATAGTTGCTCCTTGCGTATACTTTCACATAATATTGATATTATTATACCAAACAAACCAAGATCCTGCAAGTATTTGTAAAAAAATAACACCGATTGCATTTTTTGTCGAATTATGATAGAATAAACAAAAAACAATGGAGGGATTATCTATGGCAAAAAAGCCGAGCCGTTATAAAGAAATGGAGCGTTACATGACCTACACCCTCTGCGCGGATGCGCTCATCTTCCTGCTGTATCTGATATGCGCAGGTAATGGGATTGTGTGGCTGAAGGTAATTCTCGCCCTTATCAGTCTGGCACTGTCCGGTGGACTGCTGTGGATTCTGTACGCAAGCAAGGAGCTTTTCCGGCAGCGCAGTCTGTGGATCACTGCCGGCGCTGCGGCAATAGCGGTATGTCTGCTCTTTTCCCTCATTCTTAATTTCCCCTCACCCAACAAATACAAACAGCCCCAGTCGGATACTGCCTATTGCGCAGTGATGCAGTTATAAAAAATCGGTGGAACGGTAAGTTCCACCGATTTTAATTATTTGTAAAAACTGTTTCCTCCAATAAATTCCCGCACCAGACTGGTGGGGGGGATTTCATCGTCCACATCCGCAGCCTGTACATAATTGAGAATTTTCACCATGGCACGCACAGTTTCATAGCAGCTTTCCTCCGGCTCTACCGCCGTCAATAGCGGGAAAATGTGATTTTTCAGCACCGCCAGCTCATAGAGCGTCGAACTGTTGAAAATAACATCCGCCTTCTCCTGGAACGGAAATATCCATCGCTCCTCTCCTCTGCGAACTGAATCCCACATAGAAAGGGTACGGGCAACGGAAGACCCCCGGGTTTCATAGTCCCGCACTGTTCTGCGCAGCAGGCGCAAATAACTGGACGGAATCCGGTTGTGGTCATCCAGATTCAGCGGCAGCAGCGCGCTCACATAGAGCTTAAACACCAGGGATTCATCCAGCCCTTGGGGCAGCAGTACAGGGTTCAGGGCGTGCAGACCTTCCACAATAATAACCGTGTCTTCATGCAGCTGCAGCTTGTGTCCCCGCCACTCCCGTTTGCCTGTGAGGAAATTAAAGGTTGGCAGTTCCGCCTCCTGGCCGGAGAGCAGCTGTCGCAAATGCTGCCGGAACAAGTCCGTATCAATGGTATCAATATGCTCCAAATCCAGCTGTCCGTCTGGGCCGGGTTGAATGGTATCCCGATCCACATAGTAATCATCCAGACTCATCAGAATCGGCTTTTTCCCGTGTACCCGAAGCTGGGTAGCCAACCGGTTTGCAGAGGTGGTCTTACCGGAGGAGCTTGGTCCTGCCAGCATAACCGCCTTGGCGCCACGACTGCACACCAAATCCGCAACGTAAGAGTAGTTTTTCTCATGGAGCGCCTCATTCACCCGAATCAGTTCCCGAATTTTGCCGGTTTCCGTCAAATAATTCAGATCTGCCACTGTCTCGCAATCCATCAATCTGCACCAACGAGCAGCTTCGTTGGTAACGGAGCGAAAGTGGGGCATATCCACATAGGGAGCAACCGTATCAGGATTTTTGTCATCGGGATAGATAAACAGGAAACCACCCTCTGCGTGAAGGACATCCCATACCTGCAAATAGCCGGTGGAAGGCGCCAGTTCACCGTAATAGTAATCGGAAAAATTTCCGTAGGCATACTCGTCAAAATAGTCTGCTGTGCGGTAGCGCAGCAAGTTTGCCTTATCCGTCTTGCCGGCAGCTTCAAAGCGGCGAATGGCTGCGGCCGTATCCACACGGCGGCGAATCAGCGGAATGTCCTGGCGAACCAGTCGCTGCATTTCTTGCTTAAGGGTCTGTAAATCAAAGCCCTCATCCCCGTGCAGCTGTATCATCAATGCCGGGCCCACTGTGGGACCCATTTTTGCGCTGATGTTGGGATAGCAGTTATTCAGCGCCAAAAACAGCACAAATTGCGCCGTACGGTTGTAGACATCCTTCCCGCCGGGGTCATTATAGTACAGAAGCCGCACCTCACCGCCGGATGCTGCCATGGCCCGACGAATAGACGGGCGGTCAGGGCACAACTCAGAGACCCGTACCGGGACGTAATTCAAGTTAAAAACCTCGCCGGCAATCTTTGCGGCTATGGGGCGTTTTGAGAGTAATGCACAGTCAAGTCCCAATGCCGACACCAACTCCAACAGGGTCTGGCCGGGTTTAGCAGTAATTTCATGTCCGTCAATTCGGAGTTTCACAGAGGCCGCCTCCCCTTATTTTTTCTCTTTACAGCCACAGCAGCTGCAGCCGGCGCAGTTCCCGCTGCAGCCGCGCTTCTTTTTACCAAACAGAATGTATGCGCAATAGCCGATGATCAGAACCATCAGACCAATTTCCAGCAAATTCACAGCAACACCCCCAGTTGATATATCACAAATGCCACAATCCACGCCACAACGCACTGCATTGCGACAACTCCCAAAGTTTTCCAGCCGGAATTTAACTCCCGGCGAATGGCAGCCACCGCCGCAACACAGGGTGTATACAGCAAACAGAATACCAAAAAGCTGGCGGCAGATTCCGGCGTAAACAGGGTGCGAAGCGCTGAAGTAAGGTGCTCCGTGCCCACGCCGAGAATCACGCCGAAGGTGCTCACCACTGCCTCTTTAGCAGTGAAACCGGACACCAGCGCTGTCACCATTCTCCAGTCCCCGAAGCCAAGTGGCGCAAAGACAGGCGACACCCAGCGACCCACGGTTGCCAAAATGCTTTCCCCGCTGTCGGAAACCACGTTAAAGCGCAAATCAAAGGTCTGCAGAAACCATATCAGCACTGTTGCCACAAAAATCACAGTAAAGGCGCGCTGCAAAAAGTCCTTTGCCTTCTCCCACATAAGCAATCCAACGCTTCTGGCAGAGGGAAAGCGGTAGTTGGGCAGTTCCATCACAAAAGGAACCGGATTGCCGCGGAATGCAGTATTTTTCAGCATCAGCGCCACCAGGACGCCAACCACCATACCGCCAAAATACAGGGCAATCATAACCGGCAGTTCATTTCCCGGGAAAAACGCTGCAGCAAACACAGAATAGATGGGAATTTTCGCAGAACAGCTCATATAGGGTGTCAGAAGAATGGTCATCTTTCTGTCACGGTTGGACGAAAGTGTTCTGGTGGCCATAATGCCGGGAACGCTGCACCCGAATCCGATAAGCATGGGCACAAAGCTTCTGCCGGATAAGCCGATTTTTCGCAGCAGCTTATCCATAACAAATGCTACACGGGCCATATAACCCGAATCCTCCAACATGGACAGGAAGAAAAAGAGCACCACAATTACCGGCAAGAAGCTAACAACGCTGCCAACACCGGAGAATATGCCGTCTATAATCAGGCTATGTACCACCGGATTCATGCCGTAGGCAGTGAGCAGGTCATCGGCGGCATAGGTAAGGCCGTCAATGGCGTATGCCAGCAGGTCCGAAAGCCACGCGCCGAACACATTGAATGTAAGCCAGAAAACCAAACCCATAATGGCAGCAAACAGAGGAATTGCCAGGTAGCGGTTGGTAAGCACCTTGTCAATCTGAACGCTTCTGGTGTGTTCCTTGCTCTCCTGCGCCTTTACTACGCATTCACGGCAGGTATCCTCGATAAAATTATACCGCATATCTGCCAGCGCCGCATTCCGGTCAAGACCCCGCTCCGCTTCCATTTCGATAACAGAGTGTTCGATCAGTTCCGTTTCGTTGCGGCTTAACCCAAGCATATCAAAAAACTCCTGCTCGCCCTCAATCAACCGCATGGCGCAGAATCGCCGGGAGATGTCCACCATACCCGCATGATCCTCTATAATGTGGCTCACCGCATGGATACAGCGGTGCACCGGTCCTTCGGGACAAAAATCCTGCACCTTTGGCAGTTGTTTCTCCCGTGCCGTTCTGATTACGGTATCAGCCAGCTCCGACACGCCCTGCTTTTTCACCGCGCTGATGGGAACTACCGGCACACCCAGTAAACGGATCATCTTGTGCACATCAACACTGCCGCCGTTTCCCCGCAGCTCATCCATCATATTCAGCGCGATCACAGTGGGCACACGCAGAGACAGAAGCTGCAGTGTCAGATAGAGATTCCGCTCAATATTGGTAGCGTCCACAATGTTAATAATCGCGTCGGGCTTCTCTTTAATGATAAAATCCCGGGTAACCACTTCCTCCTGAGAATAAGGACGAATGGAATAGATGCCCGGCAAATCCACAACTTCATGCTCGGTATTACGGATTGTGCCAACCTTTCTGTCAATGGTCACGCCTGGGAAGTTGCCCACGTGCTGATTGGCACCGGTCAGTGCGTTGAAAAGCGTGGTCTTGCCGCAGTTCTGGTTGCCTACCAATGCAAAAATCATTCCGCTACCTCCTGCAGAGAAATCTGCCGTGCATCCTCGCGCCGAATGGTCAGTTCGTATCCCCGTACCCGTATTTGAATGGGGTCGCCCATAGGCGCAACCTTCTGCAGCTGCACGTGAGTGCCCGGAATCAAGCCCATATCCAAAAACCGCAGCCGCAAAGGACCTTCTCCGCCCACCGCCGCAATAATACCGCTGCCGCCTATTGCAAGATCATCAATGGTCATAATTATCTCTCCTTTTAGAGTTAGCTCATGCTAACCGCGTAAAGATATTATAATCTCTCAACTAAAATTTGTCAATAAAAAATGCCCGCCGAAAACGGTTTTCGGTGGGCATTTCTTATTCTTCGCTGCCGATGTTGGCGATGTCATAGGGTGTGGTCTGATAAACAAAGTAATTCAGCCAGTTGGAGAACAGTAAATTGGCATGGCCCCTCCAGCGGACAATGGGCTTTTGGGTATCATCATCATTGGGATAATAGTTCTTCGGGACAGAAATCTGCAGCCCCCGGTCTTTATCTCGCAGGTATTCTTTTTCCAGCGTGTCGGGGTCATATTCAGAGTGTCCTGTAACAAAGATGTGGTGTCCGTTTTTGTTCATAACCGCATACACACCGGCATCCCGGGAGGATGAGAGTATTTTGAGTGCCGGCACAGCCTCAATATCTTCACGAAGAACAGTGGTATGTCTGGAATGGGGCACCCAGAAGGTATCGTCAAAGCCCCGCAGAAGAATGGAGCGGGGGTAATCCTTGGTATGCTCAAACACGCCAAAGAGTTTTTCGTCCAAAGGATACTTATTGATGCCGTAATGATAATACAGTCCCGCCTGCGCGCCCCAGCAGATATGGAGTGTGCTGTGGACATGGGTGGTGCTCCATTGCATGATCTCACACAGCTCGGGCCAATAATCCACATCCTCAAAAGCCATATTCTCCACCGGCGCGCCGGTGATTACCATTCCGTCAAATTTCCGGTCCTTTAACTCATCAAAGGTTTTATAAAAGGTCAGCAGGTGTTCCTGCGCGGTATTCTTGGAGACATGGGACTTGGTGTGCATCAGTTCAAGGCGTACCTGTAAGGGGGTATTGCCCAACAGGCGGCTGAGCTGGGTTTCCGTGGCAATCTTTGTGGGCATCAAATTCAGCACAACGATTTCCAGCGGACGGATATCCTGTGTAACTGCCCGGTTCTCCTGCATGATAAAGATATTCTCCTGCTGTAAAATTCCGGCAGCAGGCAGATCATTTGGAATTTGAATAGGCATGGCAAGCCCCTCCTTTCCGCATTTTTCATTATTCTACAAGAAAAAACCGTCTTTGTCAATTCGGTGAATATATTGTAATACTTGTCCCCGGATAATAGTGCGCCAGTATTTCACGGTATGTACTGCCGCCTACCGCCATGGCTTCCGCGCCGTACTGGCTCATACCCACCCGGTGTCCGAAACCCTTCGTGGAAATTACAACAACATCCCCCTCTGTTGCAACCGTAAATACTGTGGAACGCAGTCCCAACTTTTGCCGCAAATCGGTCCCTTGAAAGGTCTTTCCGGCAATTTTCATGGTATTTACGCCGCCACCCTCCGTGTAGGTCACAGGGCCAAACCACGAAGAGGGCGCACCCTTTAGACTGATTCCCAGTCTGGAAGCAAATTCAGAGGCCGTCAGACGTACTGTGTCTTCATAATGGGTTGCTCCCTCCTCGCCGGGGCTGTCCACCGCCTGCAGATAGGGAATATCATTTCCCCAAACCGCAGCGGCATCCTCTGTTCTGCCGCCGGAACAGGAGAAGTAGGTGGCTTCAATCAATGCGCCGTTGTACATGAGCACCTGCGCGCTGGTATGTGTCACCGCAGAGGTTACTTTGTCCACAGCGGTTTGCGAGCCCCCCTGTGACAGGTAGTCAGCAGGAGATAAATAGGCCTGACAGCAGGCAGATTCTGTACAGACCGCATTTTTTTCATGCTTATTTCCGGTGGTACACCGCTTTAACGCGTAGGTTCTTGCAACCACCGCCTGCGCCCGCAGCGCCTGCTCTTCAAAGTCCGCCGGCATTTCTCCCAATACAACGCCGATTAAGTATGTGTCCAGATCCATGATCCGGACCGCGCCATCGTGCAGTACCGGGACGGTTATCCTCTCCGGCGGTTGTATTGTTTGCTGCGGCACTGTCTCCTGGGTCTGCAAAGTGGTTTCGTCGGTGGGAGCGGGTATTTTGGATGGAATCATTCGCTCTGCGACAGAGAAAAATAATCCCGGAAGAAAAATTCCCATGATCAGCGCCAACAGCCATTGTTTTCCTTTCATTATGTATCACCCCGGTTTATTCTACACCCCATTATCACAAAAATATGACGGATTGTGCGGTAATGCCAGATTGAATTTTGTTCCACTTGACACACTACCGCGACAGAAGTATAATTATAGTGAAAAAATTTGAAATGGAGCGAACCATGAGAAAGGCTATTCGTGTAATCATTCCGCTTATTCTGGCGCTGTCGATAGTGGTCTGCACACTCTGGTATTTGTTCATATATGACCGTGCGTTCACAAGGGATATGCTGCTGCACACTGCCCGTTATTTAGAGGGCAACAATAACCATACGGCTGCTGCATGGTTCTACGAAAGAGCATATAAGCAGTCGGGCAACAGCGATGCGGTTGCCATTGAGCTGGCAGAGCAGTATAAGCTGTCGGGTAACTACACCAAAGCTGAATACACCCTCGCAGGCGCAATAGCCGACGGTGGCGGGGCTGACGTGTACATTGCCCTTTGCAAGACCTATGTGGAGCAGGATAAGCTGCTGGATGCAGTGAATATGTTGAACCATATCACCAACCCTGAAATAAAGGCGCAGCTGGACGCGCTCCGTCCCAGCGCACCCGTCTGTTCTCCGGATCCCAACAGTTCCGGCGCTTATTATACCCAGTACATTACTGTCACCGTGTCTGCAGGCACTGACACCCTCTATGTAAACAGCAACGGGGAGTTCCCGTCTATTCACACAGACCTATACCGGCAGGATATCACCCTCACCGACGGTGAGAACGTTATCTATGCCGTTGCAGTGGCGGATAACGGCTTGGTCAGTCCCGCATCCATCTTCGGTTTCACTGTGGGTGGTGTCATTCAGAAGGTATCCTTTGCCGACGCAGCCATTGAAGCGGCATTCCGGGAGATGTTGAATGTAGATGCGCAGAAGGTTCTCTATACCAACGATTTGTGGACAATCAAGGAATTTACCGTTCCGGAAAATGCGAAGAATTTAAGTGACCTGCAGCATTTGGCTTTTCTGGAGAAACTGACGGTAAACAAAGCCGTTTCCGGTCAGCTGTCCAGCATCGCGGGTCTTGCCAATCTGACCGAGCTCCACATTACCGACACCGCGGTCACCACCGATGAGCTGGCATTGATTGGACATTTACCGGTTCTTCAGAAGCTGACACTTTCCGGCTGCAGTCTCTCCACCACCGCCGGTCTGGATTCTGCAAAAACCTTAACCCACCTGGATTTGAGCAACAACGCTATTCGCAACATTGCGCCCCTTGCCGCGCTGCAGAAGCTGCAGGAAATCAACTTAAGCCGCAACGCCCTCAATGATCTGTCTGCATTGTCTGCATTAACCGCTTTGCGCAGTCTTGATGTGTCCCATAATAATCTTGCGTCCCTCTCCCCCATTACGGTCCTTGCAGGTCTTGAGCACCTAAACGCAGCCAATAACGCCTTGTCAGACTTATCCGGTCTGCAAAAGCTCACTAAAATCACCTATCTGGATTTGTCCAACAATACAGCTTCGGACATTCTGCCTTTGTCCGGCTGCGCAGAGCTTATGAACCTGAACATTTCCGCCAACGGTCTTACTGATATTTCTGTGCTTGCAGGCCTTACCAAATTGCAGACGCTGAACTTTGCAAACAACCAGGTAACCGAGCTTCCGAAATGGAGCACCGACTGCGCCTTGGTGAATATTGACGGTTCTTATAACCACATAAGCACCCTGGAGCCCCTCAAGGGGCTGAAGAAGCTGAACAACGTGTTCATGGATTACAACGAGAAGATCTCTTCTGTGAGCGTTCTTTCCGACTGTCCCCTGTTGATTCAGGTAAACGTATATGGCACCAAGGTTACAAATGTGAGCGCCCTGACCAGTCAGAGCATTGTTGTAAATTACGACCCCACACAATAAACAAATCAACGGCATAACCGCTTCGGTTATGCCGTTTCATTTGTATCCTCTTGTTCAATTTCCAACAGCAGCTTTTTGTCCTGCTTACTGGATAAATCCAGTTTTTCATACATATCCGGTCTGCGTTCCCTTGTGCGGCGAATAGATTGCTTTCTGCGCCATTGGGCAACCTTCTGATGGTTGCCGGACAGCAGAATCTCCGGCACTTCCCTGCCGTGCCAGACAGCAGGACGACTGTACTGGGGGTACTCCAGCATACCGCTGTAATGACTCTCATCCTCAAAACACTCCGGATCTGCCAGCACACCCGGCACCATACGGCAAATGGCATCTGTCATTGCCATGGCGGCAATCTCACCGCCTGTAAGCACGAAATCCCCAAGGGACAGCTCCTCGTCCACGCACTCGTCAATAAAGCGCTGGTCCACGCCCTCATAGTGGCCGCACACAAAAATGATATTATCCAATTTACTTAAACGAATGGCATCCGCCTGGGTAAAGGTTTTACCGCAGGGAGACAGATAGATGGTGTGCACCGGTCCGGCTGCCTTATCGCAAACAGCCTCCCAACAGCGGTACAGAGGATCTGCCTGCATCACCGCGCCGCGCCCGCCGCCGTAGGGGTAATCGTCCACCTGCATCTGCTTATTGGCAGTGTAGTCCCGTATCTGGTGGGTATCAATGGTAATGAAACCACGCTCCTGCGCCCGACCCAAGATGCTCTCAGACAGTACAGCCCCAAGAGTTTCGGGAAACAGGGTCAGAATATCAATTCTCATCGCTCCGCATCCCCTCAATGAGTTTTACATGCATCTCATTTTTTTCCATATCCGTATGCAAAATGAATTCCTTTACCGCAGGAATCATATATTGGTTTTCTCCCACGATATACACAGAATTTCCCGGATAATCCAGCACTTCCGTTATTTTTCCGATATTTTCACCGTCGCAGAATACTTCAACGCCCACAAGCTCAGCGGCAAAAATTATGCTGTCATCCACATCTTCGCGGTAAATCTGTACGGTCTTACCCCGCATTGCCTGGGCTGCCTCCATGGTATCAACCCCCTGCAGCTTTACAAGGTTACAGGTCTTTTGCACCCGGCAGCTTTCCATTTTATATTCTACTGCGTTAATACGGCAACGTTCAAATCCACACAACATATCCGGGGAATCCAGCCACGGTAATACTTTTACCTCACCACGGATGCCGTGTGTGGTGACAATTTCCCCTGCGTCAATATAGGTCAGCTTCATATCTTCCTCCAAAAAACGGAAAATGCGTGGCGCCAAGCGTCACGCATAACCCGTTAATCCACGATTTCCACCGTGACTTTTTCGCCGGTACGCTGGGCAACGGTTTTCACAATGGTACGAATTTCTTTGGCAATCCGTCCCTGGCGGCCGATCACCTTTCCCATGTCGCCGGGGGCAACACGGAGCTCCAGCACCTTGCCTTCCTCGTCAGAAACTTCGGTCACTGTAACTGCCTCGGGCTCGTCCACCAGATTCTTTGCCATATACAGCAAAAGTTCTTTCATTGGGCTACTCCTTAAGGGAAATTACAGCACACCGGCGTTCTTCAGCAGGCCGCGTACAGTATCAGTGGGCTGCGCACCGTTCTTAATCCAAGCCTGTACCTTCTCTGCATCCACATTGATGGTGGCAGGGTTGGTCAGAGGATTGTAGGTACCGATTTCTTCGATGCAGCGACCGTCACGGGGAGAGCGAGCATCAGCAACAACGATACGGTAGAAAGGAGCCTTCTTTGCGCCCATTCTTCTGAGTCTGATTTTAACCATGGGATTTCACCTCCAATATTTTTCGAAAAATCTATATCGCAAAGCAATTTGCTTTCAGCGAAAACGTAATCAGAAGCCGGGGAATCCGCCGAAACCGCCGAATCGGCCCATACGCTTCATCTTTTTTCCGGCACCGGGACCGGTAAACTGCTTTAGCATTGCCTTCATCTGGTCAAAGGATTTCAGCAGTCGGTTCACATCCTCAACCTTTACCCCTGCGCCGTTTGCAATTCGCTTCTTACGGCTGGCGCCGATGATGCCGGGGTTTTCCCGTTCCTTGGGGGTCATGGACAGAATAATCGCCTCGGTACGACCCATAGCCTTCTCATCCAGCTGAACATTTTTAAGCCCCGCGCCGCCGGGCATCTGGGAAAGAATATCCTGCATAGAACCCATGGATTTCAGCTGTACCAACTGGTCATAGAAGTCCTGCAGGGTAAATTTACTGGATTTAAGCCGTTCCTCCATCTCGGCGGCCTTCTTGGCATCAAACGCCTGCTCCGCCTTTTCGATCAGGGACAGCACATCACCCATTCCCAAAATCCGGGACGCCATACGGTCCGGATGGAACGCCTCGATGTCCTCCAGTTTTTCGCCCACACCGGCAAATTTAATGGGTTTACCGGTAACGGCTCTGACGGACAGCGCCGCGCCGCCTCTGGCATCGCCATCCAGCTTGGAAAGCATCACAGAATCAATGTCCAGCCACTGATTAAAGCTCTGGGCGGCGTTTACCGCGTCCTGGCCGGTCATAGCATCCACTACCAGCATAATTTCACTGGGATTTACAGTGGATTTAATGTTTTTCAATTCCTCCATGAGGGTTTCATCCACATGAAGACGGCCGGCGGTATCCAGAAATACCATATCATGGCCGTGCTGACGGGCATAAAGCACCGCATCCTTAGCAATCTGCACCGGGTCAGTCTGCCCTTTTTCGAACACAGGAATGCCCAGCTTTTCACCGCAGACCTTTAGCTGGGTAATTGCAGCGGGACGGTAAATGTCGCAGGCAACCAACAGCGGGTTCTTGCCCTGCCGCTTCATCAGACCGGCAAGCTTTGAGCCGTTGGTGGTCTTACCGGCGCCCTGCAGACCCACCAGCATCACAACGGTGGGACCGTTGGGATTGATGGTAATATGCTTTGCTTCACTGCCCATAAGGGCGGTCAGCTCTTCATTGACGATTTTTACAATCATCTGGGCAGGGCTCAACGCTTCCAGCACATCAGCGCCCACGCACCGCTCTGTCACAGATTTCACAAAATCCTTAACTACCTTATAGCTCACATCCGCTTCCAGAAGCGCCATGCGGATTTCACGCATAGCCTCCTTAACGTCGGATTCCTTAATTCGGCCTTTGCCCCTGAGTTTTTTGAAGGTAGCGGATATTTTTTCGGTTAATCCTTCAAATGCCATACTCTACTCCTCAATGGAATGCGCCGCTGCGGCAATTCTGTCTGCCGCGTCCCGAACAACCGGGTCAGTGTGGCCCTGTAACTGTCCGACAGCAGCCAAAATTGTCTGCATGGCATCACGACTCTGCAAATACCGGCGGACACAGCCTGTCTTTGCCTCCATCTTCTGCAGATGGGCTTCCGCGCGAATGATATTATCGTGCACCCCTTGACGGCTGACGCCCAGTTCTTCGGCAATTTCCGCCAGAGAAAGGTCTTGATTGTACCGCAGGTCCAGGCACATCCGCTGGCGCTCTGTGAGCATATCGCCGTAATAATCAAACAGCAACAGCATCTCAACAGCCCCCATTGGCGCACCTCCTGTCAAACACTTTACCTTTACACCACGCCATCATACACCAAGTGGCGCTCCTTGTCAAGTATTTTTTCTTGTCACCTTAATTTATTTTGCTCACATCGTACCAGCAGGAAAGCTCCGCAGTTTTTAAGAAACCCAGCCGTTCATAGAGCCTTATGGCAGGCCGATTTTCCGATGCCACTTCCAGAACCACCCGTTCACCCCCCAAAGCACCGCACAGAGTTCGCAGAACCGTCTCCCCTGCCCCCGGAATGACTGCAATCACCGATTCAACCGTATCGCCCGCTGCAATGCCGATGCCCAAAAGCTCCCCATTCCGGTGAACGAAATAACCGGCACCCCGTTTAAGAAGATTCTCCACATCCTGCCGGGTCATGGTGGCGCTGTTGGGCACAGGCAGCATTTTCTCGTTGTAAAGATTACGCCATTGCTCGGCAGTCTTCTCCGTCACCGGAAACAACACCGCATCCGATTCCGGCAACCCCTCCAGCAGCCTGCTCATCTGCCAAACGGCAGTATGCAGCGGGTAACTCTTCAGGTATTCATGTCCTGTAGCATAAATCTTTGTTGCACCGGCTGCCCGGCAAAACTCCGCGCACTCAAATAACAGCGCCTGCGGCGAGCAGGTATCCCGTACAGTGATGTACGCTGTTTCCTTATAAGGCACTTCACGCAGTGAGATGCTTGCAATGCCGTTTTCTGTGGTAAATACCGGAATATCCCGCATATTATCACCTCTTTTCCCTATCATAACACATTGCCGAAAATGGGTAAAGTGTAATTTTGTTGTCTAACCTTCCAGTTTTTCCTTGTTTTCCCTGTATGTTTATATATAAAGTTAAAATTTTGACTAAAATCTCTTGATTTCTTAAAATTACTGTGTATAATAAGCTCGACATTATGCACGAAAGGAGATTTCGGATATGAAGAAGATTATCTGCAAGAAAGAGTATGATACCGAAACCGCTGTATTGGTAAAAAAATGTACATACGGTTGCTTTGGTGATCCTGCAGGCTACGAAGAGACTCTCTACCAAACACCCGACGGGCTGTACTTCATCTATGTCTGCGGCGGCGAAACCTCTCCCTACCCCTGTGAAGATATCAAGCGTATGGGAAAGGCCAAGGTAGAACAGTGGCTGGCTGAGCACGAATAAGGATTTTAGGGGACTGAGCTTCAGTCCCCGTTTTTCTTGACATATATGGTACAATGAAAGAAACCTGAAACCTGAAAGGCGTGTTGCTGATATGGACATCACTATACACCCCATAGCCACTATGCGCAGCGATTTCCCCACAAAATTCGGAATTCCCCGTCAAAGCGGATTGGTCGACAGTCTGCATTCTACCATTGTCTTTGAGCCGCAATACCGCAACAGCGATGCTTTGCGGGGCATTGAAGGGTTTTCCCACCTGTGGATTATCTGGCAATTCTCCGAATCGGTAAGTGCGGAATGGTCGCCCACCGTGCGGCCGCCCCGTCTTGGGGGTAACACCCGAATGGGCGTTTTCGCCACCCGCTCTCCGTTCCGTCCCAATTCTCTGGGGCTGTCCTGTGTAAAGCTGGTGGGATTGGAGCAGACCAAGGATTCCGGCACGGTCATTCATGTATCCGGCGCTGACCTTATGGACGGCACACCGATTTTGGACATTAAGCCGTATATTCCTTACAGCGATTCTCACCCGGAAGCCCTTGGCGGTTTTACCACCAATGCCGGAAGCTATCTATTAGAGGTGGACTTCCCGGAAGCGCTCCTGCGTAAACTACCGGCAGAAAAACGGGACGCGGCAATGGGCGTTCTCTCTCACGATCCCCGCCCCTCCTATCAGCAAAGCTCTGACAGAGTGTACGGACTTTCCTTTGCCGGATTTGACATTCGTTTTTGTGTAGAAAACGACACATTATATGTAAAGGAAGTAACTGCGCTATGAGGAAAAATATCGATATGCTGCACGGCTCTTTATACAGCGGCATCCTTCGCTACACTGTCCCGATTATTCTCACAAGTGTTTTGCAGTTGCTGTTTAATGCGGCAGATTTGATAATTGTGGGACAGTACTGCGGCAGCATTTCTGTGGCGGCTGTGAGCGCTACAGGATCGCTTACAGCGCTGATGGTCAATCTGTTTATCGGTATTTCCATTGGCGCCGGTGTAGCCGTTGCCCACGGACTGGGCGGTCATCAGGACGAGGAAGTTTACCGCACCGTTCACACTGCGCTTCCCACCGCCATTGCGGGTGGCATTCTGGTATCCCTGATTGGCGTGATTTTTGCACCCACTTTCCTGAAAATGATGGATACCCCTGCCAATGTTCTTCCTCTGTCAGCTGTTTATATGCGGATATACTTTTCCGGTATGATTTTTAATATGGTATATAACTTCAGCGCATCCATATTAAGAGCAGCGGGAGATACCAAGTCACCCCTTATTTTCCTGACCATTGCCGGTGTTGTAAATGTGGTGCTTAATATCTTCTTTGTCACCGTTTTCAAAATGAATGTTGCAGGTGTTGCTCTGGCTACCACCATTTCCCAGGCAGTTTCCGCTGTGTTGGTGGTGATTGCACTGACACGCAGGACGGATATCTGTCGGTTTATGCCGGGGAAAATGCGTTTTTACCAAAAGCAGTTTGCAAAGATTCTGCGCGTTGGCTTACCTGCCGGTATTCAAAGCTCGCTGTTTGCCATCTCCAATGTCATCATTCAGTCCTCTGTCAACTCTTTTAATTCTGACGCCATTATGTCAGGTAACGGTGCCTCCCAAAACATAGAGGGCTTTGTGTATGTAATTATGAACAGCTTTAGCCAAACGGCGGTAAACTACGTTGGACAGAATACAGGCGCACACAAATTTGATCGGGTTAAGAAAATTATTTCTATCTGCCTTGGTTATGTTTTCCTGTTTGGACTCATCGCCGGTGGTGCCGTATATCTGTTCGGCAGACCGCTTCTGTCCATTTATATTACTGACTCCCCCGAGGCAATCACCTACGGAATTACCAGAATGGCCTATATCGCTCTGCCCTATTTCCTGTGCGGTCTGATGGATGTTACAACCGGCGCGTTGCGGGGACTTGGCTGTTCTTTTGTCCCTATGGTAATTACAGTTATCGGTGCTTGCGGTTTGCGCATTGCCTGGATTTATACCATCTTCCAGATTCCGCAATATCACACACTTTCCTGTCTGTATTCATCGTATCCCATCAGTTGGATTCTGACTTTTGCAGTTGAGATCGTTGCGTTTGTGGTATTTTATAAGAAAAAAATCCGCGCTGACAATATGCTGCGGCAAAGGAGTGCTATATGAATATTTTAATCTGTAATGTAGGAAGCACCTCGCTGAAATATCAGCTTTTTGATATGGATGCAGGAGAAAAAGTACTGTGCGCCGGTGGCGCGGAGCGTGTAGGTACTGCAAAAAGTGAATTTTATCACCGCAACCACTTAACCGGTGATGCCATTCGGGTAGAAGCCCAGTTCCCTACCCATCGGGAGGCGATTTCCGCAATGCTGGAACAAATCCTGTGTGGCTGTCTTGAGTCCTTGACAGAAATCTCCTGCGTAGGCTTTAAGGTAGTACACGCCAAGGGCGTAACCGGTGTGCAGTATTTAACAGAAGAAGTGCTTCGCGCTATGGCAGATTTCAACTCCGTTGCCCCTGCTCACAATCCCCCTTACATTGCAGCTATCCGGCAATTTAAGAATCTGATGCCGGATACACCTATGATTGGTTCCTTCGAAACCGCCTTCCACGCCCAGATGCCGCCGGAGGCATACCTCTATCCCATTCCTGTGGAGCTAAGCCGTCAGCATGCCATTCGCCGCTACGGCTTCCACGGCGCATCGCTGGAATATCTCTCCACCTGGACTGCAGAGAAAATGGGCCGGCAGGATTTGAAGCTGGTATGCTGCCATTTAGGTGGCAGCGGCAGCCTGTGCGCGGTAAAAAATGGCATCAGTATTGACACCACCATGGGTATGGGCCTGCAGTGCGGCGTGCTGCAGAATAACCGCATCGGCGATATGGACCCCTATATTATCTTCCATTTGGTGGAAGAATGCGGCATGGAGCTGAGCGAAGTCAAGACCATGCTACAGAGCAAAAGCGGTTTGTACGGCATGTCCGGTGGCGTCTCCAATGACCTGCGGGATATTCAGGAGGCTGCCAAAAACGGCAACGAGGATTGCCAAAACGCCATTAAGGCATACGCCTACGGCATTAAGAAATACATCGGCGCTTACGCCGCTGCCATGGGCGGTGTGGATGCTGTTGTCTTCGGCGGCGGTATCGGCAGAAAGAGCAGCATCGTGCGGGAAATGAGTCTGGAAGGTCTGGAATTCTTAGGCATTGAATTAAGCAAAGACAAGAATGCCGACCCCGACGGCGGGGACGACATTTCCGCAGACGGCAGCAAGGTCCGCATATTCGTAGTAGACACCAACGAAGAAATTGTAGTCGCCAGAAAAGCCAAAGCTCTGCTGGAGCAATAAGTAGCACAAAAATCCGGAAGACAGATTGTCTTCCGGATTTTTATTGATATTAGCCCTTAAAATACTTCACTGCGGATTCAAACATACGGATATCGTAGTTGCCGGGGACGTTTTTGTAGAGGCTGTTGCCGATACGCTCACTGTGACCCATCTTGCCGAACACTCTGCCATCGGGAGAGGTGATACCCTCAATGGCGAACAGAGAGCCGTTGGGATTGAAGGCAGTGTCCATAGTGGGATTGCCGTCCAAATCCACATACTGGGTGGCAATCTGACCGTTTGCAGCCAACTGCATTGCCAGCTCTTTGGTAGCGTAGAAGCGACCCTCACCGTGGGAAATGGGGACATTCACAACATCACCCACGTTCATAAGGCGCAGCCACGGAGACTTGTTGGACGCAATACGGGTGCGGACAATCTTGGACTGGTGACGGGCGATGGTATTGTAGGTCAGAGTAGGACAGGATTCATCGGTGTCCATAATCTTACCGTAGGGCACCAAGCCCAGCTTAATCAGCGCCTGGAAGCCGTTGCAAATACCGCACATCAGGCCGTTACGGTCATTGAGTAATCTTTCCACCTGCTCCTTCACCGCAGGATTGCGGAAGAATGCGGTGATAAACTTGGCAGAGCCGTCCGGCTCATCGCCGCCGGAGAAGCCGCCGGGAATAAAGATCATCTGGCTGTCTGCAATCTTGGCAGAAACAGACTCCACACTGCGTGCCACATCATCGGCAGTCAGGTTGCGGATCACCACAATCTCTGCTTCGCCCCCGGCTGCCATCACAGCGCGGGCAGAATCAAACTCGCAGTTCGTTCCGGGGAAGACAGGGATCAGCACCTTTGGCTTAGCGCAAAGCACTGCCGGTGCCTTGGCATCCGTAAAGCTGCTGCTGAATGTGGGAATGGATTCGTTCTCAGCAGGGACAACAGTAGGATACACATCCTCCAAAATGCCCTCATGAATTTCCAGCAATTCGGAAATAGTGGCGCTGTCATTATCAAGCACAACCGTCTCCTCTGCGGTGGTTTCACCGATTTTCAGCACGCCGGGCAGGTCCACATCCTCACTTAACTCCGCAACCAGGAAGCCGTAGAGATTCTTGTGCCACTCCTCGCCCACTGTTCCGCAGGACTTAAAGCCAACGCGATTACCAAAGGACATCTTCATCACAGCTTCGCCCAGACCGTATTCCACCGCCCAACCGGCCTTTACCTTGCCTGCAAGGTGCAGCGCGTGGAAACGCTCCCAAGTCTCTTTCTGGCTCTCAGCAGTTTCATCGGTAGGTCCAAAGAGATAGACCGGATTGCCGGGTTTCTTAAACTCCGGAGTCAATATCTGTTCCTTGTCGATAGGCGCAATGGCAAAGGAAATCAGCGTAGGAGGTACATCCATATCCAGGAACGAGCCGGACATGGAGTCCTTACCGCCAATGGCCGCTGCCCCCAGCTCCAGCTGTGCGTCCAGTGCGCCAAGCAATGCCGCAAAGGGCTTACCCCAGCGCTTAGGCTCAGCTTTCAGTTTTTCAAAGAACTCTTGAAGAGTCAGATATGCCTTCTTATAATCCGCGCCGGCGGCAACCAGCTTCGCTACGGAAGTATAGATCGCGGCGCGGGCGCCGGTATAGGGGTCTACGGACATCATATCCGGATCCAAGCCCCATGCCATAACGCTGCCCTGAGAGGTTTCCTGACCGGGCAGTACAGGCAGAACTGCTGCCATTGCCTGGGCAGGCGTTGTCTGGGTTTTGCCGCCGAAGGGCATCAGCACAGAGCCGGCACCGATGGTACCGTCAAAACGCTCTACCAGACCCCTGCGGCCTGCGGTCTTCAAATCTGCTGCCATCTCCCGTAAAGAGCCATACAAAGCATTGCTCAGAACGGACAGATCCTTTTCGGATACATCCACCTTGGTATGCTTGCTTGCGCCGTTGGTATCCAGGAAGCTGCGGGACAGATTTGCAATGGTCTGACCCTTCCAAACCATTACCATTCTGGCTTCCTCAGTCACCACAGCCACACGGTAGGCTTCCAAATTTTCCTTCTGCGCCGCTGCGATAAAGGCATCTGCGTCCTTGGCATCCACCACCACAGCCATACGCTCCTGAGACTCGGAAATGGCAATTTCCGTGCCGTCCAGACCGTCGTACTTCTTGCGGACAGCATCCAAATCAATTTGCAAACCGTCTGCCAATTCACCGATAGCAACGGATACGCCGCCTGCGCCAAAGTCATTGCAGCGCTTAATGAGGCGGGTAACAGAGCTGTCCCGGAACAGACGCTGAATCTTGCGTTCCTCAGGAGCATTGCCCTTTTGCACTTCGGATGCCATGGTAGTGAGGGATTTCATATTATGGCTCTTGGAAGAACCGGTTGCGCCGCCAATGCCATCCCGTCCGGTACGGCCGCCCAGCAGGACAATTACATCACCGGGGGCAGGACGCTCACGGCGCACATTGTAGGCAGGCGCAGCAGCTACCACAGCGCCGCACTCCAGCCGCTTGGCAGCATAGCCGTCGTGATAAATTTCAGCCACGTGTCCGGTGGCAAGTCCAATCTGATTGCCGTAGGAAGAGTAACCGGCAGCGGCAGTCTGACACAGCTTACGCTGAGGCAGTTTGCCGGGAATGGTTTCGTTCAAAGGCTTCCGGGGGTCAGCAGCACCGGTAACACGCATTGCCTGATGCACATAGGCTCTGCCAGACAGAGGGTCCCGAATACAGCCGCCGATACAGGTAGCCGCGCCGCCAAAGGGCTCGATCTCCGTGGGGTGGTTGTGGGTTTCATTCTTGAACATCAGGAGCCAATCCTGCTCCTCGCCGTTGACCTTAGCATTGACATGAATGGAGCAAGCGTTGATTTCTTCACTCTCGTCCAGCTCCGGCAGCAAGCCACGCTTTTTCAGTGTCTTTGCGCCGATGGTGGCAATGTCCATCAAGGTCTGGGGACGCTTGGCAGCCTTCTCTTCTCCGTAGACCTCCACCCGGGCAGCCAGGTACCGCTGATAGGCAGCTGCCACTGCAGGGTCATCAATCTGCACATCATCAATAATGGTGGAGAAGGTGGTATGCCGGCAATGGTCGGACCAGTAGGTATCCACCACGCGGATTTCCGTAATGGTAGGATCCCGCTTTTCGTCCTCGCGGAAATAGTTCTGCAGGAATTTCAGATCGTCCAGATCCATTGCAAGACCCAGCTTATCCAAAAGTTCAGAAAGGCCGTTCCCGTCCAGCGTGGTAAAGCCGTCCACCGTGGCCACAGACTGGGGGATCGCATACTCCACAGCCAATGTCTCAGGCTTTTCAAGGCTTGCCTCCCGGGACTCCACAGGGTTAATGACGTACTTTTTAATGGCAGTCAGTTCTTCATCGGTCAGTGTGCCGTACAGCCCGTAAATCTTGCGGGTCTGCACCAAGGGACGCTCACCTTGGGAGATAATCTGGATACACTGGGCAGCAGAGTCCGCCCGCTGGTCATACTGACCCGGTAAGTACTCCACAGCAAAAACCGTTGCCCCATCCAAATTACACTCTGCGGTGGCAATATCCAACTGGGGCTCGGAGAATACCGTGCCGATGGCGTAATCAAACAGTTCTTTTGTGATATTTTCCGCATCATAGCAGTTCAGCAGACGCACCTTCTCCAAAGAGGAGATCCCCAACAGATTGCGGGCATCGTTTAACAGCGCTCTTGCCTCATTGTCAAGACCCGGCTTTTTCTCTACATATACTCTATATACCACGTTCATTCCTCCCGGCTTTCAGCGCCTTTGCGCCAATATCGTGTCGGTAAAATGCATTGTCAAAATGAATGGTTTCCACCATACCATAAGCATTTTCAATGGCATGCTCCAAAGAATCTGCCACGGCCGTTGCGCCCAATACACGGCCTCCATTTGTAAGGAGTTTCCCCTCCCTGGCGGATGCGCCGGCAATGTAGACGTTGTTCCAGATAGTTTCCGGAATGGTCATTTCAAAGCCTTTTTCGTATGCGGTGGGGTAACCCTGGGATGCCATAATCACGCAGCAGGCGTGTTTTTGCACAAACTTTACTTCTATATCAGACAACGTACCATTGGTAGTGGCCTGCATCACGGTCAGCAGGTCGCTTTCCAGAAGCGGCAGGACAACCTGGGTCTCCGGATCGCCGAACCGGCAGTTGTACTCAATAACCTTCGGGCCGTTGGGGGTGAGCATTAGTCCAAAGTACAGGCAGCCACGGAAGGTACGCCCCTCAGCATTCATTGCATCAACGGTGGGGAGGAAGATTTTCTCCATGCACTCTGCCGCAATTTCCTCAGTATAGTAAGGATTGGGGGCAATGGTGCCCATACCGCCGGTATTGAGTCCCGTGTCGTTATCCCCTGCCCGCTTATGGTCCATAGAGGAAATCATGGGCACTACGGTCTTGCCGTCTGTAAAAGACAGCACGGACACCTCAGGGCCGGTGAGAAACTCCTCAATTACGATTTGGTCGCCGCTGCTGCCGAACACCTTATCGCTCATCATGGAACGAACTGCGTCCATAGCCTCCTGCCGGGTTTGCGCAATAATCACGCCCTTGCCCAGCGCCAGACCGTCCGCCTTAATCACCGTGGGAATGGGTGCGGTTTCTAAATAAGAAAGCGCGGCATCCATGTCTGTAAACACTTCATAAGCAGCGGTGGGAATTCCATACTTCTTCATCAGGTTTTTGGAAAATACCTTGCTGCCCTCAATAATTGCGGCATTGGCTCGCGGTCCGAAACAGGGAATCCCCTTTTCCTCCAGCGCATCTACACAGCCCAGCACCAGAGGGTCATCGGGGGCAACTACCGCGTAATCAACGGCGTTTTCTGCGGCAAAGGCCACAATTTTATCAATTTCCTTGGCGCCAATGGCGACACAGGTGGCATCCTTGGCAATGCCGCCGTTTCCGGGAAGGGCAAAAATTTCAGTTACCGAGGGATTTTCCTTCAATTTCTTGATGATGGCATGCTCTCTGCCGCCTCCACCAACAACCAAAATCTTCATTGAGCACCCTCCATTAATGATGGAACAGACGCATACCGGTAAATGCCATAACCATATCGTTCTTGTCGCACTCGGCAATTACCAAATCGTCCCGGATAGAACCGCCGGGCTCAGCAATAAAGGAAACACCGGAGGCCTTGGCGCGCTTAATGCTGTCCGCAAAGGGGAAGAACGCATCGGAGCCCAGCGCCACACCGGTACGGGTGTCAAGATATGCACGTTTTTCCTCGGCAGTGAGGGGTTCGGGACGGGTGGTGAAGTAGTTCTGCCAAATGCCCTCGGCGCAGACATCCTCTTCGTTGCCGTTGATGTAGCCGTCGATTACATTGTCACGGCCGGGACGGCCAAGATCCTCACGGAAAGGCAGCGCCAGAGTCTTGGGATGCTGACGCAGGAACCAGGTGTCAGCCTTGCCGCCGGCAAGGCGTGTGCAGTGCACACGGGACTGCTGACCGGCACCAACGCCGATAGCCTGTCCGTCATAGGCAAAGCAAACGGAGTTGGACTGGGTGTATTTCAGGGTAATCAGGGAAATAATCAGGTCGATCTTGGCAGATTCAGTAAAGGTCTTATTGGCAGTCACGATGTTTTCAAGGAGATGCTCGCCAATCTTAAAATTGTTGCGGCCCTGCTGGAAGGTAATGCCAAACACCTGCTTAGTCTCCTGCTCGGCAGGCACAAAGTTAGGATCAATGGCAACCACATTATAGTTACCATTCCGTTTTGTTTTCAGAATTGCCAGCGCCTCGTCGGTATAGCCGGGGGCGATCACGCCGTCGGAAACCTCGCGGGCAATCAGGGATGCAGTCAGTGCATCACAAACATCGGACAGGGCAACCCAGTCGCCGAAGGAGCACAGCCGGTCAGCACCACGGGCACGAACATAGGCGCATGCCAGAGGATTCTCGTCAAGGCCTTCAATATCCTCCACAAAGCAAGCCTTCTTCAGTTCAATGGGAAGCACCTTACCCACAGCGGCGGAGGTGGGAGAAACGTGCTTGAAGGAGGTAACTGCGCACATACCGGTGGCTTCCTTCAGCTCCTTAACCAGCTGCCAGGAATTAAAGGCATCCAGGAAATTGATAAAGCCGGGTCTGCCGTTGAGAATCTCGATGGGCAGTTCAGTGCCGTCGTGCATATAGATCTTGGCAGGCTTCTGGTTGGGGTTACAGCCGTATTTCAGTTCAAACTCTTTCATTCTCTTTCTCCTTATTGGTGTTTATTGTAAATTCTCTGACACTTCTCACCGGTCTTTAGGTCGGTGTAGCGGACAAACAAAGAAATTTTATTGTCAGAATCCAAATTCTTCCACAGCATATCGGCAAATGTATCCATATCATTGTCCATTGCCACCCGCTCAGGCTCACCCTGGAAGGTGGGAATCACCGGGTTGCCGTCACACACGTAGGTATGGATAAAATGGCCAAGGCTGGGAATGGCCGGATACTCATAGAAGAATCTTGCGCAGGCAGAGCCTTCTGCGTCGGCAGATTTCAAAATGGACATTTTATAGCTGCCGTCTCCTGCCAGCAGACCGGAAATACGGGGCGTCCAGTTAGGGCCGTCGTCCTCAAACTGGCGGGTACGAAGAGCTGCCTCCCAGCTCTCCCCTCTTGCCAGATACTCCCAAATGGTGTCTGTTTGGTCGCCATTGGTAACAATCAGACCACAGCCTGCCTCACGGACAGGGTGATAGATAATTAAATGGGGGTCTTTCATCAAAGTGGGGTCATGGGCTTCTGTGCGAATGCCGTCAGGCTCCAATGCAAAAATACGGTTACGGCTGTTTACACTGCGTCCCATAATAAAATAAGCAGCAACGGACTTGGTGCCGTCGGGGGTTACACCCAGCACAATACCACGGCCGGGGTAGCGATTGGTGGATAATTTCTGCTCCAGAGAGCCAACTTCATATACGTTCATAACCCTTTTCCTTTCTTATATCAGACTGCAAACCAATTCGACGGCGGCAGGCAGAATCTTCCATTCTGCCTGCTCCATCACCCGTTTCTGTAAAATCTCAGGGGTATCCCCGGGCAGAATATCCACTGCCTTTTGGAGGATAATCTCTCCTCCGTCGGGAATTTCGTTCACATAGTGGACGGTTGCGCCGGTTACCTTCACGCCGTAGGACAGCGCTGCTTCATGGACACGCAGTCCATAAAAACCCTCGCCGCAAAAAGCGGGAATCAGCGACGGATGGACATTGAGAATCCGCTTGGGATAGCAGGAAGTGAAGTTTTCCGATAGAATGGACATAAAGCCCGCCAGCACAATGACGTCAATGCTGTTTTCAGCAAGCAATGCCTTGATTTTCTCTTCAAAGGCCAACTGGCTGCCCAGCTCCTTTTTCAGCACCACAGCAGTAGCAATCCCTGCCTTTGCCGCACGCTGTAATGCGTAAGCATTGGCGTTATTGGAAATCACAAGGCAAATCTCTCCGCTTTTAATAATTCCACTGTTCTGTGCATCAATCAGTGCCTGCAGATTCGTACCGCCGCCGGAAACCAGCACCGCAATTCTCGCTTTCATCATCCCGGACCCTCGCTTAACAAATGGTAATCTTCTCGTCAGATTTTACGATTTTGCCGATTACATAGGCAGTTTCGCCATTGGCAGTGAGAATTTCCAGCGCCTTGTCCACCTCTACAGGCTTTACGATAATGCTCATGCCCACACCCATATTGTAGGTATTGAACATATCCCGCTCGGGAACATTGCCTGTCTTGGCAATCAAATCGAAAATAGGCAGAACCTTCACGGCGCTTCTGTCAATGACAGCGCCCAGGCCGTCGGGAATGCTGCGGGGAATGTTCTCATAGAAACCGCCGCCGGTGATGTGGGAAATGCCCTTTACGTCCACCTGCTCCAGCAGCGCCAGCACGGACTTTACGTAAATGCGGGTAGGCACCAGAAGCGCCTCGGCCACAGTCTTGCCGCCCAGCTCCTGGCGGGGTATGTACAGGTCAGGATTGTTGTTATCAATGTCAAACACCTTGCGGCACAGGGAGAAACCGTTGGAGTGAATGCCGGTAGATGCCAGCGCGATCACCACATCGCCCTCTTCCATGCGGGTGTTATCAATGATTTTCTTTTTGTCAACGATGCCCACCGCAAAACCTGCCAGATCGTACTCGTCAGCAGGCATCAGGCCGGGATGCTCCGCGGTTTCGCCGCCGATGAGCGCGCTACCTGCCTGGACGCAGCCCTCTGCCACGCCGCCTACGATGGTAGCAATCTTCTCCGGATAGTTCTTGCCGCAGGCAATGTAGTCAAGGAAAAACAGGGGCTTTGCGCCGCAGCAGATAATATCGTTTACGCACATAGCAACCGCGTCGATACCGATGGTGTCGTGCTTGTCCATCAACATTGCCAGCTTCACCTTTGTGCCACAGCCGTCAGTACCGGACACCAGAACAGGCTCTTCCATACCGGCAATGTTCAAACCAAAGCAACCGCCAAAGCCGCCCACATCGTCAAGACACCCTTCGTTTTTGGTGCGCTTGATATGCTTTTTCATCAATTCAACCGCCTTGTAACCGGCGGTAATGTCCACACCGGCGGCAGCGTAGCTCTCAGAATAACTCTTTTCCATAAGTAGAACTCCTTATATTTTATCCTTTGCCGTTCCAGCAGTAGGTGCAGATTTTATCCCGGTCAATACCGATGGCTTCCAGCAAACCGTCCAGAGACTGATACCCCAACGAATCGAAGCCCAGTTTCTCACAAATTGCCTTGGCAAGGCACTGACCCCGCTGGGTAGTGGACTCAGCGTACTCCTCAATGTATTTGTCTGCATCCTCCCCTTCCAGCTCCCGGATGGTTTTCCGGGCAATCAATTCCATAGAGGAATTGCTGCGGGAGAAATTTAAGTACTTGCAGGCATAGAACACAGGAGGACAGGCAGAACGCATGTGTACTTCCTTTGCGCCGCTTTCATAGAGGAACTCCACCGTTTCCTGCAGCTGTGTGCCACGGACAATGGAATCATCCACCAGCAGCAGCTTCTTACCCACAATCAGCTCCGGAACGGGAATCTGCTTCATCTTTGCCACCTGGCTGCGCACAGCCTGATTGGCAGGGGTAAAGGACCGGGACCAGGTGGGAGTATACTTCACAAAGGGGCGGGCAAAGGGTTTGTGGCTCTCGTTGGCATAGCCAATGGCATGGGGAACGCCGGTATCCGGCACGCCAGCCACATAGTCCACATCCGGCATGGTTCCACGCTCTGCTTCATTGCGCGCCATAATCTCGCCGTTGCGGCAGCGCATAACCTCTACATTTTTCCCCTCATAGTTGGAATTGGGATAGCCGTAGTACGTCCACAGGAAGGCGCAGATTTTCATGTCCTTCCCTGCCGGCTGCAGCACCTCGATACCGTCGGCTGTCAGCTTTACGATTTCACCGGGGCCCAGCTCATAATGGTCCTCATAGCCCAGCTTGTGGTAGACGAAGGACTCAAAGGATACACAGCAGCCGTCCTCTCCCTTACCGATTAAAACCGGGAGTCTGCCCAATCTGTCACGGGCTACCACAATGCTGTCCTGGGTCAGAATCAGGATGGTTGCGGAACCGTCCACGGATTGCTGTGCGTGGCGGATACCTTCCACCAAGCTGTCCTTTTGGTTAATCAGAGCCGCAATCAGCTCCGCCTGGTTCACCGCACCTGAGGACATTGCCATAAACTGATGCCCGTGGTCGGAAAAATACTTATTGATCAGTTCATCGGCATTGTTGATAATTCCCACAACAGAAATTGCGTACAATCCCAAATGGGATCGCACCATCAGCGGCTGAGGGTCGGTGTCGCTGATACAGCCCATACCGCTGTTGCCCTGGAACTTGGATAAATCGCCCTCAAACTTGGTTCGGAAAGGGGTATTTTCAATGCTATGGATCTGCCGTTGGAAGCCCGTCTCCGGATTGTACACCACCATACCACCCCGGCGGTTGCCAAGGTGGGAATGGTAGTCAACGCCAAAGAAAATATCCAATACACAGTCACGATGAGAAATTGCTCCAAAAAAGCCTCCCACGGTTACTTCCTCCTTAGGATTATGAAGAATTGATTATGCGAAGAACAGCTTATTCAGCGTCATGGGGTCAACATACTTGCCGTCTTTATACACACGCATGTTGCCGGAGGCAATTTCATCAATGAGCATCACGTTTCCGTCGGGATCATAGCCGAACTCAAACTTGATATCGTACAGATCCATGCCCTTTTCCTTCAGATCGTCAGCAACAATCTTGGTGATTTTCTGAGTCATGTCCTTCAGATCGTCATACTGCTTGGCAGTCATTACGCCCAAGTCCACCAAACCATCCTTGGTTACCAGGGGGTCACCCTTTTCGTCGTTCTTAAAGGTGGTCTCCACGTAGGCGGGCAGGTCCTGGCCCTCGGTGCAGTAAACAGAATAACGACGGAAGAAGGAGCCAACGGCCTTATAGCGGCAGATAACCTCCAGGCCCTTACCGAACACCTTTGCAGGCAGAACCTCCATGGTGGTATCGTCCAGGTTAGCGCTGACATAGTGGGTACGGATACCGGCAGCGTTAATCTTCTCGAAGAAATAGATGGACATGCGCAGGTTTACATCGCCCACACCCTCAATGGTCAGGCCAACAGCATTCTCGCCGGGGTCAAACACGCCGTCCTTGCCGGTGCAGTCGTCCTTAAATTTCAGCAGGCAGTTGCCGTTGGGCAGGGCGTATACATTCTTGGTCTTGCCGGTATAAATGAGTTTCTTTTCCATAATTATTTCTCCTTTATATTCATGTTAGTTTTTTGTATTTACAGCTTGGATGCAATATCTGCATCCTTTTGCAGGACTTTATCCCCATCGCTTCTGCGTTTGGCGTCCAGTTTCTCTGCCAAGGCTTTGTCCTCAACAGCCAGAATCTGCGCGCACAGCAATGCAGCATTGGCAGCCCCGCCTACGGCAACGGTGGCAACGGGGATACCGGTGGGCATCTGCACAGTGGCCAGCAGCGCATCAAGTCCGTCCATCATACCGCCCTTGCAGGGGATGCCAATAACCGGCAATGTGGTGTTAGCCGCAATAGCACCTGCCAAGTGCGCCGCCATACCGGCCGCGCAGATAATGGCGCCAAAACCGTTGGCTCTGGCATTTACCGCAAAGTCATGGGCCTGCATGGGCGTCCTGTGCGCGGAATAGATGTGAACCTCGTAGGGAATTTCCAGGCTCTTCAGCATATCCACCGCTTTCTGAACAACGGGCAAATCACTGTCACTGCCCATGATAATACCTACTTTTTTCATCCGTTACCTCCATAAAGTATTATTCAACACAAAACAGGGCGCACTTGACCCGTGATTCGTGTCAAATGCGCCCAGACGGTCGGCTTATCCACATTCTTTGTTCCCCTGTGGTGCTCCACATTTCCGTCAGTCGCAAAGAACGATTTCATTCCATGAAATAGTTTATCATGGTATGGTTTGGGTGTCAAGGGAGCGTGTTTCTTTCTCCGTTTCTTCCACGAAAAAACGGTAATTTCCCTGCTGTTTTGTGTAACTTGTATTGCGTATCAGCTGAGCTTTTTCTTGGACTCGCAGTAGATGCAGCGGTAGATGCCGTGCTCAGCGTCCACAAGCTTGAATTTATGAGGAAGTTCCTGTTCGGTGGAGGAAATACAACGGGGGTTGTCACAAACCAAACGGCTGTCCTCAATGGATTCTACCGGACTCATCTGTCTGCCCTCTTCCGCTTCTTTCAAGAGCTTCAATATCAGCGCCATACGCATGTATTTGCCGTTCAGCGCCTGCCGGAAATAGGCTGCGCGAGGATCATTGTCCAGCTTGACACTGATTTCGTTTACTCTGGGCAGCGGGTGCAGCACACGCATGGTGGGTTTGGCGGCGAGCATCTTCTCTTCGGTGAGAATATAACTGTCCTTTAAGCGCTCATATTCATCAAAGCTGTCAAACCGCTCCCGCTGGATACGGGTCATGTACAGCACGTCCAGCTGGGGCATGACCTCCTCAAGGGAGGTTGTTTCCACGTACTCCATGTTGTACTTATCAAGCACTTCATATTTGACGTACTTGGGAAGACGCAGTTCCTCCGGGGAGATGAGAATAATCCTGATATTCTCGTATCTGCTCATTGCAGAAATCAGAGAGTGTACTGTTCTGCCGTACTTCAAATCGCCGCACAGACCGATGGTCAGATTATTCAGTCTGCCATTTTCCCGGTAGATTGTCAGAAGGTCCGCCAGGGTCTGGGTGGGGTGACAGTGACCGCCGTCACCGGCGTTGATGACCGGTATAGAGGCATTGGTTGCAGCTACATAAGGCGCGCCCTCCTTAGGATGGCGAATAGCCATGATGTCAGCGTAGCAGGACAGAATTTTCGCAGTGTCCGCCATGCTCTCGCCCTTGCTGGCAGAGGAGGAGCTTGCCTCACTGAATCCGATTACGTTACCGCCCAACTCGTACATGGCAGCCTCAAAGCTCAGACGGGTACGGGTAGACGGCTCAAAGAACAGAGTTGCCAGTTTCTTGCCACGGCAGCAATCGGCATACTTTGCGGGATTGGCGCTGATATCACAAGCGGTGTCTAGCAGCTGCTGAATTTCCTCCTTGGAAAATTCTACTATATCTATTAAACTTCTCATCACTTTGCTCCATTCACAGCCAAATAATTCTTAATCCGGGTAACGTTCTCTTCGTTGGCAGGGTCTTCTTCCAGGTACTCAATAATGTCATAAACATCCACAACCGAGTACACGGGGAAACCAAACTGTTCTTCAATCTCCTGCATTGCGCCCTTCTCGGTCTGACCCTTCTCCTTGCGATCCACCATGATAAAGGTGGCAATCACATTGGTGCCGTCCAGATGCTGCAGAATCTCCATGGATTCACGGATAGCAGTACCGGCGGTAATCACGTCCTCAATAATCACAATTTCTTCACCGGCCTGGGGAATATAACCAACGAAGGTACCGCCTTCGCCGTGGTCCTTCACTTCCTTGCGGTTAAAGAAGAAAGGAACGTTCAGGCCGTTTTTGCTTAAGGCAACCGCGGCGGAAATGGACAAGGAGATTCCCTTGTAGGCAGGACCGTACAGGACAGCCTGTTTCTTGCCCAGCTTGTCAAAGTAAGCCTTGGCGTAGAACTCGCCCATCTTGGTGATCTGGTCGCCGGTCTTAATCATACCGGCATTGACAAAATAAGGAATCTTGCGGCCGGATTTTGCTGTAAAATCACCGAATTTCAGAACGCCTGCGTCTTGCAGGAACTGAATAAACTCTCTTTTGTAAGCTTCCATATTTCTATCTCCTTAATCACAGAATTCTGCCACACAGCGCTCGTATGCTGCAACGGGATCGGCAGCGGCGGTAATGGGCCTGCCCACCACAATATAATCCGAGCCGATTTCCTTGGCCTGGGCAGGGGTCATCACCCGCTTCTGGTCGCCCACATCTCCGTCGGCAAACCGCACACCGGGGGTAACCGTCAGAAAGTTTTTACCGCAAAAATTGTGTACCTTGCCTGCCTCCAGGGGGGAACAGACAATGCCGTCAAGACCGGCCTCCTCTGCGCACTTGGCATAGTGCATCACCACTTTGTCAATAGGCGCATGAATGAGCAAATCCTCCTCCATGCTCTGCTGGTCGGTAGATGTCAGCTGGGTAACCGCAATCAGAAGCGGCCGCGTGCCGTCCTCACGGGTTAACCCTTCCAAAGCCGCGCGCATCATATTCTTGGTGCCGGCGGCGTGGAGATTGGTAATGTCCACGTCCAGATTCCGCAGAACAGACATGGCCTTCTTCACGGTGTTGGGAATATCGTGCAGCTTCAGATCCAGAAAAATCTTATGACCGCGCGCCTTGATTTCCTTTACAATGGCAGGTCCCTCTGCGTAGAAAAGCTCCATGCCAATCTTCACGAAGGGCTTACGGCCTGTGAACTTATCCAGAAACTCAAAGGTCTGCCGGGCGCTTGCAAAGTCGCAAGCCACAATGACGTCCTTACCCATTACTTTACGCCTCCTATTATCTCTTGCAAAGTGTTCATTCCATACTTATCCATCACAGCCGGAAGCTCCTCAATAATATCCCGGCATATATAGGGATTGATCAGATTTGCAGCGCCCACCTCTACAGCGGTGGCACCGGCGAGCATCATTTCAATTACATCCTCGGCTTTCGACACGCCGCCCATACCCACCACAGGAATGTTCACCGCATTTGCCACCTGATAGACCATTCGTACTGCCACCGGGAAGATGGCAGAGCCGGAAAAGCCGCCCATCTTGTTGGCAATTACAGGTTTGCGGGAGCGCAGGTCAATGCGCATGCCAAGCATGGTGTTAATGAGGCTGATGCCGTCAGCGCCTGCATCCTCGCAAGCCTTTGCAATGGAGACAATATCTGTCACATTGGGGGAAAGCTTTACGATCACCGGCTTGGTGGTTACCTTCTTCACCGCAGCGGTCACTTGGGCAGCTGCTTTCGGATCGGTGCCAAAGCTCATGCCGCCGCCGTGCACATTGGGGCAGCTGACATTTACTTCCAGCCAGCCCACCTGCTCTTGCTTATCCAGCTTTTCGCAGGTATAGGCATATTCCTCGATGGAGAAACCGCTGATATTTGCCATAACCGGCTTTTGGAAACAACCTTTCAGCTTAGGCAGTTCTTCAGCAATGACCTTCTCCACACCGGGGTTTTGCAGGCCCACCGCATTGATCATACCGGCAGGACACTCGGCGATACGGGGTGTAGGATTGCCAAATCGAGGCTCTTTGGTCGTGCCCTTAAAGGAAAATGTGCCCAGACAGTTTATGTCATAGAGTTCCGCGTATTCATAGCCGTACCCAAAAGTACCGGACGCAGGAATCACAGGGCTATCCAGAGGAATTCCGCAAAGATTGACACTTAATCTTCCCATAAGATTTCCTCCTTCTTCATCACAGGCCCTTCCTTGCAGATTCGCTTGTAGCCAGTAATGGTCTTGCAGGAGCAGCCCATACAGGCACCGAAGCCGCAGCCCATACGCTTTTCAAAGCTCATCTGGCCGGAGGTTAAGGATGCCTTATACACAGCCTTCAGCATAGGCTCCGGACCGCAGGTATAGAAATAGGAATATTCCATATTTTCCAGGGCTGTGGTGACAAAGCCCTGTGTGCCATAACTGCCGTCCACAGTGGTGACAGTCACGTCACAGCCGAGAGCTTCAAATTCTTTCTCGTAGAAAACCTCGGATTTTGTGTTAAATCCCAGAACAACAGAAACTTTTCTGCCCTGCTGCACCAGCTGCTTCGCCAGCAGGTACATGGGTGGAACACCCACACCGCCGCCCAAAAGGACAGGGCGATCGCCAGCAAGAGAAAGGTCATACCCGTTGCCCAGACCTGTCAGCAGGTCCAGCTGCTCTCCTGCACCCATGCGGGACATCTGCTCCGTGCCCTTACCCACAGTTTTATAAATGATGGTCAGGCACGCTCCGTTTACATCGCACACGGAAATCGGTCGGCGCAGATACAGTCCGTCCAGCTTGATATTCACAAACTGGCCAGGCGCTGTAATAGCGGAGGTATCCCCCTCCAGAACCATTTTGAAAACGGAATCCGTCAGGGCGGTATTCTCTTTAATAATAAAGATTCCCTGCTTCATAGGCGCTCCTTATGCATCAATGGTGGAAATGGTCAGTGTAGTCTCTTCCAGAACGTCCAGAAGAACACGGACAGTATCCAAGGCGGTAAAGAGCGACACATTGTGCTCTGTGGCAATCTGACGAATCTGCACGCCGTCATCACCGGTGCTGCCCGGGTCCTTGGTGTTAATCACATAGGCAATATGGCCCTGACGCAGAGCATTGGGAATCTCCTCGCTGCCCTCGCCGATTTTGCGCAGCTTATGGGTACGGATGCCGTTTGCTTTCAGGAAGTCAGCAGTACCGGACGTAGCTTCAATATTAAAACCAAGCTGATAGAACCGGCGAATCAGAGGCAACGCCTCCTCCTTGTCCCTGTCTGCAATGGTGGCAAGGACCGTGCCGTAGTTCTGCAGGTGCATGCCGGCAGCCTGCAAGGCCTTGTAGAGAGCGCGGTTCATGGTGCTGTCGTAACCGATTGCCTCACCGGTGGACTTCATTTCAGGAGACAGATATGCGTCCAGTCCCCGAATCTTATTAAAGGAGAACACGGGCGCTTTTACATACCAGCGTTTCTTCTCCTCCGGGTAGATCTCAAAGAGACCCTGCTCTTTCAGGCTCTTGCCCAGAATAACCTCAGTGGCAATGTCAGCCAGAGAATACCCGGTAGCCTTGGAAAGGAAGGGTACGGTACGGGAGGAACGGGGGTTTACCTCAATGATAAACACATTGTCGTCCTTATCCACGATAAACTGAATATTGAACAGGCCCACGATACCGATGCCCAGTCCCAGCTTCTTGGCGTACTGCAGGATAATGCCCTTGACCTTATCGGAAATGGAGAACGTGGGATACACGCTGACAGAGTCACCGGAGTGGACACCGGTGCGCTCCACCAGCTCCATGATACCGGGCACAAATACATTGTAGCCGTCACAGATTGCGTCAATCTCCACCTCGCGGCCCTCAATATACTTATCCACCAGCACAGGCTTGTCCTCGTCAATTTCCACAGCGGTCTTCAGATAATGGCGCAACTGTTCCTCATTGGCAACAATCTGCATAGCGCGGCCGCCCAAAACAAAGGAGGGACGCACCAGCACGGGATAGCCGATTTCGGCTGCGGCAGCAATGCCGTCTTCAATTTTGGTAACGGCTCTGCCGTTGGGCTGGGGAATCTGCAGCTCGCAGAGCAGCTTTTCAAAGGCATCCCGGTTTTCCGCCTTGTCGATGGCGGCGCAGTCAGTACCGATGATCTTCACGCCCCGGTCGGTCAGCGGCTGGGCAAGATTGATGGCAGTCTGACCGCCCAGGGACGCAATCACACCCTCAGGCTTTTCAAACTCGATGATGTTCATAACATCTTCCGGGGTCAGCGGCTCAAAGTAAAGCTTGTCTGCAGTAGTATAATCGGTAGAAACTGTCTCGGGGTTGTTGTTGATAATGATAGCCTCGTAGCCGGCGTTCTTAATAGTCATAACTGCGTGGACTGTGGAATAGTCAAACTCCACGCCCTGACCGATACGGATCGGGCCGGCACCCAGCACAACGATCTTTTTCTTATTGGTCAGCACGGAATCATTTTTTCCGGTGTAAGAGGAATAGAAGTAAGGAATATATGCGCCGGTATGGCAGGTATCCACCATGCGGAACACCGGGAACAGACCGTTTTCCTTCCGGAAGTTGTAAACATCCAGCTCGCTGCACTTCCACATTCTGGCCACATATTTGTCACTGAAGCCCATCTTCTTGGCAGCGGTCAGTGTTTCCAGATCCCGAACCTTAACCTTTAACAGGTCTTCCATATCCACGATGCGCTTGATGGCCTCCAGGAAGAAGGGTGTTATCTGGGTAACCTCATGGATCTTTTCAATGGACACACCGTGATAAACCAATTCTGCGATGGCGAAGATGTTGTCGGAACGGAACACCTTAATGTAGTCCAGCAGCTCGTCCACAGACATGGTATCAAACTTGGAATGATAGATATGGTTTGCACCAATTTCCAAAGAGCGGATGCCCTTCAGCAGGCATTCCTCCAAGGTAGAGCCAATGCCCATAACCTCACCGGTTGCCTTCATCTGCGTGCCCAACACATTGGTGGCAGAGGTAAACTTATCGAAGGGGAAACGGGGCAATTTTGCAATCATATAGTCCAGCTGCGGCTCAAAAGCGGCAGTGGTGTTGGCAATCTTAATCTCTTCCAGCTCCATACCCACAGCAATCTTGGCGGTCACTCTGGCAATGGGATAACCGGAGGCCTTGGAGGCAAGGGCGGAAGAACGGGAAACCCGGGGATTGACCTCGATAAGGTAATACTCAGAGGTGTGAGGATTCAAGGCAAACTGCACATTGCAGCCGCCCTCAATCTTCAGCTCGCGGATCAACCGAATGGCAGAATCGTTGAGCATTTTCTCTTCTTCTTTGGACAGGGTCATAATAGGAGCAACCACCAGGCTGTCGCCGGTGTGGACGCCCACGGGATCAATGTTCTCCATGCCGCAGATGGTGATGGCGTGGTCAGCAGAGTCACGCATGACCTCAAACTCAATCTCCTTATAGCCCTTAACGGACTTCTCCACCAGCACCTGGTGCACAGGAGAAAGCTTAAAGGCATTCAGACCCACTTCCACCAGCTCTTCCTCATTGTAGGCAAAGCCGCCGCCGGTACCGCCCAGCGTAAAGGCAGGACGCAGAACAACGGGATAGCCAATCCGCAGCGCTGCTTCCTTGGCCTCTTCAATGGAATAGGTGATCTCAGAGGGAATTACCGGCTCGCCGATGGACTCGCACAGCTCCTTAAACATCTCCCGGTCCTCTGCCCGCTCGATGGAGGCGCTGGGAGTACCCAAAAGCTCCACACGGCATTCCTTCAGAATGCCCTTTTTCTCCAGCTGCATAGCCAGATTCAAGCCGGTCTGGCCGCCGATGCCGGGGACGATTGCATCCGGACGCTCGTAGCGAATGATTTTGGCGATGTATTCCAACGTCAGCGGTTCCATATAGACCTTGTCGGCAATGGTGGTATCGGTCATAATGGTGGCAGGGTTGGAGTTGCACAGAACAACCTCGTACCCCTCTTCCTTCAGCGCAAGACACGCCTGTGTACCGGCATAGTCAAATTCTGCCGCCTGTCCAATGATGATCGGACCGGAGCCGATAATCAAAATCTTTTTCAAATCCGTTCTCTTTGCCATTACTCTCTCCTCCAGTTAAGACTTCTTATACACTACCTTACCGTCACACACGGTAAGCAGACATTCACCTTTTAATTTCCAGCCTTCAAAGGGCGTTGCCCTTCCCTTTGACAAAAATTCAGCCGGGTCAACCACAAATTCCTTACTCAGATTCCACACCGTATAGTCACTGCCCGATAGGATTCCGAATCGTTTCCGGGGATTGGTGCTTAACAACGCAATCAATCTGTCAAGTGTTATGTGCCCGGGCTCCACAAAATGGGTATAGAGCACAGGAAAGGCGGTTTCAATACCCACCACACCGAATGCGCTGCCGGACAAGCCCTTGCTCTTTTCCTCGGCGCTGTGGGGCGCATGGTCAGTGGCAATCATGTCGATTGTGCCGTCCAAAATACCTGCAATCAGCGCTTCCCTGTCGGACTTGTCCCGCAGGGGCGGATTCATTTTGAACCTGCCGTCCTCCTGAAGGAAGCTGTCGTCCATGGTCAGGTAATGGGGTCCTGTCTCGCAAGTCACGTCAAGCCCCTTCTCTTTCGCAGCGCGAATCAGCTCCACAGTCTCCTTTGTGGAGATATGGCATACGTGGTAGGCACAACCTGTTTCTTCCACCAGGCGCAAATCCCTTGCCACCTGCTCATATTCACTGGCGCTGCAAATACCCTTGTGGTTGTGCGCTACCGCATACTGCCCGTCATGGATATAACCGCCCCGGAGCAGGCTGTTGACCTCGCAGTGGGCAACAATCAATTTTCCCAGCGCTTTGGCGCGCAGCATTGCCTGACGCATCATGTCGTCGCTCTGCACACCCCGTCCGTCATCAGAAAAAGCAATGCACTTATCTGCCATGCCCTCCAAATCGGACAGCTCCTCGCCCTTTTGCCCCACGGTGATCGCGCCATAGGGATACACATGGATGCAAGCCTGCTCCTCTATCAGCTTTAACTGCTCACGCAAATGGGCTGCGCTATCCGGTACCGGATTCAGGTTCGGCATAGTGCACACTGCTGTATATCCGCCCCTGGCAGATGCCTTACTTCCGCTTTCAATGGTCTCCTTATAAGAAAAACCCGGCTCACGGAAATGCACATGCACATCACACAAGCCGGGAAAAACAGCATATTCAGAAACGCCGTCAACGGACAGTTCATTCATCAAAAAAGCATCAGAGGGAATAGTAGCACCGTCACAGAAGCCAACAACCTTCAACTTCATTCCTGCGCTCATCATTCCGCTAACCTCCAATGTTTCTTTATCCATGAAAGTATACCATAGCGGACACACTTTGTCAAACCCACACGACAAATTTTTCTGCAAAATAATACACAAATTATTCCCTCTCCAGCAGGGTCTCCGTATCCAAATCCACGAAGGGGTACACCCGCTGCCAGACACCCTTGTTTTTCTGCACGCTGCTGCGGTGTTCGCTTAATAATCGGACGATGGGATACACGTCAATCCAGATTTCGGAATTGCACTCCTTTTGGCTTTCATCAAACACCAGCTGCATGCCGAAATGCAGGTGAACTGTCTCAATGTTGTTGGTATTTTCCTTGTCGGAATATCCTGTGCGGCCCATAAAGCCGATCACATCCCCCGGCTGCACGATTTTTCCCACGTGCAGATCGCCTGCAAAGGGAGTATCCTTTTGCAGGTGGGCATAATAATAGTAACGCTTTGAATCAAAGGAGCGGATACCGATTCGCCAGCCCCCGTAGCGATTCCACCCCATTGCCTCCACGACACCGCCCTCCACCGCCACAATGGGTGTACCCAAACCGCCCATAAGGTCGTTGCCTAAATGCTTTCTGGCAAAGCCAAAGCTGCGGCTGTTGCCAAAATCGGAGCAATGGCTGTAACCGTAGCCTGCAGCGATGGGGCTGAATGCCTTTAGCCCGTAAGCCGGCCTCCATTGTCCGTCAATCTCCACTGCATAGCTTCCCAGAAGCCCGCCCAATACAGCCTGATAGGACGCGTGGTAATAGTTATAGTATTTATATAAATCCCCCAGCAGTTCCTGGGGAGATTTTTCTCCCTGTAACTCCTTAACCGCTTTTTTTACCGATGCAAGGCCGCATTTTCCCCCGGTGCGGCAGGCAGACAGCGCCAGCGCATCAATCCAGCTAATGTGCTTTTCCTGATTGGCTGTCTCAATATCCACATTCATGGCATAGCGCAAGGATTCATAGGGAACAGAAAAATCCACCCATTTTATAGGCTCAGCATTGGCAGCAAGTACAGGAAGCAAAGCAAATATTAACACAAATAAAATCCACCGTTTCACAAAACCACCTCGTAAGGTAGTTTGCGAAACAGTGGAAAAATGATACTTGACAGTTATTGCAAATCCTTGCGGATGCCCTCGGCAATCCGGTAAATATCATCCATGGACTTTATGGAAGAAATTTGCTCCTTATAGTAATTGGCATAGGCAACACCCCGGAGATACCAGGCAAAATGCTTTCTGGCCTCCAGGCAGGCAATATGCTCGCCCTTATCCTCCAGCGCCAGCTCAAACTGACGCACCGCTACGTCTATGCGCTTGGCAAGTACCGGGCGGACATACGGTGAGTTGCCGGCAAAGGCCCTTGCCGCATCTGCAAAAATCCAAGGATTTCCAAAGGTGGCCCTGCCAATCATTACACCGTCAGCGCCGGTTCTGCTGCGGCATTTTACAGCGGTCTGTCCGTCCACAATATCTCCGTTTGCCAACACCGGCACAGACAGGCTGTTTTTCACCTTGGTAATGGTATCCCAGTCAGCAACACCGGAATAGAGCATGCTCCGTGTTCTGCCGTGGACTGTCAGCATGGCCGCGCCGCAGTCCTCCATACGTTTTGCAAAATCCAACACATTGATACTGCCCTTGTCCCAGCCCAAACGGCACTTCACTGTCACGGGAACATCCACCGCCCTGACTACCGCCTTGACGATGTCACCTGCCAGTTCCGGTGTGCGCATCAGTCCGCAGCCGTCGCCGGAATTGGCGATTTTCGGCATGGGGCAGCCCATATTGATATCAATAAAATCACAGCCGGAGATTTCCAGTGCCAGAAGAGCGCCCTCAGCCATAATAGAGGGGTCATTGCCAAAGATTTGCGCGCCGCAGAGACTGCCCGCATTTTTCCGCAGCAATGCTGCGCTTTTCTTATCCTTGTATACCAACGCACGGGAGGAGACCATCTCTGTGATGGTTAAATTCGCGCCCAATTCCGCGCAAATTGTACGGAATGCCCAGTCGGTCACCCCCGCCATGGGTCCCAAAGCTATGGGATTCTCTACTTGTAATGAACCGATGCGCATACCGTTCACCTCCCGAATACCGGAAGATTATAGCACACTGGCGCACCTTTTGCAAGTTAAATGAGCACCGTGAGCAGCCACACCAGTCCTGTTGCCAGTGCGCCGGCACAAGCCCATACAGACCCGTGGAGGGCAAGATGCCCTTTTCTTCCCTTTCCGGAACTGTGCAGCAGCTTATCTGCCGCTTTCAAAAGCATCTCATCGGTAACGCCGCCCTTGGCCACTGCTTCGTCCTTCAGTATAAAGATCGCCTGGTCGAACAGCTTTTGGTCCGGGGAATGCACCACAATAACCTGCCTGGAAATGCCTTTTACCACACCGCACCGCCTCCTTTGTACTGGCAGTATGCCCTTTGGTAAAAATTTCATACAAAAAGCAGAGGGATATCCCTCTGCCTTTCATTCCTGCTGAGTGGGGCGTTTGTAACGTCCCTGAGGCTCCCATGCCGGCAGCGGCAGGCGCTGCATAGCGCCGAAAATCCGCTCCTTCAGGTCCGGGTACACGGCGCTCAAATCATACACCAGCTTCTTAATCTCCTCCCGCTTGGTCTGCTTGTCCACGGGGCACCGATTCTCCAGCACCGGCAGGTTTTGCCGGACGGCAAAGGTATCAATGGTACGCTCATGGATGTAGAGCATGGGGCGAATCTGGATAATCCCCGTCCTGTCCAAATCCGTTACCGGCTGAAAACAGCTGATTCTCCCCTCATAAATCAGGCTCATCACAAAGGTCTCCACCGCATCGTCATAGTGATGTCCCAGCGCCAGCTTATTAAGTCCTCTGTCCAGCAACGCCTGATTCAGCGCGCCCCGGCGCATTTTGGCGCAGATGGAGCAGGGATTCTTTTCCTTGCGGTGGTCAAAAATAATGGGACCAATCTCCGTCTTGATCAGGTGAAACGGCACATCCAGTTCCCTGCACAGCTGCTGGATGCAGCTGTAGTCCATCCCAAGCCCCATATCCACGGTAATCGCCTCGACGGTAAAAGGATTTTGATTGTATTTACGCAACTCCGCCAAGAAAATCAGAAGCGCCAATGAATCCTTTCCTCCGGACACACCCACGCCAATCCTGTCACCGGCTTCTATCATATTATAGTCCTCTACGCAGCGGCGCACCAGACCGATGAGTTTTTGCATAGTTTTTCCTCCGAATTTACAAAAATAAGATATGAGCATACGAGAGCATATTGGTGTATTTACGAGTATTTTAGAGATTACACGGTGTTTTATAAAAATATTTCAAAAATCGGTTGACAATTCCTTTTTGGTATGGTTTAATAATCAAGCGTTTTGCAGTCATTGTACTGCCTATACATGAATTTGTCAAAATAAATTACCTATTGGAGGAACGCATAATGTCCACTACTTTAGCTAAACTGGAGACCGTAGAGCGCAAGTGGTATGTGATTGATGCAGCCAACAAGCCTCTGGGCCGTACCGCTGTTATCGCTGCCAACCTGCTGCGCGGCAAGCACAAGACCACATTCACCCCCAACGTTGACTGCGGTGACTACGTTATCGTGATCAACACCGACAAGGCCATTCTCACCGGAAACAAGCTGGACCAGAAGTCCTACTACCGCGTATCCGGCTGGATCGGCGGTCTGAAGGAAACCAAGGCTCGCGTGATGATGGATAACCGCTCCGACTACGCCATGGAGCTGGCCGTCAAGGGCATGCTGCCCAAGAACACTCTGGGCCGCAACTGCATGGGCCGTCTGCATCTGTACAAGGGTGCTGAGCACAACCACGCTGCACAGAAGCCGGAAGCCTGGACTCTGGACTAATTGGGAGGTAACTGATTATGTACGAAAGCAAGAAGAAGTATAACTACGGCACCGGCCGTCGTAAGTCCTCCGTTGCCCGTGTTCGCGTTTACGAGAACGGCACCGGTTCCATTATCATCAATGGCCGCGACATCGACAACTACTTTGGTCTGGATACCCTGAAGCTGGTTGTCCGTCAGCCCCTGGTTACCGCCGATCTGGTTGGTAAGGTTGACGTGGTTTGCACCGTCGCAGGCGGCGGCGTTTCCGGTCAGGCCGGCGCTATCCGTCACGGCATCTCCCGCGCTCTGGTTACTCTGAACCCCGAGCTGCGCCCCGCTCTGAAGGCCGCAGGCTTCATGACCCGCGACCCCAGAATGAAGGAAAGAAAGAAGTACGGCTTGAAGGCCGCACGCCGCGCACCCCAGTTCTCCAAGAGATAATCAATACTTTTGGATTTTCAGTCCCGGAAGCCAACTCGGCTTTCGGGACTTTTTATATAATAAGAACAACACCCGTGCATTTCTGCACGGGTGTTTGCAATATTAGGATTATTTATCCAGTCTGAACTTGGAGTCGGGTCTTTCCTTGCGCATATACCATTTGCCGCGGGTAAAGTCGGGAATGGTAACCACAGCGCCGCCCTTCAAAATGGACTCTTCGCTGAGCGCAGTGATGCCCATATAAGCAGCTGCGTCATAAACGTCGATGGGAGGCTCAACGCCATTGATCAGAGAATCAAAGAAGGCAGAGATTACCAGGTAGTCCATACCGCCGTGGCCGCCCTTGGGATCGTAGTCCTTCCACAGGGGGTGAATGAACTCTTCCTCATACTCCTTGGCATTGTTCCACAGCTCAGATTCCTTCCAGTGATATTCCTCGTGCTTGCCGGCGAGGAAGACCTGGTTGGTATCGCCCAGGTATGCGCCCTTTGTGCCGCGCACGGTAAAGGCACGGGAGTAGGCTCTGGGCAAGGTGGTATCCAAAGTCAGCACGATGGTCTGACCCTTGGCGCACTTAATAACGGTGGTGATGATATCGCCCTGGGCGAATTCCACATTTGCCAGGGGGCTCTCGGGACCGTCGTGGCTGATGACATACTCATGCAAACCCTTGGCGCAGGATGCGGTGGCGGACAGGGTCACCATACGGTTACCGTTATTGATGTCCAGAATCTTTGCGATGGGGCCCAGCTCGTGGGTGGGGTAGTTTTCGCAGTTACGGTTAATGTAATTGCGCAGGCGGTAGTGGCGGTTCTCCTCGCCGCCGGCAATCTCGTCCCGCAGGTCGTGATGATAGCCGCCGGAGCAGTGAACAATCTCACCCAGCACGCCCATACGAGCCATGTGCATAGCCATGGACTCGTACTTACCGTAACAGCAGTTTTCCAGCAGCATGCAGGGAACGCCGGTCTCCTCATAGGTATCAATCAGCTTCCAGCAGTCCTCGATGGTGTATGCGCCGCCAACCTCCATACCCACAACCTTGCCTGCCTTCATAGCGGCAATGGACAGAGGAATGTGGGCTTCCCAAGCGGTGGAGATAATCACAGCGGTGATCTCGGGGTTGTCCAAAATTTCCTGATAGCTCTTTGCAGCAACAGGCTTCTTGCCGGTTGCGTCAAACACACGGCCGATACCCTCTTCAATTCTATCCTCATAGAAGTCATACAGCATTGCAATTTCAATGCCGTAATCCTGGCTGGCAGGAATCACAGAACCAGCCAGAAGGCCCTGACCGCGCTGACCAAGGCCAACAACTGCAATTTTATGCTTCTTTTCCATAGTATTTTCCTCCTAATTTGATTTTCTTATTGCAATATAACATATCCGGTACTATAATAAAATATAAAATAAGACACATTTACTGTGAAATCGGACACAATTACTATAAGGAGAACAGGAATGAACAATATTCAAACCATTGACCGGCTCATTCATATTGACGCATTGGTTACCGTGTACAATTCCATCAGGCCGAAAGGTTTCTATTTCCCGGGCGAGAGCCACAACTTCTGGGAATGTGAATATATTCAGGAAGGTATGGTTACAGCAACCGCTGACGAGCGGGTGTATCAGCTGGGCGCAGGAAAGCTGTTGATTCACAGCCCAATGGAATTCCACCGGGCGTGGGCTGATAAGAACTGCGCGCCATGGATTGTGAATATCTCATTCCTTGCTCACGGTGAACTGACCCAAAAACTGGCAGGCCAATGCTTTGACCTGCGACCGGAGCAGCAGAAGGAATTTATCGAAATCGCGGAAACCTTTAAGCGGGCAAAAAATATCAATTTTGCAGAAAACCACTACGCATACCGGGCAGCCTTGGCTCGCACAGCAGCGCTGTTGGAGGCATTTCTCATTGATCTGGCAGATAACGAAAAATACAGTTCCCCTGCCCTGTCCCTCAACGACCAGCGGTATAGTTCCATTGTACAGGCAATGAAGGCAAATTGCCACAAAAATCTGTCTCTGGACGAGCTTGCCCAGCTGTGTCAGATGAGTGTCAGCAATATGAAACGGATATTCCGCATGTACTCCGATGTGGGCATTGCCAAATATTATCTCACACTGCGCATCCGCTACGCTATGGAGCTGTTGGAAAACGGCGAGCAGGCCAACCACATTGCTGAAATTATGAATTTCTCAGACCCGGCGTACTTCTACACGGTGTTCAAGCGAGAGACCGGCATGACACCGGCGCAATACCGTGACCGGAAGGTCCTTCAATAATCTGAAACAAAACATTTGACAAACAGCGCCTTTCCCACTATAATCTCCATTGTAGTGTTATGGGCCTGTAGCGCAGTTGGGAGCGCATCACATTCGCATTGTGGGGGTCGTCGGTTCGAATCCGATCAGGTCCACCAAAAACCGGCATCTTACTTTCGTAAGATGCCGGTTTGCTTTTTTACTGAACAGTAATTGCAGTGATGTGGGGGTTTGCGCCCTGATACCAGTACAGGAAGCCCTCGATGTCCAGCACGTCGCCAACCTTCAGTTCGGCAACAGTCTTGTAAACATCGGAGTCGGGACCGGTCAGGTAACGCTCCACGCAGAAGTTGTAGGAAGCGCCGTTGTAACCCAGCGTCAGGTAGATGTCATCACCGGGCTCGCCGTTCTTGTACTCCACCTTCTCCAGGGTCAAGCCCTTGAACAGGACCTTCTCATTCTGATGGTCAATCAGCTCGTCCTTGCCCAGCAGAGCGGTGGCATCCAGAGCCTCGGCAATGTAAGTATCGCCTTCGACAAACTCAAAGGTGCCGTCCATGATCTCAATTTCACCGTCCCACTCGCCCTTGGTGCCGGTAATCTTAATCTTGGTACCGGGAACCATCTTGGCTGCGTCCTCTTCGGAGCAAGCCAGCTCGTAGGCAAAGTAAGCGCCGTCCTTGCTCTGGCAATAAACGGTGATCTTGTTGTCCCACCAGGACTGGGTAGCCTGCACGTAAGTTTCCACCTTTACCTGGGAATCCATAGCAGCAGCCATGTAGTCCTCGTGGCTCATCACGTCAGACTTTGCGCCGCAGGCAGCAAAAGCAAATACAGTTGCCAGGACCAGCAGCAATGCAATAATCTTTTTCATTTTTTCAATCTCCTTTTTATAGGTTTTTGGGAACAGCTTCATTATACATCACTTTCCCAGAAAATCAATATTTTTCCTGTTTTTTCTTTTTGTCTTTTGCAAACCCAATGGCAGCATATATTCCCATACCCAGCCAGCAGCATGCCAAACCGGATATCAACAGCACAGCGGCCATAGGCAGGCTGTCAAATTCCTGGGTGGTCGTTTCCGTGGCAATCTGGTCAAGGCGGTACAGAGCAGTCACATCTGCATACAGCGACCGGTAGTAGAATGCATTTACCGTCTCCCCGCGGCGGACAGACTTGGTCACATTCTCAATCAGCTGACCGGCTGCGTTTCGGAGCGAGGCAGAGCCGTTGAATACCGGAGTCACAAAGGTATTATCGGTATTTTCCAGCAGCAGACGGGTTGCGTCAATCTTTACATCATAGTAAAGCTGATTGTCCTCTCCCCTGCGGCTTAGATAATCCTGATACTCCGCGCTCTCCTGGGCCTTGGTGGTAACAGGGGCATATCCTTCGGTCTGTGCGTAGGCAATCTGCACCGGATTGGTGAGCATAAACTGCGCAAACAGCCAGCTTGCCAGCACCTCTTGGGGATCTTCCTTGTTAAACAGGCATATAGACGGACCTTGGGAAATCATCTGGGGATTTTCCGTATCAAACTGGGGCACCGGCATAACCACTGTCTCAAAGTCCACCAGTTTTTCCTCGGCAATATCAATCAGGGGCGCGTTGCTTCCCATCCAAGTGGCGCCGGCAGTAGAGTCTACCGCAAAAATGCACTGTCCGGCATTGAGGAAATTAGCGGGATAGCCACCTATCTTAAAGGTGGAAAACGCACCTGCAGCTGTATTCTCCGCCACGGTTTTCAGAATATTCTGGGTGACATCATTAAATATCATGATATCGCCGTTAGCTGTGGAGTAGCCGGCATTTTGCTGACGGAGCATCTGAATCATCATATTATCCGTAGACTTATAAATGAACGGAATCATGATTTTTTGTCCGTTGACTGAGAAATTTCCTTCCGCATCCTTTTGGACAGCTGCCCGGCTGACCTCCCAAACAAAGTCCCAAGTGAGTTTTTCCGGAAGGGTATAGCCCAGCTTTTCCACGTAGGTTTTGTTCACGTAGCAGGCCTCTGTGGAGCGCATATAGGGCACGGCAAAGTAATGGCCGTCAAAGGCGCATTCCTCCAAAAACTTGGGAACAATTTCATCCGCCGCAGGCGCGTTGAATCCTACCTCACTACCACCAAGACCGTATCGGCTGTCCGTCAGCAGGTCATCCAGCGGCACAACCGTATCCTTGCCCGTTAAATAGGTTGCGATGTGGTCAGGATAGGTAATGCACACATTGGGCGTGGTATTGGTGGGGATGTTGGTAATTACATCATTGTAAATCTTGCCGTAATCGGTATACAGCCGGAGACTCACCTTGATATTGGGATAAATTTCCTGAAAATCGGCAATGGCCTTCTTGTAGATATCCACCTGGGTCATATTGGTGTCATTTTTTGCCCAGAAAGATATTTCATAATTGCGGGAGGTATCGAAATTCTCCGGAATCTGATAGTGATATTCTATCTCCTCACCGGAGGACTGCACCGCCAAGCGTCCGTGACAGGCAGTGAGGGTCAGGAGCAGGCTCACGGCAGAGAGCACACACAAAAGTTTTTTCATCCTTTTGTACCTCCCCGGGAGACGCCTTCCATAATCTTATTCCGGAACACCAGAAACAGCACGATCAGCGGCACGGAAATAACCACCACCGCCGCCATCATTGCGGGAATATTCTCTCTGCCGAAGCCGTTTTCCCGAATGGACTGAATGCCGTTGGATACCAAGAAATGACTTTCCTGATCCGTTATCAGTCTGGGCCATACATAGGAGTTCCAGCACTCAATAACCTTCAGGATGGTAATGGTAATCAGCGTGGGCTTACATACGGGAACCATCACCCGCAGCAGATACCGCAAATCGGTCGTGCCGTCCACCTTTGCCGCATAGTACAGCTCATTGGGAATCTGTGCAAAATTTTCTTTCAGCAGGTAGATATAGAACACCGATGTAACCGACGGCAAAATCAGGCCTGCGAAGGTGTTGCGCAAATCCATATTGGTAACGGTAACAAAATTGGTAATGACCACCAGTTCATTGGGTATCATCATCAGGGACAGAAACAGCGTAAACACCAAATCCTTGCCCCTGAAATTCAGCCTTGCAAAGGCAAAGGCAGCCAGAACGGTTACTACCAGCATAAGCGCCGTAGTGGCAACGGTAAATATCAGGGTATTGAGAAAGTACTGGGCCAGCGGCACCGCCGTAAAGGCGTGCACATAGTTCTCCAGCGTGGGAGAAAGGGTGAACAGCTGAGGGATATATTCTGAATTATAGCTGCCGTAGCTTTTTACCGATGTCAGAATCATCCAGTAAAAGGGAAACAGCACCATGATTGCCCAAAAACCCAGGAGAATGTAGGTGGCAGTCTTCCCTGCCCTTCTGCGGAGTTTTGCTGACCGCTCTATTCTTTCGTAATCCATCTGTGCACCCCCTTAATAATGAACATGTTTGCGGCTGACCAGAAGATTAATGCAGGTGATGGTCAGCACTATGGCAAAGAGGATAATTGCCGCAGCCGATGCGTAGGACGGGTAACCGCCGCTGTTGCCGTAAAGCATATCGTACACATATCCCACGATGGTATTCATTCCGGCAGCATTCAAATCCGTACCAAAAAGCGCCACCGCGTCGCTGTACGCCTTAAACGCGCCGATAAAGCCGGTAATAATCAAATAGAACATCGTAGGCGAAATCAACGGCAGGGTGATTCTGGTAAAGCACCGCCAACGGGAAGTGCCATCCACCCGGGCGGCATTGTAATAGGTTTCGTTTACCGAAGAAAGCGCTGTGGTCAGAATCAGAATCTTAAAGGGCATAACCACCCATACGGTATAGAAACACAGCACAAACATCTTTGCCCAGTACGGTCCGTCGATAAAATCCACAGACTCGCCCCCGAACCAGCCGATTACCAGATTGGCAAAGCCGTCGGTATATGGGGTCTTTTGGAACAGAATCATAAAGACCAATCCCACCGCCAGTGTGTTGGTCACATAAGGCAGGAAATATACCGTCTGAAGCAGCTTGCGCAGGGGCTTAATGGAATTCAGTCCCACAGAAATCAGCAGTGCGATTCCCGTGGACAGGGGCACTGTGATAGCAACAAGTATAAAGGTGTTTTGCAGCGCCTGCAAAAAATAAGGATCATGAAGTACGTAGGAGTAGTTGTAGGTTCCGATTCCCAGAAAGGTCTGGGATGCGGAGTGAAAACTCTCTTCAAAGGAATAGATGAACACATCTATCAGCGGGTACACCATAAATGCACCCAAAAACACAATCGCCGGTAGTAAATAAAGCCAGCCTTTCCATTTTCTGTCATCCATACGCCGCTCTCCTGTTATTCCGCTTCAAAGTGGATTCGCTGATGGGTTTCTTCATGGAACAGGAAAAGCTTATGGGGTTTCACATCAAAACGGACCACGGATGATGTGGTATCCACAGGGTTTTCCGCGCTGATAATGGCGCGGATATCCGTGTTCTCACAGTCGCTGTGGCTGCACACAACGCTTACATCTCTGCCCATCACCTCTACACGGTGAAGCTTGCAGGTCAGCGCGCCGGTGTCCCGCAGCACGAAGCCCTCCGGGCGAATGGCGGCAATTACCTTCCCGTCTGCAACTCCGGACACCTTCAAAATCTTCTCACTGCCGATATAGAGATTTTCTCCCTCTACCCGGCCCCGGAACACATGTATGGGGGGTGTTCCCAGAAACTTTGCCACAAACAGGTCCACAGGGCTGTCATACACCGCCTGCGGCTCACCGATTTGGTGAATCACACCGTCCTTCATCACCACAATCAGGTCGGAGATACTCATAGCCTCCTCCTGGTCATGGGTGACAAAGACCGTGGTAATGCCGGTCTGCCGCTGAATTCTGCGAATTTCCTCACGGGTCTGCAGGCGCAGTCGGGCGTCCAGATTGGACAGCGGCTCGTCCAGCAGCAAAATCCGGGGCATTTTCACCAGCGCGCGGGCAATGGCAACCCGTTGCTGCTGTCCGCCGGACAGCTCACTGGGCTTGCGGTCCATCAGGCCCTCCAGCTGCACCATCTTCGCTGCCTCCATAGCCTTTTCCGTCATCTGCGCCTTGGTCAGCTTGTCCTTGCCCTTTCGGTTTTGCAGAGGAAAAATAATGTTCTGCATCACCGTCAGATGGGGGTACAAAGCATAATTCTGAAATACCAGGCCCACCCCTCTGTTTTCCGGAGGCAGCGCAGTCACATCATCGTCACCAAAGTAGATTTTTCCCGCCGTGGGTTTCTGCAATCCGCTCAAAAGGTGCAGTGTGGTACTCTTTCCGCAGCCGGAGGGACCCAACAAACCAATGAGTTTGCCGTCGGGGATCTCAAAGCTCACGTTATTTACCGCGATTACATCGGGCTGTTTTTTCCGAAAGCCGGGAAATTTTTTCGTCAGGTTTTCAAGTGTTACTTTCATAGCCGTTCCATCCTTATTTAGGCGTTTTGATTCTATGGAATATTATAGTAAATTCATCCCGGCATTGCAAGGACATTTATTTTGCGGTAGCATTTGGGGAAATTGTGTGATATACTATGAGAAATTTTTGGAAAAGAGGAAAGAGAAATGGTACTTGAAAACGGACGCCCGGAAAACACGGCGGGCAGAATGGATAAGGAAATCCGTGTCTACGACTTTCTGGATCGCTTACAGATTTCCTACCAGAGAGTTGACCATGCGCCTGCCATGACCATGGAGGCCTGTGAGGAAATTGACAAGGTATTGGGTGCGCCCACCTGCAAAAACCTGCTGCTGTGCAACCGGCAGAAGACGGACTTCTATCTGCTGCTGATGCCCGGTGACAAGGCGTTTCAGACAAAAGAGCTGTCTTCCCGGCTGGGGGTGTCCCGACTGTCCTTTGCCCCCGGTGAAGCTATGGAAGAATACCTGGACATCACCCCCGGCTCCCTGAGCATTATGGGACTGATGAACGATAAGGACTTGTGTGTAAAATTGGTGATTGACGCGCCGGTTCTGGAATCCCCACTCATCGGCTTCCACCCCTGCATCAACACCTCCACACTGCGGGTACAAACCGCTGACTTAACCGAAATCCTGATCCCCGCTATGAAGCATACCCCCACAATCGTGAACTTACCGTAAAAAAGTGTGGTGCATTACGCACCACACTTTTCGTTATTTCAGAGCCTTTATAATAGCAGACGCATCCTCCAGCACAAGGTGGGGTTTGTCCTCTGACCGGGAAAGTATCTCCGGGGTCGTCTCCCCACTCATCACAAGAATCCCCGCTATTCCTGCGTTCAGGCCGGACTTGACATCGGTATATATCCGGTCGCCTACCATGGCGGTTTCCTCCTTGGAGCAGCCCAGCCGCTCCATGGCAAGCATCGGCATCAACGGGCTTGGCTTGCCAATCACCACCGGACGTTTCCCGGTAGCATTAAAAACCATATCACACACACTGCCACAATCCGGCACGCTGCCAAATTCCGTGGGGCACACATAGTCAGGATTGGTGGCAATATAGGGAAGATTCTCCCTTGTCAGCAGCAGACGGCACACGTCCTCCAGCTTTCGAAAGGTCAGCTCTGTATCAAAGCCCATAACCACACAGTCCACATCGGGCAAATTCTCCGTAACGGTAAATCCCTCATCTTCCAGTTCCCGTTTCAGCGACTGCGTGCCGCAAACATAGAGTCTGTGATGGGGATAGTGCTGCTTCAGATAATACGCAGTAGCCTGTGACGAGGTTAAAAAATCTTCTTTTGTGGCAGTTATCCCCAGTTTCCTCAGCTTTTCAACATAATCGTCTCCGCTCTTGGCGGAATTGTTAGTGACAAAAAGATACCGCCGTCCGGAGGCCTGAATGGTTTCCAGCAGTTCCTTGGTGAAATCATACAGCCGGTCACCCAGATACAGCGTACCGTCCATATCAAACAGGAACAGGCGTATGCTTTGCAGAAATGCGTCCTGATTCATTTCTTTCTCCTTACAGTTTTTCGCTCAAATTATCTAAAACACCCAAGTCCCATGCCAGCCGGGACAGAACATATTTATCCCGAATGTCCTTGGTGGCTTTGAAGGTCAGTTTCGCTGTTTCTCTGTCCACGCCCATGGAAGATAACTCCTTTGGAATTCCGATGGTATCCAAAAGGAGGGTCAGCTGCGTATAGGAAGGCAATTCCTCGTCAATAATCCGCAAAATTTCGTCCCAATTCCCAGCAATTACAGCGAACCGCGCCGGGTGGGTGGACTTATTGTACTTTCCTTCCTTCATTTCCCGGGAAATCATGGTCTGGCTGCTGTTTCCCAAAAAGGCCCGTAACTGAGTATTCCAGTCATCCAAAGAAAAGTTGTCAACATATTCTTTGGCAAGGCGTTCATCCGGGGTTATTTTTTTCAGTTCTTCATAGAGCTTCACCGCCTGCAGTGTTGCCATGGCGCATTGGATTCCGTGCAGATCCACCGGCGCGCCAAATTCCAGGCCACGCATATCCCAGACATGGGAAAAGTAGTGCTCTACTCCGGAAGCGGGTCGGGATACACCGGCGTATGCCATCGCCACACCGCCGATTACCAGTCCCTCAAACACTGCCTCCACCGCCTGCTTGTCCCGTTGCAGCAACCCCTCAGCGTGGGCAACACACTTACTAAGCGCCCTGCGAATCAGTTCCGCCACCCGCTCACAATAGTACTCACCTGTGATGATATGCGCAATCCGCCACTCGGCAATGCTCACAAACTTCGCAAGCATATCCCCCAAACCGGATTTTAGCATCTGCAGCGGGGCAGCTGCCAATATATCCGTATCGCCAATAATCACGTCCGCACACCGGCTGTCCAAGGACACCTTCAGGCCGTCCATGGACATAGAGGAGGTAGCAGAGGCGTAGCCGTCCATGGAGGGAGCGGTCGCTACAATGATGTACTTCCTGTCGGTGAGATTACTCAAAATCTTGCCAATATCGTTGATCACACCGGAGCCAATGGCAACAATCAAATCACAGGAGGCGTCAAAGTGCATCACTGCCCCGCCAACAGCTTTTTCGTCAGGCTCCAGACGCTCATCCGGGAACACATATTTTCCGTAAGGAAGCAACGCCGCTTCCAGTGCATCGCAGATCTGCCTGCCGGCAGCAGCAAAGGTGTTTACATCTGCCAGCAGAAAGGGTTTTGTGCCCCCAAGACGCTGTACAAATTCAGCTATACGGCCAATCACGCCGCTACCAATTACCACCTCTTCAATTTGCGCCCTGTGTTCTCTGCCGCAGGAGCAGATTTCTTCACCCAGATAATGCTTCAAAACAGATTTCCTCCCGGTGGTTGATTTCTTGATTTTATCATGCTATTATCATACTGTTTGAAATAAAGAATGTCAATTGACGGTTTTGATCCGGCACAGTTTTCAGATTCTATGCTATACTAATAGCAGTATTACAGAGAGAGGGTATTGATATGTTTTCCCGCAAATCTACCCCGCGCCTGAAACGGCAGCGGGATGTGGATATGACCCACGGTAATATTATCGGACACATTATCCGTTTTGCCATTCCTTTGCTGTTGGGAAACCTGTTCCAACAGCTGTACAACATGGTGGACAGCTGGGTTGTGGGCAATTACGTCAGCAATGAGGCGTTTTCCGCCGTAGGCGCGGTTGCGCCCATCGTGAACATGCTCATTGGCTCGTTTATGGGACTTGCCTCCGGCGCCGGTGTGGTGATCAGCCAGTATTACGGTGCCGGTCGGCAGGATAAGGTGCAGGAAGCTGTCCATACAGCGCTGCTGATGACACTGATTCTATCCGTGTTCTTTGCGGCGGTGGGAATCATCATCACGCCCTATATGCTCTCGTTTATGGATCTGCATGTGGGTGCCGTGGGCGATGCCACTACATACTTAAACATCTACTTCGCCGGTGTTATCGGTCTGATGGTCTACAATATGGGCGCTGGAATCCTTCGCGCCATCGGTGATTCCAAACGGCCGTTCTATTTTCTTGTGGTCTGCGCTGTTTTGAACACCGTGCTGGATCTGGTATTCGTGAGAGTGTTCGGTATGGGTGTTGAGGGCGTAGCATTTGCCACCGTCATCTCCCAATGCGTTTCCGCCATACTGGTTGTCATCGTACTGCTGCGAACCAACACCTGCATAAAATTACAAATTGCGAAGCTGCGGCTGCATTGGGATATTCTTAAAAAGGTCCTGCTGGTGGGTATCCCGGCGGCATTACAGATGGCTGTCACCGCGTTCTCCAATGTATTTGTTCAGTCCTACATCAATCATTTCGACATCGGCGCTCCGTCACCAGACTATATGTCCGGTTGGACCGCATACCTTAAAATTGACCAGCTGCTGTTTTTACCCATGCAGTCCATCTCTCTGGCAACCACAACCTTTGTAGGTCAGAATCTGGGTAAAAATCAGATTGCACGGGCACGGCAGGGCGTTACCCGCTCGGTGATCATTTCCCTTTCTGCCACTGCCATTATGATGGTGCCGGTGATGATTTTTGCGCCGAATATCGTGGCATTCCTCAACAGCAAGCCCGAAGTGGTAGAACACGGCACTCTGTTTTTGCATTTGCTGACGCCTTTTTATCTGCTGTGCTGTTTCAATCAGATTTATGCCAGCGCCCTGCGTGGCGCAGGCAACAGCCGGGCATCCATGTATATTATGCTGGCGTCCTTTGTGCTGTTCCGGCAGGTTTACCTGTTTTTCATGTCCAGAATATGCAACGAAGTAATTCCCATCGCATTAAGTTACCCTGCCGGTTGGATCCTCTGCAGTCTGCTTACTGCCATCTACTACCACAAAGCAGCCCTTGGAAAGACCCGGCTGGTTGAAGACGACTAAGCCTTTCTGCAAACAAAACAGAGCGGATGAAAATCCGCTCTGTTTTTATATGGTGTATTCTTTTGCTTACTTCAGCGCCTCTTCCACAGCAACAGCCACGGAAACAGTCATACCGACCATGGGGTTGTTACCTGCGCCCAGGAAGCCCATCATCTCCACGTGGGCAGGGACGGAGGAAGAACCGGCAAACTGGGCATCACCGTGCATACGGCCCATGGTGTCGGTCATGCCGTAGGAAGCAGGACCTGCTGCCATGTTATCCGGGTGCAGGGTACGGCCGGTGCCGCCGCCGGAAGCAACAGAGAAATACTTGCGGCCATTCTCCATGCACTCCTTCTTGTAGGTGCCGGCAACGGGATGCTGGAAGCGGGTGGGATTGGTGGAGTTGCCGGTAATGGAAACGTCAACACCCTCGTAACGCATAACAGCAACGCCCTCGCGGACGTCATCACAGCCGTAGCAGTTAACAGCGGCGCGCTCGCCCTTGGAGTAAGGGATGCGCTCCACAATTTTCAGCTCGCCGGTGTAGTAATCGAACTGGGTCTTCACATAGGTGAAGCCGTTGATCCGGGAGATAATCTGGGCAGCGTCCTTGCCCAGACCGTTCAGGATAACCCGCAGGGGCTCCTTACGAGCCTTATTAGCGGAGCGGGCAATGGCGATCGCGCCCTCAGCAGCGGCAAAGGACTCGTGGCCAGCCAGGAATGCAAAGCACTTGGTCTCGTCCCGCAGCAGCATTGCGCCCAGGTTGCCGTGGCCAATGCCGACCTTGCGGTCCTCAGCAACGGAGCCGGGAATGCAGAATGCCTGCAAGCCGATACCGATGGCTTCAGCAGCCTCGGCGGCAGTCTTAACGCCCTTCTTCATAGCAATGGCAGCGCCAACGCAGTATGCCCAGGCAACGTCCTCGAAAGCGATGGGCTGAATGCCCTTTACGATTTCGTAGGGGTCGAAGCCCTTGGCGGTGCAGAGTTCACGGCACTCCTCAACGGAATTCAGACCGTACTGTGCGAGGACACCGTTGATTTTGTCAATTTTTCTTTCGTAACCTTCAAACAAAGCCATATTTGCGTCCTCCTCTTATTCGTGGCGGGGGTCGATGTACTTGGCAGCGTCAGCAAAGCGGCCGTAGGAGCCCTTTGCCTTCTTCAGCGCCTCGTTTGCATCGTCGCCCTTCTTGATGAAGTCCATCATTCTGCCCAGATTGATGAACTCATAGCCGGTGATCAGGTTGTTCTCATCCAGAGCCAGACGGGTAACATAGCCCTCGGCCATTTCCAGATAACGGGGACCCTTGGCAGCGGTGGCAAACATGGTGCCAACCTGGCTGCGCAGACCCTTACCCAGGTCTTCCAGAGATGCGCCTACTGCCAGGCCGTCCTCAGAGAATGCGGACTGGGTACGTCCGTAAACGATCTGCAGGAACAGCTCCCGCATAGCGGTGTTGATAGCGTCACACACCAGGTCGGTGTTCAGAGCCTCCAGCAAGGTCTTACCAATGAGAATCTCGGAAGCCATTGCTGCGGAGTGGGTCATACCGGAGCAGCCCAGAGTTTCCACCAGGGCCTCCTCAATGATACCCTCCTTTACATTCAGGGTCAGCTTACAGCAGCCCTGCTGGGGAGCGCACCAGCCGATACCGTGGGTAAAACCGCTGATATCAGAGATTTGCTTGGCCTGTACCCACTTGCCCTCTTCGGGGATGGGAGCGGGACCGTGGTAGGCACCCTTGGCCACGGAGCACATATTCTGTACTTCTGCACTATAAATCATGGCAAATTTTCCTTTCTTTTCTAAAAGCTAAAATATAGCATTTTCCGCAACTATTATAATGGTTGCTGCTGAAATTGTCAATTACAAACAGCGTGTATACCAAAGAAAAATCGAAGCATAATAAGCCTATCACAAACAAAAGGAGGAACTCATTATGGACTGCCATGCAAACAAGAGCATTGAATGTACCGTTCATCAGTGCGCAAACCACTGCCAGGATGTGAATTACTGCGCTTTGGAGCGTATTATGGTGGGCACCCACGAGGGTAATCCTACCATGGACCAGTGCACTGACTGCAAATCCTTCCGCAGAAAGTAAATTGCTTACAGGGTGCGTTTCAAACGCACCCCTTTTTTTATAGACTTTCTTGCCCCTTTATGATAGAATAGCCGCAAATGCAAATAAAGGAGCGTCTGTAATGAATGCTGTAAAACTTTCCGGTTTGGAACCCAAGGCAGTATTTACTTATTTTGAAAAAATCTGTTCTATCCCCCACGGTTCCGGAAACACAAAGCAAATCAGTGATTATCTGGTATCCTTTGCTAAAGAACACAATCTCCGCTGCGAACAGGATGCATTGAATAATGTACTGATTTTCGGCGAAGGCACCTGCGGTTATGAGGATCACGAGCCGGTGATTATTCAGGGTCACATGGATATGGTCTGTGAAAAGGACGTCGACTGCCCCATTAACATGGACACCCAGGGGTTGGATATCACCCACGACGGCACTTATGTGTTTGCCAACGGCACAACTCTTGGCGGCGACGACGGCATTGCTATCGCCTATGCCCTTGCCCTGCTGGGAGATCCCACTATCCCCCACCCGCCTCTGGAGGTGATTATCACCGTGGACGAGGAAACGGGAATGGACGGCGCAACCGGCATTGATTTGTCTGAACTTAAGGGTCGTACCATGCTGAACATCGACTCCGAGGAGGAGGGTATCTTTACCGTTTCCTGCGCCGGCGGCGCAAAAGCCACGGTGTCCATGCCTGTTACCCGCCGGGCGGTATACGGTCCTTGCGTGAGGCTGACTGTGGAGGGCTTGCAGGGCGGTCACTCCGGTGTGGAGATCCATAAAAACCGGGCAAATGCCAACAAGGTTATGGGCGAGCTGCTTGGACGGGTGCAGAAACTGATGCCCGTATGTATCACCAAGCTGGCCGGTGGCGCAAAGGACAATGCAATCCCCCGCTCCTGCGAGGTTACCTTCGTTGCGCTGGGTATGTACATTGAGCGAATCAACGAAATTACAGAACAGCTGCAAAAGGAAATCCGGGAGCAGTTTGACGAGCCCAATGTAATTATCCGGGGCGATGATGTGGACGCTTTGGGCGGTAATGCTCTGACTTCCCAGTGCTCAGCCAAGGTAATCGGCCTGCTCAACGCCGCGCCCAACGGTGTCCAGTCCTGGAGTCAGGACATTGACGGATTGGTACAGACCAGTCTTAACTTAGGTGTCTTGAAGCTGGATGATGCCCTGCATCTGACATGGGCGGTGCGCAGCAGTGTGGAAAAAGAGAAAGCGGAACTGCTGAACAAGCTGAAGGAACTGTCAAATTTTTATGAGTGTCAGTGCAATATCCGCGGGGAATACCCGGCTTGGGAGTACAAAAAGGATTCCAAATTAAGAGACACCATGGTTCGTGTATATACGGACATGTACGGCAAAGCGCCGGAGGTTGTGGCAATCCACGCAGGACTGGAGTGCGGACTTTTAAGTGAAAAACTGCCGGGACTGGACTGCGTGTCCATTGGCCCGAATATGAAGGACATCCACACCAGCCGGGAGCGGCTGGAAATCGCCTCCACCAAACGCACCTGGGAATTTTTGTTGGAAGTATTGAAAGCACTATAAAAGAGTAAATTCGATAAAACGGCGGGAGTAAACCCCCGCCCTACGATACAGTCATTGACATATTTGTAGGGCGAGGGCTTGCTCCCGCCGAAAACTTTCAATATGCTGTTTTAATCTTCTTGCAATATTTTCAATAAATTTTGGAAGGCATCCGTATCTCTGATAACGTCAAATTGCTTGTCTTTCATTTCTCTTCGGAATATATCCAATTCTGTGCATTCGTAGTTTTTCCCAATACTTTTCGGATTATTGACACAACGGTTAAGCAAAACAGACTTATATTTTGTTGCTTCAGGGGAACTGGCCCACCTGTCATAGCTTCTTGCAGCCTTTTCGGCCTGCAACAGTGTTTCCATTGCCATATCTGCGTTTCCCTGCTCACACCACAATTTTGATAACCGAATGAGATAAAACATACTGTTATGGCCATCTGTTTCTTCATCTTCCTTAAACACAAAATTCAGCAAGTTACAAGCAGTTTCCATACATTCTATTTTCTGTTGTACCGTCATTTCTTTGCCCATATGCGGATCTTGTATAAGCAAACATATAAAATCTGCGCACATCCTAAGGAACTTCAGCAAGATATGTTGCAATATTTCTATGTGTTCTTCCCCTTCATAAATATGGGACAATAGAATTTCCCTACACAAATACATATCCGGCATATCCATAGCCAGCTTAATTGCCTGTTCCTTTTTGCCGACTTTGGGATATTCTATACACAGGTTCTGTATAGCTCTGTGCCGAACAGACTCTTCAGTACAATCTTCCAGCACCCGCTCACACAGGCGAATCGATTCACCGCGAAAATCATGTTCTTCACTGTATTTATTGTGTTCTTTTGTATCATTATACATGCATAATGATTGAGCCAAATTCATCATCCATTGGTAATTGCGGGTGTATTTCTCCAACACTTTACGGCTTAATACAATGTTGTCGTATATCTTTCCCGAACAGAGATTTTCGTCGTGTATCTTCCCGAATTCTTTGAGTTCTTCAGTTTCCTCTGTGTCTTTCATTCCAAGCAGTTCATCCGCGGATACACCGAAGAAATTAGCAATTCCGGGAATGAGTGTTACATCCGGCAGCGCCGTTCCATTTTCCCACTTGCTCACAGCCTGATAAGATATACTTAAGTACGCAGCTAATTTTTCTTGTGTAACGTCCTGTTGCTTTCTTAAAGATTTAATCTTATCTCCAATATTCAGCATTGTCATCCCACCTTGTAGTAATCTCAAAGTACTTTGTAACTGAATTATAGCATAGGTTTGGTTCGATTGGTAGAACTGGATAGTTTTATAAAACGCAACCGCCGGTTGAGTTTCCCAGACGGTCATTTCTTATGTACGAGACCTTTTACCCAGAAAATATCCTCCCGGCTGACCACGCGGAACAAATATAAAAAACTCCCCAACAGCAATATATAAGCTGCGCCGCAGGCAATGGGATTGGGGAGCAGTCCCGCAAGAGATATGGAAAGTCCTGTTGCCAGCGCTGTAGAAAACGGCGCAAGCGGCGAAATCAGTCTGCCGGTTAATTTCAAGAGTCTGCGGACACTTAATGCAAAGTTAATCAGGTGGGTAACCAGAAAGCTGACAAAATACCCCTCCATGCCGTAAACCGGCAGCAAAAGATACAAAAATACCACGTCCAGCACTGATGTCAGAATATTATACCGCACACAGGCAGTCTGCTGCCCCAGACCCTTAATCATGGCATCGGTAATGGCATCGCAATAGAGCATGGGGGCAAGAAGCGCAAAGCGCCGCAGGTACACGCCCGCGTCCCGACTATCGTATAGCCACAGACACAGCTCCTCACTGAGCAAAAACAAAATACCGCAGAACAGGCAGCCATAAACCATAGCCAGCCGCAGACTGCGTTTTGCCAGATACCGGATTCGGGTTTGACTGCCTGCAGCGGCGCACCGGGCAAGCTCCGGAATCAACAGCTCTGCAAGGCCAAAGAGAATCGCCACCGGAAACATCAGAACCGGAAACACCATGCCGCAGACCATCCCGAATGCAGCCAGGGGATTGCCGATTTTTTGGCAGAGGGCAAGCCGTTTGGGTACCATTAAGTTTTCCGCAGTGGAAATACCGGACTTTAAGTCATCTGCCAGCGCCAGCGGAACTGCAGTACGCAGAAGTCTCCGGCGAACCGGAATCCGCTTGCCAACCGCTGCATTTTCCCGCTGCCGCAAATACAGCAGGCACAAAAGGGTAAAACAGCCGCTGAATCCGCTGCCCATTACCACGGCTGCGCAGGCCCGCACCGGATCTCCCCCCGCCCAGAACTGTAAAAGCGCCACGGTCAGTCCCATAGAACACACCTGCTCCCCTACCTCCACAGCAGCTAACGTGGCGATCCGGTTGGCAGCGGTAAAATACCCCACCATCACCCCGCACAGACAGTTCACCGGCAGAAAAAACGCAAACAGGCGCACCGCGCCCTCAACGGCACTTTCCCCTATCCAGCCGGTGGCAATTCCGGGCGCGAAAATACATATCAGCGCCGCCACCGCACCGCTGCAGAGCAAGCTGTACCGGATACAGCCGGAAAGCACCCACCGCACATTCTCCGGGTGGTGTTTGCCCAGCTCCTCCGCCGTTAAATACATGGTTGCTGTGCGGATACCGGCAATTCCGGCAGTCATGGCAAGACCGCCCACCGACATCACCAGCTGTAAAAGACCGATTCCGGCAGCGCCGATTTTTCCCGATAAATATACCTGAAAGCCGGTGGACACCAATCGCAAAAGCAAATTTACACCGGTCAGTAACAGCGCATTATAAAATATCGGAAGTTTCTTACTCAAGAAAACACCCCCTTGTCCAAGTCTATTCGGACAAGGGGGATTTATTAACCCTTATTGATTGCGTCACAGTACATTGCTAGAGGACACTCTTGACATTTAGGGGAACGGGCGGTGCAGATTTCCCTGCCGAATAGCACAATCCGGTGGCAGAAATCACTGCTCTCCTCCGGCGGCAGGACAACCCGGAGCTGTTTTTCTACCTTCTCCGGGTCTCTGCCCTTACTCAGTCCCAAACGCTCGCATATCCGCATACAATGGGTATCGCAGACCACACTGCCCGGCTCTGCGTAAAGGTCACCCAGCAGCAAATTGGCAGTTTTCCGTCCAACACCGGGCAGACGCAGGAGTTTTTCCATGGTATCGGGCACTTTGCCGTCGTACTCTGTCAACAGCATCTGACAGGCAAGCACGATGTCCTTCGCCTTCTGCCGATAAAATCCGCAGGAATGTATGTACTTCTCTATATCCGCAATATCAGCGCCTGCCAGCGCTTCCAGCGTTGGGTATGCCGCAAACAGCGCCGGTGTCACCAGATTCACCCGGGCATCGGTACACTGGGCAGACAGCCGCACCGCAATCATCAGTTCATAATCCTTTTTATAGTGCAGCGCGCACAGGGCGTCGGGATAGCGCACCTGCAGCGCGGAAATAACCGCGCGAACCTTTTCTTTCATACTGTTCCCTCCCTCATTTTCCCCATTTTAGCATATATTTTTCTCCAAGAAAAGAGGGAATTACAAGGAACAAGACAAACTCCATTGGGATATGATAGAATATCCGCAGGCCGCGAGGTCCGCGTGGCTTTGGTGCGGCGGAGCTTTTTCCGCCGCCCGGCTTGGTCAGTACATATCCCCTTCGACCAGTTCCGCAGTCAGTGCGGAAACCTCATAGGCGGTACGCTCCTGGGGACCGTCTTCCGTCAGCTTGGTATAGATACGGCTTTGCAGCCGGCCCTGTATGGCAATCACATCCCTTGTGTGACACCGGGACACCTCCTGCGCAATCCTCCCCCACAGGATACAGGGCAGATAATCCGCCCGGTGAAATGCCCGGGGCACTGCCAGCATGGCATCGCAAATCTCTCTGCCCAAGGGGGTCAGCCGGTAGGTAGGCTCCCGGCACAGAGGTCCCTCCAAAATCACCTCATTGATAGGTTCACCGTCCTCTGCTGTGACCGCTGAGGCAAACACAAAAATTAGCAAGTGGCGCACTCCGTCAGCACGCTGATTGTGAGAGCGCACCTGTCCCTTAACCGTCAGCATCGCGCCAGCAGAGGGGTCAAGCTGACCCAGAACCTGCTCCTCCGCCACCACCGGCAGGACATCCACCGTACCGGACAGCCGGGGCACTTCCAGAAAGAAACGGAAGAACCGTTTGCCGTGATTTTCGTGGGAAAATTGGGGAAGCGCCTGCAAAGAACCCCGGAGTGTAATTTCGTTGGTTATATGTTCCATAGTACCACCTCAAATTCCAATGTATGGAACATTGTATGTGGAAAACGGCAAATAAGAACAGCGCCCCGGAAAGGGGCTATTCTTTTTGAAATAGGCTTGACAAACCATGTGCACCGTGATAGAATGGCTTGGCACAAAAGAATATTTCTTTTGATTCGGAGTGATACCCAAGAGGCCGAAGGGGCTCCCCTGCTAAGGGAGTAGGCGTCTAAACAGCGCGCGAGGGTTCAAATCCCTCTCACTCCGCCATAAAAGCAGCACACCGTACGGTGTGCTGCTTTTATGCCTGTGAGTGGGATTTGAATAATTCAATGCAACGCGGACGAGCGTTGCCGGCGACGGCTTGACGGAGCCGAACATTTATTTTTGCAAAGCAAAAATGCAAACAGATCCCTCTCACTCCGCAAATAATGCTTGACTTTCAGCGGCAAGTCATATAGTTTAGACATTAGAAATCCAAACAGATAAGGAATGTGTATTATGGAATTTTTCGAGAAATATGTGTCCAATACCCTTGGTGGTACCGGAAATCAGTACTATTTCAAACCCGAGGACAGCAGCGCCGTTACAACCGGCCGCGTCTTTTATAAAATCTTTAAGGGCGGTAAGTTCAACTATTCCCTGCTGTTTTCCAACATAATCGATTCTACCTTCCAAAGCGGCCACGATAACCTCATTTGCGACCAGTGGCAGATCCACAGTATGCGCCTTGGTGTCTGCGATGCCTGCGACTGTAAGGAAATGGCGGAGGTTTTTGATCTCACGCCTGTGACCTTCAACGGCAGCCCAACCAAGACGGTTATGCCGGGAGAATTTTTCTGCACGGACGAAGTGCTGCTTGATATCAAAAAGGGGCAGTTTCTGTGCGTTGAAATCGCTTTCAGCGGCAACATGCTCCCCTGCCACCCCGAGTCCATTCTCCCCACCTTTGTCTGTGAGAACGGACAGTGGATTCCCTCTAAAAACCTGCCTGTACCCAATATGGTTGGCTGCGACCGGCAGGTAAAACGCCGCATCACCTTCTTGGGTGACTCTATTACCCAGGGCATCGGTACTGTCCCCAACAGCTACACCCACTGGAATGCCCTTATTGCAGACATGCTGGGTGAAGACAACGCCTACTGGAACATAGGTCTTGGCTGCGGTCGTGCGGACGATGCCGCCACCGACGGCGCTTGGTTATTTAAGGCCAAGCAGTCGGACGTGGTGTTCCTGTGCTACGGTGTCAACGACATCCGGCAGGGCTTCACAGACGGTCAGATTGCCGAGAATCTGGAGCGGATTGTCAACATTCTCAAAGAAAACGGCATAAAGGTCATTATTCAGACCGTTCCGCCCTTTGACTACATAGAAATCCACCGGATTAAATGGGAGAAAGTAAACGCGTTTATCCAAAATGTCCTATCCAAAAAGGCGGTGGTCTTCGACTGTGTGCCGATTCTGGGCGACGAAGAAAAGGGCCTGCATTATGCCAAGCATGGCGGCCACCCCAATGCAAAAGGCTGCGAGCTTTGGGCGAAGGGGCTTTATGACATGCTTCGGGAAATTCCGCTCTAACAAAAAAGTGAGGGTCATTGACCCTCACTTTTTTACATGCCTTCTGCCAGGGCTTTTGCCATGGCCTGTGTAACCTCTGCGCACCGCCGGGCGGCGATTGCCTCAAAGGTGGGGTAATCCATTTCCGCGGAATCATCTGCTTTGTCCGAAATGGCGCGAATGACCACAAAAGGCACACCGTTTCGCCATGCGCCATGAGCGATGGCAGCGCCCTCCATTTCCGTACACAATGCATTTGTGTTGGCAATGATGGTCTGCTTCTGTTCCTTTTGACAGACAAACTGGTCACCGCTTGCCACAGTGCCTACATGGGCGTGTCCCGGGCAGACAGCTTCCGCGGCGGAAAACGCCATATCCATCAGCTCTCTATCCGCCGGAAACGCCCGCACAGGCAGACCCGGCACCTGACCCACCACATAAGCAGGATTGATAACGTGGCAGTCAAAATCGTGATAAACCGCGTCCCGGCTGATGACAAAATCACCAATATCCAGCCTGTTATCCAGAGATCCGGCAACACCGGTATTAACAATATGGGTAACCCCAAAGCAGTCGCAGAGAGCTTGGACGCATAAGGCTGCATTAACCTTTCCCACGCCGCACTGCACCACAACAACGGGCAGATTTTCCAACATTCCCTCACAAAAAACGCTGCCTGCAACGGTTTTTTCCGTCTTGTTCTGCATTTTTTCTTTCAGGGTTGCTACTTCCACATCCATAGCACCGATAATTCCCAATTTCATACTGTCTCCTCCGGATAGGTCAGTCGGCTCTCGTCAGCAGTATCCAGCAGCGCGCTGTATTTTCTGCCCCAGTACTTTGCCATAGGCAAATTCATATCCAAAAAGTTGCCGCAGTCTCTTGCGCTGGCACCCGGTATTTCTCCTTGGAAGTCAGCAATGAACCGGAAGCAATCCCTTACCAGCGGCAGCACATCCCGGGAGGTGTACGCCCCAGCCAGCAGCAGATAAAAGCCTGTTCTGCAGCCCATCGGGCCGAAATACAGCACCTTCTCCTTCCACACAGGCTCATTGCGCAGGTACGTCGCCGCCAGATGCTCTATAGTATGGATTTCTGCAGTGTTCATCACCGGCTCTTCATTGGGGCTTGTCAGCCGCAGGTCAAAGGTGGTAACCGTCTCACTGCCTACCCGGTCCTGCCGGGAAACATACAAGCCCGGCTGCAGGCGGACATGGTCAACGGTAAAGCTGGCTATCTTCTCCATAGCAATTCTCCTCATTCCATATATGCACCCATAATACTCCATCACGTCCCTTTTTGCAAGTAAAAAGCGCTAAACCGCAGGTTGGATCGGACTCAACCTCCCGTTGAACAGCTGCTTTTTGGAATTTAACGAATAATTGATAGCTTTTTGCGCCGGATTATGGCATAATGGTCTCAGCAAACACACGGAGGTGTCGATATGGAACAAACCCTTGGAAAACGAATTGCGGAAAACCGCAAACGAATGAAACTGACCCAGGACCAGCTGGCGGAAAAATTAGGTATCACCGCACAGGCGGTAAGCAAGTGGGAAAATGACCAGTCCTGTCCGGACATCTGGGTGCTGCCAAAGCTGGCGGAAATCTTTGGCATCAGCACCGACGAGCTGTTGGGGCACAATGCCCCTAAAACCCACGAAGCAGAAGTGGTGGAAGAGATTGAAAGCGAAGGGATTCACCTGCAAAAGGGCAATTTTGAATTCCGCTGGGACAGCGGACGGCGGGATGCTGTGGGCTTTGCAGTGACTGTACTTGCCGTTGGTGTACTGTATCTTCTGTCCCAAGTGCTGAATTGGCAGCTTTCCCTGTGGGAGATTATGTGGCCCACCTCCATTCTGATTTTCGGTATATGGGGTCTCATGCACCGTTTTGCCTTCTTCCCGCTGGGGTGTATCCTCTTTGGTGGCTATGCGCTGGCAAGTAAGATATTCCAATTTCAGTTTGATCTGGACGGGAAGATGATTTGGGCAGTGCTGATTATTTCCTTTGGTGTCTGCCTGCTCGCTGATGCCTTCAAGAAAGCTAAGAAACCAAAAATCAAAATTAACATTCCGGGCGGCAAGAAAATGCGCAACGATTACACCTGTGATGACGACTCCTTTACATACGCCGCCAGCTTCGGCGAATACACGCAGGTTGTAATGCTTGACCGGCTTTGTGACGGTGAGGTTTCCGTCAGTTTCGGCGATTATTGCATAGATTTAACAGCGGTTAAAGAACTGGCACCTGACTGTGAGATTGACGCCGCCTGCAGCTTTGGTGAGCTGCGGTTTATCGTGCCGAAACGTTTCCGTGTGATTGCCGAGCATTCCACCGCCTTTGGCGCCTTGGATATCCAAGGTACCCCGGACGAAACGCCGGAAGGACAGATTCAGCTTTCCGGCGGTGTCAGCTTCGGACAAATCGTCATAAAATATGTATAACGCACGCAACCCGGATACAATAATCCGGGTTGTTTTGCATTTGCAGGATTTTTCTTGCTTTTTACAATATTTGCCGATATAATATTATCAAATATATACGCAAGAAAGGTGGCATAATACATGGAAGATCAATATAGCGAATCCAACCGGCCGGTAAATCCCCGGCGCAGAAAGCGCAGCAAGGTACAGATTTTCAAAGAAACCTACCTTCCTGTTATCATTGCAGGCGTGGCATTGGTTCTGATTCTTGTATTCATCATCGGTTCCATTGTAAGAGCTGTTCAAAAGAACAAAGCTGAGACAGCCGCGAGCATTGCTGCATCCTCCTCTCTTGCGGAAGAGCAGGCGCGCCTGGAGCAGGAAGTGCAAAGCCTGATTGCGCAGGCAGAAGTATTGGCTGCCGGCTATGATTATCAGGGCGCTATTGACCTGCTCAACGGTTTTGGGGGCGATTTCAGCCAGTTCCCGCAGCTCAACGAAACAATTTTGCGATATGAAGCCGCCTTTAAGGCCCTTGTTGCGTGGGATGATCCCAGCAAGATTGTGAATCTGTCCTTCCAGCTTCTCATTGCCGACCCTGCCCGCGGATATTCTCACGAAACCTACGGCTATTCCATTAACCGCAACTTCATCACCACCGAAGAATTTTCCAAGATTCTCCAGCAGCTTTACGAAAACGGCTATATTTTGGTGGACTTGTACGATTTTGTGGATACTGAGACAAAACCCGACGGGACAGTGGTTTACAAAGCCAAGACCCTTTACCTGCCCAATGGTAAGAAACCCATTATGCTGACCCAGACCAACGTGAACTACAACTATTACCTCATCGACAGCGACGGCAATAAGGTGGCCGACGCCAAGGGCGGCGGTTTTGCCAGCAAGCTTCTGTGGGACGGCACCAACTTCACCAACGAGATGGTAGACGCATCCGGAGCAACCGTCACCGGTGCTTTCGACCTGGTGCCCATACTGGAGGACTTTGTTAAGAAACACCCCGACTTCTCCTATCAGGGCGCAAAGGCAACCTTGGCGCTGACCGGCTATAACGGTCTGTTCGGCTACCGCACCCATGCCGGCGCTGCAGACACCTTCGGAGATGCGGAATACCGGAAGGCGATTAACGATGCCACCGCTGTTGCCAATGCACTGCGGAAAAACGGCTATACTCTGGCCTGCTACACCTACGAAAATATCCCCTACGGTGACAGCAGTGTAACACAAATCAAAAATGATTTGATTGGCTGGACCAATGAGGTGGTTCCCATTTTGGGTAATATCGACATTCTGGCATACGCTCAGCTGACGGATATCACCGACGACCCCACCTACTCCGGTGAAAAGTATCAGGCGCTGTATGATACCGGTTTCCGGTACTATCTGGGATTCTGTGAGGACGGTCAGCCTTGGGCTACTATCACAGACAACTATGTACGGCAGGGCCGTATCCTTGTGACAGGCTCCAGTCTGGCACACCATGCCGATTGGTTCGCAAACCTGTTTGACGCCTCCTCGGTTCTGGACACCACCCGCGGAAACGTTCCCGCTTAAATACTACCGCGCCGGATATTCCGGCGCGGTTTTCAAGAGGAATTCAGCATGGAAATCAAAACCGGAAAATACCGTCATTTCAAAGGCAAAGAATATATGGTTCTGGGCATTGCCAGCCATTCCGAGACCCTGGAGCCCATGGTCGTCTATCAAGCATTGTATGACAGTGGCGGCCTGTGGGTCCGTCCCGCGTCTATGTGGAACGAAATTGTGGACAAGGACGGCTACCACGGCCCCCGGTTTCAATATATTGGCGAATAACAAAAATCCGTAGGGGCGATTCACGAATCGCCCCTACGATCATCAACATGTCTCTGTTTACTTTTCTCCCCGGAGTTGGATGATTTGATCCCGCAGGACAGCGGCATATTCGTATTCCATCATACGGGCAGCTTCCTTCATCTGCTTTTCCAGTCTTGCAATCTCCCGGTCCTTCTCGGCTCTCGTCATCTTCACGCCAGTGCGCCCCTTTCGCTCTGCTGTGGGAGAAGAAATTTCTATCAAATCCCGGACAGATTTCACAACGGTTTTGGGCACAATCCCGTTTGCCTCATTGTAGGCGTTCTGAATCTCCCGTCTGCGCTTGGTTTCATCCATGGCTGTGCGCATAGAGGCAGTAATGTGGTCAGCATACAGAATCACAAGGCCGTCTGCGTTCCGGGCGGCACGGCCGATGGTCTGAATCAGACTGGTTTCAGACCGGAGGAAGCCCTCCTTATCCGCGTCCAGAATGGCTACCAGACTCACCTCCGGCAGGTCCAATCCCTCCCGGAGTAGATTGATACCCACCAGAACATCAAATTTTGCCATGCGCAAATCCCGGATAATCTCCATACGCTCCATAGCGCCGATATCCGCATGCATATACCGGACCCGGATTCCCGCCTTCTGCAGGTACACCGTCAGGTCCTCCGCCATCTTCTTGGTCAGTGTGGTAACCAGCACCCGCTCGTCCCGGGCGGCTCTTGCATTAATCTCCCCTATCAGGTCATCTATCTGCCCATCAATGGGTCTTACCTCCACTTTCGGGTCTAAAAGTCCAGTGGGGCGTATAACTTGCTCCACTGTCTGTCCAGAGCGGGTCTGCTCATATTCTCCGGGCGTGGCAGAAACATATACAACCTGATTCAGCTTGGAATCAAACTCGCTGAAATTCAAAGGGCGGTTGTCATAGGCAGAGGGCAGGCGGAAACCGTAGTTTACAAGGGCATCCTTCCGGCTTCTGTCGCCTGCATACATGGCGCGGCACTGGGGCAGCGTCACATGACTCTCGTCCACAAACAACAGAAAGTCCTCAGAAAAATAGTCCAGCAGCGTGGTGGGCGGTGTGCCCGGCGCACGGCCCTGAATCACACGGGAGTAGTTCTCAATTCCCGTACAGAAGCCGATTTCCGTAAGCATTTCCAGGTCATAGGCTGTACGCTGGGCAATCCGCTGCGCCTCCAAAAGCTTGTTCTGCGAACTAAAGTAAGCAACCTGCTGATCGCACTCCTTGCGGATTTCGTTCATTGCCCGTTCCATTTTCTCCCGGGATGCCACATAGTGGCTGGCAGGATAAATAGCAACATGGTCAAGGTAGCGCTCGGTCATACCGGAAACAGCATTGATCTCCGAGATTCTGTCCACCTCATCGCCAAAGAACTCCACTCGGATTGCCCTACCCGACCAGTATGCAGGATATACCTCCAGGGTATCTCCCCGGACACGGAACTTGTTTCGTGAAAAATCAATATCATTTCGCTCGTAGCGAATCTCTGCCAGCTTCCGCAGCACATTGTCCAGCGGGTGCTGCTGTCCTACCCGCAGGGAGATTACCATGCTCTTGTAATCAATGGGGTCACCCAGTCCGTACAGACAACTCACCGATGACACCACAATCACATCCCGCCGCTCAAACAAAGCTGATGTGGCGCTGTGGCGCAGGCGGTCAATCTCCTCGTTAATGGCAGAATCTTTTTCGATATAGGTATCTGTATGGGCGATATAAGCCTCCGGCTGGTAGTAATCGTAATAACTGATGAAATACTCCACCGCATTATTGGGAAAGAACTCCCGGAACTCGCTGCAAAGCTGGGCGGCGAGGGTTTTATTGTGAGCAAGCACCAGGGTAGGTCTGTTCACATTGGCAATGATATTTGCCATGGTAAAGGTTTTGCCGGAGCCGGTGACACCCAGCAGTGTCTGCTCCCGCAGACCCAACTCCACACCGCGGGTCAGCTTTGCAATGGCTTCCGGCTGGTCGCCCATAGGCTTATAGGTTGATACCAGTTCAAAACGGTCAGCAGACATAGACGACCCTCCTCACTTGGTTTATTGAATATAGGCATCCTGTGGCTTATAATACTGAGACTGCACAATGGACACAAAATCGTTCTGACTCACCACAATATGGTCCGCAAGGGATATTTCCACCGCAGCCAGCGCTGCTGCCACCCGGTGGGTGGTCTGCACATCGTCAGCCGATGGGATTGCCAATCCGCTGGGGTGATTGTGCGCAAGCACCACGGTGGTTGCATTGGCAGCAAGGGCCATTTCCACCACCCGGCGGATGGGAATATTGGCGGAATTCACGCTGCCCTCTCCCACCATTTTGCAGCAGATAACCTTGCACTTCGCGTCCAGGCACAGCATGAAAACGGTTTCATTTTCCCTGCCGATGAAGTGGGGCATCAGATAATTGCCGCACTGGTCAATGGTCCGGAGAATCTCACCCGGCTCAGTGCGCTTCACCTGATAGTATCGGCACACCTGTGTGATCAGAGACAGAAAGGTTGCGGCATTTTTGCCCACACCCTCAACCTTCTCCAATTCGTCAGCACTGGCGCCCAATACACCGGATAGCGAGCCGAAATGGTCCAACAGACGGTGCGCCAAGGGATTGGTATCCTTTTGGGGAATGGCGTAAAAGAGCAGCAGCTCCAAAACATACAGCTCATCAAAATTATCCAGCCCCTCCCGGCGGAAGCGGTCCTTTAATCTCTGCCTGTGCCCGGCATGAATCGACATATTTTCACTCCATTCGTGGATTTTTCTTGCTATTTTGGAAAGAATTCGTTAGAATAGAAATAGTGTATAAAAAAGCGAAAGATTTTCCCGCTTTTACACAAGATATGGCAGGAGGAGAAACAATATGGAAACTGAAAATCTGATGTTCCCGTGGCTGAGTCTGGTGGATCGTCCTGCCTTTTGCGTAAAAGACGGCGTTGTTGCGGCGCTGAATACCGCCGCGGAAAACCGCATGCTCCGTATTGGTATGGATGTGCGGGAGATTGTAACAGAGCACCGCGACGCTTACGAGAAATTTGAAAGCGGATGCCTGTATCTGACCATTCGAATTGGGGGACTTCCCTGCAATGCAGGTGTTGCCCGTACCAGAGAATGTGATGTGTTCTTTATTATGCAGGACAGCGACAACGATCAGCTGCAGACGCTTGCGCTGGCTGCCCAGCAGCTGCGGATTCCTTTGTCCAATGTGATGACAGTTACTGACCGCATACTGTCTGATTTAAGTGAGGCTGACCCGGCAGTCCGGGAGCACGCCAACCAGCTTAACCACAGTCTGTTCCAGCTTCTGCGGGTTATCAGCAACATGTCCGATGCGGGCAGCTACGGCAGTCCACATCTTAGCGGCATGGAGACTGTTGACCTCATTGCCGTGATCGACGAGATTATGGAGAAGGCCCGGACCCACGCCGCCGGCACCGGCATTGAAATTTCCTACGCCAGTCCCGGTATCTCCGTATTTGGCCTTGCCAACAGTGAAAAGCTGGAACGGGCAGTTTATAATCTGCTGTCCAACGCGCTGAAATTCTCCCCCGCCGGCAGCACCGTAGATGTGAAGCTCACAAGAAACGGAAATCTTCTGAGCTTAACTGTGTGCAACCCCAATGCCGAGCCGGTGAACGACCACAGTTTTTGGAGTCGCTACCGTCGGGAACCGGCCATCGAGGACAGCCGTTACGGCTTGGGTCTGGGCATGACGCTGGTAAGCGCCGCAGCCTCTGCCCATGGGGGCACTGTCCTTGTGGACCATCCCAGTCCCAGCGAAACACGGGTTACTATGACCATTGCCATTGTAAGCAGTCAAGACTCTGCTGTTCACTCCCCTGTCATCCGCATTGGTGACTACGCCGGCGGCCGGGACAAGGCGCTGCTGGAGCTGGCGGAAATTCTCCCCCCCGCTTCCTACGAAAACATCAATTAACTTCTCCCCTGCCTGATACCAGGCAGGGATTTTTTACAGATATCGCTTCAGATATTCACCGGTGTAACTACCCTTTACTGCAGCGACCTCTTCCGGCGTACCGGTGGCAACCACATAGCCGCCTTCATCGCCGCCTTCGGGTCCCAAATCAATGATATAATCAGCAGTTTTAATCACATCCAGATTATGCTCAATCACCAGCACCGTGTTGCCGGCGTCCACCAGCTGCTTCAGTACATCAATGAGCTTGTGCACATCTGCCGAATGCAGCCCCGTGGTAGGCTCGTCCAAAATATAAATGGTGCGGCCGGTGGATACCCTGGCAAGCTCCGTTGCCAGCTTCACACGCTGAGCTTCACCGCCGGAAAGGGTTGTGCTGGACTGCCCCAGCTTCACATAGACAAGGCCTACCTCCACAAGGGTCTGTATCTTTCTGTGGATTTTGGGCAGGTTTTCAAAAAACACCATTGCCTCTTCCGCAGTCATATCCAGCACCTGGGCAATATTCTTGCCCTTATACTGCACCTCCAGCGTCTCCCGGTTATACCGCTGTCCCCGGCATACCTCACAGGGCACATACACATCCGCCAAAAAGTGCATCTCAATTTTCACCAAACCGTCGCCGTTGCAGGCTTCACACCGGCCGCCCTTCACATTAAAGGAGAATCGGCCGGGGCCGTAGCCGCGGATTCTGGCATCGGCAGTGGAGGCGAACAAATCCCGGATATCGTTGAACACACCGGTGTAAGTTGCCGGATTGGAACGGGGCGTACGGCCAATAGGGCTTTGGTCAATATCAATAACCTTGTCCAAATGCTCCATACCGCAGACGCAGCGACAGGTGCCGGGACGTGTACGGGCGTGATTGAGTTTTCCCAAAAGGGTCTTGTTCAGCACTTCATTGACCAGGCTGGATTTACCGGAACCGGATACGCCGGTTACGCAGGTAAGCGTACCCAAGGGAATGGACACATCCACGTCTTTCAGGTTATTTTCCGACGCGCCCTGCACAGTTAAGAAACTGCCATTTCCCTGCCGTCTTGCAGAGGGAACGGGGATTTTCTTCACACCGGTCAAATACTGACCGGTCAACGAGCGGGGTTCTTTGCAAATATCCTCCAAAGTACCGGCAGCGACAATTTCACCGCCGTGGCAGCCGGCTCCCGGGCCTACGTCCACAATATAATCCGCTGCCCGCATGGTATCCTCGTCGTGCTCCACCACAATCAGGGTGTTGCCCAAATCCCGCAGACGTTTCAGCGTGCCCAGCAGTTTATCGTTATCCCGCTGGTGCAGACCGATGGAAGGCTCGTCCAGAATATACAAAACGCCCATCAGGGAAGAGCCGATCTGGGTTGCCAAGCGGATTCGCTGGCTCTCGCCGCCGGACAAGGTGGCTGCCGCCCGGGACAGAGTCAAATACTGCAAGCCCACGTCCTGCAAAAAGCGAAGACGCGCCTGTATCTCCCGGACAATCTGCGCCGCCACCAGGACCATATTGCCTTCCAAATGCAGGTTATCCATAAACTCCTGCGCCTGGGCGATGCTCATACGGCAGAAGTCCATGATGCCGATGCCGCCCACAGTCACTGCCCGCGCGATCTCGGAAAGCCTGTCCCCGTGACAGTCAGGACAGGGCGCTGTTGCCATGCATTCTTCCAGCTCCTTCCGGGCAGCATCGGACTGGGTCTCCCGAAAACGGCGGCTAATGTTGTTGAGAATGCCCTCGAAGGGCTGTTCCAGAACACCCATACCACTGCCACGGTTATAGGTCATTCTTAATTTTTCGCCCTTTGTGCCGTAAAGAATCACATCCAGCGCCTCCCGGGACAGCTCCTGCACCGGGACAGTGAGAGAAAAGTGATACTTCTGGGCAAGGGCCTCAAAGTACATTCTGAAAATGGAATCTGTCCGGGCATTGCTCCACCCGGATGCCTGAATAGCGCCGTCAAAAATAGACTTTGTCTTGTCCGGGATTACCAAGTCCTCGTCTGCAATCAACTGGAAACCCAGTCCCGTACAAGCCGGACAGGCGCCGGCAGGATTGTTAAAAGAGAACATCCGCGGTTCTAACTCGGACAGGCTGATGCCGCAGTCCTCGCAGGCATAATTCTGAGAAAAGCTCAGTTCCTCCCCGCTGTCCGGCAGGCTGATAATCACTACGCCGCCGGAATGGCTGCAAGCGGTTTCGATGGAATCGGTAAGACGGCGGCGCTGACCCTCCCGGATCACAAGGCGGTCAACTACCAGCTCGACGGTGTGCTTTTTGTTCTTTTCAAGAGAGATTTCCTCGCTCAAATCATACAAAATTCCGTCTGCCCGCACCCGTACAAAGCCTTGCTTCCGGGCATCCTCAAACACCTTTGTGTGGGTACCCTTTTTCTCCCGCACAACAGGCGAAAGCACCACAAACCGTGTTCCCTCGCCCAAGCCTTCCACCCGATCCACAATCTGGTCGATGGTCTGTCTGGCAATTTCCTTGCCGCATTTGGGGCAATGGGGAATACCCACCCGCGCCCACAGCAAACGCAGATAGTCGTAGATTTCCGTTACCGTACCCACAGTGGAGCGGGGGGTCTTGGAGGTGGTCTTTTGGTCAATGGAAATGGCAGGAGACAGTCCGTCAATGGCATCCACATCGGGCTTGTCCATCTGCCCCAAAAACTGCCGGGCGTATGCGCTCAGGCTCTCTACGTACCGGCGCTGACCCTCTGCGTAAATAGTATCAAAAGCAAGGCTGGATTTTCCCGAACCGGAGAGACCGGTAAATACCACCAGTTTGTCTCTGGGAATGGTTACGTCTACGTTTTTTAAGTTGTTTTCTCTTGCGCCTTTCACGGCTATCTTGTCATTCATAGCTTGCTCCAAGTCCATAAAAGTCTTCTTTATAGTATAACACGGACTGCTCCATAGTACAAGTACAATTTCAAACATAATTTCGTCTTGGCATTTTGCCGGAGCATTGGTGGGTTTGGTATAAGGTTGTCAAAAGGCAGGCTGTTTTTTTGTTGGATTTTATCTGTGTTCGGTGTTGCATTTATAGGGTGGTTAATGGTATAATGTCCATATAATGGCTTATGGTGTGTGCATAAGCAGAAATAGATGAATAAAGCGAGGTATTTCGAAAGATGATTGCTTACGGTGAGAACATCAAAATTTTCTGCGGTAACTCCAATCCCGCCTTTGCGGAAACCGTCTGCCGGGAACTGAACCTTGATATGGGTAAGGGCATTGTGCAGACCTTCTCCGACGGAGAAGTATCCGTTACGCTGGAAGAAACTGTCCGTGGCGCAGACGTATTCCTGATCCAGTCCACCTGCAAGCCCGTCAATGACCATCTGATGGAGCTGCTGGTTATGATTGATGCCTGCCGCCGCGCTTCCGCAGGCCGTATCACCGCGGTTATCCCCTACTTTGGCTATGCCCGTCAGGACAGAAAGGCCAAGAGCCGCGACCCCATCTCTGCCAAGCTGGTAGCCAATATGCTCACCGCCGCCGGCGCAGACCGGATTCTGACCATGGACCTGCATGCTGCGCAGATTCAGGGCTTCTTTGATATTCCCGTGGATCATCTGTTGGGCAATCCCACTTTCGTAAAATACTATCTGGATAAATTCCCCGAGGACAAGTACAACCACGATGATTTTGTGGTTGTATCCCCGGACGTTGGCTCTGTCGCCCGCGCCCGTGCCTTCGCCACAAAGGTGCACATGGGCCTTGCCATTGTTGACAAGCGCCGCCAGAAGGCCAATGTGTGTGAGGTTATGAACGTCATCGGTGATGTAAAGGATAAGACCTGCATTCTCTATGACGATATGATTGATACTGCCGGCTCTCTGTGCAATGCAGCGGAGGCGCTGGTAACCGTCGGCGGTGCCAAGGAAGTCTACGCCTGCGCTACCCACGGCGTTCTGTCCGGCCCTGCCTTTGAGCGCATCCAAAAGTCCCCCATCAAGGAAGTGGTTGTGCATAACACCATTCCCGTACCTGCGGACTGCCCCTGCGATAAGATCAAGCAGCTGGATGTTGCCCCCATCTTTGCCCGCGCCATTTCCCACGTTCACGGCGGTACTTCCATCGCCGACCTGTTTTAAGCCGTGTTTGGAAGAACAAGTGAAAGCTGGCTGATTGCAGGACTGGGAAATCCCGGAAAGGAATATGCCCATACCCGGCACAACTGCGGGTTTAGGGCCATCGACATTCTCGCAGAGAGTCTTGGCTGCAAGCTTGACAAGAGCAAGTTTCAGGGTCTTTACGGACAGACTATCTACAAAGGCAAAAAGCTGTATCTTCTGAAACCGCTGACCTTTATGAATCTGTCAGGGCGTTCCGTATTGCAGCTGTCTGCCTACTTCAATATACCGCCCAGCCGGATTATCGTGCTGTTTGACGACATTTCCCTGAAACCCGGCCGGCTGCGGATTCGCGCTGACGGTTCTGCCGGCGGTCACAACGGAATTAAGTCCATCATTCAGGAACTGGGCTCTCAAGAATTCCCCCGGGTAAAAATCGGTGTGGGCGCAAAGCCCAACCAGCAGCAGGATTTGGCGGATTGGGTGCTCTCCGGATTTGACCCGGCAGATCAGAAGGCCATTGACGCGGCCCTGCCCCATGCAGCCGATGCGGCCCTTTGCATTGTGGAAAAGGGCGTTTACGAGACCGCCAACCGATACAACGGATTTACGCCGTAAATATTGTCATTTTACCACGGAAAGGGGGGTATTTTCCCCCTTTCCGCGTTCTTGCGTGGAGAAAATTTTCTTTTGAGGTGCTGTATGAATAAGCTGCTGCAAATCTTAAAAAGTATGCCTGAATATAATGCCGTGCTGGATACCCTGTCCAAGGGGCAGACTGCCGCCGTTACCGGAATCGGGCAGGTGAATCGCAGTCATATCATCGCAGGTCTCTACACCCACAGCGATACGCCTTTGGTGGTAATCTGTCAGGACGACCTTGCCGCCAAGCGAATCTCCCAGGAACTGAAGTGCCTCTTGGGTATTGACGCGCCTATTCTTCCCTCCCGGGAGTTTACCTTGTACGACAGCGCTGTGGTTTCCAGAGGCTGGGAGCAAAAGCGACTGCGGCAGCTGTACGATCTAGCTGAGGGAAATACCCGTCTGCAAATTATGGCGTGGGACGCGTTAAGTCAGCGTACCGTACCTCCAGCTACTTTACGCAAGGCGGCATTTGCTTTGCAAGTGGGAAACGAATACCCTATCGACGCTGTTTTGTCTCGCTTGACCGAAAGCGGTTACAGCCGATGCGGCATGGTAGAGGGGCCCGGTCAGTTTGCAGTCAGAGGCGGTATACTGGACGTGTTTTCCCCAGCTGCGGAAATGCCTGTCCGCGTGGAATTTTTTGGTGACGAACTGGACACCATGGGCTACTTTGATCCGGACACCCAGCGCAGGACAGAAAATCTTGACTGTATTACCATCTTACCCGTAGGTGAAACCCAGCCCCGTTTTCACCCGGAGGGAATGAATGGGTTGTGTGAGGACATTTCCTCCCTGATTGCCCGACAGCGCAGACGGAAAAATCCCAACGAGGCCTTAATCAAAACCTTGGAAAAAGACCTTGAAAAGTACGAAAACGGCCTGCAAAACCCGGCTTCTGACCGGTATATGGCCTTTATCTATCCGGAATTTTCCACTGCAATTTCCTATATTCCCAAAAATGCCACTGTGATCCTCTGCGACCAGAGCGGTATTCACCGGGCAGCAAAAACCCGCGTCGAGGATATGGGCATGCAGCTGGACAGTTTGCTGCAGGGCGGATTGGTTGCAGGCGAACTGTGCGATTATGTGTGCTTTTGGGAGGATTTCTGCGGCAATTTGCAGGGACAGCCACTGCTGTATCTGGACAGCTTTGCCGCCTCGGCCTATCCTGAAAGCTGTCCTCCCCATCAGCTGCTGCCAATGGTGGCAAAGCAGCTGCCCGGCTACGGTGGGAATTTGGATACCGCCGCAGGCGATTTGCAGCATTATCAAAAGATTGGCTTCTCCAGTTTGGTTCTGTGCGGCTCACGCAGAAGAGCGGAACTGCTGCAGGAAATGCTGAATAGCCGCGGACTGCCCGCATCCATCTCCATTCCCCTTGACATCATGCCCGCGCCCGGTCAGATATTCCTCACCGAGGGCACGCTGCCCTATGGCATGGAGTACCCCAACGGGAAACTGGCGATTCTCACCGAAGGTCAGCTGACCGGAAAAACCGAAATCCGGAGAAAGACCGTTAAAAAATCTGCTACCAACCGGCAAAAGCTGAATTCCTTTACGGATCTGACTCCGGGGGATTTGGTGGTGCATGAAAATTACGGCATCGGCCGCTTTGTTGCCATGGAGCAAATCAAGGTGGACAATGCCATTAAGGATTATATTAAGATTGCTTACCAAGGCTCCGACACCCTGTTTGTGCCTGCCACCCAGCTGGATATGGTCAGCAAGTACATTGGCGGCGGAGAGGACACCAATGTCCGGCTGAACAAAATCGGCACAGACACTTGGCAGAAAACCAAAGCGCGTGCCAGAAAAGCCGCCAAGGATATGGCAGGAGAGCTGATTCAGCTGTACGCCGCCCGCCGTCGGCAGGAGGGCTTTGCCTTTGCAGCGGATTCGCCCTGGCAGAAGGAGTTTGAGGATAATTTCCCCTACCCGGAGACGGATGACCAGCTGCGGTGTATTGCCGACATCAAGCACGACATGGAATCCCCTGTTCCCATGGACCGTCTGCTGTGCGGTGATGTGGGTTTCGGCAAGACGGAAGTTGCCCTGCGGGGTGTTATGAAGGCTGTCATGGACGGAAAGCAGGTGGCAATTCTGGTGCCCACCACCGTTCTTGCCCAGCAGCACTATCAAACTGCCATTGCCCGTTTCCGGGGATTTCCCGTAAATATTGATGTATTAAGCCGCTTCCGCACCCCTGCCCAACAAAACAGGACTCTGCAAAATTTGCGGGCTGGACAGGTGGATTTGATTATCGGCACCCACAAGCTGCTGCAAAAATCGGTGGAATTCAAGGATTTGGGACTGCTGATTGTGGATGAGGAGCAGCGGTTCGCTGTCAGCCATAAGGAACGGCTGAAAGAAATCTCAAAAGGCGTGCATGTGCTGACCCTGTCCGCCACACCTATTCCCAGAACGCTGAACATGGCGCTGTCCGGCATCCGGGATATGTCCACCATTGAGGAGCCGCCTGCCGACCGGTATCCTGTGCAGACCTATGTGATGGAGCACAGCAATCCGGTGCTGGACGATGCCATTCGCCGGGAAATTGAGCGGGGCGGTCAGGTATACTACCTGCACAACCGGGTAGAGACCATTGAGCAGTGCGCCGCTGGGCTAAAAAAGCGAATTCCCGGACTGAGCGTAGCAGTAGCTCACGGAAAAATGGGCGAAGAAGCTCTAAGTGATGTGATGCGCGCCATGGCAGATGGGGAGATTCAGGTGTTGGTGTGTACCACCATCATTGAAACAGGACTTGACATTGCTAACGTAAACACACTCATCATTGAAAATGCTGACCGGTTCGGCTTGAGTCAGCTCCACCAGCTGCGGGGTCGGGTTGGACGCTCCACCCGCCACGCCTACGCATATTTCACCTACCGACCGGACAAATCCCTTTCCGAGGTTGCGGAGAAGCGTCTGGCAGCCATTCGGGACTTTGCAGAATTTGGCTCCGGCTTCAAGATCGCCATGCGGGACTTGGAAATTCGGGGCGCAGGCAATCTGCTGGGCGCAGAGCAATCGGGTCACATGATGAGCGTGGGCTACGACATGTATTTGAAGCTGCTGGATGAAGCGGTTCTGGAGGAACGGGGCGAGAAACCCAAGGAACCGGACTGCACTGCCGATCTGAACGTAACCGCCAACGTGGATAAGGACTACGTGGCACGGGGCGAAGAGCGGATGGACCTGTACCGCCGCATGGCGGCAATCCGGTGTCAGGAAGACGCTGACGACCTGCTGGACGAAATTGTGGACCGGTACGGCGAACCGCCCAAGGGTGTGCTGAACCTGGTGGAAATTGCGCTGCTCCGCGCCAACGCCCGGAATGTGGGTATCTGCGACATCCGGCAAAAAGCCGGCGAGGTGCAATTCACCATGACCAATCTGAATTTCGAGGCAGTGAGCGCGCTGTGCAATGACCCGGATTACAAGAGCCGTGTGCAGTTTATCGCCGCCGCCAAAGAGCCTACCCTGCGACTGAAGCTATCTTCCGGTGTAGACAGCCTGCGGCAGTCCAAGGCATTTGTAGAACGATATAAAAAATGCGTGCTTTAACAGCACGCATTTTCTTTTACTTTCATATCCAAATGGTAATCAATGGTTCCGGCAGCATTTTGTTCAACCTCAATGTTATAGGATAGGTCAATCACACCGCCCTCCGGCGTAATCTCCGCCGCCACTCTTGTAGCGCACACGGTAAGCATCAACGCGCCGAATTCCATCTGATACAGGGAATCATGGGGTACACCCTCCTGAAAAACCATGCTGGAATTCAGCCGCCCGGAGCGCATCAGCGTAACGGTTTTTCCCTGCACCTGAAAGGTGGTCGTCACGCCCTGCAGACCGGTCAGTTCGGTCTCCTCATAGGTAAGTCTCCAACCGCCGTCCACATCCTCCAAAACACCTTCCGTAACCAATTCGATTACATCCGGCTCCTGTCCGGCATAGCTCTGCTGTCCCCGGACGGACAGTACAACGTTTCTTTTCACTGGCACGCCTCCAACGCCAGCTGCAGCAGCTGGTCGATGAGCTCCCCATAAGGGATACCGCTGGCGGCAAACAGCTTGGGGTACATGGAAATAGAGGTAAAACCGGGGAGGGTGTTAATTTCATTAAATACCACCCGGTTATCGTCGTAGGTTACAAAAAAGTCCACACGGCTCAGACCCTGACAACCGATGGCTCTGTACACCTGCACCGCCTTTTCCCGCAATTCCTCCGCAACCTCCGGGGGAATTCTGGCAGGAATATACGCAACGGAAGTATCTGTCACGTACTTGGCATCGTAGTCATAAAAGTCGGAACCGGAGTCAATCTCACCCACCTCAGAGGCCACAGGGCTGCTGTTACCCATCACAGCCACCTCTACCTCCCGGCCGTGGATAAATTCCTCCACCAGGATTTTCTCGTCGTAAATACCAGCCTGCAGCAGCGCATCCTTTAACGCTTCCCGGGAGTTGACCTTGGACACACCTACGGAAGAGCCTGTTCCGGCAGGTTTGACAAATACAGGATAGGAGAATTTGCTCTCCACGTTATCAAGATTTTCCGTCAGCCGGTTCTGCAAATCGCTGTTGCGCACCAGAAGCCATGCCGCCTGTGGGATAGCTGCGCTGTCTGCTACCAGCTTGGTAAGAGTTTTATCCATTGCCACCGCAGAAGCAGAAACGTGGGGGCCCACATAGGGAATGCCAGCCATTTGCAGCAAGCCCTGCATGGCGCCGTCCTCGCCGTTCTCTCCGTGGAGCACAGGGAACACCACATCAATCTGCTCCCGCACCACACAGTCACCCTCAAAGGTCAGCAGTCCCTGACCACGCACAGGGGAAATAGTCGCCCTGCGATTGCCGGGGAACGTCAGCCATTCCTGGCTAGGCAGCAGAGAATAATCCGTACCGCCGTAGTAAATCCACTCTCCGTCTTTGGTGATACCTACAGGGAAAATATTATATTTTTCCGGGTCCATATTGTTCAGCACAGATTCCGCAGAACGCAAAGACACCTCATGCTCAGGGCTGATGCCGCCAAAGAGCACGCAAACATTCAATTTCCGCATATTCTTCGCCTCGTTATCCCAATTATTTTAGCAGTGCCTCGCCTGCCCGGAAAATATCACCGGCACCAACTGTCAGCACCACATCGCCCTCCCGGAGGGTTTCCCGCAGGAACTGGGTCACTTCCGGCAAGGTTCTGCAGAACACCGCGCCGGGGATTTCCTTTTGCAGGTCAGCAGAGGAAATGCCCACCGTGTTGCGCTCTCTGGCGGCGTAAATCTCCGCCAGCACTACTAAATCAGGCTTTTTCAGTTCCCGAACAAAGTCGGAAAACAGCATTTTGGTACGGGTATACGTATGGGGCTGAAACGCCACAATCATGCGTTCATAACCCATGCCCTGCACTGCCTCAATGGTAGCAGCCAGTTCATCCGGGTGATGGGCATAGTCATCAAAAACATCTGCGCCGTTGAATTTTCCCTTGTACTGCAGCCGACGCTCCGCTCCGCAGAAGGATGCAAGTCCTGTGCTGACTGCCTCGCCGGGGATTCCCAGCAGCCATGCCGCACCGGCAGCTGCCAGCGCATTCATAGCATTGTGGCGGCCCAACACCTGCAAGTCCAGATGGCAGTACTGCCGCTCATCACAGATCACATCGAAATGGCGCCAATCCGCGCAGAAATTCTCCGCCCGTACCCGATTGTCCGGCTTGAAACCGAAAGACACATAGTCCATGCCTTCCAGTGTCTGCACCACATGGGGGTCATCACCGTTTGCCAGTATGCCGCCGGAGGAAAGGGAAGCAAATTCCCGGAAGGATTTCTGCACATCCGCCAAATCCTTAAAGTAGTCCAGATGGTCGGCCTCCACATTGAGAATCACCGCAAGGGTCGGAGCAAAGTTCAGGAAGGAATCGCAGTATTCGCAGCTTTCCAGCAGAATGGTATCCCCATCGCCTACCCGATGCCCTGCCCGCAGCAGCGGCAGATAGCCGCCAATCATAACCGTGGGGTCACAATCTGTTTCCATCAGGATATGGGTCAGCATGGAGGTAGTGGTGGTTTTACCGTGGGTGCCGGCAACGCAAACCGCATTCTTATACGCCCGCATAATCACGCCCCATGCCTGCGCCCGCTCAAACACCGGGATACCCGCGCTGCGGGCGGCGGCAATCTCCGGATTATCATTGTGCGCGGCGGCTGTACGAATCACGCAGTCCGCTCCCCGGATATTCTCCTCCTGATGCCCGATATGCACATGGATCCCCTTTGCAATCAGCTCATCCGTAGAGGCAGACATGCTCATATCCGAGCCGGTAACCACCATGCCCATACCCTGGAGCACCAGACCAAGCGGGCGCATGGAAACGCCGCCGATGCCAACCAGATGCACATGACGTCCGGGCTGCAGGAAAGCACGCAGTTCGTCGTTTCTGTTATCCATTCAGGTATTCCCCCCGAAGCCAGTTTTCATACTCTTAACTTATGTATTATAGTATATTTTGTGCCCTTTTACAACTATTATTTTGGCTGTGTATGGGACTGCGCAGAAATTCGCTTATGAATCTGTTGTTATAGATACCACTTTACTGTACCCGCAGGCGTAATGGCCTGGATAGAGGTATTTCGTCTCCCCCGGCTGCAGTACCGGTATCTCTGTCATATAGGCAATTCCCCCCACATATATATCCGGTGGTGATAGCCACGCTTTGTAATACAGACGCATATTCTCAAACGCTTTGTCCGTTGTATTGGTTACAACCAGTGTTCCCATGGCTCTTTCAGCAACCAGAATCCCTTCCGGCAAATCAGTCAGCGCTGTGCTCTGACAGCCGGTGCAGGCAGTAATCTTCCCCTCCGGATAAGCCTTCCCTGTGTATTCCAGCAGCAGCACATCCGCCCCCGGCGGAATGTGCTCGCCATAAAAGGTCAATATACACTCACCAAGCTGTACGATAACACACGTATTCAAAACCTCCCGACTGCCAATATTGCGGACATGTAATGCCGCAATACCCACCACTTCCCTGTCTGAACCGTCCTCTAAAAAAGGACCGTCGTAGCAAGTAAGCTTCCGGGCAATCAGCGTGGTATCGGAAATAAAAAACGGCAGTTCCAAACCTTCTGCCGCAGAATGTCCTTCCGGAACCGCAGATACGCCGGTCGTTAGTATCCCCCGGCCGGAAGTATACAACACCGCAACAGTAAGCAGGCTGCCCATAACCCCAAAAATCAGTAATGCTGCTCGTCTTAGTGCCATGCTTCATCCCGGATCGTCATAGCTTTCCACCCCTTCACATGATGGTGCTATTATAACGGTCAAAATTCGGGAACATTGGAAAACCATGGCGCGACAGGGGAAAAACCGTATGACAATCTCCACGTACATTGTGGCAGAGGAGCAGGAAAAAGGCAAAGGGCGGACAGTTTTTCAAGGTTTGAGTGGTATTGTGAAGAAAAGTTTTTAATAAGAGCGGGTGACGAAGCTCGTTTTCATTTTCTGCTATAGCAGAAAATGAAGGTTTCGACGCCGTCCAGCCGGTGTCGAGCAACAGTCCACCGGACTGCCCTGTATTTTGTCAAGGATGGTTTCCCCTTTGAAAATATAGGGGCGGCCATTGGCCGCCCGTCCTGCACCACCGGCTTTCGCCAGTGGTGGGTAAGTGCGCCTTTAACAGGTTGATAGATTTGACTATTTTGATATAATCATATTGTAAATATTGATACTGATAAGTGATAGCATTCATTGTCAGGATTTTTCCTGCCACCTCTGCTATACTGATACTCGAGACGAGGGAGCAACATGGGCTGGATCACCGGCATTCAAAATGCCATTAACGACATCGAGGAACATATCACAGAAGAACTGGACTACGAACAGATCGCAAAAGAGAGCTTTTCTTCCTCATTCCATTTCCAGCGGGTATTCAGTATTCTCTGCGGCTATACTCTGGGTGAATACATCCGCAACCGTAGGCTGACTCTGGCAGGCACAGAACTGACAAACACTCGTGAGAAAGTGATCGATGTAGCATGCAAGTATGGCTACGATAATCCGGAAAGCTTTGCGAAAGCATTCCAGAAGTTCCATGGCATCACACCGTCGCAGGCGCGCGGCAGCGGAGTAATGCTCAAATCCTTTTCCCGCCTGTCCATCAAAGTGTCTTTGGAAGGTGGTAGCATTATGAATTACAGAATTGAAGAAAAACCTGCGATCATACTGACCGGCTTTAAAAAGCGTTTCAGCGGTGACCCTGGAGAAATGAAGCACCAGGATCATGATTTTGCCGTGAATACCCGCTTGAAGCAGTATGTGCTTGAGGGCCTTGCCCACGACTGCGACAATAGCTATACCGTGATCACCAACTTTGGTCCCGATGGCTATGACTACTATCTGGCGGCAAAACTGTGCGAAGCATCCCGGCGGGATATGGTAGAGGAAATCGGGGAGGAGGTTGCTGGGTGGTTTGAGCATATTCCGGTGCCTGCCGGACTGTACTTGGTATGTGAAACCCGGCGATGCAAGTATCCCGTGGATGAGATTGACGAGCTGCGGAAACAGGCTGTCAGTGAGTGGCTTCCCACATCTGGCTACGAGCTGCGGGATGCCCCGGAAATCGGTGTGATCCACTGGTTCTGGGAAGAAGGAAATGACAAAGTCAATCACTCCCGCTATTGTGAACTGTGGCTTCCCATCGCAAAGAAATAACCCTATATGCACATCAAACCCCGGAGTTCACAACTCCGGGATTTGCTCACATAGTAAAACGATCCCTTGCAAAACACACCCTGTTGCATTTAGATGGTTCGAGCCTTGTCACATACCGTTTCCAAAAAAATGAAGACCATCTTTCGATGGTCTTCATTTTTTTGGAGCGGGTGACGAGGCTCAAACTCGCTACCTCCACCTTGGCAAGGTGGCGCTCTACCGGATGAGCTACACCCGCGGAACAAGAGGTATTATAGCAGATTTCCAAAAGAAGTCAATACCTTTTTGAGAAAAATCTGTTCCCTCCTGCATTTTGTCAACAGT
>JAZQGT010000036.1:0-56675 GCA_045540155.1 Faecousia sp.
CCAAAACCGATCACGGCAACGGCGACCCAAGTGAGCCAGGAGAATTCATCTCCCATGATAAGTGCAAACAGAAGGACACAAATAACGCCGGCGGTATTTTCGATGGGATCGGAAATGGATTCCTCCAAAAACCGCATTCCGAAATAGGAAAAAGCCATGGAGATTATGTAGAAAAGAGAAACGGGCAGATAACGGATGATATTTATGGGATTGTAGTTGATATCTTGGGTCAGTAGGGTGAAAATTGCGTGAGCGCCCATCACAACGCCAACCCACACACAGATTTTCAGATGGGCATATTTCTCATCAGGGCGAGCGCCTTTTTTATAAAACAGTTCTGCGGTGCCCCAAAGGAGGGCGGTACCAATGGCAAAGAATAACCAAGACATACAATTACCTCTTTCTTTATAGTGTTACGAGTCCTGCGTCAACCATTTTCTGCAGGCTCATTAAAATACCTAGTTTTGCATGACACCATGTTAGGCCACCCTGGAAGTATACAGCGTAAGGGGGACGGATAGGGCCGTCAGCAGACAGTTCAATGGACGAGCCTTGCACAAATGCACCGGCTGCCATAATCACCTTGTCATTGTAGCCGGGCATGTCCCAGGGCAGGGGGGTGGCAAAGGAATCCACAGGGGCAGCAGCCTGAATGCCTTTGCAGAAGGCAATCATACCCTCCTCGCTGCCCAGCTCCACGGCCTGAATGATGTCGTGACGGCTCTCTGTGGCGTTGGGAACGCATTTGAAACCCAAAGGCTCATAGAGATTGGCTGCAAAAATTGCGCCTTTCTCCGCGCCTGCCACAACCGTGGGAGCAAGGAAGAAGCCTTGATACAGCGACGGCATCAATCCCAGGTTTGCGCCCACCTCCTGACCCAAACCGGGGGCAGACAGCCGGTAAGCACAGCGGCTGACGCAGCTTTCCGTGCCACAGATGTAGCCACCAATGGGCGCCAGTCCACCGCCGGGATTCTTAATCAGGCTGCCCACCACCATATCCGCGCCCACATCGGACGGCTCAATGGTTTCAACAAACTCACCGTAGCAGTTATCCACCATGCAGATAATATCAGGCTTGATTGCTTTCACAAATGCAATCAGCTCACCGATTTGCTTAACGGAAAAACTGGGGCGGGTGGCGTAGCCCTTGGAGCGCTGAATGGTGACCATTTTGGTTTTGTTGTTGATTGCCTTGCGGATATTTTCATAGTCAAAGTTGCCGTCTGCAAGCAGGTCTACCTGCCGGTAGGTAACCCCGTACTCAGCAAGGGAGCAGGGGCTTTCCCGAATGCCGATTACTTCCTGCAAGGTATCATAGGGAAGACCAACGGGGGATAACAGCTCGTCGCCGGGCAGAAGGTTAGCAGACAGCGCCACTGTCAGTGCGTGGGTGCCGCAGGTAATCTGGGGGCGTACAAGAGCGGCATCAGTATGAAAAACATCGGCATAGACCTTTTCCAGATTATCCCGGCCCACGTCGTCGTAGCCATAGCCTGTGGTGGCGGCAAAGCAGGCAGCAGATACGCGGTTTTTCTGCATGGCAGCAATGACCTTCGCCTGATTGTGTTCGGCAATTTTGTCGATGTGGGCGAATCGGTCTTTCAGCTTATCCAAAGCCTTCTCGCCGTAGGCATAGACCGCCGGACTGATTCCCAGTGTATTATAAATTTCCAGTAATTCTTCCATGGTATTTACCTGTCACTTTCAAAAATTTCGTCAGCAAGGTCACGGAGTAATTCCGGCCTTGAAATAATGAGACCTTTGTTTTCTTCACCCAATATGAGCAGCGTATCTCCGGGGCGAATATGGAACAGCTCCCGGGCCTCCTTGGGAATTACAATCTGTCCCCGGTCACCTACCTTTGCAGTGCCGAAGACCCGTCGGGTATTGCCTTTACCCAGAATATGCTTGCCACCGGCCATTGGCATACTCCTTTCCTACTTTTCATACTTTTCACACACGACAAAGTATAATAAAATCCGCCCCGGTTGTCAAGCACGGGGCGGAAAAATATCTCAGTCATTGCGCCGTCTGCCGCCGCCAAAGAGCATAAGCAGCCGCAGCAGCTGAGCTGCAGCCACCGCTACGGCAGCCACATAGGTCATAGCAGCGGCGGTGAGGGTCTTTCTGGCGCCTATCTGTTCCTCTTCATTCAGAATCTGCGCCTGCTCAATGGCCTGCATAGCCCGGCGGCTGGCATTGAATTCCACAGGCAGTGTCACAAGCTGGAATACAAGGCTTAATGCAAAACACGCTATGCCAATATATACCAGAGTGTAGGAATAGCTTCCAAAAGCGCCGATGAGGATTCCCAACAGAATAAGAGGCATTGCCAAACGGGAGCCGATGCTGGTTACAGGAATAATAGCGGCGCGGACCTTGATGGGGAAGTACTCCCGGGCATACTGCACCGCATGACCGGCCTCATGGCAGGCGACACCGATTGCCGCAGTGGAGGCGCTGTCATATACACCTTCTGAAAGACGGATTACATTGGTTTTCGGGTCATAGTGGTCGGAAAGGTTGCCGGATACCCGTTCAATTCGTACATTGGTGATGCCGTTTGCCCGCAGTACGCGCAATGCTGCATCGTGTCCTGTAATACGGCGGGAGGAAATCTGCTTGGAATACCGGCGAAATGTACTGTTTACCCGCGCGCTTGCAATCATAGCAAGAATCAGGCAGGGGAGTACGATGACAATATACGTCCAGTCGAAACCATAGAAATAATAGGGCATACCATACCTCCGGAAAACATTTATTGTATCTAGTATACCCATTTTTGGAGAAATTGCAAGCCTTGTCAACTTTACATTTGATTTTAGTGGGTGTATAATACTTTTAATTGCAGGTGGAGGATGGGTATGGGTATATTATATTTGCTGGAAAAGTTCCGCATGCCGGTTTTGAATGAAATTATGCTGGCGGTGACCACTCTTGGTGAAGAGACCGCGTTTTTGGTAATTGCGCTGATCCTTTATTGGTGCGTTGATAAATATGTGGGGTATTATACACTGTCTGTAGGCTTTATTGGTACTATTTTCAATCAGTTTTTGAAGTTATGGTTCCGGATTCCCCGCCCGTGGGTGCTGGATGAGAACTTCACCATTTTGGAGCAGGCCAGGGAAGCCGCGTCCGGATACAGCTTTCCCAGCGGACATACCCAAAGCGCGGTGGGTACCTTTGGCAGCATTGCCTGTGTAACCAAGCAAAGGCGCATACGAATTGCTGCGATTGTGGTTGCGGCGCTGGTAGCCTTTTCGAGAATGTATATAGGCGTGCATACGCCTTTGGATGTGATTGTTTCTGTTGTAATCGCAGTCGCCTTGCTTTTTGTTTTGAAACCGGTGACTTTAGGCAATAATTACAAATACATGCCCGGGGTATTGTGCGTGATGCTTGCTTTGGCTTTGGGTTTTCTTCTTTTTGTGGAGTTATTCCCGTTTCCTAAGGACATAGACACGCATAATTACCTGTCCGGCGTGCAAAATGCATATACCCTGCTTGGCGCACTCCTCGGGTTTATGGCAGTGTATATGATTGATGAAAAATGGCTGCATTTCACAACGAAGGCAGTGTGGTGGGCGCAGATTTTGAAAGTGCTCATTGGCCTTGTGTTTGTTCTTGTGGTAAAGAGTGGCACAAAAGAGGTACTGAATGCGCTGCTTGGCGAAGCATTGGGCAGGACGGCGAGGTACTTCCTGGTTGTGCTGACAGCCGGTGCATTGTGGCCCATGTCTTTCCGATGGCTTTCCAAACTGGGGCGTAAGGAGTAAATATACATGCCTGTTGTTATTTTCGTTCTTCTGTCTGCTGTTTTACTGCTTGCCGTCAGTGGCGGTTATGTGTTTCTGGTTGCCTGTGTCCGCAGGAAGGAACTGCCGTGGCTGGAGGAGGAGATTAAACAGACAGCCTACGGGAAATACTATGACTGTATTCTTCAGGGAGACCGGTTTCTCAGGGAGCATAATGCCCGGGAGATTTATACGGAAAGCTATGACGGCTTGAAGCTGTTTGCCCATTGGATACCGGCCCAGAACCCAAAGGGAACCATTTTGTTTGCCCACGGATACCGCAGCAGTAAGCTGGTGGATTTCAGCCTGGCTTTTGAATTCTATCATAAGCAGGGCATGAATATTTTAGCGCCGGATCAGCGCGCCCACGGCAGAAGCGAGGGAAGGCTGATAACCTTCGGCGTAAAAGAAAGCCGGGATATGCAGTCGTGGTTAGCGTATCATAACGCTAACCTTGGAAATTACCCTGTGATTCTAAGCGGCCTCTCCATGGGCGCGTCTACCATGCTGTATCTTGCGGATAGGGATTTGCCCGCAAATGTGAAAGGCATTATTGCCGACTGTGGGTTTACTTCTCCCTATGAGATTCTGAAAAGCGTTTTTCAGCGGGTGGTCCATCTGCCGGCAGCACCCACTCTTTGGATGACCAATTTGCTTACCCGATTGGTTGCCGGGTTCGGGCTGAAGGAAAAAGACACGAGGGTGGTCTTAAGGGGCAGCAAACTGCCTGTGTTTATGGTGCATGGTACCGCCGATGGCTTTGTACCCTGCGACATGACCCGTCAGGGATTTGCAGTCTGTACCGGCGAAAAGGAACTGCTGCTGGCAGAGGGAGCGGACCACGGTGTCAGCTTTCTGGTGGAGCGGGAGAAATATACCGCGATGATTCGGGCGTTTCTAAAACGCAATGTGGAGGGAATCCAATGAATTATGCCACAATTAAAAACTGCGATATTGCCAACGGCCCCGGTGTACGAGTGAGCCTGTTTGTCTCCGGCTGCACCCACCGCTGTAAGGGGTGCTTCAATGAGATTGCCTGGGATTTTAACTATGGAGAGCCTTTTACCCAGGAGACCATTGACAGTATTGTGCAAATGCTGAAGCCTGATTATGTGAAAGGCATCACCCTTTTGGGCGGTGAACCTTTTGAGCCGGAGAATCAGCCGGCCATTGTGGAATTGCTGCGGCAAATTAAGGAAAAGCTTCCAAATAAGACAGTATGGGCTTTTTCTGGGTACCTGTTTGATAAGGATATCTTGGCAGGTAAGCTTGGCGACTGGGAAATTACACGGCAGTTTTTGGACTATGTAGATGTACTGGTGGACGGCCCGTTTGTAGAGGCAAAGAAGGACCTGAGCCTTCGCTTTCGTGGCTCCTCCAATCAGAGAATTATTGACGTACCTGCATCTCGTGAAAAGGGAGAGGTTGTTCTTTGGGAAGACTGGCAGGGACAGGGAAAGGGGATAAAATAATGGACGCCATTCGTGTAAAGAAATTGAAGGAGAATGCAATCCTGCCTACATACGGCTCGGTTGAGGCAGCCGGCGCGGATTTATACGCCTGCCTTGAGGAAAGCATTGTGATCAATCCGGGTGAGTCGGCGTTTGTGCCTACCGGACTAGCAATGGAAATTCCCAAAGGTTGCGCAGGGCTTATCTATGCCCGCAGCGGATTGGCGTGTAAACGGGGTCTTGCGCCCGCCAACAAGGTGGGCGTGATAGACAGCGACTACCGCGGGGAGTTTATTGTGGTGCTTCATAATCATGGCGCAGCGGCACAGGAAATTGCCCACGGAGAGCGGATTGCCCAGCTGGTGATTACGCCGGTATTTACACCGGGCTTTGCAGAGGTACAGGAGCTTTCGGATACCCAACGCTCTTCCGGCAGTTTTGGTTCAACAGGAAAATAAGAAAAGAGCACCGGATGTCCGGTGCTCTTTTGCTTAATAAAACAGCAAATCAGAGTATGTGGGATAGGGCCAGTAATTCTTATCCGTCAGTCGTTCCAGAACATCTGCCTGTACGCGTATCTGCTCCATATCCGCTATGACTACGTCGTGATAATAATTAACGATGTTCTCTTTCCCTTGGGGAATGTCTGTCAGATCTTTTTGAAGCTTGTCGCAGAAGGCATAGAGGGCATCGGTGGCATTGGAGAGCTGCTTTGCCAGCTGGGTTTCAGCGTTGCAGACAATGCCCAGTTCTCTTTTTGCCAGGATCCCCTTACACAGATCCTTGCTGTAATGGATTGCCGCGGGAAGAATCTGATGCAATACCATATCCAAGCAGGTTTTTGCCTCGATGTTGACTATCTTGCGGTATGCGTCCAAATGGATCTCGTATCTGGCGCGGAATTCATCCTCGGTATAGATCCCGTGCTTGGTAACCAGGTCAATATTCTTATCGCTGATATAAGTGGGAAGGCATTTTGCCGTAGACGGGTAGTTGCTCAAGCCCCGTTTTGAAGCCTCCGCCTTCCATTCGTCGGAGTAGCCGTTGCCGTTAAAGAGTATCCGCTGGTGCTCGGTAAAGGTGCGGCAAACCAGCTTTTGCAAAGCGGCATCAAAGTCCTCTGCCTGCTCCAGCTCGTCAGCAAACTTGCCCAATTCCTCTGCCATTATGGTGTTGAGCACAATGTTGGGACCGGCAATGGACTGAGAAGAACCCAGCATACGCAGTTCAAACTTATTGCCGGTAAAGGCCAGCGGTGAGGTGCGGTTACGGTCAGTTGTGTCCTTAGGAATGGCGGGGAGAACGTCAACGCCGATGCGCATAACGCTCTTTTCCGGGTCAGTGTAGTTTGTGCCGTTGATGATGGAATCCACCACAGCATTGAGCTCATCACCAAGGAAAATGGAGATGATTGCGGGGGGCGCTTCGTGGGAGCCTAAACGATGATCGTTTCCGGCGGAAGCTACCGTACAGCGCAGGAAGTCCTGGTATTCGTCCACACCTTTAATAAACGCCGCAAGGAAAACCAAAAAACGGGCGTTTTGTCGGGGTGTTTTGCCGGGGCTGAACAGATTCCGGCCTGTATCGGTGGACAGTGACCAGTTGTTGTGCTTACCGGAGCCGTTCACACCGGCAAAGGGCTTTTCGTGAAGCAGGCATACCAGATTGTGCTTGGCGGCGCATTTTTTCATCACCATCATGATAATCTGGTTAGCGTCGCAGGCGCTGTTGGCGTCAGTATAGATGGGGGCAATTTCGTGCTGGCAGGGGGCAGTTTCGTTGTGCTTGGTCTTGGAAAGAATACCCAGCCGCCAGAGCTGCTCATCCAAATCCTGCATGAAATTAGATACGCGGGTGCGGATTGTGCCAAAGTAATGGTCATCCAGCTCCTGTCCCTTGGGGGGGAGTGCACCGAAAAGGGTCCGACCGGTCAGTCGCAGATCCTCGCGCTTGGCATACATATCCTTGGGCAGCAGGAAATATTCCTGCTCTGCGCCCACACAGGTGATGACACGCTTGGTCTCATTATCACCAAATAACCGAAGAATTCGCAGGGCCTCCCGGGATACTTCGTCAATAGAACGCAGCAAGGGCGTTTTCTTATCCAGCGCCGCGCCGGTAAAGGAGAAGAAACACGTAGGTATGTAGAGACTTCCATCCTTTACAAAGGCGAAGGAAGTGGGATCCCATGCTGTGTAGCCCCGGGCCTCAAATGTGGCGCGAAGACCGCCGGAGGGGAAAGAGGAGGCGTCCGGTTCGCCGCGAACCAAAGATTTACCGGAAAACTCCATAATTACTTTGCCGTCCTCGGCAGGGGCAATAAAGGAGTCGTGCTTCTCTGCGGTAATGCCGGTCATAGGTTGGAACCAGTGGGTGTAGTGTGTAGCGCCCTTTTCAATTGCCCAGTCCTTCATGGCCTCGGCAATTTCGTTGGCCACGTCAAGCTGCAGCGGGGTACTGTTTTCAATGCACTGCTTCCAGGAATTAAAAATGTCAGGCTGGAGCCGCTGCTTCATAACGGCTTCATTGAATACATCACTGCCAAAAATCTCCGGGACATTCAAGTAATGACTCATTTTGAGACTTCCTTTCAAAATGAAATAATATGCTATTTGATAGCTCTGCACTTTACATTAAATTTTATTCCATAACAAGCAAAAATGCAAGGAAAAAATATTCTAAATTTTGACATAAATTATCCTTGAAAATTTCAAAACAGGCCAATCGTTACTTGCAATTTTTCCAAAAAAGGTGTATAGTATCCACAACATAATCAATATAAGGAAAGAGTGATGTAAATGACCTATTCAACTATGTCCAAAGATGCGCTTGAGGCGGAATACAAAATTGTAAATGACCACTTTGCCTCCTGCAAGGCGCAGAATCTGAAACTGAACATGGCTCGGGGTAAGCCGGGTGCCGGTCAGTTGGACCTTGTCAGTGATATACTGGGCTGTTTTGTAGACGTGTCCGAGTGCTTTACTGACGGGATTGACGCCAGAAACTACGGTGAATTGGCAGGTCTGCCTGTGGCGCGGGCATATTGGGCAGATGTGCTGGGCTGTAAGCCGGAGCAGACCTTTATGGGCGGCACATCCAGTCTGAATCTGATGTTCGATGTGATTTCCCGTGCGTTTTCTCACGGTTTGCTGCACAGCCCCAGACCTTGGTGTAAGGAGGAAACCGTTAAATTCCTGTGTCCCAGTCCCGGCTATGACCGGCATTTCCGTGTCACAGAGTCCTTTGGCGCAACCCTGATTACCGTTCCTATGACTCCCACAGGACCTGACATGGATGTGGTGGAGGAGTTGGTGAAAGATCCGCAGGTAAAGGGCATTTGGTGTGTTCCCAAGTACTCCAACCCCGATGGCATTATCTACTCCGAAGAGACAGTCCGTCGGTTTGCCAATCTGAAGCCTGCCGCGCCTGACTTTACCATTATGTGGGATAATGCCTACTGTGTCCACGAATTTGACGGCGATTTCGTACCGTTCCCGGACATTATCTCTCTGTGCGCAGCAGCCGGAAACCCCGATATGGTCTTCGAGTTCGCTTCTACCTCCAAGATTACATTCCCCGGCGCAGGAATCTCTGTTTTGGCAAGCTCTGAAGCAAATATTGCATATTTTACCGACCTTTTTGGTGTCCAGATGATTTCCCACGACAAGATTAATCAGCTGCGTCACGTAAAATACTTGAAAAATAAGGAACATACCTTAGAGATTATGAAGCGCCATGCCGGTGTGCTTGCGCCTAAATTTGGTGTGGTCGCGGATATGCTGGAGCAGGAGATTGCTCCTTGTGGATTTGCAAATTGGAACCGTCCCAAGGGCGGCTACTTTGTGAGCCTGAATACTATGCCCGGCACAGCGAAGCGCGCACTGGCTCTGTGCAAGGAGGCAGGTGTGGTGATGACCCCTGCCGGCGCAACCTTCCCCTACGGCAATGACCCTCAGGACAGCAATATCCGCATTGCGCCCAGCCTTCCCCCTGTGGAAGAACTGGAAAAGGCCATGGATGTGTTCTGCACCTGCTTAAAACTGGCTGCTCTTGAGAAACTGCTGGGAATCAATGGATAAGGACCTTGTCTCTTGACAAAGACCATGCGATAGAATATCATCTCTATGTACACTATCTGAACCTTTGGAGGAGCCCGCCTATGATTACACCCAACGGCTTGTTTGCGGATGTGCCTGAACAGCAATGGAATGACTGGACCTGGCAGGCAAAGAACCGCATAACCAATCTGGCCGAGCTGAAGAAATATATTACCCTTACCCCGGAAGAGGAGCAGGGAATTGAGAAATGCCTGGCGGCATTTCGAATGGCAGTGACTCCCTATTATTTATCCCTGATTGATTTGGATAATCCGGATGATCCCATTCGCAAACAGGCGATTCCCTCTGTGGAAGAACTCTACTTTGCACCCGAAGAATCCGCGGATTCGCTCCATGAGGATACAGATTCCCCGGTAAAAGGTCTTACGCACCGCTATCCGGACAGAGTGCTGTTCTTAATCACGGACCGATGCGCCACCTATTGCCGGCATTGCACCCGCAGACGTATGGTGGGGCAGACCGATAACGCGCTCCCTCGGGAACAGATTGACGCTTGTATCGACTATATCCGGCAGCACCCGGAGGTGCGGGATGTGCTGGTATCCGGCGGCGATGTGTTCATGCAAAGCGATGAGACGCTGGAGTATGTCATTTCCTCGTTACGGACAATCGAGCATGTGGAGATTATCCGGCTGGGCACCCGTACCCCTGCGGTTATGCCTCAGCGGATCACACAGGCGCTGTGCGACATGCTGAAGAAGTATCATCCCATTTGGGTCAATGTGCATTTTAATCATCCCAATGAAATTACACCGGAAGCAGCTGAGGCCTGTGCCCGTCTTGCTGATGCCGGTATTCCCTTGGGCAATCAGAGTGTTCTGCTGGCAGGTGTGAATGACTGTGTCCACGTGATGCGAAAGCTGGTAAACGGACTGGTAAAGATCCGTGTGCGTCCCTATTATATTTATGCCTGCGACCTGAGCCTGGGTCTATCCCATTTCCGTGCACCCGTAAGCAAGGGTATTGAGATTATGGAAGGTCTGCGGGGACATACCAGCGGATTCTGCGTGCCCACCTTTGTAGTGGATGCCCCCGGCGGTGGTGGTAAGGTCCCTGTAATGCCCAATTACGTATTGAGCCAGACGCCCAACAAGGTAATTCTCCGGAATTTTGAGGGTGTGATTACCACTTATACAGAGCCGGAGCACTATACCTCCCATTGCAGCTGCCCGGTTTGCCGTGGTGAAAAGGAGAATGTTTTGAACGGCATTGCCGGACTGGAGCAGGGAAAGTCCCTGAATCTGGAGCCTACTGATTTACCCAGAAAGAAACGCCTGCACGGGCAGTAAAAATGAGCCGCAATGCGGCTCATTTTTTTGGTTTGTTTTTTATAAAGTCCAATGTGGCACGGAGGGAATTTTCAGCCAGAGGATAGTTCCCGGAAATATCAAATTCCACACCCTTGCTGTTTAGAATGTCTTTTAGGATTACTTCGGCAAACCAGGGGTTTTTCACAAACAACGGGCCTAAACAGTTGGTGTAAATGAGATTATTCCATCTTGCGCCCTCTGTGCCGGTATTGTTGTTTCCCATGCCGTAAATGACCGTTCCCAAGGGATTTGACGCGTCAACGTCTGCCATTTGGATTTGCGAACCAGCCAATTCCTGCCCGGATTCATTCACACGGAAGTGCAGGTCATCACCCCAGACGAATTTCCGTTCCTTTGCGGTCATATCCAGATAGCCGAGCCCCTCAATTACGCTGCCATCCTCCCGGGTGATTGTTTTGCCGAACATCAGTCCGGATGTGCCGATCGCCAGCAGAAAACCTCCGTTACTCAGATAGCCTTGGAGAGCCTCAGTTTGCAGCGTCGGAATCAGATGTATAAACGTGGAAATTTCGCCGGGCAGAAACAGCAGTAAATCCAGCTCATCAAAAGGAATGGGGTCGTCAAAATCTTCAATCCGCAGAATTTCAACAGAGATTCCCAGCTGCTTGCCGATTTCTGTCAATGCCTGTACGCTGCCACGCTCTCCGTGGAGATTGAGTAGGTTTGGATACATCCAGCCCACGGTGATTTTATTCATTATCTGCACCTCCTTGGGCGAAGTAACCCTTGATTTCCCGCGCGTGAACGGTATTGGTCAGAATGTATACAACCTCTGCCTTGATGTTATCAAGCATTGCGAAAATCTCGTTTACGTTGTCACTGTCGACGACCGTTACAGCTTCCGGTTCTGCGCCTGCTAGAATGAATCTGGCGGCTATATCATGGGAAACAGTGGAAGAAAATGCAACAAACTGCGTTGCGTTGCTGTTGACTACCGGTGTGAAATCGCAGTCAAACAGGTAAAAACTGCCGGCATAATGGGGGTAGAAGTCAGCAACCCGGTACATGCCCACAAATACGGCCTTTTCCCGCTTGTCGTTGGCAATGATATCCAACTGAGATTGGAGCGCTTCAGGGTTTTCCTGCTTTCCCCGGAGATAATGAATTTCCTTGCCTTTGTAGTTGATAATATCGTCGTGAGAAGCCGGATTTGTAAATGTTGAGAATCCTTCCTGAATCTGACTGTCACTGATGCCGATAGTGCGGCACACAGCAATGCAAAGAGCAAAATTATAAATGTAGAATGGATTATTGTAGGGGACTGTCCAACGGGTATCGCCGCAGGTAAAGCTGTTGCTGACAAAATCCAGGTCGGTGATGCGGACATCAGCGCTATCGCGGGAGGCATAGTCGCACCTTGTGCAGTGGAATGTGCCAATGTTAGCCAGATTGTAATGGCTGTATGCAATTGGGTGGAAGCATTTGGGACAGGGGAGTGTTACATTGTAGAAGTCATCACGGGTGTAAGTCCGGGCATTGGGCGCAATACTGAAATAAATGCTTTTTCCTGCGCAGTCTTCCAAACTGCGGCTGCGGGGTTCTTCGTTGTTCAGGTACAGTGTCATGTCGGTGGAAATTGCGCTGCGGAATTTACGCAGAATAAAATCCGGGTCGCCGTTGCGCTGCACTTGATCCTTTTGCAGATTGGTAAGTCCCAGATTTTTGCCGGGCAGAACTTTGCGGATACCGGGAAAACTCCGCTCATCAATTTCCAGAACCATGTACTCCTTGTTCAGTGTGCCCATCAGAGTGGAGTTTTTGATCAGTGTGGTGGCAACTCCGCCCATCATATTGGCACCCTCTGTGTTGCAGGCGACGGATTTTCCGGCTGAGACCAGTGTGTGATACAGCAGGTTTGTGGTGGTGGATTTTCCGTTGGTACCGGAAATAAAAAATACCTTATCGTAGTCAATCTTCTTAAAATGAGCAACAAAATCCGGCATTAGCTTAAGGGCAATTTTGCCCGAGTAATTACTGCCACGCTGCTTGTCCAATATATTAACTGCAAAGGCTATGAATTTTGAAATCCATAAGGTGAGCAAAAAGCGCATTGCAACGTCCTCCAAACTTGATTTCTGCTAGTATACCACATTATTTCTGTGAAAACAACCGGAAATGCTAATACAGACACACAAAAACATATTGAACATATTGACAAAAAGGTTTTCAAAGGTTATAATACTTTAGCGCTTGCGAGAGTGTTGGAATGGTAGACAAGCACGTTTGAGGTGCGTGTGGTTACGCCGTGTGGGTTCGAGTCCCATCTCTCGCACCAGAAAAAGACTCTGATTGTGATACAATCAGAGTCTTTTTCAACTAAGTGCGCCTGGCGGCGCGTGAAGTTGCTGACGCAGTGAAGTTACTTTGTAGTGAAGTTTGCTTTCGCAAGTGTTTTAGCGCACTTAACTTCACTTTGTGCGATAGCACAAAACTTCACTATTCCACAAGGCATAACTTCACATCGGCAAAGTCGATACTTCACTAAATAGACTAAAAGGCTCTGTGGAAGCTGATTGGCAGCGACCACAGAGGCTGTTATTTTGCAAAATTTAACGATAGGTCATAAGGGTGTGTATTTTTCACCGAGGGGTGTGCAAATGCCGGAACACACAGGACCGTTCCCGGTGTTTTCAACTCAACACAGTGAAATATTCATTTGTACTCCTTTACTTGTCTGCAGTTGCTATTTTGCTGATAATGTGGTATATTACCGGCAAGAAACTGCTCGGAGGTAAACGATGAACACGACTTACTTTGTTGGAATAAAAGAATGCTACCTCGCTCACCGAAGGCCCCTTTCTGTGGGACGAAAGCTTCTGGCTTGTATGGGAACGATCCTGTTGGGTGCGGTTCTCGGTTATGGTTCAGAATGGCTGGAATATGGCATGCATACATCCATTGCCTACCATCAAAGCGACATTTTGAGCGGCGTCGTTCTTGTGTTTAACAACTTTTCTATATGGATCTTTGCAGCAACCCTGATTGCCTATCATAGCTGGAGTCCTTTGGGCGCAGGTCTACAAAGTTTCTGCTTTTTGATAAGCATGTGTATTAGTTACTTTATACCGAAGCACATGCATTACGGGTATAGTGTTGTATTGCAATTTGTGCTGTGGGGCGCAATAGCATTGTTCTCTACAATTCCTGCTGCGGCTATATGGTTTTCCGGATTTTTGCATGGAAAGGGAATTGTAATTAAACTGTTGCCCATTGCTGCCATAATAGGCGAAATCGCTTTTACCATCTACCGCTGCATCGATTACTACAGTCCTATACCGGGGCAGCCGGCTGAACCGCTGAAATGGCTATTGATGCCAGATCGCATGATACAGCTTGGTGTCTATGTTCTCTTCGCTGTTTTACTAATACTTATTCTAATGAAAAAGAGGGCTTGTCCCAAACATAAGAAATCATAAAAACTGCAGATGCAATGCAGGGGGGTGTTCTATGTGCGTATTACTTGCCACATGGAACAGTTGTTTGTTCTTTTTCTTTTTAGTGCAAAACTTTTGAAGAAAGGTATATTTTTTAACGATTTGTACACCTTTTAATGAAAGGCCTACCGGGGTGTGCAGTTGGTATTAAATTAGGTCACTCATTTCAAGAAAGAAAAAGATGGCTTTCGCCATCCTTTTCTTTTGTTGTAGCAATTCATTGCAAATTGTGCTATACTCCAATTAGAAATTACAGAAGGAGTCACACTATGACACGTTTTTTTGTAACACCGGAGCAAATGCAGGAAAATTTTTTGGTTTTGACCGGGGACAACGCTGCCCATGCCAAGGTCCTGCGGCTAAAAGAGGGGGAGAATGTGCTGGTGTGTGACGGAGCAGGCAACGAGTGTGTTTGCGCCATCAGCGATGTGAGCGCCGGGCAAATCAGTCTTGTGGTAAAGAGCCGGCAGACCTCTGATGTCGAGGCGAAGGTACAGGCAAGTGTCTATATGGCATTTTCCAAGGGAGATAAACTGGAACATGTGATTCAGAAAGCCACGGAACTTGGCGCATACGAAATTGTTGCTTTCCCCAGCAGCCGCTGTGTGTCCCGTCCGGATGCGAAAAGCTTAGCGAAAAAACTGGAGCGTTGGCAGAAAATAGCGGCATCTGCTGCAGAACAATCCGGCAGAGGTAGAATTCCCCAGGTAATTGCGTTGGAGAGCTACATGGCAGCTCTGGAACGGGCAGCTAAGGCGGACAAGGCGATTTTGTTCTATGAAAATGAGCGTGCAACCACACTGAAAATGGCGTTGCAGGGAGACTTTTGTTCCATTAGCCTTCTCACAGGACCGGAGGGCGGTCTTGAGGAACAGGAAGTGGAGCTGGCGAAGGATATGGGACTTCGGATTTGCACACTAGGCAGTCGTATCCTGCGCTGTGAAACTGCTCCACTTTGCGCGCTGTCTGCTGTGATGTATGCCAGCGGTGAATTTTAAGAAAAATGCCGGTCATTGACCGGCATTTATTTGTGATACTTACTGCCTGCCTGGATGGCTTCCGCACGGTAGAGCTGCTCCAGCACCATAACCCGTGCCAAATGGTGCGGGAAGGTCATGGGACTCATGGAAAGCTGAAAATCGGCCATATCTTTCAGTCTCTGGGACATGCCGAAAGACGAACCGATCAGAAAACACGCGCTGCTTTTACCGGACAGCTTTACATCTTTCAGTTTGCCCGCCAACATTTCCGAGGATAGGAGTTTCCCCTCCGGAGTCAGGGTACAGAACCATGCACCCTTGGGGATTTTGGCTAGGATTGCCTCTGCTTCTTTTTCCAGTGCGGCTGAGATTTCGGCAGGGGAGGGTTCGTCAGGCAGCCGTACCTCCGGCAGTTCCAGAAGCTGGAAACGACAGAAACCCTTCATGCGTTTTTCATATTCTGCCGCTGCTGACAGATAGAATTTTTCTTTTAACTTACCCATGGCGATTAGCGTAATGTCAAACATCCAATCACTCCTTTTCAAAAGTATAACATATATTCTATCTGATTGCGAGTAATAAATTTACAGGGCCACCGCAGTGACCCTGTTTGTTATTCGTTTTTTTGAATCTGGTACTTCTTTTGGGTCGCCAGACCTCCGCGGATATGCCGCTGTGCCTTGTTCACATCCAGTACCTGACGTACCTGCCGGTAGAGAAGTTTATTATACTGCGGGAGTCTTTGGGAAAGATCTTTATGTACGGTTGATTTTGAAATACCGAAATGCCCAGCGGCCGTCCGGACGGTAGCGCCGGTTTCAATTATGTACACAGCCAGTTCGCAGGCTCTTTCCTCTATTGTTTCTGACATATCGTTCCCTCCCTGCTGTGTCCTACCGTGAAAACTTATGATGTAAAAAAGAAGAATATACCTGCTTGACAGTAGGGAAGGAAACAGATAAAATGTAAAAAGGAGTACAAATTTATAAGCTCTTATGTTGACAGTATACACTGTTTCGAAAGGGGGAGAGCGCGTTTGTTTGAAGTGAATAAAAAGACCCTGTGGCGTGTTTTTCTTGTGGTATGCGGCTGTATCGTTTTGTATTGGCTGCTTCACGAGACGGAGCGCGTGGCATTATTTAAGGCTTCGGTTTCCGGCATTCTGGCACCGTTTGTATTTGGTGGTGTTTTGGCATTTATCCTGAATGTACCCATGCGCGCCTTTGAAAACTCAATACTGAAGAAAATTGATAATGGCAAGGTTAAACGGCTTCTGGCGGTAATACTGACCTTTATTGCTCTGCTTTTGGTGCTGGCGTTGGTGTTTTGGCTGCTTATTCCGCAGATTATCAATGCTGTGAATTCTCTGATACCAAACCTGTATGAATTTTATCAGGAGACACAGGATTCTGTCACAAAACTGCTCAATGATAATCCCAAGTTGATGGGTTGGCTGTATGAGAATACGGACATAGAGACTATAAAATGGGATTCTCTTGTGAAAGATGCCCTTGCAAAGTTTGGCGATGTTGCTTATACAGTTCTGGGCGGCGCAGTGTCTGCAATCGGCAATATTTTTACCGGCGTGTTTAATGCATTGGTTGCAATTGTATTTAGTGTATATTGCCTGTTTCATAAGGAAACCCTTGCACGCCAAGGCAGAAAGCTCTTATATGCATTCGTCAAGGAAAAAACAGCGGATGCGGTGGTGCGTACTCTGCGTCTGACCAATTCCACATTTTCAAACTTTTTATCCGGTCAGTGTGTGGAGGTCTGTATCCTTGGTGGACTGTTTGCCGTCTGTATGGCGATCTTCCGGATGCCGTATATACCGCTGATCAGCGTTCTGATTGCAGTAACCGCATTCATCCCCATTGTGGGTGCGTGGATTGGCTGTGTGTTAGGAGCATTTCTGATTCTTGTAGTGAATCCTATGCTGGCAGTTTGGTTTGTAATCATGTTCATCATTCTCCAAATGACAGAAAACAATATGATTTATCCTCGCGTGGTGGGCAACTCTGTGGGTTTGTCCGGCATGTGGGTGTTGGTTGCAGTATCTTTGGGTGGTAAACTGATGGGTGTGTTCGGAATGTTCTTGATGATACCTTTGGTATCTGTGCTGTACACACTGCTGCAGGAGGCAACACATAAGCGTTTGGAAGCGTCCGCAATCGATCAGGAAAAGCTGACACCCCAGCCTCCGATTTTACAATCAAAATTTAAGGAAAAACGCCAAACGCAGAAACAGAAACATCTGTTAAGAAGACTGGAAAGAAAGTCTAATAAAGCTAAAAAATAAAGGAAAGGCGATGGATTTTATCCATCGCCTTTATAGTTTCGTAAATTCGTAGTTTTCAAATTTCAGCCGGTCACCCACGTCCACGTCCACAGGAAGCAGCGCAATAGCCACCTCCGAAACCACACCGGTGTCGATATATTGGACATAGGCGTAATCACCGCGAATATCAATGACTGTGCAGATCATAATCCTCCTTGTAAAAACCCGCCCCTGAATTTCAGGGGCGGGTGATGTTTTGGAATTAGTCCTTGTACATCTCAACCAGCTTCAGCAGGTGCTCGTAGCGCTCCTTAGCAGCAGCCTCGTTCTTAGCGAACAGGTCGGTTGCGCGCTCGGGGAACTCACGGGTCAGACGTGCGTAGCGGGCTTCGTTCAGCAGGAACTCCTGATAACCGTCCTTGGGAGCCTTGCTGTCCAGCTGGAACTTGCCGGTCTCCTTGGAGGGATCGAAGCGGAACAGGTTCCAGTAGCCGCATTCCACAGCCTTCTTCATCTCGCTCTGGCAGTTGGTCATGCCGCCCTTGATGGAGTGCATCTCACAGGGAGCGTAGCCGATGATCAGAGAAGGTCCGTTGTAAGCCTCAGCCTCACAGATAGCCTTGATGGTCTGTGCCTGGTTAGCACCCATAGCAATCTGTGCCACATAGACATAGCCGTAGGACATGGCGATTTCTGCCAGGGACTTCTTCTTGGTCTCCTTACCGGAGGCTGCGAACTGGGCAACCTGACCGATGTTGGAAGCCTTGGAGGCCTGACCGCCGGTGTTGGAGTAAACCTCGGTATCGAATACGAAGATGTTTACGTCCTTGTTGGAGGCCAGCACGTGGTCGACACCGCCAAAGCCGATGTCGTATGCCCAGCCGTCGCCGCCGAAGATCCACACGGACTTCTTGGACAGGTATTCCTTCTTGGACAGAATGTCGGCCACGGTGTCGCAGCAGACCTTTGCTTCCAGGTTTGCAATCAGAGCCTTGGTAGCTTCCTTGTTGGCCTCACCGTCGTTGTAGGTGTCCAGCCATGCCTGGCAGGCAGCCTTGCGCTCGTCGCAGGCGGTGGTTTCCATCACCTTGCGGACCTTGCCGGCCAGAGACTCACGGATAACTGCCTGTGCGGTGTACATACCCAGACCGTGCTCAGCGTTGTCCTCAAACAGGGAGTTGGACCATGCGGGACCACGACCCTCAGCATTGACGGTGTAGGGAGAGGTGGCAGCAGGACCGCCCCAGATGGAGGAACAGCCGGTAGCGTTGGAGATGTACATGCGGTCGCCGAACAGCTGGGTAACCAGACGGGCGTAGGAGGTTTCTGCGCAGCCTGCGCAGGAGCCGGAGAACTCAAGCAACGGCTTGCGGAACTGGCTGCCCTTAACGGTGTTGTCCATCATATCGGGCTTGTCAGCAACCTTAGCCACAGCGTAGTTGAACACATCCTGCTGCGCCAGCTCCTGCTCCTGAGGAACCATAGTCAGAGCGCCAACGGGACATACCTGCACACAAACACCGCAGCCCATGCAGTCCAGGGGAGAGACGGCCATGGTGTAGGAGTATACGCCCTTGCCCTTGCCGGCCTTGACGGGCACGATCTTTGCGCCTGCGGGAGCGGCTGCAGCTTCTGCCTCGGTCAGAGCGAAGGGACGGATGGTAGCGTGAGGACAAACATAGGAACAGTTATTACACTGAATACACTTGGTCTGATCCCAGGTGGGCACGGTAACAGCAACACCGCGCTTCTCGTAAGCGGAAACGCCCAGGGGGAACTGACCGTCTTCCAGGTTAGCGAAAGCGGAAACGGGCAGGCTGTAGCCATCCATCTTGCCGATGGGCTTGAGAATATTCTTGGCAACAGCCACAGTAGCGGCAGGGCCTTCCAGAGTCTCGTCAACCTTTGCATCCTCAGCATTTGCCCAGGAAGCGGGAACATCGATCTTGACAAAGGCGGTAGCGCCTGCGTCGATTGCATCCCAGTTCTTGTCAACAACGTCGCGGCCCTTCTTCAGGTAGGAAGCCTCTGCAGCTGCCTTCATGTAGCCGATAGCCTCTTCACTGGGCATAACCTTAGCCAGAGCGAAGAATGCGGACTGCAGAATGGTGTTGGTGCGCTTGCCCATACCCACCTTGATAGCCAGGTCGATGGCGTTGATGGTATAGAGCTGAATGTTGTTTTCTGCGATGTAGCGCTTGGAGGCGGCATCCAGATGATGCTCCAGCTCCTCCATGTTCCACTGACAGTTAATCAGGAACACGCCGCCGGGCTTTACGTCCTGCACGATCTTAAAGCCCTTAGTGATGTAGGAGGGATTGTGGCAGGCAACGAAGTCAGCCTTGTTGATGTAGTAGGGGGACTTGATAGCCTTGTCACCGAAACGCAGGTGGGAAACGGTAACGCCGCCGGTCTTCTTGGAGTCGTACTGGAAGTAGGCCTGTACGTACTTATCGGTGTGGTCGCCGATAATCTTGATGGAGTTCTTGTTAGCGCCGACGGTACCGTCGCCGCCCAGACCCCAGAACTTGCACTCAATGGTGCCTTCTGCAGCGGTATTGGGGGAGACCTTCTCCTCAAGAGACAGGTTGGTTACGTCGTCAACAATGCCGAGTGTGAACTCGTTCTTGGGCGCATCCTTTGCCAGTTCTTCATATACAGCAAACACGGAGGCGGGGTGGGTATCCTTGGAACCCAGACCGTAACGGCCGCCGATTACAGTGACATCGTGGCGGCCGGCCTTTGCCAGAGCCATGACAACATCCTGGTACAGAGGCTCGCCCTGGGAGCCGGGCTCCTTGGTGCGGTCCAGAACAGCGATCTTCTTGGCGGTAGCGGGAATAGCGGTCAACAGGTGAGCGGAGCTCCAGGGACGGAACAGACGGACCTTAACAAGACCGACCTTCTCGCCATGGGCGTTCAGGTAGTCAACAACTTCCTCTGCAACGTCACAGAAGGAACCCATGCAGACGATAACGCGGTCAGCATCGGGAGCGCCGTAGTAGTTGAACAGCTTGTAGTCGGTGCCCAGCTTCTCGTTGACCTTGTTCATGTACTTCTCAACCACTGCGGGCAGAGCGTTATAGTACTTGTTGCAGGCCTCACGGTGCTGGAAGAAGATGTCGTCATTCTCGTGAGAGCCACGCATTGCGGGACGCTCGGGGTTCAGAGAATGCTTGCGGAAGTCGTTTACGGCTTCCATGTTGGTCATTTCCTTCAGGTCCTCGTAATCCCAGATGGCGACCTTCTGAATCTCGTGAGAGGTACGGAAGCCGTCAAAGAAGTTGATGAAGGGAACACGGCCTTCGATGGATGCCAGGTGGGCAACAGCGGCCAGGTCCATAACTTCCTGTACGTTGGACTCTGCCAGCATGGCAAAGCCGGTCTGACGGCAGGCATACACGTCGGAGTGATCACCGAAGATGTTCAGCGCCTGGGCAGAAACGGTACGTGCAGAAACGTGGAACACGCTGGGCAGCAGCTCGCCGGCGATCTTGTACATGTTGGGGATCATCAGCAGCAAGCCCTGGGAAGCGGTGTAGGTGGTGGTAAGCGCACCGGCGGCCAGAGAGCCGTGAACGGTACCTCCAGCACCAGCCTCGGACTGCATCTCAACGACCTTTACAGTGTCGCCAAAGATGTTCTTACGACCTGCAGCAGACCACTGGTCAACATAGTCGGCCATGGGGCTGGAGGGGGTAATGGGGTAGATGCCAGCAACCTCGGTAAAGGCATAGCTGACGTGGGCGGCAGCGGTGTTGCCGTCCATGGTTTTGAATTTTCTTGCCAAAATAAATTACCTCCTATAAGTAATCAAACTTTAACAGACATATCATACCACCTTAAATGAGATTTGTAAAGTGAGCGTAAGGGATATTCGTGCAAAATAACAAAATTATTTTCATGTTCTGCCGCATCCTGTCGGCAATGAATAAAAAAAGAATTGAGTTTTTGGATTTGATGGGGTATGATGTAATAAAATGTGAAAGAGGAGGGTGTTGGCTTTGATTTGCAGCGTCAATACCATGGGTGTAAACGGCATACAAGGCAGCCCGATTTCTGTGGAATGCTATATTTCCAACGGCTTGCCGGGCTTTGATATAGTGGGTCTGCCGGATGCGGCGGTGAAAGAGGCGCGGGAGCGGGTCCGCGCTGCTGTAAAGACCAGCGGAATGAAGTTTCCCTCCAGCAGAATCACGGTGAATTTGGCGCCCGCCAGTCTGAAGAAGGCAGGTACCCATTATGATTTGCCGATCCTTTTAAGCATTATGGCTGCCAGCGGTGCGGTGAAAAGGCCTAAATCCACCAGCGCCTTTTTGGGCGAGGTGAGCCTTGACGGACAGATTCGCCCCATATCCGGTGTTTTGCCCATGGCAATCGCCGGCAAGCGCGCCGGGTTTGAGACGATCTATGTACCTGCGGAAAATGCGCCGGAGGCCACATTGGCAAGAGGGCCTGCCATTATCCCTGTACGCACTGTGCGGGAGTTGGCTGACGCGCTCAATGGTGAAGGAGAATTGGAGGAAGAACCCATCTGGTTGCCCAATCGCACGGAATCTACAGCTTTGGACTTTAAGGATGTGCTGGGACAGGAGAATGTAAAGAGGGCCATGGAAGTGGCTGCTGCCGGCGGACATAATATTCTGTTGGTAGGACCTCCCGGCTCGGGGAAGAGTATGCTTAGCAAACGTTTGCCGTCAATTCTGCCGGATATGACCTGGGAGGAATCATTAGAGGTTACCCAGATTTACTCCGTGATGGGCATGCTTTCTCCCAAATCGCCGCTTGTAATGCACCGCCCCTTCCGCAGTCCCCACCATACAGTGTCCAATGCAGGGTTGGCCGGTGGCGGCACCAATCCCAGACCCGGCGAGATCTCATTGGCGCATAAGGGCGTTTTGTTTTTAGACGAATTACCGGAATTTCATAAGGATACCCTTGATATGATGCGTCAGCCACTGGAAGACGGGCAGGTGACCATCTCCCGGGTATCCGGTACGGTTACATATCCGGCGGAGTTTATGTTGGTGTGCGCCATGAATCCCTGCAAATGCGGCTGGTATGGTGATCCGTCGGGGAAATGTACCTGTTCTGAATCTTCCGTACATACCTATCGCAGCCGTATATCGGGACCTTTGCTGGACAGAATTGATATTATTATGGAGGTTCCGGCAGTGAACTTTGAGGATTTGCGCCGTCGTCAGGAGGCGGAGCCGTCTGCTGTAATCAGGGAGCGTGTAAACCGGGCAAGGGGCCGTCAACACAAGCGGTTCGGTGATTTCGTCGCAATGAGCAATGCCCGGATGGGTCCAGACGAACTGCGGGCATACTGTAAACTGGACGGGGAGAGTGAAACCCTGATGCGGCAGGCGTTTGACGCATTCGGCCTGACGGCCCGCAGCTACGACCGGATTTTGAAGGTTGCCAGGACAATAGCGGACCTGGAGGGCAGTGAAGATATCACCGCTGCCCACATCGCAGAGGCGATTCAATACCGTACGGTAGAATTATAGGAAATGAGGATGAAGTTTTGAAAGAGATTTTTTTGCTGAAGCTGGGTGAAATTGTGCTTAAAGGCGCAAATAAGCGCCAGTTTGAAGATAAATTACGGCAGAATATTCGCCGCCGCATGAAGGCCTACGGCAATTTTGATGTGTACCTGATGCAGTCCACAGTCTATGTGGAGCCCATGGACGATGCGGCAGATGTAGATGGCGCATGGGATGCCTGCCATACCATTTTTGGTTTGGTCAGCCTGTGCCGCTGCCGTGCCTGCGAAAAGGACATTGACTGTATTTACAACGCCGTTGAGGAGTATTTGGGCGACGATTTGGATTGCGCTGAATCCTTTAAGGTAGAATCCAAGCGGTCAGATAAGCGATTTGCCATGACCTCCATTGAGATTTCCCGGGAAATTGGCGGCAGGCTGGCAGAGGCTCATCCGACCTGTCGGGTAGATGTGCACAAGCCGGGGTACACGGTTTATGTGGAAGTGCGGGATTTGGCGGCTTATGTCCACGGACCAGCTGAGCCCGGCGCAGGCGGTCTTCCCACCGGTGTGGGCGGCAGAGCCATGTGCCTGCTTTCCGGCGGTATTGACTCTCCTGTGGCGGCTTATATGATTGCCAAGCGGGGAGTGGAGGTGGAGTGTGTTCATTTCTTCTCCTATCCCTATACCTCCCAGCTTGCTAAGGATAAGGTACTGGAGCTTGCCCGTCTTGTAACCCGGTACTGTGGCAGAATGACGGTGAATATCGTGGGCTTCACACAGATTCAGGAGGCGATCCGGGACAACTGTCCGGAGGAGTTCTTTACTTTGATTATGCGCCGGTTTATGATGGAGATCTCTCAGAAAATTGCCCTGGGAGATGGCTGCGGCGCGCTGATTACCGGTGAGAATCTGGGGCAGGTTGCCAGCCAGACCATGCAGGCAATGGCAGTAACCGGCGCAGTGGTAGATATTCCCATTTTTATGCCGCTGATTGGTATGGATAAGGAGGAAATCGTAACCATTGCCCGCAAAATCGGGACCATGGAGACTTCTGTTCTGCCCTACGAAGACTGCTGTACTGTCTTTACGCCCAAACACCCCAAGACCAAACCCACCCTTGGACAACTGCTCAATGCAGAGAAGAAACTGGACAGGGAGGCGCTGATTGCCCAGGCGCTGGAAACGGTTGAAAAGATTACGGTGAAGTATGATGACGAGCCTTTCATCTGATGTATTGAAAGCCCTTACAGGGAGAACGCTGGCGACAGCGGAAAGCTGCACCGGCGGCGGTATCGGTGCAGCGCTTACCGCGATTCCCGGCAGCTCCCAGGTCTATGTGGGCGGTGTAATTTCCTATAGCAACCGGATAAAAGAGACAGTTTTAGGGGTTGATGCCGGTATTCTGGAAAGGTATGGCCCGGTATCTTCTCAGGTGGCTCAGGCTATGGCGGAGGGTGTCCGCAAGGGACTCAATACCGATGTGGCTGTGTCGGTTACCGGTTTAGCCGGTCCCGGCGGTGATGATTACGGCAACCCGGTGGGGACAGTGTTCATTGGCTACTGTGACGAAGAGAAGTCATTTGCCCGTCATTACTGCTTTTCTGGCGGCAGGGAAGAGGTACGAAATCAGGCAATTTGTGCCGTACTGAACCTAATTTTACAAGAAAACGCATAATAAAAATTCCCGAAACCTTCACGCTTGGTTTCGGGAATTTTGTGTTTATTTTACCACTTTGCTAATCCATTTTTCGTGGAATGGAAGGAAAATTTCAGCTACAGGTCCTACGATGAATGCGCAGATAATTGTGCCGATGCCCAGTTTTCCGCCCAGCAGGAAACCGATCAGTACAAAGCTAAAATCTACAATAATTCGGACAATGCCAAATTTCTTATGTAATTTATCGCTGATGGAGATGGCAACCAAATCGTTAGGGCCAACACCGGCACCGGATTTGATTACCATTGTCATACCGAATGCCAAAATGATACAGCCGACAGCCAGCGTAATAAGGCGCATCACAGTGGGATTTCCGCTATTGATAAACTCTTGCAGCAGCAAGGCATATACATCAATAATCGGTCCGCCGATAATCATACAGACAATCGTTCCGATTTTAATGTAGTTCTTATCCACAAAGAGCAGAATAATCATAATCAGGAAACACATGGCGGTATGGGTATAGCCGTGGGTGAGAAATGACAAAAACGGCAGGGAAGAGAGGGTGCGGAAGATGCCCTGCACCAGGACATTAAAGGGGTCAGAGCCCATATCCGCTAAAATAAACAGTGTAACACCTAGGTGGGCAATGGACAGACCCAGCAGGAGAATTGCCAGCTTCTTTACGGTTTTTATCATGGAATCACACCTTGTAATAAATTTATTATATCATACCACAGGAAAAAAACCTTTGCAATGAAAATATTTTTATAAGGGCTTGACATTGGAGATTGTGAAGTGTACAATACAATTAACACTTAGGTTAAATGTTAAGGGAGGTATGCATATATGGGAATGCAAAACACGCTGCGGGCGTTGGCCGACCCTATCCGACGGGAAATTCTAAATCTGCTGAAAACCGGCAGAATGTCGGCAGGGGAGATTTCCGGCCGGTTTCCGGTTACGGATGCGTCGGTTTCCCGGCATCTGTCCGTGTTAAAGGATGCGGATTTGATTCGGGATACCCGGGAGGGAAAGTTCATTTTTTATGAACTGAATGTTTCTGTTTTGGAAGAGATTATGCTGTGGATTGCTGATTTGAAGGGAGCTGGGGAAAATGAAACAGTGGATTAAAGAGAATAGAGTTTTAATTTGTTTGTCATCAGTTGTAACACTGCTGCCCATGGTGTTTGGCATTCTGTTCTGGAACAGACTGCCGGACGTCATTACCACCCATTGGGGCGCTGACGGCGTTGCAGACGGGTTCAGCGGTAAGGCTGCTGCGGTATTTATACCTGCCGGCATACTGTTTATCTTGAATCTGGTTTGTATTTTTGCTGCATTCTTTGATAAGAAAAACTACAACCAGAATCGCAAGGCTATGAGTATCGTTTTTTGGATTGTACCGATCATTTCTCTTTTGGTAAACGGAATGATGTATTCCACCGCATTTGGCATGGGATTCAACCTGTTCTGGTTGATGCCGGCATTGTTTGGACTGCTGTTTGTGGTGTTGGGAAACTACATGCCAAAGGTTCGGCAAAATCGCACACTGGGCATTAAGCTTACTTGGACACTTCGTAATGAGGAAAACTGGAATAAGACCCACAGACTTTCCGGTAAGCTGTGGGTGGGCGGCGGACTTGTGCTGATTGCCACAGCGTTCCTGCCGACTAAAGTGATGTTTGCGATTATGGCTGTTGTAACTGTTTCGATGATTGCAGTGCCGTTTATCTATTCGTACACAATCTACAAGAAACATCAGCAGCAAGGGATCGCCTATCCGTCACTTGCAAAAAGCAAGAATGAGACAATGGCGATTAAAATCTCAGCAATTATTCTGCCTCTGTTGTTTATTTGTATTATTGTTATAATGTTCACGGGGGACATTGAGTGCAATCTGACCGACAGCATGCTGGAAATCAATGCCACCTATTGGTCGGATGCGGTTGTGGAGTTGGATTCAATCGAGAGCATTGAATATCGCGAGAATTTTAATACAGGAAGCCGTAATTATGGCTTTGGCTCTGCAAGACTGTCACTGGGCGTCTTCAGAAATGAGGAGTTTGGCAACTATACTCTTTATGGATATACCGGCGGCAATGATGCGGTTGTACTGCATGGTGACGGTGCGGTTATGGTCATTATATGCAAAACAGAAGCACAGACCCGCGCGCTGTATGCCTCGCTTCAAGAGAAAATAGGATAATAAACCATTAATAGCCCCATCACAGTGATGGGGCTGTTGTTGGAGCTAGTGACCTGACTCGAACAGGCGACCTTCTCATTACGAGTGAGATGCACTACCGACTGTGCTACACTAGCATATTTCAAAGCCTTAACATTATATCCATAAAAAGCCGCTGTGTCAACTGATTTTTCCCGGAGCAAATGGGGGGGACGGAAGAAAAAATAGGTCTTGACAAATTCGGTCAAATAGAGTATTATACACAGGCTGACTGCAATCGCGGTCGACATGGAGAAGTCGCGTAGCTGGCCGAGCGCGCACGATTGGAAATCGTGTATACCCCAAAAGGGTATCGAGGGTTCAAATCCCTCCTTCTCCGCCAAAAGAAAACACCACCCAACGGGTGGTGTTTTCTTTTGTTCATTCACGATTATAAAATTGCAAATTTATGCAAAATATAAATAATACTTGTATAATTTGTTGTGATATGATAATATGTAATACGTCAAATTATAGATATAAAGGTAGTGTAGCCTGTGAATATATTAGAGAGTATTTCCGGTCACCAAGACCTGAAAACGTTAAATGCGTCTGACAGAGCTATTCTTTGTCAGCAGTTACGGGAATTCCTCGTATCCAGTGTCTCCCAAACCGGTGGACACATGTCCCCGAACTTAGGCGTGGTCGAATTGACGGTTGCCATTGAAACCGTGTTCGATACAGCCGTTGACCGCTTGGTGTTTGATGTGGGACATCAGTCTTATATCCATAAAATGCTGACAGGCCGGCAGGCAGAATTTGCCACATTGCGGCAGTTTGGCGGCATGGCAGGATTTCCGAAACCGTCTGAAAGTGATACCGATGCCTTTGTAGCCGGTCATGCGTCTAGTTCTGTATCCATTGCGCTGGGCATGGCAAGGGCCAGAACCATGAGGGGCGAGAATTACAATGTTGTGGCGCTGATTGGTGACGGCGCAGCCACGGGCGGTATTGCCTTCGAGGGGCTCAATGACGCTGCGGTCAGTAATGAACCGATGGTGATTGTCCTGAACGACAATGCGCTCTCCATTGATCGGAATGTGGGCGGTTTGGCATCCCATTTGCGCCAGCTGCGTATGAAAGAGCGCTATCTGGGTATGAAGCAGCATACCAAGGAGTTCCTGACCAAAATACCCGGTGGTCGTGTTGTACACCGGATTTTAGGCAATACCAAGGATGAACTGCGCAGAATTCTGATTCCCGAGACTATCTTTGAAAGCATGGGATTTACCTATCTGGGACCCGTGGACGGGCATGATACGGAGAAACTGATTTCCCTGCTTCGCATTGCCAAAGATATGAAACGCCCGGTTGTTGTCCATGCAATTACACAAAAAGGCAGAGGATATGCCCCTGCGCAGGAACACCCCAAGCTGTTCCACGGAATCGGCAAATTCAATCCTGAAACCGGCGAGCCCTTAGCTCAGTCAACTTCAAGCTTCTCAGGAACTTTTGGCAACACCATGCTTGAACTTGCGGAAAAAAATAACTCTGTTTGTGCCATTACGGCGGCCATGCCCGGCGGTACCGGATTGCTGGAATTTAAGAAGAAGTATCCAAAGCGGCTTTTTGATGTGGGTATTGCGGAGGAACATGCGGTATCCATGGCCGGTGGACTTGCCAAGCAGGGCATGATCCCTGTGGTTGCCCTGTATTCCACGTTCCTGCAGCGGGCGTATGATATGATTTTGCAGGATATTTGCATGCTGAATCTGCACGTGGTATTTGCCATTGACCGAGCCGGATTGGTGGGTGAGGATGGGGAAACCCATCACGGAATTTACGATGTGGGCTTTTTGCGCCATGCGCCGGGTCTTACCGTACTGGCGCCTGCATCCCGTCAGGAATTGCGTGATATGCTTATATGGGCTGTGGAAGAGCAGGACGGCCCTGTTGCGATTCGTTATCCCAGAGGCGGTGACCGCGCTTATGAGGATTCTGCATGGAATCATAATCCGGAAACTGCAGTGACTTGCCACCGTGCCGGCGGCGATGTAACCCTGATCACCTACGGCGCTCTTTTGAATAACGCCATGGAGGCGGCAGAGCTTCTCTGCGGGCAGGGAATTGAAGCATCGGTTATAAGGCTGATGTCCCTGTCACCGTTGCCGGTAACGCAGATCGCTGCAATGCTGCCAAAGAATAAGCCGATAGTTGTTCTGGAAGAGATAAGCGGTAACTGCGGTATTTGTCACGAACTATCCCATGCGCTTCGCAAACTGCTGCCGAATTGTTCAGTCACCGGTATTGATTTGGGTAAGCGCTATGTCAGCCACGGTGCGTTATCAGCGCTCTATGACCATTATGGGTTGAGTGCCGACGCAATTAAGGATTTTGTAATGGAGGTACACCGCAGTGAAAGTTAAAAAACGGCTGGATGTACTCCTGGTTGAGCATGGATACGCCGAAACCCGTACAAAAGCGCAGGCAATAATTATGAGCGGTCTTGTGTACGTGGACGGTCAGAAGGCGGATAAACCCGGCATTTCTTATGATGAAAATGTGCCTATTGAGGTTCGTTCCGGGAGCTGTCCCTATGTGAGCCGCGGTGGGCTGAAGCTGGAAAAGGCGCTGCGTGATTTTGGCGTAGACCCTACAGGCTATGTATGCAGTGACTCCGGCGCTTCCACCGGTGGGTTTACTGACTGCCTGCTTCAGCAGGGCGCAAGTAAGGTGTTTGCCATTGATGTGGGTTACGGCCAGCTGGACTGGAAGATCCGATCCGACCCACGCGTTGTGGTGATGGAGCGCACCAATGTGCGCTATGTTACGCCGGAGGACTTGGGTGAACCGCTGGATTTATCAGTGATTGATGTTAGTTTTATCTCTTTGCGGATCGTTCTGCCTGTTATAAAAACCTTTCTGAAACCGTCCGGGCAGGTTCTGTGCCTGATCAAGCCCCAATTTGAGGCAGGCAAGGATAAGGTAGGAAAAAAGGGTGTGGTCCGTGACCCGGCGATCCATAAGGAAGTGCTGGACAGCTTTGTAGCCCTTACGCAGGAGCTGGATTTTACTATTCTCGGCCTTACCTTTTCTCCTGTGAAAGGTCCGGAGGGAAATATTGAATTTTTAGCGCATCTGACCTTGGAGGACAAGGCAGGAATCCAGCCGGATACTGCATCGGTGGTAGCCGATGCCCACGAAACATTGAAGGGGTGAAGGAAATGAAACGGGTTGTTTTAACCCCTAATCCATACCGGGATCGGAATTTTAAGACATTGCGGGAAGCCATAAAGGTTCTCCATGAGGCCGGCATTGAAACCCGAGTTTGCCTGCCGTTTGAAGTGGACCGGAGCCATGATTTGCCCCGGGACATTCGCTTCAGCCGTATGGACAGGGAATTACCCGGCGCGTCCATGGTCATTTGTTTTGGCGGAGACGGAACACTCCTTCACATGGCGAAAGCAGCAACCAGACAGGGTGTTCCCGTTCTTGGGGTGAATATCGGCACTATGGGCTTTATGGCAGAATTGGAAAGCACGGAGCTGTCTCAACTTGCCAGAATTGCAACGGATGACTATTCCATCGACAACCGCATGATGCTGGACGTTACTGTCCATCGTGACAGGGATATTATCTTCCATGACCTTTGTCTGAACGATGTGGCAATCACAAAGGGTGCAGTAGCAAGAATTGTTCATTTGGAAGTAAACTGTGACGGTGTTCAGGCAATGGAGTGTGGGGGAGACGGTATTATCGTATCGACGCCCACTGGGTCGACAGCGTACAGTTTGTCTGCCGGCGGCCCCATTGTTGAGCCGGATGCCCACAGTATTCTGGTAACACCTATTTGTGCCCACGATGTAGCAAGCCGCTGTATTGTGGTGTCGGACAAACGGACTGTGTCTGTTGCCATGACCCACAACGCAAGACGTAACGCCTATCTGTCCGTGGACGGCGGGAAGGCGCTGCGAATGAATATGGGCGATGTGGCAACCATACGCAAATCGAACCTGTGTACCCAGCTGGTTCGGCTGAAGGATCGCAGCTTTTTCGATGTGGTTAACATGAAATTCAAAATCGGGTGAGGTAGGATATGAAAAGTCAAAGACAGGCTAAAATTTTAGAGATTATCTCCAATAAAAATGTAGAGACACAGGAGCAGCTGCTGGCTGAATTGCAGGCGGCGGGCTTTCGGGGAACGCAGGCGACAATTTCCAGAGATATTAAGGATTTGCGTATCGTTAAGGAACTGACAAGCCTTGGCACATACCGCTACGCTGCCTCTTCCAGCGAGCTGAACGGTACGTTCTCCTCCCGACTGAATACAATCTTCCGGGAGAGTGTGGTAAGCTTTGATTACGCACAAAATATTATTGTGATCCGCACCTTGCCGGGCCTGGCATCTGCTGCCGCCACCGCCATTGATGCAATGAATATGAGCGCGGTAGTGGGAAGCCTTGCCGGCGATGACACGGTTATGGTGGTTATGCGGGATATGAATACTGCCGCATCATTTTGTGGTGAGATCAGAAATTTACTGAATTAAGGAGGGGTTTGCGTGCTGAATCTTCTGCATATTGAAAATATTGCGGTTATAGAGTGCGCAGATATCTCATTTGATGCCGGCTTCAACGTGTTGACCGGTGAAACCGGCGCAGGTAAGTCCATAGTCATTGATGCCATCTCCGCCATCTTGGGTGAACGGGCATACAGAGATATGATTCGAACCGGTGCGGATAAGGCATCTGTGCGGGGGATTTTTACCGAAGTTCCGGAGCTGGCCTGGTTTGAGGAAAACGGTGTACCGTATGATTCGGAAGTGGTGATACACCGGGAGGTGTACCTGGACGGTAAGAATGTTTGCCGGGTAAACGGTGTGCTTGTGACGGTTTCCATTCTCCGGAAACTGGGCATTCAGCTGATCAATATTCATGGTCAGCATGATTCCGCATCGTTGTTTGATGAGAACAATCATCTTGTTTTTTTGGATGCCTTTGCGGAAAATGAGGCAATCAGGATCCAATACCGGTCCCGTTATGATGCGGTTATTGAGTTGCGCCGCCAGATTCAGAAAATGTCCATGGACGAGGGCGAAAAGCTCCGCCGCATGGAGACGCTCCGTTATCAGATTGAGGAGATTTCCAAAGCGGATTTACAGCCCGGTGAAGATGAAGAGCTGGAACAGCGTAGAAAGATTCTTCAAAACGCAGAAAAAATCAGTGACGGCGTGAATGCGGCAGTGAGCTGCCTGTATGGTGACGAGGATTCTGACGGCGCGGCGACGCTTCTTGCCCAGGCGGAACGGGAACTTTCTAGACTTTCCCGTTTTACCGATGCCTTTGCGGATCTTCACCAGCGGGTGGCAGATCTCATGTATCAGGTGCAGGATGCAGCGGAGGAGACCCGGGACCTGCGGGACGATTTAAGTTATTCCGCTGATGAATTGGAACAAATTGAATCGCGCCTGGATATCATCCACCGCCTGCGCAGAAAATACGGCGCAACCTGTCGTGATATTTTGGATTATTTGGAGAATGCAAAGGAAGAACTGGACAGGATTGAATTTGCAGACGACACTGTGGAGCGGTTGAGAAAGAAGCTATCCGCAGCTGAGCAGGCGGCCATTGAAACAGCAAAGGACTTACGGGCAAGCCGCGCGTCTGCTGCAAAACGGCTCACAGAACGCATTCTGACAGAACTGGAACAGTTGGATATGCCTAAGGTGCAGTTTGCCTGTAATTTTACTGAAATTGAGCTGACTGCCGACGGAGCGGATTCTGTGGCGTTTTATATGTCTGCCAACACAGGTGAGGCACTGAAGCCGCTGAGTAAGGTTGCTTCCGGCGGTGAGCTTGCGCGTATTATGCTGGCAATGAAGAATGTACTCGCCGAACAGGACAGTGTGTCCACACTGATTTTTGACGAGGTGGATACGGGTGTTTCCGGCCGCGCCGCGCAAAAGGTAGCGGAAAAGCTCCGCAGTGTTGCAAGGAATAAGCAGGTTTTGTGCGTGACGCATCTGCCTCAGCTGGCGGCGCTGGCAAGTACCCATCTGCTGATTAGCAAGCAGGAGCAGGGTGGCCGTACATACACGACCGTTACGCCCTTGGACTTTGAGGGCAGAAAACGGGAACTTGCCCGCATCATTGGCGGTGCGAATATCACCCAAACCACGTTACAGAGCGCAGCTGAGATGCTGACCGGCTAACCCTTGACAAAACAGGTAAATTTTGTTACGATATCCTATATTTCAACGCATGGATGGGATGAAGTAAGCATTTTTCTGACGAAAGAGAGCTGCCGGCTGGTGCGAGGCAGTGGGGGAAATGCCCAAGTTACCTCCCGGAGCGGCTTTTCTGAATACGAGTAAGAAGAGACGGGTGTGCCCGATACAGCTTTGCGTCTTTGACGCTATGAGGGCGCGGCTGCGAGGCTGCGCCAAACCAGAGGTGGTACCGCGTAAATTACGCCCTCTGTCCTTTATGGACAGAGGGCTTGTTTTTTGGAGGAAAGAAAATGAAAGTATATGACGAACTGGTTGCAAGAGGATTGATTGCTCAGGTAACCAATGAAGAAGAAATCCGTGAAATGATAGATAATGGCAAGGCCACCTTCTATATCGGCTTTGACCCCACTGCCGATTCCCTTCACGTAGGTCATTTCATGGCGCTGTGTCTGATGAAGCGGCTGCAGATGGCAGGAAACAAGCCTATTGCGCTCATCGGCGGCGGTACAGCTATGATTGGCGACCCCTCCGGCAGAACGGATATGCGTTCCATGATGACCGAGGAAACCATCCGGCACAACTGCGAGTGCTTCAAAAAGCAGATGGAGCGTTTCATTGAATTCGGCGAAGATAAGGCCATGATGGTCAATAACGCAGACTGGCTGCTGAAGCTGAACTATGTAGACTTTATCCGGGAAATCGGCGGCTGCTTCTCTGTGAACAATATGCTCCGCGCCGAGTGCTTCAAGCAGAGAATGGAGAAGGGCCTATCCTTCCTTGAGTTCAATTATATGCCCATGCAGTCCTACGACTTCTATTACCTGTATCAGCATTACGGCTGCAATATGCAGTTTGGCGGCAATGATCAGTGGAGCAATATGCTGGGCGGCACGGAGCTGATTCGCCGGAAGCTGGGTAAGGATGCCCACGCTATGACCATCACGTTACTGCTGAACTCTGAGGGTAAGAAGATGGGTAAGACCGCCAAGGGTGCGGTATGGCTTGACCCTAATAAGACATCTCCCTTTGATTTTTACCAGTACTGGCGGAATGTGGAGGACTCCGATGTTCTCAAATGCATCCGTATGCTGACCTTCCTGCCCTTGGAGCAGATCAATGAGATGGACTCCTGGAAGGATGCCCAGCTGAACACTGCAAAAGAAATTCTTGCCTTTGAGCTGACCAAGCTGGTTCACGGTGACGAGGAGGCGGAAAAGGCGCAAGCGGCTGCCAAGGCCTTGTTTGCCGGCGGTGGGGATGATGCCAATATGCCCTCCACGGTGATTACCGAGGAGCAGCTGGTTGACGGAAAAATCGGCATTCTGAATCTGATGGTGCAGTGCGGTCTTGCACCGTCCAATAAGCAGGCACGGCAGCTGGTGGAACAGGGCGGTGTGCTTGTAAACGACGAGAAAGTCCCCTCTGCCCAGTTTGCGGTTACCCGTGAAATGCTCATAGAGGGCGTGAAGATCCGTAAGGGCAAGAAGGTTTTCCACAAGGCGATTCTTGGCTAAAATAAACGTATATTATGCTGGGAGGGTATCCTATGAAGTTGAATACCAAACGTACAATTTACGTGGGCTTTGCCTTTTTCCTGATTCTTGCTTTTTGGCAGGCTTATGACAGCATTATTCCTTTGATTTTGACCAATAAATTTGGCATGTCCCAGTTCTGGTCCGGAGCGATTATGGCGCTGGACAATATCCTTGCGCTGTTCCTGCTGCCGCTGTTTGGTACGCTTTCTGATAAACACAAGGGCAAAAGCGGACGCCGTACGCCCTTTATTCGGGTGGGAACCATTGCGGCTGTGGTACTGTTGATGGTTCTGTCCCTTGCGGATATGACCCAGCTGAAGAATATTGAAAAAGTATCCACAGTGGATGATCCGGTTGCCCTTGGTGTTATTTATGACAGTCAGGCTGATCAGAAAATTGTGAAGCCCAATAAGGAATCGGCTACCCTTACAGAGGAGTATTTTGTTCTTTCCCAGGAGATCTCCCGTGAGGATTTTGTAAACATCCGAAGTGAGATTATCAATGAAGACGGGAGAAAAGTAACCAACCTTGATTATGTGGATTATGTTGTGCCGGCGCGGCAGGCATACATCTGGCAGGTTACCGCAGCAAAACCCGGGGCGCTCACATTCTTTGTTGCAATCCTGCTGCTTCTTTTGATTGCTATGGCAATATTCCGGTCTCCTGCGGTGGCACTGATGCCGGATGTTACGGCAAAGCCCTTGCGCAGCAAAGCAAATGCCATCATCAATCTGATGGGTTATACCGGCGGTATTCTGGTCCTTGTGCTGGGTAAAGTCTTTGCAACTGACGCGCCTAGGAATGCGATGATGAGCTATGTTGGCTACTTTGGCGCAGTTGCGGCGCTGATGGTCATTGCGCTGATCGTATTTCTCGTAAAGGTAAAAGAGCCTGCCTGGGCAAAAGAGATGCAGGAAGAATCAGCGCAGCAGAATGCAGCAGGGAGCTTTGAGACCGGGAAACGGAAACTTACCAGAGGAGAAAAGCTGTCGCTGATTTTGCTGTTGGCATCGGTGATTCTGTGGTACTTCGGTTACAATGCCGTGAGCAGCAAGTACAGTGTCTATGCCTCCAACCGGCTGGGCAAGGATTTTAATATGACCCTTATGATCGGCACAGCCGCGGCCATCGTGTCCTTTGTTCCTGTGGGTATCCTCTCGTCCAAAATAGGTAGAAAAAAAGCCATTCTGATTGGTGTTGCGCTGCTGACCGCAGCCTTTGTCTTGGCTTGGTTTGTAAATGCGCAGACGCCTGTTGCATTGATGATTGGCATTTTTGTACTGGCGGGTGTCGCGTGGGCAACCATCAATGTGAATTCCTTTCCCATGGTTGTAGAGCTGTGCTCCGACGGTGATGTGGGCAAGTATACCGGCTACTATTATACAGCCTCCATGGCCGCGCAAACACTGACCCCCATGGTTTCCGGTTTTCTTATGGACAAGCAGGGTATGGGCGTCCTGTTCCCGTATGCAGCGCTGTTTGTGGCTGGTTCTTTTGTGACCATGTTGTTTGTGAAACACGGCGACAGTAAGGTCGTAGCAAAAACAGATTTGGAAGCCTTTGACATGGATAGTTGATTGAAAATCCCTTAGGGTACGCCCTAAGGGATTTCATCTATGCAAAATACTGTTCTAATTGCGTGCGGTGTTCCTTGGTTAAGCGGCAAAGCGGTAGCCGACAGCCGCCGCAATCATAGCCAATCAGCTTCATTGCTTCCTTGACAGGAATGGGGTTTACCTCGCAGAACAGCAGGTCAATCAGGGGCAGAAACCGACACTGCATCTCTGCGGCAGCATTGAAATCACCGTTCAGCGCCGCCCGGCACATTGTCATTGTCTCTTCCGGATACACATTGGACAGTACGGATATCACGCCCTTGGCGCCCAGTGCCATTGCCGGTACAATCTGGTCATCATTTCCGGACCACACCGTAAAATCAGGTCCGCAGGCCAAACGAATTCGGGCAATCTTGGTAATATCCGAACTGGCTTCTTTGACACCAATAATGTTGGGAATCCTTGCCAGCCGCTCATACACAGATACAGGAATATCCACACCGGTACGGCTTGGCACATTGTAGATGATCACTGGAATGCTGACACTGTGGGCAATGGCAAGGTAATGGGCAACCAGTCCGTCCGGTGTTGCTTTGTTGTAGTACGGCGATACCACCAGCAGCGCATCCGCGCCCACTTCCTCCGCGCCCATACTGAGCGCCACTGCGTGATCAGTTGCATTGGTGCCTGTTCCTGCGATAATGGTACAGGCGTCGCCTGCATATTCTTTACACCTGCGAAACAGTTCAATTTTCTCCTGGTCGGACAGGGTTGGAGACTCACCGGTGGTACCTGCAATTACCACAGCCGGGATACCCGCAACAATTTGTCTGCGCAGCAGCTGTTCCATCATGGGATAATTTACTTTATCATTCAAAAACGGCGTTACAAGGGCTGTACAGGCACCGCAGAACAACGGTTTTTTCATGGAAACACACCTCCATGTCAGTCTATGCAGGGAGGATTGGATTTGCGTGTTGCAAAATGCAGCAAAATCGTCTATAATTTAACGAAAGATTCTATTGGGAGGGTTCGCGTTGAAAACCCATGATTTTTGGTACGATTTGCCGGAAGAACTGATTGCCCAGACACCGCTGGAGCAAAGAGATAGCTCTCGACTTCTGGTTCTGAACCGGCAGTCAGGCAATGTGGAGCACAGGCATTTTTTTGATATCCTGGATTATCTGAAGCCCGGGGACTGTCTGGTTATGAACGATTCCCGTGTATTGCCTGCCCGGCTGCTGGGCAACCGTCCCACGGGCGGAGCGGTTGAGCTGCTGCTGTTGAAGGACTTAGGACAGAAGAAGTGGGAGTGCCTGGCAAAACCCGGCAGAAAGCTGCTGGAGGGGCAGGAGATTGTCTTCGGCGATGGGAAACTGACAGCAACTGTGGTTCAGGTACAACCGGACGGGAATCGGGTGGTGGAGTTCCAATATGACGGAATTTTTCTGGAGGTGCTGGAGCAGTTGGGCAAAATGCCCCTGCCGCCCTATATCAAAGCAGAACTGCAGGACAGGGAACGGTATCAGACAGTATATTCCCGGGAGGTGGGATCTGCGGCAGCGCCCACTGCGGGACTTCATTTTACCAATGAACTTCTGGATAAAATCAGAGATAAGGGTGTCAGCACCGCCTTTGTCACATTGCACGTGGGCTTGGGCACATTCAGACCGGTAAAGGCCGATGAAATCGCCGACCATCACATGCACTCTGAGCTGTGTATGATAAGTGATGAGACAGCGGAACTGCTTAACAAAACAAGGAAGAACGGGGGGAGAATCATCTGCGTGGGCACAACCTCCTGCAGAACATTGGAGTCCTTGGTAAAGGAAGACGGTACTTTTTCTGCCGGGTCAAAATGGACGGAAATTTTTATCTACCCCGGTTACCGGTTTCAGGCGATGGACGGCTTGATTACCAATTTCCATTTGCCGGAGAGCACTCTCGTAATGCTGGTATCCGCTTTTGCAGGGCGCGAGAATGTACTTTCTGCCTATGATGAGGCAGTCCGACAGCGTTACCGTTTCTTTTCGTTTGGCGATGCAATGTGCATAATATAGGAGATTGTTATGTTTGAACTAATTAAAACAGAGGGAAATGCCAGACGGGGTGTGTTTACCTGCGCCCACGGCACTGTGCAGACGCCGGTATTTATGAATGTGGGCACGCAAGCTGCCATTAAAGGCGGTTTGAGCGCAAAGGACTTGAAAGACATCGGTTGTCAGGTGGAGCTGAGCAACACCTATCATCTGCACCTGCGTCCCGGTGATATGCTGGTAAAGCAGTGTGGGGGATTACACAAGTTCATGACCTGGGACGGACCGATTCTTACGGATTCCGGTGGATTCCAGGTTTTTAGTCTTGCATCCTTGCGGAAAATCAAGGAAGAGGGCGTTACCTTTGCCTCTCACATTGATGGCCATAAGATTTTTATGGGACCTGAAGAGAGCATGCAGATTCAGTCCAATTTGGGTTCCGATATCTGTATGGCATTTGACGAGTGCATTGAAAATCCTGCCCCCCGGGAATATGTAAAGCAGAGCGTTGACCGGACCTACCGTTGGCTGGTGCGGTGCAAGGCAGAGAATGCGCGACTGAACAGCTTGCCGGATACAGTGAATAAGGAGCAGATGCTGTGGGGTATCAACCAAGGTGGTACTTATGCAGATATTCGTGTGGATCAGATGAAACGGATTGCGGATCTGGATTTGCCCGGCTATGCCATAGGCGGTCTTGCAGTTGGCGAAACAGCTGAGGAGATGTATGACATTATCGAGGCGGTAGAACCCTATATGCCCAAGGAGAAAACCCGGTATCTAATGGGAGTCGGTACCCCTACAAATATAATTGAGGCTGTTGCCAGAGGCGTGGATTTCTTCGACTGTGTTATGCCGGCAAGAAACGCCCGGCATGCAAGACTCTTTACTTGGCAGGGTGCTATCAATCTGAAAAATGCCAAGTACGCCAATGACTTGTCGCCCATTGACCCGGAATGTGACTGCCCGGTATGCCGCCGCTATTCAAGAGCCTATATCCGACACTTGTTTGTAGCGGAAGAGATGTTGGCTATGCGGCTTAGTGTCATGCATAATCTGTATTTTTACAATAAACTGATGGAGCGAATTCGCAGCGCCTTGGATAGCGGCACATTTGCTCAGTTCAGAAGTGAATATTCTGAAAAATTGAGCCGCAGAATCTAAAAACCCTTGCAATTTATGGGAATGATGGTATAATAGGCTCGTTAATAAAATGAAAAAGGAGTTAGTCCGATGTTACAATTTTTAGAAGCTGCTGCTAATGATGCACAGCCTACCGGCGGCCTTTTGGGCATGCTGCCCATGTTGCTGATCATGGTCGGTGTTTTCTACTTTATGCTGATCCGTCCCGAGAACAAGCGTAAAAAAGAAGCCGAGCAGATGCGCTCCGCTATGAAGACTGGCGATCAGGTAACCACCATCGGCGGTATTGTAGGTAAGGTTGTGGATGTCAAGAGCGATAAGTTCGTTCTGGAAACCAGCGCCGATCAGGTCCGCATTGAGTTTGCCAAGTGGGCGCTGTCCACCAATGAAACTGCTGCTGAGGCTGCCAAAGAAGAGGCAGCAAAGCGTCAGGAGCAAAAGGCAAAGGAAAAAGCTGCTAGGAAGGCTGCTAAAAATAAGGAAAACTGATAATAAAACGAGCCTCGAATTTTCGAGGCTCGTTTTCAATGCTTATTCCGTCTCCATTCACTGGAGAGTCTTACCAATGTGGAGACCATTAGTATGCCTACGGCAATGACACCGGCGACGGCGATGGTTTCTCTGCCCTGTACGGCGAAACTGTTCATATCACCTATAACCAGATAGTTCGTTGTGAAATAAACACCTGCGCCGGGAATGAGGGGGAATATTGCCACTACAAGATAGGAGAATGCCGGGTACTTTCTTACGCGCGCCATAATTTCTGAATAGGCTGCTGCTACCAGAGCGGCAAGGAAGCTGCATATAAGTCCCGAGCAGCCAAAGGCGGCAGCAAGACAGTATACTGCCCATGAGAGCGCCCCGCCGAAGGCGCACAGCAGTATGCCAAATCCGTGGATGTTAAACAGGAAGGAAAAGCCAATACAGCCGACCATTGTAGCCACGCATTGAATAACAGGAGACCATTGTATCATAGGCGGATTTTGTGGCATTACCCAAAGAGCATCCGCAAGCTTCAACGCAGCACCTGTGCCAAGTGCAATCGCAGCGGCAATCAAAAATACCTGCACAATTCGGTTGATTCCGGAGTTTGTGTCACCGAAAATAATATCCCGCATGGCGTTGGTAAACAGAAGTCCGGGCACCAGAATCATCAATGTTCCAATGACCACGGCGTCGGTATTATCTGCGATACCAATAAAACCTGTTAAGTACGCCGCAAAAGCCATAATAAATGCGGCTGCAATGGTCCTGAAGAACGCATTGGTCTTGAATTTGTCCAAAAATCGGTTTGTTAAACACAGGAGTATACCGCAAATGCCTGCGCAAAGCGCATCCGTCAGCGTTCCGCCGTAGAAAACAGCGAATCCTCCGGCGCTTAAAATGCCGCCTAAAAGCGCCATAATAAAAGGATAGCGTATTCTGGAATTGTCTGTTTCCTTTAACCACGCTACTGCAACAGAGGGGGATGGCTTTTCACTGCATATTTTTCTGCTGAGAGAATTGTATTTTTCAACAGCGTCCAAATCGTTCCCGTGATAACCGATTCGCCGCATTTTGGTGGCTTGCCTTCCGTCGTGGGTTCGAATACTGATGATCAGACAGTTGGGAATGGCAAAGACCTCAGAATCAACGCCGTATGCGGATAAGATCCTGTTGATGCTTTCCTCAATCCGGAAGGTCTCTGCTCCGGACATCGCCAGCTTGTATCCGAGATCTGCCACCAAATCCAGTAAAATATCGTAATCCAAACGGTATTCCTCCCTAGAAATTTACTTTCCAAGCTCCTGATTCCGCCTATAAGCGGCATTTACGCAATCCATAATCGCTTTTGAGAAATCCGCGCTTTCCAGTGCGCGTACGCCTGCGATGGTGCTGCCGCCGGGGGAACAGACAGCGTTTTTCAGCGCTTCCGGTGTCAGCCCGGTTTGCTGCACCATCTTTGCTGCGCCAATCATGGTTGCGGCAGCAAGAGTCAGCGCCTTGTCCTTGGATACACCGCAGGCTGCCGCGCCCTCTGCCAGCGCGTCCATAAACATATACATATAAGCAGGACCGCAGCCGGAGACCACACCTGCTGCATCAATCAGCGCTTCATCCAGCTGCAGAAACTGTCCGCAACAGGATGCGTCAGCAAGAAAGTCCGCAAGGGAATCTTCCTCTACCAAATCGTTGTGGCAGTACAGCGTCATTCCTGCGCCCACAGCTACAGGCGTGTTGGGCATAATACGTATGACAGGAAGGGGAGTGCCGGCCATTTCAGCGATTCTCCCAGTGGTGAGACCTGCAGCCATTGAAATGAGAAGTGGCTTTCTCTCAGTAAAAATTCCTTGCAGAGGCGCCAGAACATCTTCCATCATTTGGGGTTTTACGGCAAGGAAAATCCGGTCGCAGGTTGCTGCCACTGTCTGATTATCACCGTATGCGCAGCTCAGCTCGGCAGCAAGCTTTGCTGCCTTGCCGCTGCGGTCGGTTAAAATGATATCGTTGGTGTTCTTCGATAATGCTTTGGCAATGGCACTGCCCATATTGCCGCAGCCGATGAAACCGTACTTCATGCATTACTCCTATCTGATGTGACCATCACCATCAATGATATATTTGTAGCTGGTCAGCTCACGTAGTCCCATAGGGCCCCTGGCGTGGAGCTTTTGGGTAGAAATACCCATCTCACAGCCAAGACCAAACTCACCGCCGTCTGTGAATCGGGTAGATGCGTTCACATATACCGCAGCGCTGTCAACACTGAGGGTAAACATCGACTTTGCGGTGTCGCTGTTTGTCACGATGCACTCGCTGTGTCCGGTGGAGTGGGCGGTGACGTGTTCTACCGCTTGATTCACCCCGTCAACGCACTTAACAGCAAGAATATAGTCCAGGAATTCGGTGTCATAGTCCTCGGGGGCAGCAGCTGTGCCGGGTATGATTTCAGCTGAAAATGTATCCAGACGCAGTTCCACGGGATTCACTGCCTTTTTAACCAAACGGTTATACACCATAGGCAGGAACGTATGCGCGATCTCCTTGTCTACCAATAGAACCTCCGCTGCATTGCACACACTGGGACGGCTGGTTTTTGCATTCTCTATAATGTTGAGTGCCATGCCCAAGTCCGCAGACTTCTCAACGTATACGTGACAGATACCTGTTCCTGTGGCAATACAAGGTACGGTTGCTTGCTGTACACAGGCGTTGATCAGCCCGGCACCGCCACGGGGAATTAAAAGGTCCACATACCCCTGCGCCTTCATCAACTTGGTGGCGCTTTCTCTTGAGGTGTCCTTGACGAGATTGATTGCGTTTTCGCTAATGCCCGCGGTCCGCAATCCGGCACGCAGTGCATCTACAATGGCGTTTGCGGAACGGAAGGCTTCTTTGCCGCCACGCAAAATACATACATTGCCGCTTTTCAGCGCCAATGCCGCCGCATCGCTGGTAACATTGGGACGGCTCTCATAAATAATTGCCACAACACCGATGGGGCAGGATACCTTTCTGATTTTAAGACCGTCGGCTCTGATATATTCATCCAATTCCAGTCCTACGGGATCCGGAAGTGCCGCCACATCACGGATGCCCTGCGCCATGCCGGAAATTCTTTCTGGTGTCAGGCGCAGCCTGTCCAGCATAACAGGGGAGATGGAGCTGGCAGCATCAGTAAGGTCCGCTTCATTGGCAGCAAGGATTATGTCCGCATGGTCAAGCAATGCGTCCGCCATTGCGTGCAGCGCCTTGTTCTTTGCTTCTGTGGAAAGCAGGGCAATCTTTGTCTTAGCTGCTTTTGCAGATTGTAATATATCAGTCATACGCTTTCTCCGTGAAGGTGGTGCCGACCTTCTTTCCATCCATAATATCGTAAAGATTATTGGGGTTATTGCCGTTTGTAATAACCATATCGCAGCCGCTGCCCATGCAGATTTTTGCAGCTTCCAGCTTGGTAATCATACCGCCGGTACCCAGATTGCTGTTGCTGGTTCCGCCGAGAGCTAGAATGTTTTCATCAATTTGATTGATAACTTCAATCAGCTTGGCATTGGGATCAAGGTGCGGGTCAGCGGTATACAGTCCGTCAATGTCAGACAGCAGTACCAATTTATCTGCCTTTACGCTCTCCGCCACAATGGCAGCCAGCGTGTCGTTATCACCGATAACAATTTCCCTGGTGGCAACGGTATCATTTTCGTTAATGACCGGAATCGCATCCAGCTCTAAAAGCCGCGCCAATGTGTTGCTGAAATTGTTGTGACGTGTTTCGTTTTCCACATCTTCGCCTGTAATGAGCAGCTGGGCAACAGTATGATTGTATTTTCCAAAAAGCTCGTCATATATGTACATCAGCTCACATTGACCTACGGCAGCGGCGGCCTGCTTAGTGGGGATATCCTTTGGACGCTCCCGCAGTCCCAGTTTGCCGATTCCCATAGCAATGGCGCCGGAAGACACCACAATCACCTGGTGTCCCGCGTTCTTAATGTCGCTGATGACCTTACACAGTTCTTCTACCCGACGGATATTCAGGTGACCGGTGGGGTAGGCAAGGGTACTGGTGCCGATTTTAATTACTATTCTCATGGAAATCCCTCCAAGTAACGAATGGTACTATTATATACCTAAAAATTCGGTAAATAAAGAGGGAATTTTCCTAAATTTATATAATTTTGCATGTCAAAATCCGGCACAGTGTAAAATTTAGTTCTGCATTCGTATTTGCTGTCCTTTTATCAGTGGATATGCTGTAATAGTTCCGCTGTTCAGGTCGGTACGGTGCATGTTTACACCGGTTATCTGTGAATTCTCATAGGTGGTGTAATAATAAATGCCCTTATCCACATTGCAGCAGCTGGAATATACTGTTTTTTCATAGTGCGGTCCCACTTTGACGCATCCCTGCTGTTGGGCAACGGAACCGAGAATATGAAAAAACTGGCTGATGCTGGCTGACTCGGAATCCTTACAGACGGAATTCAGCTTTGTGAATGCAACGCGGACAAACCGTGAAGGGGAGGACAGGTCGCCGGGGAGCCCGATTGCACCCATACCTCTGCTGTATGGGGTGAGGGGGTAGCCGGGAGCAAACCGGTTCGTTGCTTCCTCGCTTGTCAGATTCAGGTAATTGGACAGATTATATATGTGGTAATCAAAGGGTGGATTGTTTGTGAGCACACCCATAGGATTGTCATACAGTCTGATTCCGTCGGCTGTGGGTTCCACGGTAATTGCCCGTTTTTGATCGGCAATGAACCAGTGCAAAGGCGTTTGCGGGTACTGACTGCTGTAGGAAATATCCACCAGATTCACTTTCTTTAGTTTATGCTCTACCTCTCCCATGTCCTTGCATTGACTTAAAATCCAGGGAATGAACTCGAAGGGCGCAATGTTATCCATGCCGTCCTTTTCCTTTAGGTATACAGCATTTCCCGGGAAATTTAATGCTGCCATACTGATACCGTGCTCATTGGTTCCGTCATAGTACAGGGGATACCCATTATCTATCATCGCCATACCGATTATGGCGTGGTGTTTATCCACCGGCGCGCATTTACGAAAAAGCAGTGGATAATTTCTGGGTGTGATGGTTACCGTCTCCTGATAGGCATATTCTAAGTCCAGATTTCTGCCAAAGTAGTGGTCTTTTGTGTGAAAGGTGATGGCTGTACACATGCTGATTCCTCCCGGCAAGCAATATCACATAAAGTATTTGCAAATAAAACGAAATTATAGCATTGCGTTTCTTTCCGGTCGGTTGTATAATAGATACAACCATAAACCATGCAAAGGAGAGAGGCAATATGGTGAATTGTGATACAAAGGCAATCATTGAAAAATGGTATAAAAGACTGGGCTTTGACAGCAAATACGATGCTGAATTTTACGAAGCGCTGAATACCATATCTATTTCGCCGGATACAGAAATTTCCACCTATCCGTTGTCTTCTGAGGACGGCAAGAAGAACCTGCTGGCATATTTGTACATGTGTGAGGCAGTGGAAAAGCAGTACATACACAAGGGTATTCCGGAGCAAATTATGCTGGATACGCTGTCTGATATCGTCTTGAATTGTGACAAGTTCAGTGAATTAAAGGGTGAACTGTACCTGGGCAACATCGGCTGGCTGTCCAGACACCTGAAATTCTACCTGTTCCAGCTGGGTCGTCTGCAGTATTGCATTCAGCCTACCGATAAGGCCTTTGAAAAGTTCGGCATCAAGGTGGGAGATATGTATGTGGGTATTCATATTCCCGCAACCGGTCCGATGCGGCCTGAGGACTGCAGAGAATCCATTGATATGGCCCGTGCTTTTATGGAAAAGTACTTCCCGGATGTGAAGTATGACTACTTCTCCTGCTCCTCCTGGCTGCTGGACGAGACCTTGAAGGAATATCTGCCTCCGGAGAGCAATATTCTGCAATTTGCCGCCATGTTTGAAATTGCAGGCGCCAGCAAGTCCGATGATGTGATCGAATTTGTATTTGGCCTGAAGGCAACAAGAGAAAATCTCCACGAGCAGGAGTGCAAATCTTCCCTTGCCAGAAATGTGAAAGCTGCGATTTTAGCGGGCAAGGATTTCTATTTGGCCAGAGGTTTTATAAAAAGATAAACGAAAAACGGAGTCGATTACCGACTCCGTTTTTTGCTTTTCAAATCGTCTGTTGCAGGATTATTCAGCACTTCTCCGGTTTCCGAAAAACGGGAACCGTGACAGGCGCAGTCCCATGAGTGCTCCTGGCTGTTCCATTTTAACGCGCAGCCCATGTGGGGACATCTGGGTTTGCGCAGGGACAGGAGGTTTGTAACGCTCTCGAATCCATTCACAGCCAGCTGTGGGTGCAGCACAGACCGTGAAGGGGAGAACAGCTCTTCATAGGGATTTTGTCTGCCGGTTATGCAATCCCGGAGAATGCCCGCTGCTGTCATGGCAGAGGTCATTCCCCACTTTCCAAAGCCTGTGGCAACATATAGGTTAGGCGTATTCCTGGAATAGCGCCCGATATAGGGCATTGCGTCCAAAGTCATGCAGTCCTGTGTGGCCCAGCGGTATTCACAGACAGCGCCCGGATAGTAACGGTGGGCGTAGTAGGTAAGATCTTGCCAGCCACCCCCGTCCTTTCCGGTCCGGTGACCGCAGCCACCCAGTAAGAGTGTGTCTCCGTGATTTCGAAAGGACAAATTTGGATACTCCGCGCCGATATACATGCCGTTAAGAGGCGGTGTGTTTTTTAGCCCCAACACATAAGAACGGTGCTGATACAGCTTTAGAAAGAAACTCCCGTGTTTGTTCAGCATTGGAAAATGGGTAGCGATAATCATTGCCTCAGCACGGATTGTGCCGTGATTGGTGCGTGCCATTCCGGGCATAAGCTCCAGGACCTTGGTGTTCTCATAAATAGGTAAATCCTTTGCCAGTGCAGAAAGAAACTTCAGCGGGTGATACTGCGCCTGCCCCGGAAATTTAATTGCACCCACAGTAGAAAAGGGAAGGGGGATATCTTCTGTCAGTTCTGCGGAAAATCCTAAGGAATCCAGAGCAGATAGTTCCTGTTCCAGTAACTTAAGGTTATTCACGGAATAAACAAATGCATCCTGCTCCTGATAATCGCAATCAATGTCTTTCGCTAATTTCCGGTATTGCGAAAGCGCTTCCTGCTGGCTTTGCAGATAAAGGGTAGCTTTTTCTTTGCCTAATCTGCGGAGAAGCTTGTTATAAACGAGTCCGTGCTGTGAAGTGATTTTGGCAGTGGTTTTTCCCGTCACACCATCGCATAGCCGCCCCTGCTCTACAAGAACAGCATTCACACCCGCGTGCTTTAGCATATAGGCGCACAGTATCCCCGCAATCCCACCACCGATAATCAATACATCGGCCTTTGTGTTTCCCTCCAATGATGGGAATGCAGGCATATTTACTTGCCCATACCAAACAGAATCCATCCAATCACCTCGCATAACTAGTATGTTCCGAGATTGGATGGATTATTTATTATTTCACATATTGATCATAAAGGTATGGGTTAACGCCAAGACTTTCGCAGATCTGTGTATACTCAGCTTTTAGCCTTGCAATCCGTTCAGCACTGATGTTGCTTTTCCTGACGCCGCGTATCAGCACATTTTTCGGCGTTTCCTCAGGATCAATCAGTTCCAATGCGGTTACATCATAGCCGTTGATTTCCAACACTTTGCACCGCAGAGCATCGGTAGCGGCATCGGCAAGCTTTTGCTTGAGAATAGAATGTTCCAGCAGAAAATCTGTGTATCTGCCCTGGGGCTTTAACTGGTGCATCATCTCGTGGTGACAGCAAGGGGTAGAGAGAATCACACGGGAACCGCTGTCAATACCCTTTGCAAGCACAATATCCGTTGCAATATCGCAGGCATGCAGAGAAACCGTCAAATCCGGTGTACGTACCACAGGGAAGTTGCGAATATCACCGGCGACAAAACGAAGACCTGTATAACCGAGTTTTTCTGCCAATGCACTGCAGAAGGCGATGACATCTTCCTTCAGGTCAACACAATCCATGGTAACACGACAACCGCGGATGGCTGTAAAGTAATAATACAGCGCAAAGCTAAGATAGCTCTTGCCGCAGCACAGGTCAAGGATGTACAAATCTTCACCTGCAATAATGGTGCTTTCCACATCGGCAACGATCTCCAGAAAGCGGTTGATTTGTCTGAATTTAGAACGCTTTTTATCGTAAATATATCCTGCGGGGTCCTGCACCCCCAGGGCAATCAGGAAATCCACGGGTTTGTCAGCAGGGATGATGTATTGTTTTTTGCGGTTATGCTCCAAATTTACCGCGTCAGACTTTTCCCGTTTGATACGGTCGATAACTGTAATTTTACCCTTGCGGGATACTTTTACTTCGCAACTGCCGTTTGCGGTTACAATGTTCATCTGCTTGTAATCTGCGGGTATTCTCTCTGCGACTGTATCAGCGGCATCTTCTGCAGGTATGTTCTTCTGCATTACCTTCCCATCGCTATAATAGCTCTCCAGTGCCAGATACACCTTGCCCTTCATTACGATCAGGCGGCCGGTTGTGCGTAAAACGTTCATATCTGCGCATTTGCTTAATGTAAGCTTTTGCAGAATCTTATTTTCAATGACATAACGAAGTGTTTCTTTCATAGGTAATACCTCGCAGATTTTTTCATATTATAGCACAGCTTAGGCATAAAGACAATCCTGCCATAAAGAAAACCGAAAGGAATATCCTTTCGGTTTTCGTAAAGTGGTTATGCCTTTCTTGCAACTCTGTCAAATTCCTCTTGGATTTCTTCAGAGGGAGGTGCAGTCAGCAGAGATACAATGAAGATGGCAATGCAGGAAATGATAAAAGCAGGCAGAAGCTCGTAGATATTCCACAAACCGCCCAGAGGACGGACCAACAGCTTCCATACAAATACCATGATGCCGCCGGAGAGCATACCGGCTATGGCGCCGGCGCGATTAATGCGCTTCCAGAACAGGCTGATGAGCATAAGCGGTCCAAACACAGCGCCAAAGCCTGCCCATGCAAAGCTGACGATGGTAAAGATAACACTTTCTTCATCCAGTGCGATGAGAATGGCAATCAGAGAGATCACCAAGAGGGTAATTCTGGATACCAGCATGACCTGCTTGTCATTTGCCTTCTTGCAAAGGATTCCCTGATAGATGTTCTTAGACAGGGCAGAGGCGGCAATCAGCAAATACGAGTCGGAAGAGCTGATGGTGGATGCCAAAATGCCAGCCATCACAAAGCCGGCCAGCAGGGGAGGAAGCAAATTGCTGGACAGGACAATAAATACATTTTCTGCCTCGGAGGAGGTCAGCAGCGCGGTGGGGTAGAGGGCACGGCCAACAATGCCGATGATTACCGCAACCGTCAGAGAAATGACAACCCACACGGTTGCGATTCTGCGGGACCGGGTCAATTCACCCTCGGAGCGGATTGCCATAAAGCGCAGCAGAACTTGAGGCATACCGAAATATCCAAGACCCCAAGCCATACAGGAGGCAATGGAAAGCGCGCCGTAAACACCGGCGGACCCGAACTGCGGTTTGTTGCCAACAACCTGCTGCACGCCGTCCACAGTGACAGGATTGGCAATGCCAAAGAAGTCAAAGAAACCGGGGATGGATTTTGCGTTTGCCACCACCGCATCAAAACCGCCGGCTGCGACGGTTCCGGTCACCACCACTACCACCAGCGCAACAATCATGACGATTGCCTGCATAAAATCGGAAACACTCTCAGCAAGGAATCCGCCAAGAATGGTATAAAGGAGCACAAATGCAGCGCCTAAAATCATCATGGGTATGTAGGGTATACCGAATAGTGTGGAGAAGAGCTTGCCGCAGGTGACAAAGCAGCTGGCAGCATACACAGCAAAGAAAATAAGAATGAACAATGCCGCGATACACATGATGATTTTGTTTTTCTCCTTAAATCTGTTGGAGAAGAATTCGGGCAGTGTAATTGCGCCGCCGGCAACCACACTGTAACGGCGCAGACGCTTGGATACAATCAGCCAGTTCAGATATGTGCCAAGCGCAAGACCGATTGCGGTCCAGGCAGCATCGGAAATGCCGCACCAGTAGGCAACACCGGGAAGTCCCATCAACAGCCAGCCGGACATATCCGATGCCTCTGCGCTCATGGCTGTGACCCAAGGTCCAAGGCTACGGCCACCAAGGAAATATTCCTTGGAATTTCTGTTGGCACGTCTTGCGAACACGATGCCGATAATGACCACCGCACTCATGTAGATTGCCATTGCAATCAGTATTTGAAGGGTACCACTCATAATACTATCTCTCCTTTTCCTTTTGTAAAAAGTTACCACTATAGTTTACCGCACTAAAGAGGTAAAGTCAAGAAGTTTTTACATGATATAAAAAAGACCGCATAAAGAAATCAGGTAACCGCATGACCGGTTACCTGATTTCTTGGTACAAGTTGTTTTATAGGATTTAAGCAAAAAGTGAGTTATATCAATGTTTTTTGCAGTCCACAAACAGTGCTTATCCCTGCTTTTTACCCAAACAAATATATTCTAATATATTCTAATATCATCCGCGAAGCAGATACCACAACTTCTTCACTATTCACTATTACTTATTACTTTCCAAAAATCGGCGGTGATTTTTAGTGAAGAGTGAATAGTGAAAAGTAAATAAGTAAAATCGGCAATCCTCTGTCGAGGATCGCCGATTTTTGGTCGGAGTGTCGGGATTTGAACCCGAGGCCTCTTGGACCCGAACCAAGCGCGATACCAAACTTCGCCACACCCCGATAACGTATGCCATTATAGAAAAATTTTTATTCATTGTCAAGAGGTCAGGGACTTTTTCATAGCCTGCATGGATTGCTGGAGTGAATCGTATACTGCAACAGGAGGGGATTCAAATGAGCTACAATATAGAGTATAACCCGGAACTTGGCAAACTGTACCCAAGTAAAACAAGCAAAAGCGGAAACGGGATGTTGGTAAAGCTGGGGATTTTGCTTTTAGCGGCAGTGGTTTCTTATGCAGCGCTTCAGACAGGACTGGCACGGTATCTGATACCCGGCGACCCTGAAGTGACCTCTGCGGCCTTCTCCGGTATGGTAACAATGGTGGGGGAAGGAGTGCCTGTGGGGGAGGCTATTTTAAGTTTCTGTGAGGCTGTAATTACAAATGCTTCATAAAAAGGACACTGCCATTACAGTAGATACCAATACATACCTGTACCTTGTGCTGCTGCTTCTAATTGTGCCGATCCCATGGCTGCTTGCGTGGATATCAGCTGTTCTGGTCCATGAGCTGTGCCATTGCGCAGCTGTAGGTATGTGCGGCGGCAAAATTTATGCAATTAGTATTGGCATTGGCGGAGTTTCAATGGAGAGTAGCCCACTGTCAGAGCCCAAACGGCTTACTACGGTTTTAGCCGGTCCTTTGGGTGGCTTTTTACCGGTGCTGCTGGGGAGGTGGTTTCCGAGATTTGCATTATGCAGCGCTGCGTTGTCTGCATATAACCTGTTACCGTTGCTGCCGCTGGATGGGGGGCAAATTCTGCAAATCCTTATGAAAAACAGGAAACTATTTTCTGTATCGCAGAAAATAGTTTTGCTTTTAATATGTATTCTTTCGTTATATGCAGCGTTTTATCTTAAGATAGGTATATTGCCTCTTGCAATTATGGGCATGCTTTGGCTGAAAAACAGAAAAATACCTTGCAATGACAATATTTGCAGAGTACAATAGTACTGAAAATTTCTAAAGAGGTAAGAGTATGACACAGCTGCTGCAACGAATCCTTCCGACTGTGCAGAAACCCGCGCGGTATACAGGAGGAGAATTCAATGAAATACAAAAGGACCCGACGGATGTTCGCGTGCGGGTGGCATTCTGCTTTCCGGATACCTATGAGATAGGCATGTCAAATTTAGGCATGCGGATCCTTTACGGTGTGATGAATCAAATGGACGGCGTGTGGTGCGAGCGGGTTTTTGCTCCGTGGGGGGATATGGAGGAGGCGATGCGCGCCAACAATCTGCCCCTTTGGACACTGGAGAGCCATACAGCCGTGGGTGATTGCGATATGATTGCCTTTACCATCGTCTATGAGATGTGCTATACCAATATTCTCAATATGCTGAAGCTTGCGGGTGTACCGATTCGGTCCAATGAGCGGAAAGGGCTGAAGAATATTGTATTTGCCGGTGGTGTGTGTGCCTTCAATCCGGAACCGCTGGCTGATTTTATTGACTTCTTTTCCCTGGGTGAGGGTGAGGAGATTACGAAGGAAATAGTATCCCTTTACGACCGGGCAAAGGCGGAGGATTGGAGCAAGGAGCAGTTTTTGCAGGCAGTCTCCGCTATTCCCGGCGTATATGTACCGTCATATTATGAACACACCTACAACGACGACGGTACACTCTCTGCCATCACGCCTATTAACGGCGCGCCGCAAACCGTCACAAAAAGAATTATTGAGGACTTGGATAATGCGTATTTTCCTACGCAGATGATCGTACCCTCCACGGAAATTGTCCACGACAGAGCGAATTTAGAGGTGTTTCGTGGTTGTATTCGGGGCTGCCGGTTCTGTCAGGCAGGCTTCTCCTGCCGTCCTGTACGCAAGAAAAGCCCGGAGGTACTCTACCGGCAGGCAGTGGAAACGCTTACTGATTCGGGACATAATGAAATTACACTATCCAGCCTGTCCACCTCTGACTACCGCCAGCTTAAGGAACTCACTGACGCAATGATACCTTACTGCGAAAGTCATCGCATCAACCTGTCTGTACCGTCACTGCGGGCAGATAATTTCTCCCGTGAGCTGATGCAGAAGCTGCAAACCCTGCGCAAAAGCGGACTGACTTTTGCACCGGAAGCGGGCACACAGCGGCTGCGGGATGTGATCAACAAGAACCTTACAGAGGAAGAGATTCTTACCACCTGCGCAAACGCTTTTTCCGGCGGCTGGAACAACGTAAAGCTGTATTTTATGCTGGGTCTGCCTACGGAAACCGATGAGGACGTTCTGGGAATTGCGGATTTGGTCCATAAGGTAATTCTCACATGGAAGGAGCATGCCTCCAACAAAAAACGCGGCCTGCGTGTCCATGTGGCTACGGCTTATTTTGTGCCGAAGCCCCACACACCCTTCCAGTGGGAAAAACAGATTGACCCACAGGAATATCTGCGCCGCTGCAGACTGTTAAAGGACCATTTTTATGCAAAGTCCATTGAATATAATTACCACACCCCTGACATTAGCCGCTTGGAGGCAGTGACTGCCCGTGGTGACCGCAGGTTGGGCAGGGTAATTGAGGAGGCTGCCAACAACGGCGCAAGGCTGGACGGTTGGGACGAATATTTCAACTATCAGGCTTGGATGGATGCCTTCAAAACCTGTGGCGTGGATCCTGACTTCTATACCATACGTGGATTCGGTGAGGATGAAATCCTGCCGTGGGATACCATTGACGTGGGTGTGACAAAGAAATTTCTGCTCCGGGAACGGAAGCAAGCCTACGCAGGTTTGATTACGCCGGACTGCCGTCACGGATGCAGTGGCTGCGGTGCCAATGCGCTTCTGCAGGAGGTGAAATGCGATGCCTAGACTGCTGTTTGAGAAAACCGAAAACGCGGTATGGATTTCCCACTTGGATTTAATGCGGCTGTTTCAGAGGGCGTTTAAGCGGGCAGGACTGCCGCTGACGCACACACAGGGGTTTAATCCCAGACCGTCTGTCTCCATCGCGTTACCCCTTTCTGTCGGTGTAGAGAGTCAGTGTGAGCTGCTGGACTTTGATTTGGACGGCGAAGCCGTTAATTGTAAGGAAATCCTGTCGCGCCTGAATGATGTGTTGGTGCCGGGTGTCCGGGTGCGGGAAGTCTATGACGATGGCAGAAAGCTGAAGGAGCTGACGTTTTTGCATTGTCAGCTTACCCTTGAATATGATAATAGTGTCCCGGACGGCACGCAGACTGCATTAGCTGAGCTGTTTGCAGCAGAGAGCATTATTGTACCGAAAAAGGGTAAAAACGGCATACAGGACCAGGATATCGCACCCATGATTCAGAATATCTCCATTGACCGGGCAGGGGAGAACGTGTTAGTGATGGATGCCGTCGTTTGCTGCCAGAATCCCAGTCTGAATCCCATGCAGCTGATTGCTGCGATCGGTATGTATATGCCTGAATATAGACCTGATTTTTCAAAGTGCAGGCGAATAGAAATTCTTGATAGCAATAATAATGTTTTTCGATAAGGAGCGTTTCGTATGGAAGTGAATCCCAATTATGTTTTAGAGGAGTGCCCGATTTGTCACGGTGCCGGCATTGTCATGCATGAGGGCGGCTGGAATGTGCAGGTTGAGTGCACCGATTGCAGCGCCCATACTGTTTACGTGGAGTATGACGGAGAGGCGGAAAAAGCAGATGCGGAAGCACAGGTAGTTCGCCTTTGGAATCTGGGTAAGGTTGTGCGCACAGAGATAGGCGAATAAGAAAACAGAAAAAATTTCAAAAAATGCTTGCATTTTTTCGAGCGGTGTGTTATTATACTGTGGCTGTGAGAAAACGCAGGCAAAATCCGGGTTTGGCGAAGTTTGGTATCGCGCTTGAATGGGGTTCAAGAGGCCGCTGGTTCGAATCCAGTAACTCGGACCAAAATAGCAGGAATCGCTTCTGTGATTCCTGCTATTTTCTTTTTGCATGCTGGCTTCGAACCTACCTAAATGCAACAATCCGGTGGACTGTTGCAGCAACCAGTGCAAACACTGGTCGCTACATTGATTTTTGTGAAGCAAAAATGAAAATCGAATCCAGTAACTCGCATGATAGAACAACCGTTAGTTGAGTTGCGTTAATTTCACCTCCATTGAAAACAACCCATGTTTGTTGTAAAATGCAGATAGTACAAGCTTGTATTTTCTAGATTGGAGGTACGTAAATGAATTCTATTAGTCAAATTGGTGCGGTTATATCCAAACTGCGAAAGACGAAAGGTATCACGCAGGATGAATTGGCAAAAAATGTGGGTGTTTCGGCGCAGGCAGTTTCAAAATGGGAAAACGGTGGTGTACCTGATACCGAACTGCTACCCAAAATTGCTGATTATTTTGATACATCCATAGATGTGCTTTTTGGCAGGGAACACACGGGCAAGGATGTTTCTGCGGCAATCTACGAACACATTTCAAAGCACGATTTCAACTCTCCTCTTCGATTCTCGGAAGGATTTGAATTATGTTGGGCGTTGGAACGTGCATTGTTTATTCGCAATGACATTAAAGATTTTGGGACAATAGATTTGACAAGAGATCGCATTGCGGATTATGAAAAGCGGTTAGAAGAAACGTCTCAAACCTATTCACAGGTTTATTCTGACTACGGTTTTACACAAATGGGTGTTGCCAACAGATTGCAGTACTTTTTAATGGTCCCGGAAATGAAGGATAAAAAGGTTGCGCTATTTGACGGTATTGATTACAAATCATTTTTTGAGATGCTTTCAAAAGAGGACCTGTTCCGGGCTTTGCTCTTACTGTATGGCAGAGATAGTCGTAAATGCTTTACAGAGAATCTTCTTGTGCGTGAACTGTCTATAGATCAGGAACGGGCGCTGGAACTTATTCAGTTATTGAAGAAAATTAACCTTGTAACAACACGCGAATTGGAATTGGATGATATAGTAAGGGATGTGTACATCTTTGTGCCTAATACAGCTTTCATTGCGCTGCTGATTTTTGCGAGAGAATTGATAGACAGACCCAGTAAATTTTCCTATAACACAGGATTCCGCACAAAACCTTTTTTGTAATCTGCGGAGGGGCTTATGAAATTACTGTTATATTTACTTCTATTGTTTGCATTACACTTTTTGTATATCTTGTTTCGATTTATTTTCAAAAGATCCAGACTATTGCATCAGGTTAAACGCTTCGCAAAGGAACATTCCATAGAATGCATAGTTACAACACCTGCATTTCTATTTCCAAGCAACCGATACGGAACAGCGGTGCTATTAAAAACCGAAAAAGCCATATATAATATCCGCTTGTTTGGTCTTTTACGGAAAAACTGCGCGGTGCATTTTTGGAACAAGGAAATGTACTCGATGGAGAAATTCATCCCCAAGATGATTCTGTATGATACACCCCTCGGTCATAGGCCTGTAAGGCGCAGAAAGCTTGGTAAATGGGATATCAATGAAAATACTGAAATTCCTGTGTTGTTATATTCATCTGCAGACAGCCCCCTCCGAATCATGCAAACAAAGGTAACTCATATTGAACACTTGTTAGCAGGGGATATGATAGAGGATGTGTTGTTTGCCGATACCGATTTCCTGTTTCGATATATTGCCAACAGACTATGACTGCCGACATTTGATATTTACATTGTAAAAACCCGGAAAAATATCTCATTTTTTCTAAAAAAGCACTTGATTTTTGCTTTTTTATGTGCTAGAATACATCGGTCTGAAAAACAAGGTGAGTCCTCTACGGCGCCGGGAACCATATCGCCGGATATCCGCTGCAAGAACGCCTAATATTAAGGAGGACAAAGATATGGATTTGGTTAAGGCTCTGTCCAGCCAGTACATGAAGGAAGAGCTGCCCGAAATGCGGGTTGGCGACACTGTTCGTGTGCATGTGCGGATCAAGGAAGGCTCCCGCGAGCGTATTCAGGTGTTCGAAGGCACCATCATCGCCCGGAAGCATGGCGGCATCAATGAGACCATCACTGTTCGCCGCATCAGCTATGGCGTTGGCTGTGAGAAGGTTTTCCCTGTTCACTCTCCCAACGTAGCTATGGTCGAAACCGTCCGTAAGGGTAAGGTTCGCCGTGCTAAGCTGTACTATCTCCGTGACCGTTTCGGCAAGGCTGCTAAGGTCAAGGAAAAGATCTAAGAAAAAAAGAATAAAAAAAGAGGGGAAACCCTCTTTTTTTATTTATATAAATCGTATATAATAATCTAAAAT
>JAZQGT010000037.1:0-47721 GCA_045540155.1 Faecousia sp.
GATACATTCACTTCTACAACCACGAGCGCATCCAGAATAAAACTGGAGTGGCGCCGCTGACGCTACGCCACTCCGCTTAAAACAGAATATATCCTACATAGGTGCTTTTTTGTGCTGTCCGCACAAACTGGGGCAGTTTAAACAGTCCCTGCTTTTTTATATAGTTGAAAAATCTGCGGTTTTCTGTTAAAATGAAAAAAACTGTGTCCCGGAGGCAACCCATGAGTGATGAGAAATTAAAAGCCGTGCTCGGCGCCAATATTGTATCTTACCGCAAGCAGATGAGCCTGACCCAGGCGGGACTTGCGGAGAAACTGAATTATTCCGATAAGGCCGTGTCCAAATGGGAGCGGGGGGAGTCTATGCCCGATGTGCTGACGCTGGTGCAGCTTGCGGAGCTGTTTGGCATCACCGTCAATGACCTGCTCACTGACCCCAACCAGCTGCCTGCCAACGCCGGCGCAGTGGTGGAGAAAATGGAAAAGGCCGTGGAAAAGACCCTGAAACGGAAGGCAAACAAGCAGAGTATTTTAGGCTTAAGCTCCCTTCTTGTCTGGTTTGTGGCGCTGCTGATTTTTGTGGTGGTGTCTTCTCTGGGTATTGAAAAGAGCTGGATTGCCTTTATCTATGCGATTCCTGCGGATGCGGTGGTGATGCTCAGCCTGCGGTCTGCGTGGCGGGATTTCCGGTGGAATAAATCGCTGGTGTCCGTGATTGTGTGGGGTGTGCTGCTGAGCCTGTATCTGTCACTGCTGCTGTTTGCGGGACTCAATATCTGGAAGCTGTTTTTGCTGGGAATCCCCGGTCAGATTGCGGTGTTTTTCTGGTTTCGGTTGTTCCGGAAGCTGCCCAAGGAGGAAAACAATGGATAAAGCTGCATTGCGCCGGGAGATCCGTCAGCGGAAACGTGCCATGGCGGAGGAGGAAATTATTGAGCGCAGCGTCCGTCTGGGCGAACAGTTTTTCAGCTGTCAGGCATATAAAGACGCCAGGACAGTTTACGGCTATCTACCCTACAATCAGGAGGTACGTACCGTGCCTATACTGGAACGGGCGCTGAAGGATGGCAAACGGGTGGCTGTACCCAAGGTGTACGGGGACACGATGAAATTTATTTACATGGAAAATTTGTCCCTGGTGGATACCGGGTATGCGGGAATCCCCGAGCCTGTGGCAGATGAACCTGTGGCGGATGACGAAACCGCGCTGGTGCTGATGCCCGGCCTGGCATTTACCAAAAACGGCGCCCGGATTGGGTACGGCGGCGGTTTTTATGACCGCTTTCTGGCGCAGGAGCCGGACCATCCTACGGTAGCGCTGTGTTACGATTTTCAAATTTTGGATAGCCTGCCTACAGAGGAATTTGACATTCCTGTAAATGTGGTTTTGTGGGCGTAAGGAGAGAAAATGGAGTATCTTGCCGTTATTTTGGTTGCTGCCGTGGTTTTTGCCGTGTGTTATCTGGTGGACAAGGGCTTTACAAAGCACTTCCGCTCCCAGGCGCAGCATAAAAGCGGCCTGTCCGTGCGGTTAAGCAAGCGTTACGGTTCCGGCGGATTGCTGCTTGCCGTGCTGGGGCTCGCTGCTGTGTTTGTGGGCATAGACGATGGTTGGGTGCTGACAGCGGGCGGCGCTGTGCTGATTGTTACCGGAATTTGTTTGGTGGTGCACTATATGTCCTTCGGTGTCTTCTATAACGAGAGTGGATTTATTTTATCCTCCTTCGGAAAACCGGACACCACCTATACATATAAAGATATTAAGGCGCAGCAGCTTTATAACAATCAGGGCCATACCCTCATTGAGCTGCACCTGCAGGACGGCAGAGCGCTGCAGCTGCAAAGCACCATGACAGGGGTTTACTCTTTCCTGGACTATGCTTTTGACCGGTGGTGCGCCCAGACCGGCAGCGATAAAAACGCGTGTGATTTTTACGCCCCGGAGAACAGCTGTTGGTTTCCGCCGGTGGAGGGTTAGGCTATGCATATTCCTGCAGCAGATACCCATACGCTGGAACTGGTAACCTTCCGGCAGGCGCTGGAGGCGGCAAACACCCCCAGCAAGGATTACGATATAACCAAGTGGCTCTACGCGCCGAATTTTTATTCTGAATACCGGTACATATTGGGTACCCGGGGAGAAAATCCTCTGATTTGCATTGGCATCAATCCCTCCACTGCCCAACCGGGGGATTTGGATAATACCTTAAAGTCAGTGGAGCGGATCGCCCAGGGAAACGGCTTTGACAGCTTTATTATGTTCAATGTCTATGCCCAGCGGGCCACCGACCCGGACACCATGGAACGCAGCTGCAATATGCAGCTTCACCGGGAGAATCTGGAGGCATTCCGCTATGTGCTGTCCATCTCTCCGCAGCCTGCCGTGTGGGCGGCGTGGGGGACGATTATTGAGAAGCGGGACTATCTGGCGCAGTGCCTGCGGGATATGCTGGCGGTGGGTAAGGAGTACGGCGCTGCGTGGTACTGCGCCGGCCGTACCAGCAAAAGGGGGCATCCCCATCATCCCCTGTATCTGCGCAAGGATGAGCAGATTCGCCCCTTTGATGTGGATGCGTATCTGGAGCGCCTGTAAGGAGGAACGGATATGGAATGTGAATGCGATACCTGCTGGTATTATGATTATGATGAGGAATTTGACGAATACTACTGCAAGATGGACCTGGATGAGGATGAGGTTTATCGGCTGTATACGAACCCAAAGGCCCACTGCCCCTACTACCGGCAGGGGGATGACTACACGCTGGCAAGGAGACAGTGAATGAAACGGATTCTTTTGATTTTGCTGGTGGCTCTGCTGTTGGCGGGCTGCGCCCCGGATTCGCCGCCGGCGGAGACTACGGAAAGCACCTCCGGATACACGGAGGATACAGAGCAGCTGTATGTTGCTGACAGCGCAGTGGAGCAGCAGACCGGCGGAGCGGTCAAAATGTACGCAACGGGAGACGCTTCCTATTCTGACCTGTATGCCATGGGCGCAAATTTGCTGCTTGTGGGTCAGGATACCATGCTGGTTCTCACCGGAGAACGGGGCGAGGTTGCTGCAAACACAGTGTTGGCAGCAGGCACAACGGTATCGGCGCTGGACGTGTCAGTGGTCGGCGCTGCCTATTATAACCCCGGGAACAAAACGGTGCAGATCGTCAATCCCCATCTGCAAAGTGCAGTTCAACTGCAGCTGCCGGAAAATGTTGTGGGCGCACCTGTGATTGCCCTTGCCCGGAATGAAATATACTATTCTACCGGCGATGAAATCCGGGCGATGAATACGGGCACAGGGATTTCCCGGCTGGTTCGCAGACAGTCCTCCGGCACGCAGAGTCTGCTGCGGGCGTGCTTTGACGGTACGGTGCTTCTGTGGCAGCTTGAGGATGAAAAGGGCCAAAAGACGTTGGAGTATATTTCCGCAGAAACCGGTCAAACCCTGGCAAGCGGTATGGATACTGTGTATATTGAAACCTACGGACAGCGGTTTTTTGCCCTGTTTCAGGACGGAGATATACAAAAGACTGCCGTGGGAACCCGGAATGCAGAGATGCAGTCCTTCCTGGCAGCCATGCCCTCGGAGAACGGCGGACGGGAACCGGTTTTGTCCATGAACGGCATTGTAGACTATGCGCAGACCCAGGCGGGTCTGGAGCTTTCCTACTACGACTTGAATGCAGGCAAACGCACCGCCGGTGTGACGCTGCCCGGTGTTATGACACCGGAAGCCGTCTGCAGTGACGGAAGCTATGTGTGGATGCTGGCGGCAGACAGCGAAAATTCCCGGCAGGCCCTCTACCGTTGGGATATTACCAAGTCTGCGGTGGCAGATGAGGCCGGCTGCGTAGGCCCATTATATACTGCGGCAAATCCGGATACGGAAGGCCTGAAGCAGTGCAGAGAATTGGCCGATTCCTATGAGAAGCAATATGGCATCAAAATCCTCCTGTGGCAGGATGCGGGTAAACAGACCGGGGACTATACCGTTACGGTGGAACATCAGCCGGAAGTGCTTAGGGGTATGCTGGAGAACCTGCAGCCTGCTTTGGCGCAGTTCCCGGAGAGATTCCTTTTGAAAACTGTTGAGAAAGGCTGGGTGCGGATCGCACTGGTGCGGAGCATTGCAGGTGGTCGGGATTGGGCGCATTTCTGGGCTGAGGGTGATTGCTGGATTCTCATTTCTGCCAAGGGCGATACGGCACAATCCTTCTACCAAGGCGTGGCATACGCCATTGACAGCCATGTGCTGGGCAACAGCCGGGATTTCGATTCTGACAGATGGAATCCCCTGAACCCCGAGGGTTTTGCTTATGCATACAGCTATAATGTGGAGAAAAAACCCGGATATTTAAGCGGGGATAACAGAGCGTTCACAGACCTGCTGGCCATGAGCTATCCCCACGAGGACCGCAGCCGTGTGTTCTATCACGCGGTACTGGCGGACAATGGGGAAATGTTCCAATCGCCCATTTTGCAGGCAAAGCTTCTGCAGCTGTGCATGGGAATTCGTGAAGCCTACGGTCTGGAAAAGAAGACGGATACCTATATTTGGGAGCAGTATTTGCAGACGCCTATTGCATACGTGAAGAAGTAAACATTCCCCGGAGGCGGCCCGCCTCCGGGGAAAATAACGGCCGTAATAAACACACGGGTCATAATAATGAGAAACTTTAGGTTTCTAAGCGCTTTTCCTCTTGACGAAAGAGGGGAATGTGGTATGATAAGTGTGCACAGTGGCGTTTTTTGTGTCATCGGACACATTCTTGTCATATCTGCGGCGTATGCTGACAGAAACAGACGAACAGGAGCGGTTTTATGGATATTCTTGATAATGAATATAAGCCTGCCCGGGAGAAAAAATCCCCCTATGCAGACTCACCTTACGAGTGCGCCTTTGCGGGAGATACCCGGCAAGTTGAGACTGTTGAAAAAGGACCGAAACCCCAAAAAATCAAGCGGGGCATGAGACCGTTTACGGTATTCGTGCTGCTGGTGGTTTGCTGTGTGGGTACGGCAATGGGAATCACCCGTATATGGCAGAATCGGCTGGATAGAATGGAAACAGCCATGGACGAGAAGTTTGCCGCTTTGGAGCAGATTTATGCGGAATCCCAGAAGCCTGACAGTTCTGTACAGCTGCCCAGCAAGGTTCCCATGAGCGTTGGGCAGGTTTATGCGCAAAATGTGCAGTCTGTGGTGGTAGTCAGCTGCTATGAGGGCAGCTTCGGTTCCGGATTCTTTATTTCTGCCGACGGATATGTGGTTACCAACTATCATGTGATTGCAGGTGCCTCTCAGGTAGCGGTCATTACCCACGATAAGACATTACTGAAGGCGAAAATTGTGGGGTACGATGCTGAAAATGACGTGGCGCTGTTGAAGGTTGAGGGGGAGAATTTTCCCTTTGCTACCATGGGCAGCAGCGATGCGCTGGTGGTGGGTGACCCGGTGGCGGCTATCGGCAATCCCCTGGGTGAGCTGACCGCAACCTTGACGGTGGGCTATATCAGCGCCAAGGACCGGGTTGTCAATACGGACGGGTCCGTGATGAATATGCTGCAGACCGACGCGGCTATCAATTCCGGCAATTCAGGCGGACCGCTGTTTAATATGATGGGCGAAGTAGTGGGCATTACCACTGCCAAATACTCCGGCGAAAGCGATACAGGCGCTACTATAGAGGGCTTGGGTTTTGCCATCCCCATGGATGATGTGGCAGGTATCCTTTCGGATTTGCGGGAATTCGGCTACGTAACCGGCGCTTATCTTGGTGTTTACGTGCGGGATGTGGACGCATCTGCCCAATCCTACGGACTGCCTGCGGGCGCTTACGTGGAAGAAACGCCCAAGGGTCTGGCAGCAGAGCGGGGCGGCATCCGCGCCGGTGACATTATTATCAATCTTGGTGGCTACGATGTGGATTCTATAACCACGCTGACCAGAGCGCTGCGGCGTTTTAAGGCAGGGGATACGGTTTCTGTGACCGTTTACCGGGGCGGAAAACGGGAGTACCTCTCTGTGACGCTGGACGAAAAACCCGTTGCCTCCCAGCAGACACCTTCGGAGAACACCACGCCCAATCCCGATCCTGACGGATTTGACTGGTGGTATGATTTCGTTTACCCCTTCTTTGGAAACGGGTAATTGGGTATAGGATGAATTCGGAAAAGCAGGAGGAAATACTGTGAAAAAGAAAGAAATCTCCGCAAAGACCAAGCGTACACTGTTGATTGTCATCAGTGTTGTGCTGGCGGTGGTTTTGGTACTGCTGGTGGCGGCTACCGCATATATGGAGAGCATTTTGAATCTGATCAACAAAAAGCCGGACGACAGTACCATGTCTTCGTCTGAGTATGAGGACTTCATAAACGATCAGACGGAAACCATGGGTGAGAATTTTACCGGTGAAACCCTTGATCCCGATGATGTGCATTGGAGCGATCACACCGGAACAGTGGAAAAAGAAGAGCACATTATAAACATTATGCTCATCGGACAGGACCGGCGTCCCGGTCAGGGTCGTCAACGTTCCGATGTGATGATTCTGTGTACGGTGAACACCTCCAAGAAGGAGCTGACACTGACCTCCTTCATGCGGGACATGTATGTGCAGATTCCCGGCTACTCCGACAATAAAATGAACGCAACCTATGCCCTCGGCGGCATGAAATTGCTGAACAGGTGTATGGAAGTCAACTTCGGCGTCCATGTGGACGGCAATCTGGAAGTGGATTTTGACGGCTTTGCAGATGTGATTGATTTGATGGGCGGCGTGGATATCGTGCTGTCCAGATCGGAGGCAAATCACCTGATTTCCTTTGGCCATAATGCGGTGGAAGGCTTGAACCATCTGGACGGACAGGCGGCACTGATGTATTCCCGGAACCGTTCCGTTGGCAATGCGGATTTTGACCGCACCGGACGGCAGAGAAAGGTGCTCAATGCCCTCATTGAAAAATGCAGAGGCATGAATGTAGCGGAGCTGAACAGCCTGCTGCTGAAGGCGCTGCCTATGATCACCACGGATATGAGCAACAAGGAAATTATGAACTATATGCTGGAGATTCTGCCTATATTGAGCAGCCTGAAGGTGAACAATCAGAGAATCCCCGCGGACGGGACCTATCGGAGCGCGTATTTTAATCATGCCGGCAGCGTGCTGATTCCGGATCTGGAAGCAAACAGAGAACTGCTGAAAATCTGCATGCAGGAAAGTAAGTAAAGAACAAAAAGACCACCGTCTGTCGGTGGTCTTTTTTGTGATTATAAGGATTGTTCTGCCAGCATTTGGCACAGATTTTCCCGGATTTCCGATTCCAGCGGCGTGTTGTTCAGCGCTCCCTGCATGGCATCAAGGGCGAACCGGCAGCCTGTCAGCGCGGTTTCCACAATTTCCGGCAGCGCCCAGTCCATCGCATCGGAGTAGAGCTTGACCCCGGTAATGATGCCCTCTTTGGCGCTTATCTGCAGGTGGATATGTCCCCATGAGAAGTGGGCTTCGCACTGGAAGGTGAAGGGCAGGGGTGTGCCGTAGAGATATTCCCATGCGCCGTATGTTTTAGCCAGCTGCGCAACCGCAGCCATATCTTCACCGGTTAATACGACCGGCGATGCCTGCATGCCGTAAACCTCACAAAAGGCGGCAGCCATATAACGTTTCATCCCGTCGATGGTGAGCGCAGGGGACAGTTCTCGCAGGTTTACCACCCGGGAACGGACCGAAGTAACACCCTTGGCCTCCAGCTTGGCCTTGGGAGGACTTAAGTACCGGCCCAGTTTTTCCCGGTCCACATCAATCATCAGTGTGCCGTGGTGATAGGCATGGGTGCGGTTCTGATAAAAGGCGTTGCCGGAGAATTTGCGGCCGTCCGCCAGCAGGTCATTCCGTCCGGATTTTTCTGCTGTAATGCCTGCAAGGGAACAGGCCTTCTGAATGACAGATAGCTGCCTGTCCAAATCATAGTCTTCCTTACACATAATGAAGGTAAAATTCAGATTTCCTAAGTCGTGGAACACCGCGCCGCCGCCGGACAGCCGGCGGGCAAGGGTGCCGCCCTCTTCCTGCAGCAATGTGGTGCGGCACTCCAGCCAGGGGTTTTGGTTCTTTCCAATCACCACGGTGTTCTGGTTCTGCCACAGATACAGCACGCACATGCCCGGCGGGGTCATGTCCATCAGATGCTTTTCCAGCGCCAGATTGATATGGGGGTCAAACCCTGCGCCTTCGTAAATGCCAAGTTGTGTAATCATATAATTGTCCTTCCGGAATAAATATGGCACTATTATAAAATAGCGCAATCTATCCGTCAATGATATTTTGTTAATTTCTCTTGACATTTTCTGTGGTTTGGTGTTATATTTGTTACATTGCGGTTTCATTATAACAATTTGAGGTGATAAAATGAATCAGATTCGCCTGGACAGAATGAAGGAATACATTGAAAAGAAGAATATTGTTACCATCAAGGAACTGATGTCGCTGTTCCCTGAGGTATCCTTAATGACCATTCACCGGGACCTGGACGCGCTGACAGAAGCAGGCGCGGTGGTGAAATTCCGGGGAGGCGCCAAGTCAGTGCGCCACAGCGGAGACCCGGAGTTCAATGTCCGCATTGGGGAGAATAATGCGGGCAAGCTGACCATTGCCCAAAAGGCCATGGAGCTTCTCCAACCCCACAGTTCCATTTTTTTGGACGCCAGTACCACCAATCTCATGCTGGCAAGAAGTCTGCCGGACATAAATTTGAATATTTTTACCACCGGCCCCAGTATTGCGCTGGAGCTGTGCCGGCTGCACAATCCGGTGGTCACTCTGTGCTGCGGTACCATTAACCGGAAAAACCTGGCGCTTTCCGGGCAGAACACCTTGGAAATGCTGGATAAGATTAACATTGACGTGGCATTTATCGGCGTATCCGGCTGCAGCGTAGAGGCAGGCTTTACCTGCGGTACGGAGAGCGATATGCTGGTCAAACGCAAGGTGATTCAGAAGGCGCGTACCAGTGTGGTGGTGTGCAGCCGGGAGAAACTGAAGTGCCTGATGCCCTATACCTTTGCTACGCTGAGAGAGGTGGACTACCTGATTTCCGACGAGCCCATGCCCGACACCTTCCGGATTGCGGCAAAAGAAGCGGGTTTGGTGATCCTGTAATTGTTAAAACCGAATCTTGCCTAGAATGGCAGGGTTCGGTTTTGCTTCTTTTGTGGTAAATGACTATTGACGAGGGCCGTTATGTGGTGTTATAATTAACATGCTATAACAATGGGGGAGTGGGGAGTACAGATTCCTGCAGCCCTCGATAATAAAGGAGGATATCCCTTTGGCAAATGCAGTCATCATGCCCAAGGCGGGCATCACAGTAGAAAGCTGTATCATCGGTCAGTGGATGAAGAAGGTTGGCGACAGCGTAAATGTTGGCGACGTTCTGTTTACTTACGAGACCGATAAAGCCAGCTTTGAATGCGAATCTACCGCGGCAGGCACCCTGCTTGACATCTTCTTTGAAGAAGGTGACGAGGTTCCCTGCCTTGTAAACGTCTGTGCCGTGGGCAACCCCGGTGAGGACACCTCCGCCCTTAGAGGCGGTTCCGCTGCCGAAGCCCCTGCCGAGGCACCCGCTGCCGCTCCTGCAGCCGCAGCACCCGCAGCTGCCCCCGCAGCGGCCTGCGCTACCAAGGCCCGCGGCGTTCTGATGCCCAAGGCCGGTATTACCGTGGAGAGCTGCATCATCGGCGAGTGGCTGAAAAATGTGGGCGACCAGGTTAAGGTTGGCGACATCCTGTTTACTTATGAAACTGACAAGGCCTCCTTCGAGTGTGAATCCACCGAAGAGGGCGAGCTGCTGGCTATCTTCTACGAAGCCGGCGACGAAGTTCCCTGCCTTGAGAATGTGTGCGCTGTGGGCCCCCACGGTGAGCCCACCGATTGCCTGAAGGGCATTGGCGGCACACCCGCCGCTGCTGAGGCGGCGCCTGCTGAGGCGGCGCCCGCTGCGGAAGCTGCTCCTGTGGCCGGTGGTGTGGAGACTGTGATTATGCCCAAGGCCGGCATCACTGTTGAGTCCTGCCTCATCGGCGAGTGGCTGAAGAAGGTTGGCGATCAGATTAAGATCGGCGACATTCTGTTTACCTACGAAACGGACAAGGCTTCCTTCGAGTGCGAGTCCACCGCAGAGGGTGAGCTGCTGGAGATCCTCTTCAATGAGGGCGACGAAGTTCCCTGCCTGGAAGCTGTCTGTAAGATCGGCGTCAAGGGCGCCGCTGCCGCGCCTGCTGCGAATGCAGGGGCTGCCATCTCCCCCAGAGCCAGAAAGCTGGCTGCTACTGCCGGTGTGGACGCGTCTCTGGCTACCGGCACCGGTCCCAACGGCCGTATCATCGAGCGGGATGTGCGTGAGCTGATGGCCAATCCTCCCGTTGTGGCTGCCGCGCCTGCTGTGGCTGCCGCACCCGCACCTGCCGCTGCTCCCGCCCCTGTTGCCGCTGCTCCCGCTGCGGAAGCAGAATACAGAGATGTGAAGTTCAGCGGTATCCGCCGGGCTATCAGCAAGTCCATGACCACCTCTTTGCACACCATGGCCCAGCTGACCCACAACACTTCCTTCGACGCTACCGCAATCCTCAATTACCGCAAGCAGCTGAAAGCTGCCGGCGGCGAGTATGCTGGCATTACTCTGGGCGACATCATTCTCTATGCTGTTTCCCGCACCCTGCTGAACCACCCCGATCTGAACGCAAATATGCTGGATGACAACTCCATCCGCATCTTCAACCACGTCAACCTGGGTGTTGCTGTGGATACACCCCGCGGTCTGATGGTTCCCACCATTTTCCATGCGGACGAAATGAGCCTTCTGGAAATCTCCAAGGCTGTTAAGGAGCTGGCAGCTGAGTGCCGCGACGGCGCTATCAGCCCGGACAAGCTCTCCGGCGGCAGCTTCACCGTGTCCAATCTGGGTAATATGGGCGTGGAATCCTTCACTCCCGTTATCAATCCTCCTCAGACCGGTATTCTGGGTGTATGCGGCACTACCGACCGTGTGCGCAAGGGCAAGGACGGCAGCATTGAGCTGTATCCCGCTATGGGCCTGAGTCTGACCTATGACCACCGCGCTGTGGACGGCACGCCTGCTGCCAAGTTCCAGAAGGAGCTGGGCTTTAACCTGGAGAACTTTACTGTTCTGCTGTCCAAGTAAGGAGTTGTATATGGAACTGTTCGATTTACTGGTGGTGGGCGGTGGCCCCGGCGGATACCTTTGCGCTGAGCGCGCCGCGCAAAACGGCTTGAAGGTTGCGCTGTTTGAGAAAAGAGCCCTGGGCGGCACCTGCCTGAACGAGGGCTGTATCCCCACCAAAACTCTGCTGAACTCTTCCAAGATGTACCGGCACGCCAAAGAAAGTGAGGCCTACGGCGTAACTGCCACAGGTGTCACCTTTGACCACGCCAAGGTTATCGCCCGGAAAAACAAGGTGGTCAGCACCCTGGTTTCCGGCGTGGGCGCTACCATGAGCGCCAATAAGGTTACGGTGATTACCGGCGAAGCGGTGATTGCCGGCCGTGATGCCGAGGGCTTTTCCGTGCAGGCAAACGGTCAGTCCTATACCGGTCGCCGTTTGGCTATTGCCAGTGGTTCTGAGACAGTGGTGCCTCCCGTTCCCGGTCTGAAAGAGGGACTTGCAGCCGGCTTTGTGGTAACCAACCGGGAGGTTTTGGACATGGAAACCCTGCCCAAGAGTCTGGTGGTCATCGGCGGCGGTGTTATCGGTCTTGAAATGGCATACTATTTTGCCAGCGTAGGCGTTCCTGTTACCGTCATTGAAATGATGCCCAAAATTGCAGGCGCTACCGACCCGGAGATTTGCAAGGTGCTCACCGATGCCTTTGAAAAGCGCGGTATGGTATTCAAGCTCTCCTGCAAGGTGCTGGAAGTCAAGTCCGGCTCTGTCATTTATGAGGAGAACGGGGAGAAGAAGGAAGTTTCCTGCGATAAGGTGCTGCTTTCTGCCGGCCGCCGTCCCGCTACTGCGGGCATCGGTCTGGAAACGCTGGGTCTTGAGATGGACCGGGCGGCAATCGTTACTGACCGGCACTTATGCACCACCGTGCAGAATGTGTACGCCATCGGTGACTGCAACGGCAAATCCATGCTGGCGCACACCGCTTACCGGGAGGCAGAGGTTGCTGTTAACCACATGGTGGGCAAGCCTGACGAAATGCGCTATGATGTGATTCCCGCGGTGATCTACACTGACCCGGAGGTGGCCTCCGTAGGTCACAGCAAGGAAGGCGCGGAAAAGCTTGGCATGACCGTGAAGGAAATCAAGCTGCCCATGTCCTACGCGGGCCGCTATCTGGCGGAGACCAACGGCGGCAAGGGCTTTATCAAGCTGGTGGTGGATACCGATCGGAACCGTCTGGTTGGCTGCCATATAGTAGGCTCTTACGCATCCGAAATCATTATGACTGCTACCATGATGGTAGACACCCAGCTGACCCCAGAAAGGCTGCAAAAAATGGTATTCCCGCATCCGACTGTTGCGGAAATTATACGAGAAGCAATTTTCCATATTTAATTGAGGAGGAAATCAATATGCCCAAGAGTTTATTTGTGGATCCCAAAGAGGTGCGCGCACCGGGTAAAGTCACATTTAACGACATTCCTGTAAACCAGTATAACAAGTCCGTTAAGGACGAGCTGAAGTCCGGCAAGTTCAAAAAGGAAGATCTGATCCGAATTTTCCGGGATATGACTGTTCTGCGTGAGTTTGAGACCATGCTGAACCAGATTAAGACCCAAGGCGGTTACAACGGCATTGACCATACCTACCCCGGCCCTGCCCACCTGTCCATCGGCCAGGAAGCAGCCTGTGTGGGTCAGGCATACCTGCTGGACGAGAATGACTTCGCTTTCGGCAGTCACCGTTCCCACTCCGAAATCCTCGCCAAGGCCTTGTCCACCATCAATAAGATGAGCGACGAGCAGCTGATGGGCGTTATGGAGAACTTCCTGGAAGGTAAGTGCCTGAAGGCCACCCAGAAGCTGGGCGAGACCAAGGACGTAAAGGAGCTGGCCATCCGTTTCATTCTCTACGGCACACTGTCCGAGATTTTTGCCCGTGAGACCGGCTTCCACATGGGTATGGGCGGCTCTATGCACGCCTTCTTCCTGCCCTTCGGCATCTACCCCAATAACGCAATCGTGGGCGGCTCCGCCACCATCTCCACCGGTTCTGCCCTGTACAAGAAGGTCAACAATAAGAAGGGCATCGTTGTGTGCAACATCGGTGACGCTTCCATGGCCCGCGGTCCTGTGTGGGAGGCGCTGAACTTCTCCGCAATGGATCAGTACAAGACCCTGTGGGAGTCCCACAATGACGGCATGCCCATTCTCTACAACATTTTCAACAACTCCTACGGCATGGGCGACCAGACCCGTGGCGAGACCATGGGTCAGGGCTGCATGTCCCGGATTGCTTCCGGTGTCAGCCCCACCCAGTTCCATGCAGAGACAGTTGACGGCTACAACCCCCTGGCAGTGATTGATGCCATGGAGCGGAAGCTGGAGCTGCTGCGCAACGGTCAGGGCCCTGTGATGCTGGAAACCATTACTTACCGCTTCTCCGGTCACTCCGTCTCCGACCAGAACGCATACCGCACCAAGGAAGAGATGGACGCCTGGAAGGAGTTCGATCCTCTGACCACCTATCCTGCAGAGCTGGTGAAGGCTGGCGTTCTGACCCAGGCTGAGGTGGACGCCATCCTGGCTGAGACCACCGAGCGTATGACCATGATCTGCAAGGCCGCTGCTGACCCCGCGATCAGCCCCTACTGCGATTTCAACAAAGATCCCGCGGTGGTGGAGCGCATGATGTTCTCCAACCAGAAGGTGAAGGCTTTTGATGACCGTGAGCCCGAGGTATTTATGCCCCTGAGCGAGGTTCCCGCTTATCAGAAGCTGAAAGAAAAGTCCCGCAGCCCCATCGGCCCCGATGGCAAGCCTGTGTCCAAGATGAAGCTGTTCAACCTGCGTGACGCAATGAGCGAGGTTATCTACGACCGTTTCTACGAGGATCCCACCATGATCGCCTACGGCGAAGACTGCCGTGACTGGGGCGGCGCATTTGCCGTTTACCGCGGCATGATGGATGCCCTGCCCCACTGCCGTCTGTTCAACTCTCCTCTGGCTGAGGCCTCCATTGTGGGTACTGCCGTTGGCTATGCCCTGTCCGGCGGCCGCGCCCTGGTAGAGCTGATGTACGCTGACTTCATCGGCTGCGCCGGTGACGAAATCTTCAATCAGATGTCCAAGTGGCAGTCCATGTCCGCCGGCATTCTGAAGATGCCTTTGGTTCTGCGTGTGTCCGTTGGCTCCAAGTACGGCGCTCAGCACTCTCAGGACTGGACCGCGCTGTGCGCGCACATCCCCGGCCTGAAGGTCTGCTTCCCCGCTACTCCTTGGGAAGCGAAGGGTCTGATGGAGACTGCTCTGATGGGCACCGACCCCGTTGTCTTCTTCGAGAGCCAGAGAATTTACGACGTGGGCGAGCAGTTCCACGAGGGCGGCGTGCCTGCCGAGCGTTACGAGATCACCATCGGTGATGTGAACAAGGTACGTGACGGTAAGGATGTTACTGTTATTACTCTGGGCGCTGCGCTGTACCGGGCTATGGATGCTGTGAAGCAGCTGTCCGAGAAGTACGGCATGGAGGCAGATGTGATTAACCTGCACTCCCTGGTACCCCTGGATTACACCAAGATTATTGAGTCCGTAAGAAAGACCGGCCGTGTGGTTCTGGTATCCGATGCCTGCGCCCGTGGCGGTTTCATGAACGACGTGGCCCGTAACATCACCGAGCTGTGCTTCGACGATCTGGACGCACCTCCCGTGGTTATCGGCGCCAAGAACTGGATCACTCCTCCCTTCGAGTTTGACGAGTTCTTCTTCCCCCAGGCAAGCTGGATTTTGGATGCCATCAACGATAAGCTGGTTCCTCTGGCAGGTCACGTGTCCACCACCGGCTGCACCGAGGCAGAGCACATCCGCCGCGCCAAGGAAGGCGTGTAAGAAAGCATGGAGTTACAACGCACCGCCAATGCCGGTGTGCTGCTGAAGCTGGACGGGGTGTCCATTCTGTTGGACGGCCTGTGCGACCGGGTGGAGGGGTATCTGCCCACACCCCCGGACATTGCCCGGCAACTGTTGGAAATGCCGCCGGATTTATTGGCGTTTACCCATTGCCATGCCGATCATTGCAGTGAAGCGTTGCTTCTCCCATACCGCAAACAGAATCTCCGGCCCATTCTTGGGCCGGAGTCCCTGTGTGCGGGCAGTGTACAGGTGGGGAAGGTAACGGTTACACCCATAGAAAGCCGCCATTTGGGCAGGGTAGAGCCGGGGCTGCAGCATCTGAGCTACATTATTGAAGGCAGCCAATGTGTGTGGTTTTTGGGCGATGCCGCGCCTGCGCAGTGGCGCAACCGCGCAGATTTGCCCCACCCGGACGTGCTCATTGCCCCCTATGCCTACGGAAACACCAAATCCACATGGGAATGGACACGCGCATTTGCAAAACAGGTGGTGCTGCTGCATCTGCCGGACCGGGACAGCGATGTCTACGGCCTGTGGGACAGTGTGCTGGAGGTAACTGCCGGCAGTGACGTGCAGATACCGGAGCTTGGTGATTGTATTACCGTAGCCGGCAGCATAAAATGATATTGACACCAAAATCTTCCAGTGCTAGAATAAACTGGATTATTGATAAGGAGAGTATTTTATGATTCATACAAGAGTAATCGTTGTAAAGGACCCCCAGCAGATGGGCGCTGCGGCTGCTGACCTGTTTGAGAGCATGATTCAGACCAAGCCCGCCTGTGTCATCGGTCTTGCAACCGGTTCTACACCGCTGCCTCTGTATCGGGAGCTGATTGCCCGTGAAAAGGCCGGTAAAATTGATTTTTCCAAGGTGCGTTCTGCTAACCTGGACGAGTATAAGGGCCTGGCGCCCGACCATCCCCAGAGCTACCGCCGTTTCATGCAGGAAAATCTGTTCGACCATATCTCCATCAAGCCTGAAAACACCATTGTTCCCGACGGACTGGCTTCCGATGTGGATGCCATGTGCGCAGCTTACGAGGAGCAGATTGAGGCTTGGGGCGGTGTTGACCTGCAGCTGCTGGGCATCGGCCACGACGGCCACATCGGCTTCAACGAGCCGGAAGACCACTTCCCGGGTATGACCCATGAGGTGAAGCTCACCGACATGACCATCGACGCCAACAAGCGCTTCTTTGACTCCATTGATGATGTGCCGAAGGCCGCATTTACTATGGGTATCGGCACCATAATGGCTGCCAAGAAGATTGTCATGGTGGTTACCGGCGCAGATAAGAAGGAAATCCTCCGCAAGACCTTCTGGGGTCCTGTTGATCCTCAGGTGCCTTCCTCCATTTTGCAGTTCCATAACGATGTGACCCTCATTTGTGATGAGGCTGCATATCCTTTCTGATTGCATAGAAAAATCCCGGTCTGATGACCGGGATTTTTTATCGGTAATAATTGCAGGTGAGCAGGAGATTGCTGATGGTTCTGTATTGCAGGGACAGCTCTGCCATGGCGTCAATTTCCTCTTGAGAGACAATTCGGTTTTGCTCGTTCATCAGGATTTCGCCGTCCTGCCAGGCTACCCCATCACGCATCCAGCTTCCGTCCGGGAAGAATACATAACCTTCGTAAGAAGGGTCAAAGGCGTCCTGCCCCAAATAGGAATAGGGAGAATCAATCCCCAGAAGATTCAGCATGGTGGGCAGAAAATCCGAGGTATTGAGCAGCTTGTCAACCTCCATGGAAGGACCGCCCAATGACCAGACAAAGCAGGGCGTCTTTTCCAGCAGCAGCTCGCTGTCAACACCGGAGTGGTCATACAGCTCATCCATGTTCTTGTAACCGTAGGTGTAGTGGTCGGTCATGGCGATAATCACAGTGTTTTCCAGCTGACCGCTCTTTTCAAGCTCTTCAAGCAGCCGGGCGAACATATCGTCCACCAGCTTTGCCTTCACCCGGGCGCAATCCTCCTCCTCGCTGCCGTAAAAACCCTTGTACGCAGGGTACTGCTTCAGGGCGTAGTGGCTGAGCACCTCGTTGTACCGATAGCTCAGATGGGCGGAGCGGGTGATGATGGTGTTAAAGGTAAGTCCGTCACGGAAGAAGATATCCCGTACCTGAGGCAAATCAAACAGCAGATTCTCTTCGTACAGGCGCTTTTTGTCCTCCACGTAGTCCTCGTAGCAGATATAGCTTTCGTATCCCATTGCCGGTTCAAAGACACCGCGGCTGTAAAAGTTGGGGTCATTGTAGTGGAACACATGGGCGGTATAGCCATTGTCGGTCAGCTGGGAGGCGATGGACTGGCTGAAATCGTTGGTTACATAGTCAAAGACATAACTGCCGGTAGTGGGAAGGTAAATGCCCGTATTCATACAGAATTCGGAGTTTAGGGTTCGGGCGCTGCCAAATCCGGGGGTGTAGAAGTTGGTAAAGCGGATGCCCTCGTTCATCAGACGCATAATGGTGGGGGTATCCTGGGGGGTGATCATCCAGTCGTCCATGGATTCCATCAGCACCATAATTACATTTTTGCCGGCAAAAGCGCCTGTCATGGTGTTGGGGGCAGATTCGCCGCGCACAGCAAAATATTCGTCTACCTGCTGGGTCTGCTGCGCCAGCACAGTACGGTATCCTGGGGTGAGGGGGTAAATCTCATGTACCCAAAAATCCCGGAGGGTCAGCTGATAGATGCCGGTGATGTCGTAAACCTTTTTGGCATCGTACATGGTGTTATAGGTTGCGCGGTAGGAAGAGGATTGCCCGTATTCCGAGCGGGTGCCCCATACATTGTTATCCCGCTGAAAAATCATTTCCGGAAGCAAACACAACCCAGTCAGAAAAACCGCGCCGCTTAATAGGTAGGGCAGGCGAAAAACAAGACGGGCAGGGGTATGGGGAAAGTACCGCAGCAGGGCGACACCTGCGGCGATCATCAGCAGCAGTCCAATCCACCAGTGGAAGGGGAGATAGGTCAATACATCACCCAAAAACGCGGCGCCTTCTCCGGCGTACCCAACGGTGGAAAGCCACATCATTTTGTCAAACACCTGATAGTAGCCGGCCTGCGCCAAGGTCCACAGGAGCATGACGAAGTACACGATACCGTAAACGATTTTGGCGGCCTTTCTGGGCAGAACCAAAATAAAGCAGGTAAGCATCAGCGCCCACAGCACGCCAAAGGCCAGACCGGAAAGGGATTCCGGTTTCAGCAGTAGAAAGGCGAGGGCCTCTACTAGAAAGAAAGAGGCAAACAGAAGGAAGAAACCCAAAAGATACACCCAAATGGACATCTTCCGGGATGCGGGTTGAGGGTTCACGGACAGGACCTCCGATTTTGTTGAATTTATCGGTAGTATACCACAAACAGACCGGGAAAACAACTACATTGTAGATGTGTTTACAAAGAAACTGCGGTTTTGACAAAGACGTCGATTTGTTTCCTTACAAAAGTAAAAAAGTGCTTGACAAAACACAGACGCATGGCTATAATAAGCGTGTTCTGTTTGAGCCGCCGGTATAGCTCAGTTGGTAGAGCAGCTGATTTGTAATCAGCAGGTCGGGGGTTCGAGTCCGTCTACCGGCTCCATCAGAGCATAGGTGAAATCGGCTCGCTTAATCAAGGAGCGGCTCCACAGAAAACTAAATATGGGGGAGTTCCCGAGTGGCCAAAGGGGACAGACTGTAAATCTGCTGCGTATCGCTTCGATGGTTCGAATCCGTCCTCCCCCACCACAAAGAAGATCAATCCAAAAGGATTCGTCTTCTTTGTGTTCTAGGGGGGTAGGATTCGAACCCATTTCAATGCAACATGCCGATGGCATGTTGCTTCGACCAGTGCAAACACTGGTCGATACAATAATTTTTGTCCGTGGGGCAAAAATGCAAATCGAATCCGTCCTCCCCCACCAAAAATCCTCGTACGAAAGTACGGGGATTTTTACTTTTTCACTATTACCTCTTCACTCTTCACGTTTCTCTTGATTTGCTCGGATTTTTGGGAGGTAATCAGTAATAGTGAATAGTGAAGAAGTAAATTTTTTGCATGGCCTTTCTTACTCTGCCTTGCTAAAACTGCTATTTTGTGGTAAAATTTACAAAAGGCGGTGATGGTTGGTGCATAAGGAATACAAACGCATAGTGGAAACCTCCGACAAAGCCATTTTGTTTGTGCACGGCATTGTGGGTACGCCAAACCATTTCGATGCCTTTGTGTCGCTTGTTCCGGAGAATATGTCGGTATACAATATTCTGCTTGACGGCCACGGCAAGGGCGTCCGGGATTTTTCCGGGACCTCCATGAAAAAATGGGAACAGCAAATTGCTTCTGCGGTGGGTGAACTGGCGGAAAAACACAATAAAATCTATATTGCAGCCCATTCAATGGGGTGTCTGCTTGCTATAGAACAGGCGGTGAATCATCCGAAAATATCCGGACTTTTCCTGCTTGCCGTCCCGTTGTCCCTGTTTTTGAAGCCGAAAATGTTCCGTAATTCTCTGAAAGTGTATTTTGACAGGATTGACCCCAATGACCCGGAAGCAGTTGCGGCGAAGGCCAGTTATGGCATAGGGCAGGATAGAAATCCCCTGCGTTATCTGGGGTGGGTGCCGCGATATCTGGAGCTGTTTGCCAAGATACGGCAGACGCGCAGGCTGGTAGGTTCTGTGAAAATTCCCTGCGTTGCTTATCAATCCGCCAAGGATGAGATGGTCTCAAAAAACGCAGGAAAGATACTGGAAGAAAACCCCTTGATTTCTGTGGCTGAACTGCATAGCTCGGGGCACTATTACTATGAAAAAGAGGATTTTGCGCGCTTGAAAGGTGCTTTTGCGGATTTTATTTCGTGACATAACAAAACGCCGTCCCGTTGGACGGCGTTTTATAATATGCAACTTACTGTGTACGGAACATGATCTCTCCGGTCTCGTGGTTCATAGCTTCCACAATGGCCAATGATTCCAGACGGTAGCCCAAATTGCGGATAATCTGGCCGCCCATCTGAAAGCCTTTTTCTATGGCGATGCCGATGCCCTCGACTGTACCGCCGGCCTGATCCACGATGGAGATAAGACCCTGCAGCGCGCAGCCGTTGGCAAGAAAATCGTCGATAATCAGCACATGGTCCTGCTTTGACAGAAATTGCTTGGATACCAGCACCATGTTTTTGTTCTTGTGGGTAAAGGATTCCACTTCTGCCACATAGGTGTCTCCGGCAATGTTAATGGATTTGGACTTCTTGGCAAACAGCAGGGGAACGCCAAATTGCTGGGCAACCGCATAGGCAATGGCAATTCCGGAGGCTTCAATGGTGAGAATCTTGTTAATGGGCTTGTCCTTGAAACGCTTGTAAAATTCCTTGCCGATTTCATTCATAAGAGCAATGTCCATCTGGTGGTTGAGAAAGCTGTCAACCTTCAGCACATTTCCCTCTTTTACCACACCGTCTCTGACGATCCGCTCTTCCAAACAATTCATAGCATGCGCTCTCTTTCTGTCTAAATTCCCAGGCCGTGCCTGCCTTTGTATGCATTATAACAGCGGTAATCTCCCTTTGCAATACGAAAAAGGAAGAATCTGCCGAATCAAAGGGGAATCGGTATTTTGCACAATAGAAAAACATTCTTCCGGGGGGATTTTATATGAGGGATAAAAATGCAAAAAAAGGAGGAAACTTGTTGACAAAAACTGCGTAATTGTGGTAAAATCAGAGGGTATTTTTGTGTTTGCTGCCTGTATTTGGCAACGGTTCTTTTCTGTGTTTACAACACCGGGACCCGGTGAAAAAATGTAAAAAACAAATATTGGAGGAAAACAAAATGAAAAAGCTGATTGTACTGCTGCTGGCTGCCCTGATGGTATTTGGCATGGTCGCCTGCGGCAACAGCGCCGATCCCAAGACTGACTTGAAGGTCGGCTTCATCTTCCTGCACGACGAACAGTCCACCTACGATAAGAACTTTATCGACGCTGCTGTTGCTGCCTGCAAGAACATGAATGTTACCATGGTTCAGAAGACCCAGATTCCTGAATCCAAGGCTTGCTACGATGCAGCCGTTGAGCTGATCGAGGTTGAGGGCTGCGATATTATCTTCGCTGACTCCTTTGGCCACGAGTCCTTCCTGATGGAAGCAGCTGCCAAGTACCCCGACGTGCAGTTCTGCCACGCTACCGGTACCCAGGCACACACCGCTAAGGATCTGAAGAACTTCCACAACGCATTCGCTTCCATTTACCAGGGCCGTTACGCTGCCGGTGTGGTTGCCGGTCTGAAGCTCAACGAGATGATCGCTTCCGGCAAGATCACCAAGGAGCAGGCCAAGATGGGTTACGTGGGCGCATTTACCTTCGCTGAGGTTATGTCCGGCTACACCTCCTTCTATCTGGGCGCTAAGTCCGTATGTCCCTCTGTGACTATGGACGTTAAGTTCACCGGCTCCTGGTACGATGAGACCAAGGAAAAGCAGGCTGCTCAGGCTCTGATTGACGGCGGCTGTGTCCTCATCAGCCAGCACGCTGACTCCATGGGCGCTCCCACCGCTTGCGAGACCGCAGGTGTTCCCAACGTTTCCTACAACGGTTCCACTGCTTCCGCCTGCCCCGAGACCTTCCTGGTCTCCTCCCGTATCAACTGGGTTCCCTACTTCGAGTACATGATCACCCAGGTCAAGAACGGCGAAGAAATTGCTGTTGACTGGACCGGCACTCTGGAGACCGGCTCTGTTGTGCTCACCGAGCTGGGCAAGAACGTTGCCAACGGCACCAAGGAAGAGCTGGACAAGGTCATCAACGGCCTGAAGGACGGTACCATCAACGTGTTTGATACCGCTAACTTCACCGTAAAGGGCGAGAAGCTGACCTCCTACAAGGCTGACGTTGACTTCGACACCGAGTACACCAAGGACACCGAAGTTATCGAGAACGGTATCTTCCAGGAATCCAAGTTCCGTTCCGGTCCTTACTTTGATATCGAAATTGACGGCATCACTCTGCTGGACCGCAACTACGGCGAATAATTGATACAAATTTCAAGGCGAGGCAGGTTTTTACCTGCCCCGCCTTACCCGCTTAAAGCTCATTTTGAAAAGCAGGCTGACAATCGCGGCAGCCTGCTTTTGAGAATTAGAAAAGGGAGGGGCATATTTTGGAGAAACAAGCAGCCATCGAACTGAAAAACATCACCAAGACCTTTGGCGCCAAGGTGGTGGCCAATAAAAATGTTTGCCTGACTGCCTATCACGGCGAGATTCTCTCTATTTTGGGAGAGAACGGCAGCGGCAAGACCACGCTGATGAATATGATTTCCGGTATTTACTTTCCGGACGAGGGACAGATTTTTATTGGTGGCGAGGAGGTTACCATCGCATCTCCCAAGGACGCCTTTGCTTATAAAATCGGCATGATTCACCAGCATTTCAAGCTGGTGGATGTGTTCAGCGCCACGGAAAATATCGTGTTGGGACTGGAAGACAAGGGAAAGTTTAATCTGAAGGCCGCGGAGCAAAAAGTGGCGGAAATCTGCGAAAAATACGGCTTCGAGGTTGACCCCAGGAAGAAGATTTACACCATGAGCGTGTCCGAAAAGCAGACAGTGGAGATTATCAAGGTGCTCTACCGGGGCGCGGATATCCTGATTCTGGATGAGCCTACCGCAGTGCTCACCCCCCAGGAGACCCAGAAGCTGTTTGCCATTCTGCGGCGTATGCGTGACGACGGAAAGTGCATTATTATCATTACCCACAAGCTCCATGAGGTGCTGTCCCTGTCCGACCGTGTGACGGTACTGCGCAAGGGCGAATATGTGGGCACGGTGAATACCGCCGAAACCAATGAGAGCCAGCTTACCGAGATGATGGTGGGCAAGAAAATGGAGCTGAACATCAACCGCACCCAGCCGCAGAATACGGTAGACCGGCTGGAGGTGCAGCACGTCAGCTGCGTGGACCGGCAGGGAAGTACCGTGCTGGACGATGTGTCCTTTACTGCCAAAGCAGGCGAGATTCTGGGTATTGCCGGCATTGCCGGCTCCGGTCAGCGGGAGCTGCTGGAGGCCATTGCCGGTCTGCAGTATCTGACCGAAGGCGATATCTACTATCACAATCCCAAGACCGGCCAGACCGATGACCTGCGGAATAAGACCCCTCTGCAGATTCGGGAGCTGGGCGTGCGGTTGTCTTTTGTGCCGGAGGACCGGCTGGGCATGGGTCTTGTGGGCAATATGGACATTGTGGACAACATGATGCTCCGCAGCTACCGCAGGGGCAAGAGCGCCTTCCTGGAAAGAAAGAAACCCAAGGATTTGGCGCAACAGATTATCGCGAGCCTGGAGGTTGTCACCCCCGGCGCGGATACCCCTGTGCGCCGTCTGTCCGGCGGTAATGTGCAGAAGGTGCTGGTGGGCCGTGAGATTTCCTCCTCTCCCACTGTGCTGATGGCAGCGTATCCTGTGCGCGGTCTGGATATTAACTCCTCTTATCTGATTTATAATCTGCTGAATCAGCAGAAGGAAAAGGGCGTGGCGGTGATCTTCGTGGGCGAGGATCTGGACGTGCTGCTGGAGCTGTGCGACCGGATTCTGGTAATCGGCTCCGGTCGGGTCACCGGCTTGGTGGACGCCCGCACCGCAACCAAGGAAGAAATCGGTCTTTTGATGACTAAGTCTGTGGATACCACCCCGGAAGGAGGCAGCGACAATGGCTAATATGGCGAAAAAGAACAAAGAGCCTCTGCTGCACATTGCCAAGCGGGATGATTTGCCCGGCTGGAAGGCATGGCTGATTCGGCTGGCAGCCATTTTGCTGGGCTTGCTGCTGATTGGCTTGCTTTCCTGCATTCTCACGGGGACTCCGTTTTTTAAGGTGTACAACATCATGTTTACCGGCGTGTTCGGTCGGCTTTTTCAGGGCAGTACCATCCTGCTGTGGCGCTTTTTACAGCGGACTGCTATTTTGCTGTGTCTTGCGCTGGCGGTGACCCCTGCCTTTAAGATGCGGTTCTGGAACTGCGGCGCGGAAGGCCAGGCGTTGATTGGCGGTCTGGCAGCGATGGTGTGCATGATTGAAATTGGCGACAAGGTGCCTTACGGCGTGCTGCTGCTGATTATACTGGTGTCCAGTATGGCGGCGGGCGCTATCTGGGGCATGATTCCTGCTCTGTTTCAAGCCTGGTACAAGACCAATGAAACCCTGTTCACCCTGATGATGAACTACGTGGCAACGCAGATTGTGGCGTACTACGTGGTGCTGACTACCGCAGGCGCTGGCTCCAACATCATCAAGCCTGTTCCCTACGGCAATCTGCCGGTGCTGTTTGGCGAAGAGTATTTGCTGAACATTCTGGTGGTGGCTGTGCTGATGGTGGCGGTTTACATCTATCTGAAATACAGCAAGCAGGGCTATGAAATTGCCGTGGTGGGCGAAAGTCAGAATACCGCCCGGTACGTAGGCATCAATGTGAAGAAAGTGATTATCCGCACCATGCTCATTTCCGGCGCTGTTTGCGGCGTTGCTGGCATGCTGATGGTGGCAGGCACTGACCATTCCATCAATACCAATACCATGGGCGGTCAGGGCTTTACCGCCATTATGATTTCCTGGCTGGGTCAGTTCAACCCCTTTATTATGGCGGGTATGGCAGGTCTGGTTACCTTCTTGAAAACCGGCGCTGCCAAGGTTGCGGACACCTTCTTCCTGAACAGCTCCTATTCCGACATCGTGTCCGGTATTGTGATTTTGTTCCTGGTGGGCTGTGAGTTCTTCATTCACTACACCGTGAAGTTCCGTCATAGCAAAAAAGGAGGTAAGGCGTAATGGATATTTTAGTGGCATTTATCAGCAGCGCCATTCCTCTGGGCGTGCCTCTGCTGTACGGCTCTACCGGTGAGATTGTAACGGAGAAATCCGGACACTTGAATCTGGGTATTCCCGGCATTATGTATGTGGGCGCTATCAGCGGTGTGATCGGCGCGTTCCTGTATGAGATGTCCTGCGGCAATGTGAAGGAGAATATGGTGCCGGCATTGGCCATCCTCATTCCTCTGCTGTGCGCCATTGCAGGCTCTGTGCTGATGGGTCTGATTTACAGCTTCCTCACCGTTACCCTCCGCGCCAACCAGAACGTGACCGGTCTGGCGCTGACCACCTTCGGTATCGGCATCGGCAACTTCTTCGGCGGTTCTCTGGTCAAACTGGTGGACAGCGACCTGCCTAACATTATTCTCACCAAGACCAGCGGCTTTTTCTGCACGCAGCTGCCCTTTGCGGACAAGTGCGGCTGGTTCGGTCAGATTTTTCTGTCCCACGATTTCCTCACCTACGCCTCCATTGTGATAGCGCTGCTGGTGTCCTTTGTGCTGAACCGCACCCGTGTGGGCTTGAATCTGCGGGCAGTGGGCGAGAACCCTGCCACTGCGGACGCTGCCGGCATCAATGTGACAAGATATAAGTATCTTGCTACCTGTATCGGCAGTGCCATTGCAGGCCTTGGCGGTTTGCAGTACGTTATGGCGTACGCCAACGGTGTGTGGTCCAATAATGCCTTTGGCGACCGGGGCTGGATGGCCATTGCGCTGGTAATCTTTGCCCTGTGGAAGCCTACCATGGCAATCCTCGGCTCATTCCTGTTCGGCGCGCTGTGCAATGTGTACAACTACATTCACCATTTCTTCTATCTGGGACACGATGCCAACCGGGAGCTGTTTAATCTGCTGCCCTACGTTGTGACGATTCTGGTGCTGGTGATTACCAGCATGCGGAAAAAGCGTGAGCATCAGCCTCCCGAGAGTTTGGGTCTGTCCTATTTCCGGGAAGACCGATAAACAGATTCCCCGGTCCTGCCATGGCAGGACCGGGTGCTTTTTCGTAAAAATCGAAAAATGTGAAAAATAGGGGTTGACAAATGGGACTTGCAGTGTTAGCATGAGTAGAAATTGAATCGCTTGAGATAGAGGCGCGGGATTCATCAGTACCTTCTGCAAGGCCAGGTAGCCGCAGGATGGGAAAGGGGACACCGCCGAAGTGAAAAATCAGCCTGATGATTTTGAGCTGGGCCGTCAGAGAATATCTGCCGGACTGTCACAAACTTTTGTGAAGCGCTATCGACTGCAGTGGTTTTTCCATACCTTTTTGGTGTAGATGTTGCTGTTGGATCGCTTAACGAAAGCGGTCCAATTTTTATATCTTAAACCTAAAAAAGGAAGGTAAAAAGTTATGAAGAGAATTGTTTGTCTGGTACTGGCACTGATGATGGTGCTGACACTGGCTGCCTGCGGCAATGGCGGCGGATCCAACAAGGTTAACGCTGACGACTATCTGTCCAAGGTGCCTGCTGTTGAAGACCTGACCGCTACGGATACCTCCAAGATTATCGGCCTGGAGGACGGCGTTCTGACCGTTGGCATGGAGTGTGCCTACGCCCCCTATAACTGGACTCAGATGGATGACAGCTATGGCGCTGTGCCCATTTCCAATGTGCCCGGCTCCTACGCCAACGGCTATGATGTGATGATTGCCCAGCGTATCTGTGACACCTACGGCTGGAAACTGGAGATCGTCTCCTCTGCATGGGATTCCCTGACGCCTGCTGTTCAGGCTAAGACCATGGATGCCAACATTGCCGGTCAGTCTATGACTGCAGACCGCATGGAAGAAGTAAATATGGCTGGTCCTTATTACTATGCAACCATCGTCTGCTTGACCACCAAGAACAGCAAGTTCGCAAACGCCAAGTCCATTGCGGATCTGGCCGGCGGTAAGTGCACGGCCCAGTCCGGCACCATTTGGTATGATTCCTGCCTGCCCCAGATCGAAGGCGCTGACCTGCTGGCTCCCGCAGAGACCCCCTCTGCCATGCTGATGCAGCTGCAGACTAACACCGTGGACTTCATCTGCACCGATATGCCCACCGCTATGGGCGCAGTTGCCAAGGATGACGATCTGGTAATCCTGAACTTTGCCGGTACCGACGGCGACTTCCAGTTCGCAACCGAGCAGGAGCGCGCGGAAAATGTGAATATCGGTATCTCTGTACTGAAGGACAATCAGGAGCTGACCGATGCCATCAATAAGGTTCTGTCCATCCTCTCCGAGGAGGATTTCAATGCCATGATGGACTACGCAATTGCCATTCAACCTGAGGTGTAAAACGACATCGCTTCCTCCGGCTAAATACTAGCCGGGGGAAGTATCTGTGAAAGGAGCTTACTATGAATGTGTTCATAGAGCTGGTGCAGGATATAGGCCGGCTGTGGAGCAAGTACTATCCCATGTATCTGCGTGGTATTGGAAGCACCCTACTTCTGGCACTGGTGGCAACAGCCATCGGCTGTATCATCGGCCTTATTTGCGGCGTATTCAATACCATACCCTACACGCAAAATGACAGTAGAATTAAGCGTTTCTTCCTGAAACTAATCCGCGTGGTGGTGCGGATTTATGTGGAGGTATTCCGGGGAACACCCATGGTGCTGCAGGCGGTGTTTATCTACTATGGTCTGCCTTACTTTACCAATAACGCCCTGCATTTTGAGAGTATCTGGGTAGCATCCATTTTAATCGTTTCCATCAACACCGGCGCGTATATGGCGGAGTCCGTCCGAGGCGGTATTATTTCCATTGATCCGGGTCAGACAGAGGGCGCAAAGGCCATCGGCATGACCCATGTGCAGACCATGACCAGAGTGATTATGCCACAGGCCCTTCGGAATATCATGCCCCAGATTGGTAATAACTTCATCATCAATGTGAAGGATACCTCGGTCATGTTCATTATCAGCTTTACAGAGTTCTTTGCCGCTCACCGCTACATCGTGGGTGTGAACAATATGTATTTCCCCTCTGCAGCCATCGAGATGGTTGGCTATCTGACCATGACGCTGATTGCTTCTTCTATCCTCCGTTGGGTAGAGAAGAAAATGGACGGTGCAGACAGCTATGAGTTGGTGCAGGTGGATTCCTTAACGATGACTGCCGGTACCTACAGCCATCCCAGGCGGGGCAGTAATTTTGACGAGCAGAGCAAGGAATACCGTGGCAGAGTGAAGCAGAGCCTGAGATTCGGACGCAACAGAGGAGGGCGCTAAAATGGATGAAAAGATTTTAGATATTAAACATCTGTCTAAGTCCTTTGGCTCCCATGAGGTGCTTCGGGATATTGATTTCACCGTCAGCAAGGGCGATGTCATCTCCATTATCGGTGCTTCCGGCTCCGGTAAGTCCACACTCCTGCGCTGTATCAACCTGCTGGAGACACCCACCTCCGGAGAGATTTGCTACCATGATACAAATGTGCTGGACAGAAAGGTAAAACCCCATGAATACCGCTCCCATGTGGGTATGGTATTCCAGTCTTTTAACCTGTTCAATAACATGACAGTACTGGAAAACTGCATGGTGGGTCAGCAGCAGGTGCTGGGTCGCAGCAAGGAAGATGCCAGACAGGTTGCCATGGACTATCTGCAAAAGGTAGGCATGGCGCCCTATATCAACGCCAAACCTCGTCAGATTTCCGGCGGTCAGAAGCAGCGTGTAGCCATTGCCAGAGCCTTGGCTATGAATCCGGAGGTGCTACTGTTTGACGAGCCGACCTCCGCCCTTGACCCTGAGATGGTGGGCGAAGTGCTGAGTGTCATGCAGCAGCTGGCCCAGGAGGGTATGACCATGCTGGTGGTTACCCACGAAATGGCCTTTGCCCGGGATGTAAGCAACCGGGTGGTATACATGAATGAGGGTGTGATCTGCGAGCAGGGAAGTCCGGAGGAAGTGTTCGGCAATCCCCAAAAGCAGGAGACCAGGGATTTCCTTGCCCGGTTCAGAAATGCATAAAAATATCGACCTGTTGCAATGCAACAGGTCGATGTCTTTTTGCTTTTTATACGCCGGAGTAAGCGGCGAAGCCTGCGTCCACGGGCAGCACCACGCCGGTAATGGCGGAGGCGGAGCGGTCGTCGCACAGGAAGAGTGTTGCGCCCAACAGCTCGTCAGCGTCCACAAACCGACCGGTGGGTGTTCCGCTCAGAATCTTTGCGGAACGGGCAGTGGGAGTGCCGTCGTCGTTAAACAGCAGCGCCTTGTTCTGGGCGGATACCAGGAAGCCGGGGGCAATGGCGTTGCACCGGATGCCGGTGCCGGCAAAGTGGGTAGCCAGCCACTGGGTGAAGTTGGAAATGCCTGCCTTGGCAGCAGAGTATGCGGGAATCTTTGTCAAGGGAGTGTAGGCGTTCATGGAGGAGATGTTCAGAATCACACCGGCCTTCTTTGCCACCATGTCCTTGGCAAATGCCTGGGTGGGCAGCAGGGTGCCCTGGAAGTTCAGCTTGAACACGAAGTCCACGCCGCCGGCATCCAGATCAAAGAAGGACTTACCGCCCTCTTTTGCCTCGTGCTGGTACTCGTTGTCGGTGGTTGCCCGGGGGTTGTTGCCGCCGGCGCCGTTGACCAAAATGTCGCAGGGTCCCAAGTCAGCAAGCACTGCCTGATGGACAGCTTCCAGAGATTCCGGCTCAAGAACATTTGCCTTGTAGCCTTCGCAGATAAAGCCCTCAGCCTTCAGCTCGTCAGCCAGCTTCTTTACAGCCTCTTCGTTCAAATCCAGCGCCGCAACCTTAGCGCCGCTTTGGGCAAAGGCACGGGCCATAGCACCGCAAATCAGACCGCCTGCGCCGGTGACCACAGCCACCTTACCGGAAAAATCAATGTTTAAGGGAAGATTCAGCATGTTGTTTACCTCCAATTTTCTTTCAGTATGCTGTTACCATTGTAGCACAGCGGATTTTATATCGCAAGAGGTTTTAATTGTGAAGTCCGTATTTTATGATAATTCGTTCCAATTTTACAAGCAAGGGCTTACTCAGCAGCAACAGTGTGAGCATGGTGCAGGACGCCTGAATCAGATTGGTAAGAATTGCGGTGGTGTAAATGCTGATGACAGCTGTGGGGGTAAAAACAGTCAGGGCGGTGAAAACTGTGGAGGTGTCCAAAATGGGACAAACGGTAAACAGCACCACCACAAAGCCGAACAACCCCAGACTCAGCGGGTCTCTGGGGAGCTTATTCTTGCCGTAATAGCAAGCCCCCGCAATCAAACCGCCCATGCCGTATGCCAGCATCTGCCAGGGTGTCCACGGACCTTGACTGTAGAAGAAATTGCTGGCAAAGGCGCTTACCGCTCCCACCAGAAACCCTGCCTGCGGACCAAAAGCAATGCCGGAAATGATAATCACACCGAAAATCGGCTTAAAGTGGGGCAGAAACGGAAAGGCAGCCCGGGAGGCAACAGCCAAGGCGCACAGCACCGCAAGCAGTGCCAGCTCCCGCGCTTGAGGCTTGCGCCCTTCAAAGGCCAGGAAGAAAGGAATTAAAATCAGAATGATGACCACTGTGGCGGTGAGGTAATACCCCCGCCCGGGAAGATGATGCCCCAGCAGCAATGTTCCCGGAATCAGCACAAACACCGATAAAAGGGTAAAGAGGGTGGACTTTTTCATGGTGTGTCCTCCCGGTTTTTCTGATACAGCGTTACCACATCGTCAGCGGTGACCGCATTCCGGAAGATAGCCCGGCTCATACGGTTGGCGGCGGTGGTGTAAAAGCTGTTGCCACCGAAAAAGGCTCTGGGGGTGTGGGTGGTGAGCACTTGTCCATCAAAGAACATGCTTACCCGGTCTGCGTATTTGGCGCAGAATTCCACATCGTGAGAAACCATTAAAATGGTGATTCCGTCCACTTTTAGTTTACATAATATTTCTGCCAATGTCTCCTTAAAGAAACAGTCAATACCCTTGGTAGGCTCGTCCAACAGCAGCAAATTAGGGTTTGTGAGCAGCACCTTGGCAAGGGCAGCGCGCTGTTGCTCACCGCCGGACAGATCATAGGGGTGGCGGTCAAGCAGGTGCTCTATTTGGCAAAGGGCAGCCATCTGCTTCAGCTTGTCACTGTGGCTGCACATTTCCTGCAAATCCTCCAGAACCGAATCCTTTACAAACAGACTTTTTGGGTCTTGGGGCAGCATGGAAAGCCTGCCCTGCTGCAACAATTTTACCTTTCCCCGATAGGGTTTACAGCTGCCTGTAATTGCCTTCAGGAATGTGGATTTGCCTGCGCCATTGCCTCCGACGATGGCATGTATACAGCCGGCAGGAACGGAAAAATCCACACCCCGGAGAATATCCCGGCCGTTCCGTTCATACCGGAACCATAGATTTTTTGTTTCCAGGGCGGCAGATGCTTTTTCTTCGGTGGCAGGGACGGGCAGGGAGGTGTATTTCAGCGTGGCGGGCAGGGAAGCGCCCAGCCATCTGCGTCCCTCCCGGACAGTTAAGGGACATTCGCCCTGCCCGTCTGCCCGGTAGAACACCTGTACAGGGGTAGGCATGGCGGCAAACATGGCGTTTTTCTGCTGCCACAAATGCTGACTCATTTTTTTGGGCGTGTCCAAGCCCGCCATACGCCCGTCTTCCATTACCAGCACACGGTCGGCGGCGGGGAGAATGTCCTCCAGTCGGTGCTCGGTGATAATCACCGTGGTACCCAACTCCAAATTGATTTTCCGGACGGTGTTGAGAAAATCAGATGCCGCCAGCGGGTCTAATTGGCTGGTGGGCTCGTCCAGTATCAGCACATCCGGCTGCATAGCCATTATGGACGCCAGATTCAACAGCTGCTGCTGTCCGCCGGATAGCGTTGCCACGTCCTTGTGGAACCAGTCCTCAATCCCGAAGTAGCAAGCCATTTCCGCCACACGGGCGCGCATGGTGGCATTGTCACAGCCGATACTCTCTAAACCAAATGCCAGCTCGTGCCATACCTTATCGGTGACGATTTGCTCCTGGGGATTCTGCATCACATAACCGATTTGACAGGCTTGCTGCAGAGGGGGAATCTGCTCCAGGGCGGTATCCCCCAAAAGGATACTGCCACTGCGCTGTCCATGGGGTGTCAAAACGGTTTTCAGGTGGCGCAGGAGGGTGGTTTTACCGCTGCCGCTTTTGCCGCAAACCGCGATATATTCTCCCTGCCTGACGGTCAGATTGATGTCCTGCAAAGCAGGCTTTTGCCTGCCGGGATAGGAAAAGGTCAGATTCTGGATATGAATATGCGGCATAGTAAAGCCTCCTTTCCGTGAATGAATGTGGGAATCAGCAAATAAATGCAGTAAAATGGCAAAAATACCGAAACCGGGGCCGCGCCGTATGTGGGGGTGTAGGTGGCATCCACAGCGCCGGTGGCAGCACCCCAGACGGTCAGCGCGGCAAAAATGACGGTGAATACCAGCAGCGTCCAGTCGGAAGCTGTAAAGCGATAAATTTGAAAGCTGCTGCGCTTTGCCGTGCCGTAGCCGCGGCTGTGCATGGAATCTGCAGTGAGAACGCTGCTTTCCAGCGCCCAGCCGGTGAGGGCCAGCAGTACGGTCATACCTTCCTTGATTTTTTCTTTCAAAGGCTTGTTTTCTGCAATCTTTCCCATGGCGTGGCGGGCAGCGGTGATTTGTCCGGCCTTGGTCAGCAGATTGGGAATGAGCCGGAACACCATGACCAGCAGAAGGGACAGGGACGGCGCAAGGTTGCCAAAGAGGGCTGTGAACTTATCCCCGGTCATAACATGGCTGTAGCAGCCAAACCACAGCAGCGTAATCACCAGAATCCCGCCCACAGCAAAGCCGTACAGAAGCGCCTCCAAAGTATAGGGCCTTCCAAACAGGAGGAAAAGAATACGGTCGCCCCGGGTGTTGAACAGGGGGTTTATTAAGGCAACTGCCAGCAGCAGCGGCAGCATCATGGCTATGCGCTTTACCGCCTTACGCCCCTGCAGCAGCAGATAGTAGGTGGCGGCGCACAAGATCCCGGCGATTACGTATGCCGGGTGCTGAAACAGCACGCCAAAGCAAATTGCTCCCACAAAGAACAAAAAGTTCGTCAGTGGATGGCATTTGGAAAAACCGTCGTTTGCCATATAATCCCTCCTTTCAAAAAGAAAAAGTCCCCGTTTGGGGACTTTTTGGCGCACCAAAATACTACGAACAGACCACCCCAAGAGTCCTTCGTTTCATTTCCAAGGCTGTATTCCGGCTCGTGACGCCTGTGTGCAGGGGTCTTCTCGACAAAGTCAATGGCCTCTGCGGCTTCTGTGTCACTCTACGGCGGCTTGGTACCGCTGGGATACACCCATTCCAATTTCCTTGGAAACGTTTCTTATACAATTTCGGTTAGTATACCACAGTTTTTGATATCTTTCAATACAAATAAAAATATTCCGGGGGAAATCCCCCGGAATACGGAAAAACTTATGCCAGCGTCTTGCGGTTTTTAATATTGGCCAGCTTACCCAAGAACATAATGGCTGCAAATACAATCAGATAGAACATAATGGGGCAGGAGAACCGACCCTCCGCCTTTGCACCCAGGAAGGGGGTGATGCCGTGGGCATACACCGCTGCAAAGACCATAAAGCCGCATGCAACTATGGCAAGGGTGGGCAGAATAAAGCGCTTGAACACACCCATATCCTTTTCCTTGACCATCCACATGAAAATGATGGGAATGTACATAGCGTAGATGGTAACGATGGGAAGTTCGGAGGAGTCAAAGTTAAATACACCGAACCAGCCGGAGGACAGGTTGGCACCGTAGAAAAAGACCATCCATGCACAGTTGATCAGCAGACCCCAAATGGAGGAGTTGGTAACCATATTGGTTACGTCGTCGACTTGGCTGAACATCTTGGGGTTGGGACCCTGCCCCCGGGCGGCCATGGCGTACATGCTCCGGGAAGAGGCTACCATCAGTCCGTTCAGCGTTCCAAGACAGGATACCACAATGCAGATATTCAGCAGCGTGCCGCCCAGCGTGCCGAAGACATTGGAGAAGGCGATCAGCGCGCCCTTGCTCTCGTCCATCAGGTCGGCATTGGATGCGCCGCCGGAAACACCTAAATAGTAAAGAATATAGGCGCCTACAACGATGAATGCGCCGATTACCAGAGCAATGGGCAGATTCTTCTTGGGGTTTTTCAGTTCTGCGTTGATAGAGGTGGCCACGATCCAACCGTCATAGGCAAAAACAGTGGCGATGATAGCTGCAAACAGACCGCTGGCGTTGGTGCCGCCTACGGGAACGCCAACTACCTGGGAAAGGTTGGTGGGCAGAGTGCCGTTGACAGAGCCTGCAATCACGCCCACCACAGCCATCAGCACAATGGGGATCAGCTTGATGATGGTGGCGCTGATCTGGAACTTACCGGCCAGCTTGGGGGAGAGGGTGTTCAGGGCATAGGAACCTACCAAAAACAGGGCGGCAATCGTCATAACCTCTGCGCTCACCAGACTCCAGCCAAAGAGTACGCCGAAATAACGGGCGGAGACCCAGGCCAGCACACCGGTCATTGCAGGATAGTAAATGTTGGACAGGAACCAAGCCATATAATAAGCAAAGCTGCCTCCGCAGGTAGCTTCCGCAAAGTCCACAACACCGCTGACTTTTTGATACTTGGTAGCCATTACAGCAAACTGGGCAGAGCAGAGAATCATAATCAGACCGGTGATTGCCCAGGCGGCGATGCCCAGCAGCGTGTTGCCGCCGGTGGCAGTCAGCACGTTCTGCGCCTTAAAAAAAACACCGGAGCCGATTACGGTACCCACAACCATACAGATAGCAGTAAACAAGCCGTATTTCTTTTGCAGTTTGTTTTCCATTCTTTATACCTCTTTTCAAATTGTATACTTGGCAGTAATATACCATATATCCGCCGCCAATGCAAGAAAAATGACAGATTTGCCAAAATCCGAGTGTTTGGTAAAAAACGCATTGACAAAACAATGCACCTGTGTATAATTGTATACAAGAATTCAGAAAACCAGATTGGAACAGGAAAGAGGAGATTAGAATGCTGGAAATATCCAACAAGACCAATCTATTGGAGCAGAAGTCCTATAAGTACTCCTTGCAGGACATTGCAGAGCCCAATCTGCAGCGGGATATCTACACGGAAGGCATGGTGCCCAAGGTGGCGTTCAATCACCGTCGGGTACCGATGAACATGCCCGAGGAGATCTGGATTACCGACACCTCTCTGCGGGACGGACAGCAGTCGGTGGAACCCTATACCGTGGATCAGATTGTGAATATCTATAAGCTGCTGAACAAGCTGGGCGGCCCTTACGGCATTATCCGCCAGACAGAGTTCTTTATCTACAGTCAAAAGGACCGGCAGGCCGTTGAAAAGTGCATGGAGCTGGACTTGAAGTTCCCGGAAATTACCACATGGATTCGCGCCAGCAAGGAGGATTTCAAGCTGGCACGGGATATGGGCATTAAGGAAACGGGTATTTTGGTCAGCTGCAGCGACTATCACATCTTCAAGAAGATGAAAATGACCCGTAAGCAGGTCCTGGACCACTATCTGGCGGCTGTTTCCGAGGCCTTTGAGGCGGGTATCGTGCCCCGCTGCCACCTGGAGGATATTACCCGGGCGGATTTCTACGGCTTTGTGGTGCCCTTTGTGAATGAATTGCAAAAGCTGTCCCGGCAGGCGGGTATCCCGGTGAAAATCCGCGCCTGCGATACCATGGGTTACGGCGTTCCCTATACAGAAGCCGCCATGCCCCGAAGCGTAGCCGGTATTATTTACGGCCTGCAGCACTATTCCGATGTGCCCAGCGAGCTGCTGGAGTGGCACGGACATAACGATTTCTACAAGGCGGTTGCCAATGCGTCCACTGCTTGGCTGTACGGCGCTTCTGCTGTAAACTGCTCTCTGCTTGGTATCGGAGAACGTACCGGCAACGTTCCCTTGGAGGCTATGGTCTTCGAGTACGCGTCCCTCAGGGGTTCGCTGGATGGCATGGATCCCACGGTAATCACGGAAATTGCCGAGTTCTTCCAACATGAAATCGGTTATCCGGTGCCGGATATGACCCCCTTTGTGGGCAGGAACTTTAATGTAACCCGTGCCGGTATTCATGCAGACGGCCTTATGAAGGACCAGGAGATTTACACCATTTTCGATACGGAAAAGCTCCTCAACCGCCCGGCTACCGTGCAGATCGGCAAAGCCTCGGGCCTTGCCGGCATTGCCTACTGGATTAACCAGACCTACCGGCTGGAAGGGGACAGGAAGTTGGATAAGCGGGACCCGTTGGTAGTGGCACTGAAGGAATGGATTGACAGGGAATACGAGGACGGCCGGCAGACGGTGCTGTCCAACAAGGAGCTGGAAACCAAGATTGCTGAGCTGGCTCCCGACAGATTCTGAAAGGAAGGAGTGGGATATGGCTATGAAAACCTTTCACACCACCTCTCTGGCGGATCAGGTATTTGAGAAGCTGGAAAATGACATTATCCACGGCGTTTATTCCCGGGGCGAAGTACTCACAGAGCTGAAACTGGTGGAAATATTGGGCGTCAGCCGCACACCTATCCGGGAGGCGCTGCGTCGGTTGGAACAGGAACGGCTCATTGAGGACACCGGCAAGGGCTCCGTGGTTCTGGGCATTACAGCAGATGACCTGCTGGATATTATGAATATCCGGGAGAAGATTGAGGGGCTGGCTGCTTATTACGCCTGCATCAATATGACACCGGAGGGCCTGAAAGAGCTGGAGCATATTATGGACCTGCAGGACTTTTACTTTACCAAATGGGATGTGGAGCATCTGCGTCAGGCAGACGATATGTTCCACGATGCCATCTGCGAGCTAAGTCAGCGGGCAGTGATCCGGGATACCCTGGTACCCCTGCACAGAAAGACCCGGCGGTATCGCAAGACATCCATTCAGAACAAAGACCGGGCGACAGTCTCCCTGGAGGAGCACCGGGCGATCCTGAATGCTTTGCAGGAGGGCGACCCGGAAAAAGCGAAAACGGTTATGAATACACATATTGAAAATGCCAAGAAGCACATGCTGGAGGGATTATAAAATGGGAATGACAATTGCGCAAAAAATTATTGCAGCCCATAAGCTGGACGGGGATATGACCCCTGGCAGTCAGGTGGCGCTGCGGATTGACCAGACACTGACCCAGGACGCCACCGGAACGATGGCATACCTGGAGCTGGAGACCATGGGCATTGACCGGGTCAAGACGGAATTGAGCGTTGCTTATGTAGACCACAATACCTTACAGTCCGGCTTTGAAAATGCCGATGACCACCGGTATTTGCAGACGGTGGCGGCAAAGTACGGCGTGCATTTCTCCCGCCCCGGCAACGGTATCTGCCATCAGGTGCATTTGGAGCGGTTCGGCAAGCCCGGCAAGACCCTGATCGGTTCTGACAGTCACACCCCCACCGGCGGTGGCATCGGCATGCTTGCTTTTGGCGCGGGCGGTCTGGACGTGGCGGTTGCCATGGGCGGCGGCGCTTACTATATCAATATGCCCAAGATGTTCAAGGTGGAGCTGACGGGAAAACTGAGTCCCTACGTGACCGCCAAGGATGTGAGCCTGGAGCTGCTGCGGATTCTGTCCGTTAAGGGCGGCGTGGGCGCTATCATTGAATGGGGCGGTGAGGGCGTGAAGACCCTGTCCGTGCCCGAGCGCGCTACCATTACCAACATGGGCACGGAGCTGGGTGCAACCACCTCCATCTTCCCCTCGGATGAAACCACCCGGGCATTTCTGAAGGCGCAGGGCAGAGAGGAGGATTACATTCCCCTTGCCAGCGACGAGGATGCAGTGTATGACCGGATCATTCCCATTGATTTGTCTGCCTTAAAGCCCATGATTGCCTGCCCCCACAGCCCGGATAACGTGGTGAGCGTGGAGAGCATCGCCGGCACAAAGGTGGATCAGGTCTGTATCGGTTCCTGCACCAATTCCTCTCTTTACGATATGCTGAAGGTTGCGGCTATGCTGAAGGGCAAGACTGTGCATCCCAATGTGAGCCTGTCCATTTCTCCCGGCTCCAAGCAGGTGCTGCGGATGCTGTCGGACTGCGGCGCGCTGAGCGATATTCTTGCCAGCGGCGCAAGAGTGCTGGAATGTGCCTGCGGACCTTGTATCGGCATGGGCTTTTCGCCCAATTCCGGCGGTGTAAGCCTGCGTACCTTTAACCGGAACTTCCTGGGCCGCAGTGGCACCAAGGACGGTCAGGTTTACTTAGTATCCCCGGAAACCGCGGTGGCTGCGGCTTTGGCAGGTGTGATTGCCGACCCCACAGCTTTGGAGCCTATGGCGCCTGTGGTGATGCCGGAGCAGTTTACCATTGACGATTCCGCTGTGCTGGCGCCCCTGCCTGCCGAAGAAGCAAAGAATGCGGAGGTGCTCCGTGGCCCCAACATCAAGGAATTCCCCAAGAGCAAGCCCTTTGAAGATACCCTGAACGCCCAGCTGGTGCTGAAGGTGGGTGACAACATCACCACCGACCACATCATGCCCGCAGGCGCGAAGATCCTGCCTTACCGCTCCAATATTCCTTTCCTGTCCCAGTTCTGCTTCTCTGTGTGCGATCCGGACTTCCCGGAGCGGGCCAAGGCGGCTGGTGACGGCGTGGTGATCGGCGGCAGCAACTACGGACAGGGTTCTTCCCGGGAGCATGCGGCGCTTGTGCCCATGTACTTAGGCATCCGGTGCGTGATTGCCAAGAGCTTTGCCAGAATACATATTGCCAACCTGATAAACGCCGGTATTCTGCCCCTGACCTTTGCAAATCCCGATGACTACGATACACTCAATGAAGGCAGCCGACTGTCTTTCCGGAATCTGAAGGCAGGCATTGCAGAGGGCACAGTGATTATGACCGACGAAACCACCGGAAAAGAAATTGTACTCAAGGGTGAATTCACCCAGCGCCAGCAGCAGATTCTGCTGTGCGGCGGCTTACTCAACTTTACAAAGGAGAACAGCTGATATGGAAAATTTGGAAAAGGCACTGGCGCATTTTCAAGGCTTGTTGGAGGGCCAGTTCAAGCGCCTGGAAACCATGAATAAGCCCAAGAAGGACTTTGCGGCTATGGAGACCGTGACCATCGGTGTCTGCGCCGGTGACGGCATTGGTCCTATTATCACCGGTCAGGCAGTGCGGATTCTGGAGCATCTGCTGAAAGATGAGATTGCTGCGGGTAAGGTGGTTATTAAGATTATTGACGGTCTGACCATTGAAAACCGTTTGGCAGTGAATCAGGCTGTGCCGGAGGATGTGCTGGCGGAGATTAAGACCTGCGATGTACTGTTGAAAGGCCCCACCACCACTCCCAACGGCGGTACTATGGGCAGCGCCAATGTAACGCTGCGCCGGGAGCTGGACCTGTATGCCAATGTGCGTCCGGTATATATCCCTGAGCTGGGCATCGACTGGGTGTTCTATCGTGAGAATACCGAAGGTGAGTATGTGCTGGGCAGCCAGGGCATCGACCTGCCGGGTATGGCAGTGGACTTCAAGGTTACCACCGATGCCGGCACCAAGCGGATTGCCCGCGCCGCCTTTGACTATGCCAAGCAAAACGGCAAAAACAAGGTTACTGTGGTTACCAAGGCAAACATTATGAAGAAGACCGACGGCAAGTTCTCCGATCTGTGCAAAGAGGTAGCGCAGGAGTATCCCGGCATCGAAACCGAGGAGTACTACATTGACATTATGACTGCCAAGCTTTTGGATGAGCGTGTGCGCAGCCAGTTCCAGGTGTTCGTGCTGCCCAATCTCTACGGCGACATCATCACCGATGAGGCTGCCCAGCTGCAGGGCGGTGTGGGCTCTGCCGGCAGCGCCAATATCGGTGACCAGTATGCCATGTTTGTAGCCATTCACGGCTCTGCTCCCAGAATGCTGGAACGGGGTATGGGCGACTACGCCAACCCGGACAGCATCATTAAGGCGGGCGCAATGCTGCTGCGCCACATCGGCAGAACAGACGCTGCCGCCAAGCTGGAAAATGCGCTGGAGACTTGCCCGGTGGCAGTTACCGGCAAGGTAGACGGCCCCACCGCCGCGGAGTATACCGACGCATTGCTTGCTATGCTGTAAAAAACAAAAAGGCTTGCCGGAAGGCGAGCCTTTTTTATTGCATTATCCGATAAAATGTGCTATCATTCAATTATCCTGAAAAAGTGAGGTGCTTATTATGGGTTTTGACTATGCCGGTCCCGGTTTCGGGGATGCCGTGGCCCCAGGTGCGGTGGGCGCCAGTGTTGTGGGCGTGTTTGCCGTTTTCTATGGTTTGGCAATGCTGCTTTCTCTGGCGTTTTCTGTGGCGGTTTATATCCTGCACAGCTTTGGCCTCTATACCATAGGCAATCGCCGCGGTATTCGCCACAGCTGGCTGGCTTGGGTGCCTGTGGGCAATCTCTGGCTGCTGGGCAGCATTTCTGACCAGTACCAGTATGTGGTTAAGGGTAAGGTGAAGAATCGCCGCAGGGTGCTGCTGGGGCTGAGTATTGCCACTGCCGCGAACTATATAGTATGGTTTGTGGCGCTGATTGCAAGTCTCATAGCCAGTGAAACAGTGGGTGGCGCGGCAGTAGGCGTGGTGCTGCTGACTTTGGTAAGTACCCTGGCGCTGATTGCTTTGACCATCACACTGATGGTGTACGAGTATATATGCTACTATGACCTGTATTGCTCCTGCGAGCGGAACAACGGGGTGCTGTATTTGATTCTGTCCATTGTGTTCTCGGCGGTGCTGCCCTTTTTGGTATTCGCTTGCCGGAAGAAGGATGACGGTATGCCTCCCAGAAAGCAGCCGCCCGTTCAGCCGGTGGTTGAGCCGGTGGTAGAACCCACCGTAGAGCCCATTGTGGAAGGGTTTGCGCAGCCGGAGGAATTTGAAGAAGAATAATGCAAAAAGCACTGTGATTTGACAATCACAGTGCTTTTTCATTGCCGAAAAACCTTCTCATATACAGCAGCACGCCGATGCCCAAAAGGGGGAACAGCATAGCGGTGAGCATACCGGCTTTCATACCGATTTGCTCGGCGGTGAGTGAAATCTGTGTGCTTAATTTTTCTGCCCAGCTGCTGGCAGCCACCGTATCCACGATAATGCCCATACCTTGCGGCGCAACCGATGCGCCGAAATCGCCGCCGGCTGCCATCAGCGCGTAGGCGGCTACCCCGGGATTGGGGAATCTCTCCTCCATGAGAATCAGCGTGCCGGGCCACAGCATAGAGGTGCAGATACCGGTGAGTACACAGGCAATGATGCACACAGCTGCATTGCCGGATAATCCCACCGTCAGATAACATACCACCGCGCCGGTCATGCCTGCCATAAGTACAGGGAAGATGCCTTTTCCGTACCGGGCGTATGCCGTCCGGGTCAGCGCCAGGAGCAGGGCATAGGAAGTAAGTCCCAAGGTGTCACTGACCAGCTTGGGAAGCAGCAGCGCCTTTTCCAGATACACGGAAACCCAGTTGGTCATGGTGTTTTCCGCGGCACTGCCCAGAAAAATACACACAGCGCACAGCATCAGTCCCACGCTCTTTCGCTTGGCAGAGCCTTTGGAGGGGCTTTCGTTCATTGTAATTTCCGGCAGGGGAGATGTGCAGAACAGCGCAAAGGCAATGAGGGGCAGGATTGCCCACAGAAGGGTCAGATACATCCAGTTTTCCGTACCGAATACCCACAAAAACAATGTGCTCAGCAGCGCAACAATGGCAATGCCGTAGCCGTACAGAGAGTGCAGAGCGCTCATATCCCGCTCCGGGTTATCCGATGGCAGCGCCGCCACTGTGGGACTGATCAGCACCTCACAAAGACCGGCAGATACGGAAAAAATGAACGTTCCCAACACCAGCGCCGGATAGGCGAACTGGGGGAACAGCCAAGGCCCCACCGCGTATATGACAAGTCCCAACGCTGTGAGCAAGGGCATGGTACGAATGGTTTTGTGAACATTAAAAAACCGGGAAAAGAAGGTGAATACCAAATCAATGCCCATTTGCGTGCAGAAATTCACCAGCACCAGTGTGCCAAGCAATGTGTAGGAGATGCCGTACATCTGACGGAAAGTGGCAAATAAAATGGGCGGCAGCACGAAAACCGGCGCCAGTGCCGGATAGGTGAAGAAACAGGCAAATTTTGTTCTTTTGAAGTGTTCCATTGTATAGTCCTTCCTTTATTTACCGAACAAAGGCCGTGCCACCCGTTTATAAAGCAGGAGGGTGAGAACAGAAACGCAAACGCCCTTTATCAGATTCAGGGGAGCTACCGCCAGCAAGACAAAGGTTTGCAGGGAAGTAATGCTGCCGTTGACCTTGCTGCCCATAGCAATGATGGCGTCCAGAGGCAAACCGTACAGCTGGGAGAATTTGGGCAGCAGATATACTGCGTTGAACAGACTGCCAAAGACAGTCAAAATAGCAGTGCCCAGCGCCAGTCCCCACAGGGCGCTGGCGCGGCTTTTTTTTGTGTGGTAAACAATAGCTGCCGGCAGAACCAGACTGCAGCCTACAGCAAAATTGGCAAAATCGCCCACAAATGCGGTGCTGGTGCCCTTCAGCAACAGTTTTAAGAGAATCTTCACCGCCTCGCAGGCCACTGCGGCAGACGGTCCCAAATAAAAACCGCACAGCATCACCGGCAGCTCGGAAAAGTCCAGCTTATAAAATTCCGGTGCCAGAAACAGCAGGGGAAAGTCCAGTATGTGCAGTACTGCCGCAATAGCGGAGCAGATGGCGACGATACAAAGCCGCCTTGCCTTTGAGGTGCTGCGCACAGAGGGCAAAAACCGCTCCGCAATCCGGGCAAGAACCGCCAGCGCGGCGACAATACCTGCGCAGCACACAATAAACAGAAAATTTTCCTGTGCCTGTTCCCAAAATGCTGCCATAAAACCACCTCATAAAAATAGGCCCCGGGCAGAATATACCCAGGGCGCAAAAATGTAAGCAAAACTGTCTTCTTCCATCCTGACTGTACAGTCGGTATCGGAGTTGCACCGATTCAGCGCGTAAACGCTCGCGGACTTTTACCGCCGGTCGGGAATTTCACCCTGCCCTGAAGATCGTTATTTAAGTTACCGACAGCATAGCATAACCGGCTTTGCTTGTCAAGGTGGGAATCCTGTGCTACAATAAAAGAAAAGTTATTCCTGGGACGGGGCGGTAGTTTCGGGAACATCGGTCTGTTCCTGCGCCCGTTTGGTCAGTGCCTGCATGGTGCCCTTTGCGGCGGTGTTGGTGATGTCTCCGCCAATGACCTGATCTCTATGAATCAGCAGTGTAGCATACACCGGCTCTGTGGCGCCGGGGAAGTTGTTGACCTTGTACACATAGCGCATAACGGTTTTTCCTGCATACTGGGTTAAATCATACCCGGCACTTTTTTGCAGGTCATTGTAGCGGGAGAATACCTGATTCTGTTCCTGGGGAATCCTTACCTGCCCGGATTCCACAGGTGAGGCGCTCACATCCCAGCCCAGACTCTTCAGAAATTCCACCCGACCGTCATTTCCTGCCACCGACGGTGCGGCGGTGGGAGCAGAACCGCCGCCTCCACCCAACAGCAGAATCAGCGCCACGATGACAGCGGCAACCGCGGCCAGCGCCGCGATAACCTTTTTTATATCGACCTTTGCGGTCATGACCATCATAATAAATCCCTCCTGTTACAGATTAACACTACATCGTATTCTGATTTGTGGGAGGGTAGAACGGAGAAGTATGGAACGGTTGGACAAATTCCTGTGCGACTGTGGGGCAGGTACCCGCAGTCAGGTGAAAGTAATGATAAAGGCCGGCAGGGTGACCGTTGACGGCAGGGCAGAACGGGACAGCGGCCGAAAGCTGAATCCGGATACCCAGACGGTCTGTCTGGACGGAAGGGAACTTAACTGCCGGGGCAGGGTAGTGGTCATGCTCAATAAGCCTGCCGGCTGCGTAACCGCCACGGAGGATAAGCAGGAGAAAACGGTGATGGAACTGCTGCCGCCGGAATATAAGCATCTGGAGCTTAAGCCGGTGGGAAGACTTGACAAGGCCACCGAGGGACTGCTACTGCTCACCAATGACGGGGATTTGCTCCACCGGTTGATTTCTCCCAAGAATCAGGTACCAAAGCGCTACTATGCCCGTCATGAGGGGACTGCCGGCGAAAGCGATGTGGCCGCCTTTGCCGCGGGACTGACCTTGGGTGACGGAACGGTCTGTCTGCCGGCGCTTCTGGAACCCGTGGGCTCGGGGGAGAGCTATGTGACCGTTTGCGAGGGTAAGTACCATCAGGTGCGCCGGATGCTGGCCAGCCGGGGCATGCCGGTGACCTATCTGGAACGGCAGCAGGAGGGCCCGCTGATGCTGGGGGATTTGCCCAGAGGGCAGGTGCGGGAGCTGACGGAGGCGGAAGTGGAAGCACTGCTGCAGACGTAGCAAAATGACGAAAGAACACGCTGGCGTGTGGAGCGTATAAAAGCACTTGCGGTAAAGACAGTAGGGGTTTATGGGTATATTACCTAAAAAAAGAAATGAATTTTGCAGTAATATGTCAAAAAGGACTTGCAAAATGTGCAAATCAGAGGTATAATGATAGGGCTATTTTGTGAAATCCGCATTTGTGCAATATTATTAGGAGGCTCGGGAAAATGTCCAACAGTGTTTTTCAGGGTGTAATTCAGCAATTAAAAGAAATGTCCGACCGTGTGTTCGGCGTAATTGACAGCGACGGCTGTGTTGTTTCTTGCACAGACCCTTCCCTGCTGGGTGAGCGCTGGCCGGAAGCCGCTTTGAAGATTACCGGGAGCGGCAGCCAGGTTGTTAACTTTGGTCAGAAGACCTTTCATACCATCGTCAACAGCGTGAATGTGTTTGAGTATGCGGTTTTTTGTACCGGTGACGATGAACAGGCAAAACTGCTGTGCAACATGGCGTACATTGCTCTGAACGATGCCAAGTCCTATTATGAGGAAAAGCATGACCGGGGCACCTTTGTGAAGAATATTATTATGGATAATATCCTTCCTGGCGATATTTACATTCGCGCAAAGGAGCTGCATTTTGCCACCGATGCCCCCCGGGCAGTGTTTTTGGTGCGGCAGGTTGGCCGCAGTGATGTGACCACGGTGGATGTGCTGTCCGACTTGTTCCCGGACAAGCTGCAGGATTTCGTGTTGAGCATTAATGAGACGGACATCGCCATTGTTAAGCAGCTGGGGGACAACACCTCCCATGAGGAATTGGAGAAGATTGCCCGCAACGTAGAGGACACGCTGAAGAACGAGCTGTTCATCAAGTCCATTATCGGTATCGGCACAGTGGCCTGCCACCTGCGTGAGCTGGCAGATTCCTATAAGGAAGCACAGACCGCCATTGATGTGGGTAAGGTCTTTGATACGGAAAAGAGCATCATCAACTATGAAAATCTGGGCATCGGACGGCTGATTTATCAGCTTCCCACCACCCTGTGTGAGATTTTCCTGACAGAAGTGTTTAAGAAAAGCTCTATCGACGCGCTGGATCAGGAGACCCTGTTTACCATCAATAAGTTCTTTGAGAATAACCTGAATGTATCGGAAACCTCCCGGAAGCTGTTCGTACACCGCAACACCCTGGTGTACCGACTGGAGAAAATCAAGAAGCTGACCGGCCTTGACCTGCGTCAGTTTGACCACGCCATTGTTTTCAAGGTGGCGCTGATGGTTCGCAAGTACCTGTCTTCCCGGGAGACACGATAACGACAGCTATTAAGCCGCACAATTCTGTGCGGCTTAAAGTTCTGTATTGCGCAAGTGAAAAGTATGGGTTTTCCCGTCTGAATTTTGGAATTCCAGTATTTTTCAGAGCGTGTTCATTGACAATTCATTTGCAATGTGTTACAATTTGGTTACATTCATGTCTTTGGAGAAAACGCTATGATTGAGTTTACTAATGTGACAAAATCCTATTCTGTCGGTACCCACGCTCTGCGTGGTGTTTCTATGCAGATTGAAGACGGTGAGTTTGCTTTTTTGGTGGGTCCTTCCGGCTCCGGCAAGTCCACCATTATTAAGCTGATTACCGGTGAGCTGAAGCCCACCTCGGGCACTGTGCATGTGAACGGTTATTCCCTGGAGCGAATCCGCAAGCGTGAGATTCCCTACCTGCGCCGCACAGTGGGCGTAGTGTTTCAGGACTTCCGCCTCATTGACACCAAAACGGTTTACGACAATGTTGCTTTTGCCATTCGCGCCATCGGTGCCCGGGAGCGGGAAATCCGGGAGCGTGTGCCCTACATACTGGAGCTTGTCGGCTTGGAAAACAAGAGCCGCCGCCACCCCACGGAGCTCTCCGGCGGTGAGCAGCAGCGTCTTGCCATTGCCAGAGCCCTGGTGAATAACCCGTCTACAATTATCGCCGATGAGCCCACCGGCAACCTGGACCCGGCAAGATCCCTGGAGATTATGAGCCTGCTGCAGGAGATTAACAATCTGGGTACTACCATGCTGGTGGTTACCCATGAACGGGATTTGGTGGAACGGTTCGGCAAACGTGTCATTGCCATCAACGAAGGCGTGGTGGTCCATGACGGAATGGATGGGTATTACAGAGTATGAAGATAACGAATCTTGGCTATTTGATGAAAGAGGGCATACGGGGGATTTTTCTCCACGGTTTCATGTCCTTTGCTGCTGTGATTGTTACGGTGGCCTGCCTTTTGATTGTGGGCAGCTTCTCCTGCCTGGTGTACAACGTGAACATCATGGTGCAGGACCTGAATAAAACCAATGAAGTGCTGGCTTATGTGGACAGTAGCCTCTCCGATGCAGAAGCCAGAAGCGTGGGCACAAAAATCAATCAGATTAGCAATGTCTACAAGGCAGAGTTTAAGTCTCGGGAAACCGCGCTGGAAGAATTTATCGCGGACCATCAGGACGATCTTGCTTTCGGCGGTCTGGTTCCTTCCGACCTGCGTCACCGGTATGTGGTGGTGCTGGAAAATAACGAACTGATGGAAGAAACCGTGGCGCAGCTGGAGACCATTCCCGGCGTGGTGAAGGTCAATGCTGCCTTTGAGATGGCAGAGGGCTTTATCACACTGCAGAATGTGCTGCATATTGCATCCATTGCGGTGATCGGCGTGCTGCTGCTGGTGAGTCTGCTGATTATTTCCAACACCGTTAAGCTTGCCATGTACGATCGGAAAGAAGAAATTTCCATTATGAAGATGGTGGGCGCTACCAACGGTTTCATCCGTCTGCCCTTTGTGGTGGAGGGCTTTATCCTGGGTATGGTCGGCGCATCCATCGCCTTTGGCGCGGAATGGCTGATGTATGATGCTGCCGTCAGATGGCTCTCTGCAGAAGATAATCTGCTGGGCGTGCTGAATTTCGTACCCTTTTCAGAACTGCTGGTGCCTATGGTACTGACCTTCAGCGCCGCCGGACTGTTTGTGGGTATCGTGGGCAGCTGGACCTCTATCCGTAAGTTTATGAATGTCTGATTCCCTGTAGTAAGGAGATAAAATGAGCAAAAGAAAGCTTTTTACCACCGTTATCATCTGTATCCTGGTGGCAGTTATGATGCTGGGTCTTGTAGCACCGGTCTTTGCCAATGCTGCATCGGATAAATCCTCCAGCGCCCTGAAAAGTGAGCTGAATAAGCTGGAGGATGAGAAGGCCGAGATCGACGATAAGATTGCCGAGCTGGAATCCCAGCTGTCGGACAATCTTTCAGAGATGGAAGCTGTGGTGGCCCAGAAGAGCGTTATCGACCAGGAGATCTTTATG
>JAZQGT010000038.1:0-31263 GCA_045540155.1 Faecousia sp.
ACCCTGAGAGATGCTTACCTGTCCATCAACGGCTACAACCTGACCGAGGCTAAGAACCTGATGGCTACCGCTTGTGACGAGCTGGTCGCTGCTGGTCTGTACACCGAGGGCGAGCCCATCCACATCCGTATTGGCTGGTCCGCTGGCGCTATCGACTCCGCCGGTCAGAACATGGTCGCTAAGATTCAGCAGTACCTGAACGCTGCTGTTGAAGGCTCCGGCTTCGGCGCCATCACTCTGGAGCCCATCGACAACATCTCCAACCGTTACAACGACGTTGCCAACGGCGAGTACGCCTTCGGCTACGGCGCATGGGGCGGCGCTGCCTTCTATCCCTTCCGTAACATGCAGGTTTACTGCGATACCGAGGAGTACGAAATCAACGAGGCCGCTTGCTGGGATCCCTCCACTGAGGAGCTGACCATCAAGATCGGCGAGGAAGACGTCACCATGACCTGGCAGGATTGGTCCCGTGCTCTGGTTGGCACCGGCCCCTACGCCAATGCTGACTTCGACACCAAGCTGACCGTTACTGCCACCATGGAGAAGGAGTTCCTGAACAAGTACTACCGGATTCCTCTGGCTGGTTCCTGTGTGGCTTCCTTGCTGTCCTACCAGGCTAAGTACTTCGTTGAGGAGTACAACATCATGTACGGCTTCGGCGGCATCGAGCTGATGACCTACAACTACACCGACGCTGAGTGGGCTGACTACGTGAAGGAAGCCGGCGGCACTCTGAGCTACGAATAATTCCATTCCCCGGAATTCTGATTGAACAATCAGCGGCCAGAGGGGGCAAACGCCCCCTCTGGCTTGGTTGTCATTATTGCAAGATTGCATAACGCCCCTGACTACTGTATTTCACCAAGGGCTGTCCGTGGACAGGCTTTGGTGAAGAACAGCAGCGCACCACTGCTTTCACTTCCCTTATTGCAGAAAAAGGAGAAATCGCCCCATGAAAATGACAAAATACGTGATAAAAAGAATCATCTTGATGCTGTTTGTGTTCTTTGTGGTCACAACCATCTGCTTTATGCTGATTCGCCTGCTTCCCCGGGAGCTGCCCCAGGATAAGACCCTGGCAGCGGCCATTGCCGCCCGCTGGGAAGCGCTGGGCTACAACAAACCCCTGCTGACCCAGTTTGGCATCTATCTGAGAAATATTTTCACGGAATTTGACTTCGGCACCTCTTGGTACATTCAGTACCGGGAGCCGGCGCTGGATCTGCTGCTGAGCCGTCTGACCCCCACTGTGCTGGTTAACACCTACTCTCTGCTGTTTTCCATTCCTCTGGGCATTGCGCTGGGCATCTATGCCGCTATCAAGAAGAATAAGTGGCAGGACAGCTTAATCAGTACGGGCGTTATGGTGTTTGTCTCCGTACCCAGCTATGTTTACGCATTTTTGGTGCAGTACTTCCTGTACTTCAAGCTGGACCTGCTTCCCCTGACGGTGTATTCCCTTGCCGACGCAGGCGGCAGCTGGTTTACCGGCAAGATGTTCGTTTCCATGATTCCGCCTATTTTGGCGCTGGCCTTTGGCGAAATTGCCGGTTTGTGCCGGTTTACCCGGGCGGAGCTGACGGAAACCCTCACCTCCGACTATATGCTCCTTGCCCGTACCAAGGGCCTGACCCGGGGGCAGGCCACTGCCCGCCACGCTTTGAAGAACGCCATGGTGCCCATACTGCCCATGATTATCGGTTCTTTTGTCAGCGTTATGAGCGGCTCTATGATCATCGAGAGAATCTTCTCCATCCCCGGCGTTGGCCAGCTGTATATTCAGGCAATCAACCTGTTTGACTACGACGTGTTTATGATCGCCTGTATTTTCTACAGCTTCGTAGGTCTGCTGGCAGGCATCGTCATCGACTTGAGCTACGGTTTTATCGACCCGCGCATCAGAATGGGAGAAAAGTAATATGGCAGATAACAGAAATAACATTCCTAAGGAGAAGTTCTCCTTTGTCCATCAGGGCGAGCGTCTCTCCGATAAAAAATTTGAAGACAAGCCCATTGGCTACTTTAAGGACGCATGGATTCGGTTCCGGAAGAGCAAGGCCTCGGTGGTGGCAGCCATCATCATTATTTGCATTATCCTGTACTCCTTCCTGATGCCTTTGTTGATCACCACCCATGACGCCACCTTTATGTGCGGCACCTATGCCAAGAAGCCCGGCCGTGTCACATGGCTGCGGGATTTCGGCATCGCTACCGGCGGCGTAAAGCGGAACAACAACGAGTCTACCTTTATTAAAATGCAGGCCATCGGTGTGGCCGCAGAGGGACAGGACGGCAGCGTCGTCAGCCTGGGCGAGGCCGCAGACAGCGCCTACAATCCCGTTCTGAAGTCCGACGAACCCTTCCAGCAGAAGCTGCCCGGCGGCAAGGTCGCCAACTATTACCCTGCAAAAATCGACACCTATCTGGAAGTGGGCTTTATCTACACCAGCGTGGAGCAGGCAGAGTATGCCCGGATCATAGCATGGCAGGAAGAGACCGGTATTCCGGTGATCTATCCTCTGGTGGAAGAAAACGAGTACTGCTTTGACTCCGAGGACGCCAACTTCTGGTACAAGACCACCAACAAGGGCGCACCCGTCAGCGTGGACAGCAGCGGCAATGCCAAGGCCCTGAAATACACTGAGAATTTGGTTCTGGAAGACAATTACAAGCGGGATGCCGACGGCAACCCCGTCTACTTCCAGTACACCGGCGGCGGCGACATCGAGACCGCCCAGTACAAGGTCCGCGTCCTGTACTACAACTACTATCAGTACCTCTACGGTCACATGCCCAACTATCTTCTGGGCACCGACTCTCAGGGCTATGACCTGGCTCTGCGGATTGCAGGCGGCATTCAGCTGTCCCTGCTGGTAGCCATCTCCGTTTCTGTTATTAACTTTATCATCGGTGCCGCCTACGGCGCCGCGGAGGGTTATTACGGCGGCACCACTGACATCGTTCTGTGCCGTATTACCGACATTCTCTCCGGTATTCCCTTTATCGTTGTGGCAACCCTGTTCCAGATTCACCTGTCCAAGAAGGTGGGACCCATTCCCAGCCTGCTGTTTGCCTATGTGCTCACCGGCTGGATCGGCACTGCCGGCCGTGTCCGTACCCAGTTCTACCGGTTTAAGAATCAGGAATACGTGATGGCCGCCCGGACACTGGGCGCCCGGGACCGGAGAATTATCTGGAAGCACATCTTCCCCAACACATTGGGCACCATCATCACCTCCTCTGCGTTGGTTATTCCCGGTGTTATCCTTACCGAGAGTATGCTGTCCTTCCTTGGCATTATCAAGCTGGGCAACGCTGAGCAGACCTCTTTGGGAACGCTCCTGTCCGATGCCAGCAACATCTGGACCAACTACCCCCACCTGATGCTGTATCCGGCTCTGGTGATTTCCCTGCTGATGGTTTGCTTCAACCTGTTTGGCAATGGCCTGCGGGATGCATTCAACCCGGCACTTCGCGGCGTGGAGGACTAAGCTATGGAAAACATTTTAGAAGTTAAAAACTTAAAAATCTCCTTCCGTACCTCCAGCGGTACACTCAAGGCTGTCCGGGACATCTCCTTCAATCTGGAGAAGGGCAAGACCTTGGCAATCGTGGGCGAATCCGGCTCCGGCAAGTCCGTTACCTCCAAGGCCATTCTGGGCATTCTGGCAGGCAACTCCATTGTAGAGGGCGGCGAGATTATCTATGACGGCAAGGATCTGCTGAAAATTACAGAGGAGGATATGTGCGAAATCCGCGGCGACGAGATTTCCATGATTTTCCAAGACCCTCTGTCTTCCCTGAATCCCATTGTGAAGATCGGCAAGCAGATTACCGAGGCAATGCTCTTAAAGAACAAAACCAGCCGCAAGGAAGCCCGGAAGAACTTTAACCGGATGCTGGCGCTGCTGAAGGAGAACATGACCCTGGCAGACCCTGCCAACGCCCAGGCCATCGACACCATGATTCAGACCTTCGACAAGTTCTGCATCCAGTCCAACCGTCTGGAAATCCGCTACAATGCCTCTGCAGGCACAGCGGACGCCCTGGTTTCCTCCATTCAGGATGCGCTGTTCAAGGCGCAGAAGAATCAGAAGATGGACGGCAAGGCCCTTTTGAAGGAATATCAGGAGAGTCTGAAGAAGGTCACCGATCCGTTCTTCGTCTCCGGCAAGCAGGCGGTGCTGGCAGATTTGGCTGCCGGTATGAAGGACGTCTCTTGCAAGAAGGGTCAGCCCCTGCCCCAGGAGGCAGTCAGTGTGCTTACCCAGCTGCAGACCACTCTGGAAGCCCTGCTCAATGCCGAAAAGCCCAACTTCTTCCGCATCGGTTTCTACCACATGGAAAAGCCGGAGGAGGATTTGACCGCAATCCCTGTGGGTCAGCTCAATGAAATGACGCTGGCTTATCTGCAGGCAAACTTTATGAATGCCTTTATTGCCGCCCAGAGCAAGGGCGTGGAATACTCCTTCCGCACTGCTTTGGAGAAGAAAAAGGCCGTCATGGCAAGCCTCTCCCAGGCAAAGACCTTCTTTGCCGGCGACTTTACAAAAGCAGAGGCCGTTGCCTACGCAAAGAAGCTGGCAGACCTGGTGGAGGACAGCATTGACCGTCTGGAAATTGTGAAGGACAGCTTTGCCTACACCCTGCGCAGCGGTTTGATTGGCGGTATTGACCAGTATTTTGCCGCCATGAGCAACAATCCCAAGGAAGAAGCCCGTTTTGCCCGTCAGAGCAAGAAGCGGGACGCGCTGATTGCCCGCGGCAAGACCGTGGACTGGAAGGTGCGGCCCAAGAACGTCTATGACCTGGACGAGCTGAAGGGCAATATGCTGCACCTGATTGAGCGTCTGGAAACCCGCTACGCTGCCGCCATTGCTGCATCCGACGGCGTGGATATTCAGAAGCGCAGCGTTGCCATCATTGATTATCTGAAGGACAAGGCCTCCAAGGTGGTCTATACCATCACCCGCTCCATGGCAAAGGAAAGAGCCATTAAGCTCATGGAGGAGGTGGGCATCAACGAGCCCCGTATGCGGTACTACCAGTATCCCTTCGAGTTCTCCGGCGGTATGCGTCAGCGTATCGTCATCGCCATTGCCCTGTCCGCTGACCCGGAAATCCTCATCTGTGATGAGCCCACCACCGCCCTGGACGTGACCATTCAGGCGCAGATTTTGGAGCTGATCAACAATCTGAAGAAGGAGCGGAATCTGTCCGTTATCTTTATTACCCACGACCTGGGCGTGGTTGCCAATATGGCAGATGACATCGCGGTTATGTACGCCGGCAAAATTGTGGAATACGGCTCTGCCGATGACATTTTCTACAACCCCCGGCATCCCTACACATGGGCGCTGCTGTCCTCCATGCCGGACCTGGACACCAAGGAAAAGCTGGACGCCATCCCCGGCACACCCCCCAACATGATTTATCCCCCTGTGGGCGATGCCTTTGCCGACCGGAATAAGTATGCTATGCAGATTGATTTCGAGGAGCAGCCGCCCATGTTCCGGGTATCCGACACCCACTGGGCAGCCACATGGCTCCTGCACCCCGATGCGCCGGAAGTGGAAATCCCCAAGATTATCACAGACCGCATCGCAAGAATGAAGAAAAACGCCGGAGGTGAGCAGAATGGATAACAATAGAGAAGTTCTGCTGCGGGTAGAAAACCTGTGCCAGTATTTTGGCCCCGTAAAGGCTGTGGACAATGTGTCCTTCGACATCAAAAAGGGTGAGGTATTCGGTCTGGTAGGCGAGTCCGGCTGTGGCAAGACCACCACCGGCCGCAGCATCATCAAGATTTACGACATTACCTCCGGCAGCATCTATTTTAAGGACCAGCGCATCTGCGCCGGCACCAAGGCCTATAAGGACGAAATTGCCGCCAAGCGCGCAGAAATGAAGGCAAATCCTGAGGCTGCGGAAAGCTGCAAGGCAAGAATTGCCCAGCTAAAAGAGGAGATCAAAAAGGCAAAACAGGACCACACCAAGACCGGTATGGTTACGGACATTCAGATGATTTTCCAGGACCCCATTGCCTCTCTGAATCCCCGTATGACCGTCAAGGAGATTATTGCAGAAGGTCTGGTCATTAAGGGCATCAAGGACCAGAAGTTAATCGACGAGAAGGTTTATGAGATTCTGGAGCTGGTGGGTCTGGTGCGCGAGCACGCCGGCCGGTATCCCCACGAATTTTCCGGCGGTCAACGGCAGCGTATCGGCATTGCCCGCAGCGTGATTATGCGCCCGGAGCTGCTGATTGCTGACGAGCCCATTTCCGCCCTGGATGTTTCCATTCAGGCGCAGGTTATTAACCTGCTCAACGACCTGCGGAACACTTTGGATTTGACCATTTTGTTCATCGCCCACGATTTGTCGGTGGTGAAGTACTTCTCCGACAGAATCGGCGTTATGTACTTTGGCAAGATGGTGGAGCTGGCTTCTTCTGATGAGCTGTTCGCCCATCCCCTGCACCCCTACACCCGTAGTCTGCTGTCCGCCATCCCCCTGCCCGACCCCCACAGTGAGAAGCAGCGCACCCGTATCACCTACAACGCGCTGGCAGAACACGACTATTCCGTGGACAAGCCCACCATGCGGGAAATTAAGCCCGGTCACTTCGTCTACTGCAATGACGCAGAAGAACGGAAGTACAAAGAGGAGCTGGGTCTGTGAGCGAGCGGCTGCGTAAAAATCTTCTGAAATACGGCATCTGCTCCGGTGTGTGCATTGCCCTTGCGGTATTCTACTGCGCTGTGCGGGATTTTTCCCAGATGGAGGCGGTGGAGCGTTACCGCACCCTGTGCGATGCCTTCACCATTCCGGGGCTGCTTGCCCTGTGCGTGGGAAGCCTGCTGTGGGTCTCCAACGAGGGGTTCTTCTACGGTCTTGGGTACTGTCTGGACATTACCCGGAAGGCGCTGATTCCCGGCGGCAGACGGAAAATGGAGAAGTATTACGATTACGTGATGCGCCACAAGGAAAAGAAGATTTCCGGCTACGGATTCCTCTTTGTCTGCGGCGGTGCCTGCATGGCATTTGCGCTGATCTTTATGGCGCTGTTCTACCGGCAGTATTAACTGGATAAAATCGCACTGAAAGATATTTTCAGTGCGATTTTTCTCCAAATTTGACTGTGGCGCCGATTCGTGGTATGATAAAAGAAAAGGAGTTGTGCGTATGACCATACAAGATAAAATTACCGCTGCGGCGGAATACCTGCTGCAAAAAATTTCCCTGCGCCCCACCGTGGCGCTGGTGCTGGGCAGCGGCTTGGGTGACTATGCCGACACCCTGGAAAACAGCGTAAAAATTCCCTATTCCCAAATCCCCAACTTCCCCCAGCCCACGGTTGAGGGCCATACCGGCGCCTTTGTCTTCGGTGAAAAAGAGGGCAAGCAGGTGGTGGTTGCCCAAGGCCGGGTGCATTTCTACGAGGGTCTGCCCATGCAGGAGATTACCCTGCCTGTCCGGGTGCTGGCTGCCATCGGTGTGAAAACCCTGGTGCTGACCAATGCCGCCGGCGGCGTGAATTTAGGCTACAAGCCCGGCACCCTGATGCTCATTTCCGACCACATCAACCTCTCCGGGGCAAACCCCCTGATTGGTCCCAACTTAGAGAAATTCGGACCCCGCTTCCCCGACGTGAGCGACCTGTATACAGCGAAGCTGCGCAGCGCCATCAAAGCGAATGCCGCCAAAGAGAATATTCCCCTGGAAGAAGGCGTATACCTGATGTGCTCCGGTCCCAACTACGAAACCCCTGCGGAAATCCGGGCGTTCCGTACCATGGGCGCGGACGCAGTGGGCATGTCCACCGTGCCGGAGGCGCTGGTGGCAGGTCACAGCGGTCTGCAGGTAGTGGGCGTTTCCTGCATCACCAATATGGCTGCCGGTGTCCTGCCGGTGAAGCTGGACCACTCCGAGGTGATTGAAACCGCCGCCATGGTGCATGACCTGTTCCACCGTCTGGTGGACGTGATTCTGGCGACCCTGTAAACCTTGACTTTTGAGGCAAAAAAGATATAATAAATGGAGATTTTTCCAGAAAAGGAGCGGAATTCTATGGTATATCCCATGAATATTGCAGGCCTTGACCGGGAGCTTCCCATCTGTAAGGTGACGGACGAGCTGTACATTGCCGGCTTTGTGATTTTTGGTGATCAGGAGCTGACCGTTGCCTGCGCCCGGGAATTGCTGAAAAAAGCCCCGGAATACGACTATCTCATCACCGCCGAGGCAAAGGGGATTCCCCTGGCTCACGAAATGGCGCGCCAGGCCGGTCACAAAAAGTATTTTCTGGCCCGGAAAGCCCCCAAGCTGTACATGACAGGCGTATTTGAGGTGGCTGTGAAGTCCATTACCACCGCCAAAGAGCAGCGACTGTATCTGGACACTGCCGATGCCGCGCTTATGAAGGGCAAGCGGATTCTGCTGGTGGACGACGTAATTTCCACCGGTGAGAGCCTGCGGGCATTGGAAGTTCTGGTGGAAAAGGCAGGCGGTATCATCGCAGGCCGCATGGCAGTCCTTGCCGAAGGCGAGGCGCAAAGCCGTCCTGACCTGATCTATTTGGAGAAGCTGCCGGTATTCAATCCCGACGGCTCGGTAAAGGCATAATCCTGTTGTTTTTTGGAGTTGAAGTCTGTGAAATTTGACAACACCCACGTTACCATTGATTTGGATATTATCGCCGATAATTTCCGGGCAATCGCGGAAAAGGTCAATGTGCCGGTCATGGCCATTGTCAAGGCCGACGCCTACGGTCACGGGGCTATCCAGGTTGCCCGGCAGCTGCAGGACTGTTGCGCCGTTTTCGGTGTGTCCTCTATGCTGGAGGCGTTGGAGCTGCGTAAGGCGGGCATTGCCACCCCGATTTTGATTTTGGGGCAAATTCCCCCCTCTGCATTTGCCACCGCTATCCGTGAGAACATCCGTCCCTCCATTTTTCGGTATGAGGACGCCCTGGCGCTGTCCGACACCGCCCGGAAGCTAAAAAAAGACGCCCCCTTCCATCTGGTGGTGGATACCGGCATGAGCCGTATCGGCTTTCAGGCCACAGAGGAGGATGCGGATATCTGCGCCCGGATTTGCCGGCTGCCCGGCATCATTCCCGAGGGACTGTTCAGCCACTTTGCCACCGCCGACTGCGCGGATCTGACCAAGGCGCGGATACAGGCAGAGAAATTCAACGTCTTTGACCGAATGCTCCGGGCGCGGGGTGTGCAGGTAAAATACCGCCACATGGACAATTCTGCGGGTATCATGAATTTTGGCCAGCATTACGAGATGGTACGCGCCGGTATCGTCCTCTACGGCATGTATCCCAGCCGGGAGGTTGACCCATCCCACCTTCCCCTGCAGCCGGCGCTGCAGTGGTCCAGCCGTGTCACCCACGTAAAGACCCTGGAGGCAGGCCGGGAAATCAGCTACGGCGGCACCTTTGTTACCACCGGCACGACAGTTGTGGCTACTGTACCGGTGGGCTACGCCGACGGATACAGGCGGGCACTAAGCAATAAATTTTACGTGCTGATTCGCGGTCAAAAAGCACCGATTTTGGGAAGAATCTGCATGGACCAGATGATGGTGGACGTAACCCACATTCCGGATGTGGAAGTGGGCGATAACGTGGTGCTCATCGGCAAGGATGGAGAAAACACCATCACCATGGAAGAGATTGCCGCTGCCGCGGATTCCTTTAATTATGAATTTGTGTGCGGCATCAGCCGCCGCGTACCCCGGTTCTACCGGCAAAACGGGGAGATTATCCATCAGGTGCACTACCTGCTGGACAGCTATCAATAACACACAGGGCGTGTTGCAGTTTTGCGATACGCTCTTTTTTAATGGGCATTGTCATCCTGAGGGAGCATGGCGAGCCGAAGGATCTTGGCAATCCCGATTACGCGAAGATTCTTCGACTCCACTTCGTTTCGCTCAGAATGACACGGGTTTTCTCCGGTTGTCCATTTTATACTTGTTTGCATAATTTTGCGCATCGTGGCAAACACTACCTGCGAACACAAAAACAGGAGGTTTTTCCATGATTCGATATCGTCTTATCGGCCTTGCCCTGGCAATCTGCTGTCTGCTGGGGCTGGGACTCAGCGCAGCCGCCTCTGAAGTGGACTGCGACAGCGTATACTGCTTCACCGGACAGGAGTTCGGCGACCAGCAGGAGCCCTTGGCGGGCATCTGCATTACAGGCCTTCCCGATCCGGCCACCGGCACAATCCTGCTGGGCAATCGGGTGCTGCGTCCCGGTGACATTCTCGCCGCCGGACAACTGAACAAGCTGACCTTCCAGCCCCTGCGTACCGAGGAGGACGCCCAGGCTGTCATCAGCTATCTGCCCATCTACGCAAACCGGGTAGAGAAGCAGACCGCCATGACCATCGGTATTCGGGGTAAGGAGGACAAGGCGCCGGTTGCCTTGGATTCCTCCATCGAAACCTACAAGAATTTGTCCAATGACGGCACACTGAAGGCCAATGACCCAGAGGAAGAGGATTTGACCTTTACGGTTGTCCGCGGCCCCAAGCGGGGCAGTGTGGAAGTAAGAGCAGACGGCTCCTTCACCTACACCCCGAAAAAGAACAAAGTGGGCGTGGATTCTTTCACCTACACCGCCACTGACCCTGCGGGGAATGTGTCCCGGGTAGCTACGGTGACTGTGCAGATTCTCAAGCCCAAGGATGCCCGGCAATACACCGATACCGCAGGCTACAGCTGCCGCTTCGCCGCTGAATGGATGCGCAACACCGGTCTGTTTGTGGGGGAACAGGTCAGCGGCAACGCCTGCTTCTATCCCGATAAGACCGTCAGCCGGGAGGAATTTCTGGCAATGGTGGTAAAGGTGCTGGATATTCCCCTGGAGAATGCCGACAATGTGCAGCTGCCGGTGACCACGCCCCAGTGGCTGAAGCCCTATCTGGCTGCCGCCCAGCGCAGCGGTCTGATGGCTGACTGGCAAAATACCGGCAGCCTGTCCGAACCCATTACCGGGGCAGAGGCCGCGGTGATGCTGCAAAACGCGCTGGATTTGACCGTCAGCAGCAAGGTGCTGGAGTCGGAGCAAACCGCCGCTGATGTGGAGGAAATTCCCTCCTGGGCAATGGCCAGTCTGACCGTGATGGCCGAAAATGGCGTGGTGCTGGACGCCAATGCGCCCATGACCCGGGCAGATGTGGCGCAAACCCTCTACCAGGTGAGCCGAATCGCCCCCGAGGCGCCGGGCATGGCCGTTTTCCGTATTCAGAATTAAAAGCAAGACCGCCGGCTCAGCCGGCGGTCTTAATCTGCTTATTGGTAGGAAATGGGGTTCTTGGTGCCCACAAACGCCACATAGGTGTTGCCTACATCCAACACAAGTGGCGAGCCGTCCGCCAGCGTATAGGTGAAGGGACTGTCTAACGTCTCTCTGCTCCACAAAATGGGAACAATGGTGCCGTTAATGGCTGCATAGCCCTCGCCGCTGCCGATGGTATTATAGAACTGATGACCGCTGGAGACGCTCCACTGCTTGGTGTAGATTGCAATGACGTTCTTCACGGTTATCTCTTCATTGGTGTTGCCGTCCACGCTTTCGCTGCCGTACTGCCCTCTGGTGTACCGGCCGGTTTTTTCGTCATAAGTAAAGGTGCTGGTCTTGCCGCCCTTGAAGGTTATGACCACATTGTGCGCCTGCTCGCCCTGGAGCTGTACATTTTCCTCAAACTGCAGACCAAAGCCGTTGTCATAAGGCGTACTCAGCTCCTTGCCCTCCAGCGCCTGCTGCAAAAGCTGGCCGGATGTAAACAGGGTGTGCTCCCAGGAATAGCCGTTTTCATAACGGGTGGAATCCCGGTAAAAGTACTTAGAGTTGTAGAACTGATCCAGATCCTTCCAGTCGGGGACCTTCTTCCCTTCCTGATTATATCTGCCGCCAAAGGCATGGTCACTGGTGCCGCAATGGACGAGATAGGCGTCAAAGGACGCTGCCACGCTGACAAAATAAGTACGGGCGCTGCGGATAGAGCCAATGGCTGCCACCTGGGACAGGTCGGAGAAAATGGCCATATTCCGGGTAATGCTGCCCTCTTCCTCCATCTCGTAGATGATATCCGCCTGACTGATACCGTGCTGGGGCATAGCATACTTGATATTGTTGGTCATCACCGCAACCAAGTGTCCGGACCAAGGCTGCTCCAGCTGCTGGCCGGTCAGGGGGTGACGGTAGATTACCTTCTCCTGGGTCTCTTCAGTGGTTTCCTCTGTGGTCTCCTGTGTGGTCTCTTCAGTGGTCTCCTGTGTGGTTTCCGTAGTATCACCGGTGGATGCCTCAGGCGGAATCTCCGGCGCGCCGGATGTCAGGATAAAAATCAACATGCCGCAAAGAAGCAGTCCAAGCGCCGCAATCAAAGCCCAAAGTAACTTGCGTTTCATTCTTTCTGTTCCTTTCTTATAAACAATGGTAATATTATACCAAACGCCACCGGGAATTGCAAGATGGGAATAGGTGGAAGGGGTGGCGGGGGTTCGATTCCGGCCCGGACCAAACAAAAGGGGAGGCGTATGCCTCCCCTTTTGTTTGGTGCCGCTGACCGGAATCGAACCGGTACGGATTTTACTCCGAGGGATTTTAAGTCCCTTGTGTCTACCTATTCCACCACAGCGGCAAATATAAACATTTTCATTTGTAATCGCGTGTCTACCTATTCCCCCGTTTGGGGTGCCCGATATTCTCCTCGGTGCGAACACCTTCGTCGCCTATCGACCCCGGCACTCGCTTATGCTCCGCTTCTTCTGCCGCTGGCAGCGCGGAGCAACGCGGCCACAGCGGCAAATATAAACATTTTCATTTGTAATCGCGTGTCTACCTATTCCCCCGTTTGGGGTGCCCGATATTCGCCTCGGTGCGAACACCTTCGTCGCCTATCGACCCCGGCACTCGCTTATGCTCCGCTTCTTCTGCCGCTGGCAGCGCGGAGCAACGCGGCCATGCCAGCATGGAATGCCGTTATAGTAGCACATTTTTTTCCTTCCGTCAAGGACATCCGGCACCCGGTTTTCTTGAAAACTCTATAACTTCCCCTATCTTTTCCCGGAATTTTTCGTTAGATTCGGTAAATTTTCAAAAACAGGTTGTAAGTTTCACAAAAATGATGTAAAATAGTACGACTGGTAGTATGAAATTTTTGCACATATAGATATTGGAGGTTTCTTTTATGGATAAACCCATTGTATTGGTTATCATGGACGGCGTAGGCAAGGGCGACGGCGGCAGCGGCGATGCTGTTGCAGTTGCCAAGACTCCCACGCTGGACCGTCTGCTGGCCACCTGCCCCCATACTTACCTGAAAGCCCACGGCACTGCCGTCGGCCTGCCCTCTGACGAGGATATGGGTAACTCCGAGGTGGGTCACAACGCCCTTGGCTGCGGTCAGGTTTACTCCCAGGGCGCAAAACTGGTGGGAGAATCCATTGAAAACGGTACGCTGTTCGCGTCCAATACATGGATTGATTTGGTAGACAACGCCAAGGCCGGTCACGCCATGCACTTCCTGGGCCTGCTGTCCGACGGCAACGTCCACTCCAACATTCATCATCTCATCGCCCTTTTGAAGGCTGCCCACGCAGCCGGCGTAAAGAAGGCCTACTGCCACATCCTGCTGGACGGCCGTGATGTGCCTGCCACCTCCGCGCTGGAATACGTTTCCATGCTGGAGGATGTGCTGAAAACCCTGAATACCGACGGCTGCGACTACGCCATCGCCTCCGGCGGCGGCCGTATGCAGGTGACTATGGACCGGTACGAAGCCAACTGGGCAATGGTGGAAAACGGCTGGAAGACCCATGTACTTGGCTTGGGCCGTCAGTTTGCTTCCGCCAGCGAAGCCATTGAGACCTACCGCGCCGAGACCGGCGTTATCGACCAGGACCTGCCTGCCTTTGTGGTGGCAAGAAACGGCCAGCCGGTGGCAAAAATCGCCAACGGCGACAGCGTGATTCTCTTTAACTTCCGGGGCGACCGGGCGCAGGAAATCAGCCTCGCCTTTGACCGGAAGGACTTTGACAAGTTTGACCGGGGCGATTACACCGGCGTGAAGTTTGCCGGTATGCTCCAGTATGACGGCGACCTGAACATTCCCGAGCACTATCTTGTACAGCCCCCTGTAATTCAGAACACCCTGACCGAGGTGCTGTGCAAGGCTGGTATCCACGAATACGCAGTGTCCGAGACCCAGAAGTACGGTCACGTTACCTATTTCTGGAATGGCAACCGCTCCGGCAAGGTCTGTGAGGAGCTGGAGGTCTACGAGGAAGTGCCCTCGGATGTGATTCCCTTTGAGCAGGCGCCTGCCATGAAGTCCAAGGAAATCACCGAAAAGATGGTTGCCGCCATGGAGTCCCAGAAGTTCCAGTTCCTCCGGTGCAACTATCCCTACGGCGACATGGTGGGACACACCGGTGTCATGGACGCGGTGGTGTACGCCATGGAATGCGTGGACAACGGCCTGAAGCAGATTCTCAGCACCGCTGACAAGTACGGCTACACCGTGCTCATCACCGCCGACCACGGCAACGCCGACCAGATGACCGAGACCAAGAAGGGCAAAACCGCTGTGCGGACTGCCCACTCTCTCAACCCCGTTCCCTTCATCATCTATGATAAAGACCGCGCCTGGGCGGTAAAGGACGGTCAATACGGTCTTGCCAATGTGGCGCCCACCATTGTGAAAATGATGGGTCTGACCGCCCCCGACTGCTGGGAAGACAGCATTGTCTGATATGTACACAGTGCGGCACGCCCGCACAGGAAAATCTCACTTTCGATTAGGAGGTACTGGTCTATGATTCAACACAACAACGAAAACGGTTCTGTTATCGTCAGCTCCGGCGTATACACTGATATAGCCGGCACTGCCGCAATCAACTGCCTGAGCGTCAAGGGCATGGTTGCCCGCTCTGTTTCCGACGGTGTGTATCACCTGCTGCGCAGAGAGTCCATGGGCAAGGGTGTACGGGTGGAATTCCACGGGGACGACACCATTTCCATTGACCTGCACATTATGGTGGGCGACGGCGTAAACTTAAACGCCGTGGGCAAGGCCATCATTGACGAGGTTCGCTATATGGTGAACAAATGCACCGGCACCGAGGTTCGCGCCGTGAATGTATATATAGATTCCATCACCATTGGATAAGATTACGGAGGTAACAACCATTGAGGCAGACGATTAACGGCGCGGATTTCCGCAGACTGATGATCAGCGCGGCCGCCGCCATCGAAATCAACAAGCAAAAACTCAACGAGTTGAACGTATTCCCCGTACCGGATGGGGATACGGGCACCAATATGTCCATGACCATCAACACCGCTGCCGCCGACCTGCGGAAGGCAGAGGACCCCACCCTGGAAAAGGCTGCTGCCATTGCCGCTTCCGCCATGCTGCGGGGCGCCCGGGGTAACTCCGGCGTGATTCTGTCCCTGCTGCTGCGGGGCATCTCCCGGAAGCTGAAGGGCGCGGAAATCTGCGACGGTGTGCTGTGGGCCAATGCCCTGCAGGAGGGTGTGGACGCTGCCTATAAGGCGGTTATGAAGCCCGCCGAGGGCACCATTCTCACCGTTGCCAGACTTGCCGCCGGCAAGGCGCTGGAAGCGGCGCGGGAAAACAATCATATTGAATTTGTCCAGGAAGCCGCCATTGAGGAGGCAAAAGTCGCGCTGGCAAACACCGTCAACCAGAATCCTGTGCTGAAAAAGGCAGGTGTGGTGGACGCCGGCGGCAAGGGCTGGCTGGTGGCGCTGGAGGCCATGCTGTCCGCCCTGCGGGGTGAGGATATTGTAGCCCCCGAGGGTGGCGTGCAGGAGACTGCCGAACAGGCAGATTTCTCTGATTTCAACACCGAGGATATCACCTTTACCTACTGCACCGAGTTTATCATCTCCCGGGAGAACGATATGGACCCGGAGAAGCTGCGGGACTTTTTGAGCAGTCTGGGCGACAGTCTGGTGCTGGTGGACGACGAGGAGATTATCAAGGTGCACGTGCACACCAACGACCCGGGCAAGGCGCTGCACGAGGCCATGGACTACGGCTCCTTTATCACCGTAAAGATTGAAAACATGCGCCTGCAGCACACGGAAAAGGTGATGAGCGAGGCAGAAAAATCTCCCAAAATCGCCGCGCCGGAAAAGGCGCTGGGCGTAGTATCCGTCTGCGCCGGTGACGGCCTTGCAGATGTATTTCAGAATCTGGGCGTGGACGGCATTATCTCCGGCGGTCAGACCATGAATCCCAGCACCCAGGATATTCTGGAGGCGGTGAACAAGGTACCTGCGGAAACTGTCTTTGTGCTGCCCAACAACAAGAACATTATCATGGCCGCCCAGCAGGTGGACGCGCTGACTCCCAAGAACGTGGTGGTAATTCCCAGCAAGACCGTTCCCCAAGGTGTCACCGCTATGCTGAACTTCAACCCCGACGGAGAGGTGCAGGAGAACACCGACGCTATGACCGAGTCGCTGAGCACCGTGGACACCATGCAGATCACCTATGCTGCCCGGAACTCCGACTTTGACGGCCATGACATTCACGAGGGTGACTATCTCGCCATCTACGGCAGCACCCTGTTCGGCACCAGCCGGGACATTAAAGTCCTTCTGAAAGCGCTGGCAGAAAAGGTGCGTGATGAAGGCAAGGAATACATCACCATCTACTACGGCGCGGACATCACCGAGAAGCAAGCGCAGAGGGCTGCTGACCTGTTCGCTTCCACCTGCCCCGACGGGGATGTGAATCTACTTTCCGGCGGTCAGCCTGTATATTATTATCTTATCTCCGCAGAATAATGAACAAAGGGCGTGTTGCAAACAATGCAACACGCCCTGCTTATAAGAGAATTCTACATCCCGCGGATGTAGGGGCGGATATTATCCGCCCGCGGGCGACGAATAGTCGCCCCTACAGGTTCTGCTGAAAGATGTTTTCATTTTTTATAACCTTTTTCGGGGGGATATTTATGGACAAATTCTGGCGCCTGGTGCGCCACCTCTCCCGGCAGAAAATCAGCATGCATGCCGCAGGCGCCGGCTACTTCATCGTCCTGTCCGTCTTCCCGCTGCTGGTGCTGCTGCTGGCGCTGCTGCGGTATACAGGCTTGCAGGTGGAAACCTTAACGGAGCTGATTGGCGGCTTTCTGCCCAAGGCCCTGATTCCCTCTGCCAAACGGCTGATTATCAGCACCTACCAAAACACCTCCGGCGCGGTGATTTCCCTGTCGGCCGTCACAGGTCTGTGGTCTGCCAGCCGGGGCGTTTACGGTGTGCTTACAGGGCTCAACACCATTTATCAGGTCCCGGAGGACAGAGGGTATCTCTACACCCGGAGCATCAGCGTGCTGTACACCTTCCTGCTGCTGCTGATGCTGCTGGCCACATTGGTGCTGAACGTATTTGGCACCACACTGCTGGAAACCCTCCCCCTTGAAAACATTGCGCTGGTGCAATTTCTTTGGGATATTGTGGATTGGCGGTTTGTCCTGTTGCTGCTTCTGCAGACCGGCCTGTTTTCCGCCATGTTCATGGCGCTGCCCAATAAGCGCAACACCTTCCGGGAGAGCCTGCCCGGGGCGTTGCTGGCGTCCTTTGGCTGGCTGGTGTTTTCTGACCTTTACTCCATCTATGTGCGGAATTTCTCCGGCTACGCCAATATTTACGGCTCTGTATACGCCGTCGCCCTGTCCATGCTGTGGCTGTACTGCTGTATGTCCATTGTCTTTTACGGTGGCGCGCTGAATCATTATCTGAGTGAAAAATAAACCAACACGGAAGAACGATAGGAAAGCAGGGGCAACCGTAGGTTACCCCTGCTTTTAGTCGGTCTTAAAGCGGTTAAAGTAATCGTATAGCGGAATCAGCTTTTCCAGAAATGCCCCGGCCCGCTGTCCCAGCTCCGGTCCAAAGATCCCCTCACTTACCGGCTCGTCCACCACGCAGGCAATATTGCCCCGCCAGGCATAAAACGGCGCAAGCGCCGCTCTCGGCGCTTCCTTGGGACGCTTATACGCTTCTGCGGTAACGGGCACGCCGGTTGCTTTTTCCGTTTCCTCAATGAGTTGCAAAAATTCCCTGGGACGCGCCGCCAAATCCCGGCGGAACTCCTCCAGCATACTGACACGGGGCCGCCACAGAATAAAGCCGTAGCTAACCCCCTCCGGACGGATTTCAAAGTACAGGCAGGGGTTTTCCGCCCACCACTCCACGTCCTGCCGGATACAGATCCACAGGCTCTCCTTGTAGGGCAAAGGGTGGTGGAGCCGGGCATCCCGTTAAATACGGCTGACCTTTAAGAGATTGCCGGGTTTTTCCAGAAAAGGACGGAACAAATCCTTGCCCAGCGCCTTCATGGGCTCGTACAGGTGGTTTACATAATCTTTCTTATGCTCCTGAAACCAGTCCCGGTTGTTGTTCATGCGGATTCCCCACAGGAAATCCACGGTCTCCGGGGAAAAGCCTTCAAACATAGCCTTCTCCTTTTTAATGGGCGCCGGACAGAGGGCGCATTACACTGTAAACATCAAAGCGGGTATCGTGCAGCTCCGTGAGGAATACCAGATTCACCGCCGTGTCGGCAACCCCGCTGTTTTCCGCGGCATCCGCAGCCTGCATAGCATCATAGCCCTCCAAATACAGGCGGCTGCGCCCCTGGGGCATGGTAAACTCCTCGGTCTTTACGAAGGACACCGCAAACCGGTCCGTGGCGCAGGCAGACAGCAAAATGCCGGCAGCCTTGGTCAGAAGCTCTGCCTTATCCCCGTTAACCTGTATTTTCGTAGACTGGGGGAAGCAGAAGTCGTCCAGCACCACTTCATCAAACCCCAAATTCTTCAGTTCCATAATAATCTGGGTCAGATAGGTCAGCGTACCCTGACTGCCGGGGTGGAGCCAATAGCATCCGTCGTCATCCATGTGCAGGTAGCCGCCGGAGGAATGGTGCACGCCGTCGGGCACGTGATTCAGTCCGTAGTGATAGTCCCGCAGGGCGGGAATCCGGGCAATGGCGTAGACATTGCTTCGTTTTAAGTAGGCAATCAAATCGTCCATTTCCGCAGAGTTGACTTTGCTGCTGCGGTTGCTGCTGACGGCAGAGGAGTAATAAAAATCACCCCGGATGCTTTTTACGTCCACCATTACCGGCGTACCCGAAGGCAGCGCCTGAATCTGCGTCTTCACCTCTGCCAGGTTGCCCATGGCCTCCGGCTCCACATAGTAGCCATCCAGCCGGACAAGCTCCGTACTGGTAATCATTTCATCCGCCCCATCAAAATTGATGGTAACATCCATATCCTCCGGCTTCACTGCCGGTTCACCGGGCTTGATGGGCTGCAAATTAAAATCCAGCCGCACACCGCCGTCGGTGCTGTATACCACATACCGCTGCAGCCACACAAACCAGCAGGCATAGCCTGCCGCCAGCACCAACGCCGCTGCCAGCAGTCCTGCGAGTATACGCTTAAGCACCCGCTGGGTGCGATAGGGAATGGTCATAGCGTTCTCCTTTTTGCGCTGACACAGCGCCAATCTTCCTTGCTTTTTGTTTCGGTGACGGCAAAGCCTGCCTTTTCCAAAGCGGATACCACATCACATAGTCTGGTATCCAAAATACCGGAGCAAATCAAGGTGGTGTTTTCGCCCACAAACCGGGGCAGCACCGGGGCAAGACCGATAATCACATCGGCTACAATATTCACCAGCACCACATCGTACTGTTTTTCCGCCAACCGGGACATAAGTGCCGTGTCCTGGGTTACGTTACCGGTGAGGGCAGTAAATTCCGGGGCGGCAAAGCCGTTGTAGGCGGCATTTTCCCGGGCGATGTTCTCTGCCTTGGGGTCAATATCCACGCCGATGGCAGACTCTGCTCCCAAACGTAAGGCAGCGATGGACAAAATTCCGCTGCCGCTGCCCAAATCCAGACAGTCAGCGCCGGGGGTAAGTACCTGCTCCATGGTCTCCAGCACCATCTGGGTGGAGGGGTGGGCGCCGGTGCCGAAGGTGAGGCCCGGATCCAGAATCACCGGCAGGCGGTCTTCCCCACAGGTGTCTGCCAGCCAGTAGGGGAGCACCGTCAGTCTGCTGCCCACCGGCTGGGGCGGATAGTTTTCTTTCCAGCTCTCCTCCCAGTTCTCCTGGGGCAGGGGCCTCACAGACAGAGAAAGCTCGCCCCAATCGCCCTTTTGCCCCAAGGTTTCCAGTTCCTTTTCCAGACGGGACAAGCCGGCAGTGTTGGTTTCCTCCAGATACAGCTTGATACATGCCATGCCTTGCAGTTTTTCCTGCAGGGTTTCGTCAATATAGTCCCAATAGGCCCGGTTCTCCTCCAAAAAGGTCTCAAAGGTTCCCCGGTCCTCGATGACCAGGTCGCTGAAGCCACGGGCGGTCAGGGCGGCTGCCACTGCTTCTGTGCGCCCCGGGGCAGTGGTTACGGTTATTTCCAGATAGGTCATGTTCTTCCCTCGATTGATGGTGGTATTTTCATTATTTTAGCGTAAAACGCATAAAATAACAACCGCTAAAGTGTAAATTTTTTATTGGCTACTTTCCAAGCCGGCAAATTTGTTATATAATGGGGATACTTTATGAGTTAGGAGACGTTATGGTACAGACGATTACTTTGCTGCCCGGTATTACGCTGCGGTGTTTCCCGGACAATCGCTTTAAGCAGGAGGGTTTCAGCCTGCAGCTGGTACGCCCCATGCGCAGGGAGGAAGCGGCGCTGAACGCGCTGCTGCCTGCGGTGCTGCTCCGGGGCTGTGAGTTCGCGCCGGATCTGCGGGCCATTACCCTGAAGCTGGACGACCTTTACGGCGCTGCCGTGGGCTCCCAGCTGCGGCGGGTGGGGGACTGCCAGACCACCGGACTCTCCTGCAGCTTTATGAAAGAGGAATACGCTATGGAGGGCGATGCGGTCTTTGCCCCCATGGTGGCCTTTTTGGAGGAGCTGATGTTCTCTCCCAAGCTGGAAAACGGAGTGTTCTCCCCGGAATTTGTGGAGAGTGAAAAGCGAAATCTCCTCTCTGCCATTGCCGCCCAGCGCAACGACAAGCGCGCCTACGCCGCTGCCCAGATGGTTAAGCGTATGTGCAAGGCGGACTCCTTTGGAATCCCCCGCATGGGCGAGCCGGAGGATGTGGCTGCCATCACGCCGGAAAGCCTGTACGCCCATTATCGGAAAATTCTCCGGGAAAGCCCCGTGCACCTGTTTTATGTAGGGTCGGCAGATCCTGAAAAGATTGCGTCCGTTTTGCGGCCTATGTTTGAAAAGCTCCCCCGAGACCCCATTGCTCTGCCCGTCCAGACGGCATTTCACGATTGCGGCGGCTGTGAGGAAACAGAGGAAATGGACGTTGCCCAGGGCAAGCTTGCCATGGGTTTTGTCACGCCCATTACCCTGCGGGACAAAGAATTTGTGCCTATGCAGATTTTCAATACCATCTTCGGCGGCGGCATGATCAGCAAGCTCTTTATGCGGGTGCGGGAGGAGCTGTCACTGTGCTATGACATCAGCTCCTCTTATCACGGCAGCAAGGGCATTGTTACCGTGTCCGCCGGCATTGACAATACCATGGACAAGCCTGTGCGGCAGGAGGTGCTTCGGCTGCTGCAAAGCTGTCAGGCAGAGGAGTTTACCCGGCGGGAGCTGGACGCTGCCAAGCAGGCGCTGCTGTCCCAGCTGAAAAGCACCCACGATTCCCCCGGCGCTATCGAAGGCTTCTACGCCACTGCCGCACTAAGCGGTCTGCCCCTGTCGGTGGAAGACTATATGCGCGCGGTGGAATCCGCCACCGCAGAAGATGTGGCAGCGGCGGCAAAAACCTTAAAGCTGCACACGGTATACTTTTTAAGGGGGCGTGTATGATGGAAAAAATGCATTACCCCCGGGTGGGGGAGAACCTGTACACAGCCATCCTGCCCTGCGGTTTGCCCATTGCTGTGCTGCCCCGTCCCGGTTTTACCAAGAAGCTGTGCTATTTTGTCACCGATTACGGCGCAATTCACAGAGAGTTTGTATTGGACGGTGTCCGGCACACCTCGCCGGCAGGCGTTGCCCACTATCTGGAGCACAAGCTGTTCGATATGCCCGGTAGGGACATTACCGAAGAATTTGCGTCCATGGGGGCAATTCCCAACGCCTTCACCGGCTACGATATGACCGCCTATTACTTCTCCTGCACGGACCGGTTCCGGGAAAATCTGGAGCTGCTGCTGGAATTTGTCACCACACCCTTCTTCACGGACGAAAGTGTTGCCAAAGAGCAGGGGATTATCGGGCAGGAGATCGGCATGAATCAGGACAACCCCGACAGTGTGCTTTTTGAACTGCTCATGGACACCATGTACGAAAACCACCCCATTCACACCCCCATTCTGGGCACAAAGGCCAGCATTGCCCAAATCACCCCGGAGATTCTGGAGACCTGCCACAGGGCATTTTACCGGCCGGAAAACATGCTTTTGTGCGTGGTGGGTGATGTTGACCCGGAGGAGGTGGCGCAAATCGCGGAAAGCAAGCTGCAGGATATGCCCCGTGTCACCGTCACGTCCACCCGCAGCTGGGAGGAAGCCCTGTGCGTAGGGGAGCGCTATGTTACCCGTTCCATGGAAGTGGCGCAGCCCATGTTCCAGCTGGGCTTCAAGTGCCCGCCGCTGCCCAACGGCGATCAGGGCGTGCGGGGCGAGATTGTGGGTGATTTGGCTGCGGAGGCGCTGTTCGGCGAGTCCTCCCGGCTGTATCTGCAGCTGTACGATGCGGGTCTCATTGACGCTTCCTTCGGCGGCGGCTTTGAGACCATTGAGGGCATGGCGCTGCTGACTGCCTCCGGCGACAGCGAAGACCCCGAAGCGGTGCGGGATGCCATTTTGACAGAGGCCCGGCGATTGGCAGAGGAAGGCATCAGCCAAGAGGACTTCCTGCGCATGAAGCGCAGCGCACTGGGTCGGCGGATTCGCTCTCTGGACAGCTTTGAGGCCACCTGCTTCCGCATCTGCGCCTACCATTTCTCCGGCTTTGACTACTTCCGTATCCCGGAAATCTATGAGCAGGTAACCCGGGAGGAAATTCAAGAATTTATCAAAACCGCTGTCACACAGGAGCGTATGTGTCTGGCGGTCATCACCCCCAAAAAGGAGGCATAACAGATGAAATGGATCAACGGCATCTCTCCCATCTCTTTCCCGGCGCTGGGTATCGAGATCAATCCCCCGGAGGGTTTTTCCTTTGGTTCTTTTGAGATTCGGTTTTACGGTCTCATTATCGCGCTTGGTTTGGTGCTGGCTGCGATTTACGGCCTGCGGCGGAAAAAGGCCTTTGGTTTGACAGAGGATGACATTCTTGACGGCGCTTTATGCATCATTCCCTTTGCCATTATCTGCGCCCGCGCCTACTACTGTATTTTTGCGTGGGAGGAATATGCCGCAAACCCCATCGAGGTGCTCTATATCTGGAACGGCGGCCTTGCCATTTACGGCGGTGTCATCGGCGCGGCAATCGGCATTATCGTCTATTGCAGAATCAAAAAAATTCCCGTGGGAACGGCTTTGGATATTACTTCCTTGGGCTTTCTCATCGGGCAGGCGCTGGGCCGCTGGGGTAACTTTTTCAACCGGGAGGCCTTCGGCGCGAAAACGGACAGTTTTCTGCGTATGGGGCTGATGCTCACGGAAAACCGTTTCTCCACATCCCAGATGGTCTTCTATCACCCCACCTTCCTGTATGAGTCGGTATGGAATCTCTGCGGCTTTGTGCTGCTGCACTTTCTTTCCAAGCGGCGGCAGTACGACGGGCAGATTGCCCTGGGGTATGCGGCGTGGTACGGTCTGGGCAGAACCTTTATTGAGGGTCTGCGCACCGACAGCCTGTATTGGGGCAATTTCCGGGTGAGTCAGATGCTTGCGGCAATCAGCTGCTTTGCCGCCACGGCAATTCTCGTATGGCAGGCATTCCGTCCCCATGATAAAGAAAAACTTTATGTAAACCAAGTCGCTGCAAGGAACGCCTGGAAAGAGGAAAACACAGCAGAATAACTGTGTGCAGGGACTGGCCTCCGGACAGTCCGATAACAACACTTGCTTACGGACCGCCGAGTACGCCGGTCCCTACATTGAAAAAGGGAACGGCACAGCCGTTCCCTTTATTTTTTACGCCAAAGGCTCAAAGTCTGCCGCGCCGTGCTTGCACAGGGGGCACACGATATCCTCGGGAAGGGTATCGCCCTCATACACCCAGCCGCAAATCTTGCACACATAGCCCTTCTTTTCCGCGTCGGGCTTGGGCTTTACATTTTGCAGGTAGTAGGTATAAGACATGGTCTCGGCACTGTTCAGATTGGCGCACTGGACAACGTCGCACAGGAACATCACGTGGGTTCCCAAATCCACCTGGCCCGTTACCTTGCAGCAGATGAAGGCATTGGCGTACTTGTTCAGCATCAGCAGTCCGTTGGCGGCGCGCTGCACGTGGTCAAAGCCGGCAAACTTGTCCGTATCCCGACCGGAGTGGAAGCCAAACCGCTCAAACAGGGCAAAGGGCGCATCCACACTGAGGGTGGAGATGTTCAGCTTGCCCGTTTTGGCAATTACATCACAGGAGTAATTCAGCTTGTTGACGGTTACCGCCACCCGGTTGGGGGTGTTGGTAATCTGGGTAACGGTGTTCACAATCAAGCCGTTGTCCTTGGCGCCGTCATTGGAGGTAACCACATACAGACCGTAGCCGATGCTGAACAGCGCGGTGGGGTCTACCACATCGTCCTGCACAGCTGCGTTGTTATAGGAAGCGGCAAGCTCATCGGCAAGCAGACCGATTTCCTTCACGTTTTCCTCACTGAGGGCGGACATAATGGTAATGTTATTGTCGGTATAGGTAATATTCTTGGACTTTGCCAGCTCTTCCCGCATCACCTTGATGGCAAGGGGAGACCAGGAGCCGTTTTCAATCATTGCCACAGTGCGGTTCTGGAAGTTCCGCTCGGTGAGCTTATCCAGGTAAGTACGCATATAGGGGAACACATCGGCGTTATAGGTGGTGGTGGCAAGCACCAGCTTATCGTAGCGGAAGGCATCGGACACTGCCTGGGCCATATCGCACCGGGCCAAATCATAGACAACCACATTGGGCACATCCCGCTTCCGCAGCTCCAGCGCCAGAAGCTCCACCGCCTCCTTGGTATGGCCGTAAATGGAGGTATAGGCAATCACAATACCCTCACTTTCCGGGGTATAGCTGGACCACAGATCATACAGCTTAATATAGTGCCCCAAATTCTCGGTGAGCACCGGTCCGTGGAGGGGGCAGATAATCTGAATATCCAGTGTCGCTGCCACCTTGAGAATATTCTGCACCTGCTTGCCGTACTTGCCCACAATGCCGATAAAATACCGCCGGGCTTCATCGTCCCAGTCCTCGGTTACGTCCAGCGCGCCGAACTTGCCGAAGCCGTCTGCGGAGAAAAGCACCTTATCGAAAGAATCGTAGGTCATCATTACTTCGGGCCAGTGCACCATGGGGGCAAAGGCGAAGGTGAGGGTGTGCTGACCCAGAGAGAGCGTGCCGAAATTCTCCACTGCCAAGGTGTTTTCCATTTTCAGCTTGGGGAAGAACTGGCCGATCATCTTAAAGGTCTTGGCGTTGGCTACCACGGTAACCTGGGGATAGGTATTCACAAAAGCCTCCACAGAGGCGGCGTGATCCGGCTCCATGTGCTGCACCACCAGATAGTCCGGCTTCCGTCCCGCCAGCGCCTGCTCCACATTTTTCAGCCACTCAGCAGTCTTGGATTGGTCGATGGTGTCCATCACGGCTACCTTTTCGTCCAGTATCACATAGGAATTGTATGCCATGCCGTTGGGTACTACATACTGGCCCTCAAACAGATCTACGTCATGGTCATTGGCGCCTACATAAAAAATTGTATCGGTAACTTTTTTCAGCATAGGGTATACCTCCTGTTTTTAGGGACCCGTTGTTTCCCATTTTCTTATGGACATATCATAGCAAATAATTTCCTGTTTGTCAATAAGAATAATTCTTATTCTTAAAATTTTTCTTGACAATTTTCTCCCTTACTGTATACAATAGAAAAAGAGGATAACAGGAGGTTTTGTTATGGAACTTGTTTTACTTACCGCCCTGGGCGTAGGCGGCGCAACCGTATTCGGCACGGTTCTGGGCTTTGTTTTTAAGGGCATCTCCCACAAATTCAGCGACATTGTGCTTTCCTTTGCCGCGGGCGTAATGCTGGCGGCGGCGGTGATGGGACTGATTCTGCCGTCACTGGAATACGGCGGAGATTTTGGTATTTTCTACACCATTGCCGGTGTATTTGCCGGTGCTCTGTGCGTAAATGTCTTTGACCGGCTGGTTCCCCATCTGCACCGCCTCAGCGGCGCAGACCAGGAGCAGCATCCGTCGGACACGGAAAAGCTGAACAAGGTGCTGCTGTTCGTCACCGCCATTGCCATTCACAATCTGCCTGAGGGCATTGCGGCAGGCGTGGGCTTCGGCTCCGGCAACAACGCCGAGGCGCTGACGGTTGCCGGCGGCATTGCCCTGCAGAATATTCCCGAGGGCATGGTGATTATCGGACCTATGCTGGCGGCAGGTATCAAGCCCCGGCGCACCTTTCTGGTGGCAGCCGCCACCGGCGTGGTGGAGGTACTGGGCACACTTCTCGGCTACTTTGCCGTAACGGTTTCCACCGCCATACTGCCCTTTGCCCTTGCCTTTGCAGGCGGCACCATGCTCTATGTCATCAGCGATGAGATGATTCCCGAAACCCACGCCCACGGCAGTGAGCGGGGCGCTACCTATTCGCTTTTGGTGGGATTTTGCCTGATGCTGGTGTTTGATGCGCTGTTAAACTGAATAAAAGGACATTCATACTTTCTCTCCGGCGAGAAAGTATGCAAAGAGCCGCCGGGACCTTCCGTAGGTGTAAGGACCCCCAGACGGCCAAAAGGGGAAGTGGCACGAACAAATCCCACTTCCAAGATTTCTTGCACTTCCCCCTTTGGAATCCCCTTAAACATTGCATAAGTCTATAAGCAAAGCGGGCGGTCAATGACCGCCCTTGCATTTTGTGTATTAGTCCTTCTTTTCTGGCAAACGGCTGCGACGGCGGCGGCGCTGAGACGTGGGTCTGGTGACCTCCGGCTCTGCCTTTTCCGCCCGTCTGGCGTATGCCTCCGCCGCTTGGGAGGTGGCTTCATAGGTAAGCCGGCTGACCCGGATTGTGCCGTCCGGCTGGTCGGAGAGCCGAATACGAATCAAAAATTTTCCGCACACCGGACAAGTAGCCAAATCCATATACCGCCTGCCGGGCTGAGAGAACCAGCGGGTGCCCTGCATCTGCTTGCCGCAGGTGGGGCATTTGTTTTCCGGCCCGGACATGGCGCCCAGCGCCTCCCGCTTATCGGCGTAGTCATAGAACACCTTGCGGCTGATACAGCCGGGAAGCTCCGCGCCGTGGAAGCCGTCAATGTGGCTTTTCAGCGCCGTACCGTATTCGGCAATGCCCCGTTTTAGGTCCAGCTTGGCGCAAATCAGCGCGGTATGGTAGGCATCGCCCAGGGCATCGTGGGCAGGGCGGGTGGCTTCGATTCCGAATATCTCCATGGCGGTTTTCAGCGCCTTTTGGGCGGTAGAGCCGTCGGTCTGGGCGTTAAAAATCATTTGGGCGTTATACCAGCGGCTGACCCAGCTCTCGTCAATGCCGTAAAGCTGCAAATTCTCCCGCAAAATGGTAATATCGTCCAAGCCCCAGGTAAGGAAAATCACATCCTCACCGCACCACGCCCGGAAGCGCTCCATGGCCTCCGTCATGGACTCGCCATGATCCCGCAGGTCTGCCTCCTTGATGCCGGTGAGCTTGCTGACCCGGCGGTTCAGACGGCGGTAATATTTGGGCTTAATCAGCACCTGAAATTCGTCGGCAACCCGGCCATCCTCCGTTATCCGGACAGCGCCGATTTGAATGATTTCCCCCCGAATCTGCACCGGAAGCACCTTCTTGGATGAGGGCGACCCGGGCCAGGGCTGATTCCATTCCATATCCAAAACGATATAGTTCATACTTTTGAAACCTCGTTTTTCTGTTCTTTCCTTATCATACCACACAGATACACCGGTGTAAACCTTAAAAGTCCGGGATAAAGTCAGCATTTGCGGAAGATTTCTCCTGCACAAAGCCCTCCAGCCGGTTTAAGTACATCCAGCTGACCACCGCATCATACTCCTCATCGGTCACCTGCCGGTCAAAGGGCGCAGGCAGACCCGGCATGGGGGTATACTGGCGCATCAGGCTCACCAGCACCTGCCCGGGAGAGAAGGTTTCTCCAATCCAGTCCAGCACCTTCAGGGAATTCTCCACCTGTCCCGGGAGAATCAGGTGGCGGATCAGCACTCCTCTGGTGACTTGATCCCCCTGCCACTGCACAGGACCTGTCTGCTCTGCCATGGCGCATATTGCCCGGGCTGCCGTTTCAAAATAATCCGCCGCGCCGGACAGCCGCGCCGCCAAATCGCTGTCTGCATACTTCATATCCGGCAGGTAAATGTCCACCAGACCGTCCAGCCGGGAAACCGTCTCCTCCCGTTCATAGCCGCCGCAGTTGTACACCACCGGCACAGGCAGTTTCGGCGTAAGCGCCGGCAGAATGGTGGGCAGGAACTGGGTAGGGGTCACCAAATCAATATTCTCCGCCCCCTGGGCAATCAAATCCTCAAAGGCGCGGCGCAGCTGGGCAGAATCCATAGGCGTTCCAACTGCTCTTGCGGAAATGGCGCGATTCTGGCAAAACCGGCAGCCCAAGGTGCAGCCGCCAAAAAACACCGCGCCGCTGCCGCCTTTTCCTGCCAGCGCCGGCTCTTCCCATTTGTGGAGCATGGTCTTTGCCACCAGCGCCACGTCCCCGCACCCGCAGAAGCCTCTTTCTCCTGCAGTTCTGTTCACTTGACAGCACCGGGGGCACAGGGTGCACACAGAATAATCCATAGCAAAACCTCTTAACGCATTTGTCTGCATTGTACCACGGCGCAGAGAAAAATGCTACGGTCACAAAAATTTTATTTGCTATTAGCGCCAATGTGGCGTATAACTATATACAAAAGAAAGGAAGGTGCGATGTATGGTTCCCTTACAATCCGCCGCTTTATACCGGCAGGCAAGGGCTTTGGCGCTGTCTTCCCCCAGCAACCCCAAAAAGCTGGTGCTGCTGCACACAGCTGTGGCGCTGGGTGGTTCTTTGCTGATTACAGCCCTTAATTACATACTGAATCTGCAAATCGCGGACACCGGAGGTCTGGCGGGACTGCCCCTGCGGACAGTGCTATCCACGGTGCAATCCGTACTGGAGCTTGGTATGGTTGTGGCGCTGCCCTTTTGGGAAATAGGACTTCTGTTTGCAGCGCTGAACTGGACAGCAGGGGAGCAGGCTGCGCCCCGGGACTTTTTGCAGGGTTTCCGCAGAATCGGCGCCGTGCTGGGGCTGCGGCTGCTGCAGGGCGGTCTGTTCTTTGCCATCGGGTTTGCCATATTCAACCTATGCTCCACCCTTTTCATGCTTACCCCGCTGGCACAGCCGCTGACGGAACTTTTAGAACCCCTGATGCAGCCATCCCTCACAGGTAACCCAGCGGATTTGCTCACACCGGAACTTCTTGCCCAGGCAGCGAAAATTTGTCTGCCGCTGTTTGCCGCCTTTGGGGTGCTGTTTGCAGCTGTGGCGATCCCCCTTTGGTATCGGCTGCGGTTTGCCAAATTCGCTGTTATGGACGGCGCAGGCGCCCTGACCGGCATGCTGCAAAGCGTAAAGCGCACCCAGGGGCGCGGGTTTGCCCTGTTCCGGCTGGACCTGTCCTTCTGGTGGTTCTACCTGCTGCAGATTCTGTGTGTTGCCGTCAGCTACGGAGATTCCCTTTTATCCATGGCGGGAATTGTCCTGCCCATTTCGGAGAACGCTGCGTTTTTCCTGTTTTACGCGCTGGGCGCTGTGTGCCAGGGGCTTCTTCTGTGGCAGTATCAGGGGCAGGTGCTCACAACCTACTGTCTTGCCTATACCCAACTGAGCGAAAAACCCGCCACAACACCTCCGCCTAAGGTGCCTTGGGTGGAATAATCATAAGGGTCTGCAACCGCAGACCCTTATTTTTTGTGTTCTGTGTCAAAACTTTTCGGGAAAATATCCGCTATTTTTACAATTTGGCTACTTTACAAGAAGTTTTCCTTATAGTATAATAGCGTCGTATGGGGTCTGACTGCCCCCAAGTACAGTCTATTTTTGCTGCGATATGCAGCGATGAAAATTGGAGGAAATAACCATGTCTGTAAAAGTTGCTATTAACGGTTTTGGTCGTATCGGCCGTCTGGCTTTCCGTCAGATGTTCGGCGCAGAGGGTTTTGAAGTTGTTGCTATCAACGACCTGACCTCTCCTGCTATGCTGGCTCACCTGCTGAAGTACGACTCCACTCAGGGCGCATACGCTGCTCCCTTCGGCACTCACACTGTTGAGGCCGGCGAGGACAACATCGTTGTGGACGGCAAGAAGATCACCATCTACGCAAAGGCAAACGCTGCCGAGCTGCCCTGGGGCGAGCTGGACGTAGACGTTGTTCTGGAGTGCACCGGCTTCTACACTTCCAAGGCCAAGGCTCAGGCGCACATTGACGCCGGCGCCAAGAAGGTCGTTATCTCTGCTCCCGCAGGCAACGATCTGCCCACCATCGTTTACAACGTCAACCACGAGACTCTGACCAAGGAAGACAACATCATCTCTGCTGCTTCCTGCACCACCAACTGTCTGGCTCCCATGGCTCAGGCTCTGAACAACCTGGCTACCATCGAGTCCGGCATTATGTGCACCATCCACGCTTACACCGGCGATCAGATGATCCTGGACGGTCCTCAGCGCAAGGGCGACAAGAGACGTTCCCGCGCGGCGGCAGTCAACATTGTTCCGAACAGCACCGGCGCTGCGAAGGCAATCGGCCTGGTTATCCCGGAACTGAACGGCAAGCTCATCGGCGCTGCACAGCGTGTTCCGACCCCGACAGGTTCAACAACAATCCTTACAGCTGTTGTTGAAGGCACAGGCTAACGAGTCCTTCGGATACAACACCGAGGAGATCGTTTCCTCCGATAACATCGGCATGAGATTCGGTTCTCTGTTCGATGCAACACAGACCATGGACAACCCTGTCGGCGACGTCAAG
>JAZQGT010000039.1:0-24011 GCA_045540155.1 Faecousia sp.
GCAGTTCTGGATGGCGAAAACTCCGTCATCGGTGCTCCCGTTGTGGAGGGCGCTGTGGTTGAGGCCAAGGCTATCAAGAACGGCAAGGCTAAGAAGATTACCGTCTTCAAGTACAAGGCCAAGAAGAACGAGAAGAAGAAGCAGGGCCACCGTCAGCCCTACACCAAGGTGGAAATCACCAAGATCGCACTGTAAGTATGACAAGATGCGAGTTTTTTACGGAGGGTGACAGAATCACAGGATTCTCCATCTCCGGACACAGCGGTTATGCAGAGCAGGGGCAGGATATTGTCTGCGCCGCCATTTCCGCAGTAGTTACCATGGCCGAGGCCACCATCAATGATGTGTGCGGCGCAAAGGCCAAGGTTCGGGTCAAGGAAGACGATGCCCGCATCAGTCTGACCCTCCCCACATCCTGCGATGAGGAAGAAAGCGTGCAGGCAGTGCTTGCCGGTATGCTGCTGACCCTTTGCAGTATGCGGGACGATTATCCGGATTATATCGAAGTTTTGGAGGTGTAACACCATGCTGAAAATTGGTATTCAGTACTTCGCGCACCATAAGGGCGGCGGTTCCACCAAGAACGGCCGTGACTCCGAGGCAAAGCGCCTGGGCGTTAAGCGCGCTGACGGTCAGTTCGTTCTGGCCGGTAACATTCTGGTTCGCCAGAGAGGCACCCACATTCACCCCGGTGTCAATGTTGGTATCGGCAGTGATGATACTCTGTTCGCTCTTGTTGACGGCACTGTCCGTTTCGAGCGCAAGGGTAAGGATCGCCGGCAGTGCTCCGTGTACGCTGTTGAGCAGTAATTTATGAAAAAAAGCTGCCGCAAAGAATTGCGGCAGCTTTTTTAATTGAAAGTTGAAAGTTGAAAATTGTGGTATTTTCTTTGAAATGAATTAAAATAGTAGGGAAACGACACCTGAATTTTCAATTTTCCATTTTTAATTTGAAAATCTTCCCATAGGAGAACCTTTTATGGAAATGTTTGTGGATAAGGTTCGCATTACCGTCTGCGGCGGTAAGGGCGGCGATGGCGCGGTGGCCTTTCACCGGGAAAAATATGTGGCCGCCGGCGGTCCTGACGGCGGTGACGGCGGTCATGGCGGCAGTGTGATTCTGCGCGTGAACGACAATCTGTCCACCCTTTTGGATTTCCGCTATAAGCGCAAATATGCTGCCCAAAGCGGTGCCAACGGCCAGGGCCGCAGCATGAGCGGCAAGCGGGGCGAGCCACTGGTGATTCAAGTGCCCAGAGGCACGGTGGTCCGGGACGCGGAGACCAATCAGATTATTGTGGATATGTCCACAGGTGAGGATTTCGTCATCGCCAAGGGCGGCCGCGGCGGTTGGGGCAATGCCCATTACGCCACCCCCACCCGGCAAGTGCCCCGGTTTGCCAAGGCGGGTCTCCCCGGACAGGAGCGGGACGTAATTCTGGAGCTGAAGCTGCTGGCAGATGTGGGACTGGTAGGTTTCCCCAATGTGGGTAAATCCACGCTGCTGTCCGTTACCTCCAACGCCCGTCCCAAGATTGCCAACTACCACTTTACCACACTGTATCCCAATTTGGGTGTGATTTATGTGGACGAGGGCGTGTCCTTTGTGATGGCGGATATTCCCGGCATCATCGAGGGCGCGGCAGAGGGCGCAGGTCTGGGACACGATTTCCTGCGGCACATTGATAGGTGTCGGCTGTTGGTGCACGTGGTAGACGTGTCCGGCAGTGAAGCAAGAGACCCGGTGGAGGATTTTGACGCCATCTGCGAGGAACTGAAGAACTACTCCGTGGATTTGAGCAACCGTCCCATGATTGTGGCGGCGAATAAGTGCGACTTGCTGATGCCGGAATCGGACAACCTGGAGAGACTCCGCAAGCACGTGGAGAATGCCGGCTGCGAATTCTATGAGATTTCCGCAGGCACGACCCAAGGTACGAAAAATTTGATGCGGGTGGTGGCGGAGAAGCTGCGTACCCTGCCGCCGGTGACCATTTATGAACCGGAGTATGTGGCGCCCGTTGTGGAGGCAGGAGACCCCAACAATCTGGAGATTGAGCACTACGGCAATACCTGGCTGATTACCGGCACTTGGCTGGAGAGATTGGTTATGAATATCAACTTCGACGACTATGAATCCCGGAACTATTTTGACATGCAGCTGCACAAGTGCGGCCTGTTCAAGCGGCTGGAGGAGATGGGCATTCAGGACGGCGATACGGTGGATATTTACGATTTCCAGTTCGAATATCAGAGATAATATTGCTAAAATTCATTCTTTCCTATATAATAACAGCATTACCGGAGGGTAATGCTGTTATTTATTATGTGGGCAAGGGGTATTGCTATGGATTTTAAGGTGTTGGCGGTAGGCGATGTGGTGGGAAACCCCGGCATGGATCGGGTGCGCCGCAGCCTGCGGTGGCTGAAAAGGAAAACCGGCGCGGATTTTGTAGTGGTCAACGGAGAGAACGCCAGCGTGGTGGGCATCACGCCCCGGCAGGCAGAGGATATTTTCGATGCCGGCGCGGATGTGATTACCATGGGCAACCACACCTTCGGCAAGCGGGAAATTGTGGACTATATGGAGGACTGCTCCCGGATTCTCCGCCCCTTAAACTATGCCCCCCAAGCGCCGGGTTTCGGCTACGGCGTGTTTGAAACCCGGGTCGGGCCGGTGGCGGTGATTGACCTGCAAGGCCGGGTCAATATGGACTACACCCCGGACAATCCCTTTTTGCAGGTGGAAAAGCTCTTAAAAGAGCTGGACACCAAGCTCATTTTGGTGGAGCTGCACGCAGAGGCAACCTCTGAAAAGCTAGCCATGGGCTATATGCTGGACGGACGGGTCAGCGCCCTCTGGGGCACCCATACCCACGTGCCCACTGCTGATGCCCAGGTGCTGCCCGGTGGCACCGGCTATGTAACGGATTTGGGAATGACCGGCCCCCGGTATTCTGTGCTGGGGATTCGACCGGAGCTGTCCATTGCCAAGTTCCGGGGGGATTTGACCTCCCGTTACCAGTGGGCAGAGGGTGAGACCAAAATGGAAGCAGTGTTATTTACCATTGACAGCCAGACCGGCTTGTGCCGCAAGGCGGAAAGGGTGGATTGTATTGATGAAGATTCTGCACACGGCTGATTGGCATTTGGATTCTCCGCTGCAAGGCTGCGGGGAAACGGTGCATCAGGCGCTGGCGGCAATTCCCGGAAAGATTTTTGAGATTGCCAAGCAGGAGCGGTGCGATTTAGTGCTCCTTGCCGGCGACCTGTTTGATGGGGCATATACCCCCTATACTTACCAAAGCCTGCGGGATGTGCTGCAGGCGCTAGGCGTACCGGTGTTCATTACCCCGGGCAATCACGATTTTTATGGGCCTGACAGTCCATGGCTGAAGGAGCTGTGGCCGGAGAATGTGCATATTTTTAAGTCCAACCAAATCGAATCCGTGGCGCTGCCGGAGCTGGACTGCCGGGTGTACGGCGCAGGCTTTCAGGGTATGGACTGCCCGCCTCTTTTGGAAGGTTTCCGGGCAGTGGGCGGTGAAAAGTATGCCATCGGCATCTTCCACGGTGACCCCACACAGGTGAATTCTCCATACAACCCCATTACCAAGGCGCAGGTGCAGGCGTCGGGCCTGGACTATCTTGCGTTGGGACATATCCACAAGGCTGACCGCTTTTCCGCAGGCAAAACCCTGTGCGCCTGGCCCGGCTGTCCCATGGGACGGGGCTATGACGAGCAAGGGGAAAAGGGTGTCTACATTGTTACCCTGGAGGACACGGTTTCTTTGAAATTCCGGCCGATGGACACGGTGCGGTTTTATGATCTGGAAGCCCAGCCGGATGCTTTGGGCACTGTTTTACCCCCGGTGGCAAGGGAGGATTATTACCGGGTAACCCTGGTGGGCGCCTGCGAAGCGCCGGATTTGGCTGCGCTTCGGGCAGAGTATGCCCATCTTCCCAATTTGACCCTGCGGGACAGAACTGTGCGGCCGGTGGACGTGTGGGGCAGCTTGGGTGACGACAGCTTTGAGGGCGTGTATTTTGGCTTGCTCCGGCAGACGCTGGACAGCGCTGAGGATGGGGAGAAACAGGATATTTTGCTGGCGGCGGAGATTTCCCGCCGGTTTTTGGAGGGTCAGGAGGTGATTCTGCCGTGAGAATTCTTTCTATGACAGCCACCTTTGGCAAGCTCTCCCGTCAGACCCTGACCTTAGACCCGGGAATGAACTTGATTGAAGCCCCCAATGAGTGGGGAAAGAGCACATGGTGCGCCTTTTTGGTGGCTATGCTCTACGGTATCGACACCGGCTCCCGGACAAAGACCGGCTTCCTGGCGGATAAGGAGCACTATGCCCCCTGGTCCGGTGAGCCCATGTCCGGCAGTATGGATATCCTTTGGAACGGACGGGAGATTACCATTGAGCGGCAGAATAAAGGCCGCACACCCTTGGGCGAGGTGAAGGCATTTGAGACCCACACCGGCATTCCGGTGCCGGAATTGGCGGTTGCCGCTCCCGGACAGGTGCTGCTGGGGGTGGAGCGGAGTGTGTTTGCCCGGGCAGGCTTTATCCGGCTTTCAGAAATGCCGGTTACTGAGGACGAATCCCTCCGTCGGCGTTTGAATGAACTGGTGACCACCGGTGAGGAAAGCGGCGCGTCCGATGATTTATCCCGGAAACTCCGGGATTTGAAGAACAAATGCCGGTTTAACAAAAAGGGTTTGATTCCCGAATTGGAGCAGAAACAGGCGGACTTGGAGCAGAAATTGCAGCAGCTGCAAGGTCTGCAAGCCCAAATTTCTGCCATTACCAATCGGCAGCAGCTGCTGGAGGAGGAATCCCAACAGCTTTTGAATCATCAGCAGGCGCTGGAATACGCTGAGCAGCAGCAGTACATGCAGAAGCTTGCCGCGGCGCAGGTGAGTCGGGAGACGGCTGCGGAGAATCTGCAGCAGGCCCAGGCCCAGTGCGCGGACTTGCCTTCCCAAGAGGAAATCCGTGAGAGATTGGCGTACTTACAGCAGCTGCGGGAGACCCGGGACGTCCTGCATACCCGGGCGCAGCTTCTGCCCGTTCTGCCCCCTATGCCCGTTGGGGAAGAACCGTTCCGGGGGAAGACACCGGAGGGGGCGGTTTCCGATGCAAGGCTGGACCGTAAGGTGCTGCAGCAGTTGTACGCAGATTTGAAAAAGCCCATACCCTATATTGCAGGCGGCGTGTGCTTGGCGCTGGGTTTTGCCCTTGCGCTGCTGCTGCCCAAGGTTTGGGTGGCAGGCGCGCTGTTGCTGCTGTGCGGCGCTGCGCTGGTGCTTTTGGGTGTGAGAAAACAGAAGAAACTGCAAAAACAGATTGGGGATTTACGGCAGCGGTATGGGGCAATTTCCCCTGACCGTTGGGAAGCGGCGGCGGAAGCGTACGCCCATGCCCAGCTGGCATATACGGAAACGGTAAATGCCCGTCAGCAGGAGCTGGAAAAGCTCAACCGGGAGCTGGAAGAAAATGCCCAAGAAATTTCCCGGCTTACCTGCGGGCAGAGCCTTGCCCAGTTTGAGGAAATGCTCCGGCAGCAGCAGCTGGCTTACAGCCGTTTGCAGGAGCAGGCGCGGATATTCCGTCAGGCAGAGGAGGTGCTGCAAGCCCTTAACAGCGCCGGCAAGCAGGCGCAGATGCCGGCGTTTGCCGATACGCTGACCTTATCTGCCGGGGACACCGCAAAGCGAATTGCGGAGCTTACACTGGAAAGGCAGCTGCTGCATCAAAGACTGGGACAGTGTCAGGGTCAGATGGAGGCGCTGGGGCAGGAGGATGCCTTGCGGCTGCAGAAACAGCAGGTGCAGACCCGGATTGCGGCATTGGAACAGATTTTCCGGGCGGCTACCCGGGCGCAGGAAGTTTTGCAGCAGGCAACCCAGGAGCTGCAGCGGCGGTTTGCCCCCCGGATTTCCCAGCGGGCGCAGACGCTCTTTGCCCGGCTGACCGGCGGGCGGTATCAGCGGATGCAGTTGGGACAGGATTTGTCTATGGAGGCGGTAGCTTCCGATGAAAATACCCTCCGGGGGACCCTGTGGCGCAGCGACGGCACGGTGGATCAGCTATACCTGGCGCTGCGGCTGGCGGTGGCGGAGGAGCTGACTCCCACAGCACCCTTGGTGTTGGACGATGCGCTGGTGCGCTTTGACGATACACGCCTTTCTGCGGCTTTGGAGATTCTTCGGGAGGCGTCGGCGGAAAAGCAGGTGATTGTATTTACCTGCCAGAGCCGGGAACAGGTGGTATCCGGCGAAAGAAAAGCATAGAGATAGTACGAGGTGATTGTATGGAAATACGGGAAGTAACCTATCTGGCGGTGGCGCTGCGGATTGTGGCGGCTGTGTTGGTTGGCGGTTTATTAGGTCTGGAGCGGGGCATGAAGAGCCGTCCCGCAGGTTTGCGTACCTACATGCTGGTGTGTGTGGGCGCTTGCATTGTTATGTTAACCAATCAGTACATTTTTCAGGTGTACGGCGCCGGTGACCCGGTGCGTATGGGCGCGCAGGTGGTCAGCGGTATCGGTTTCCTGGGCGCAGGCACCATTGTGGTAACCCGCCGCAATCAGATTAAGGGACTGACCACTGCTGCAGGTCTCTGGGCCGCCGCAGGCATCGGTCTTGCGCTGGGTATCGGTTTTTATGAGGCAGCGCTTATGGGCGGTTTGGCAATCTTTACGGTGATTACCCTGCTGCAGAGAATGGATAACAGCATGCGCCGCAAAAATAAGCGTGTGGATGTTTACATGGAGCTGTCCCGGGAGATTACGTTGGGGGATTTCCTGCGGTTTGTCCGGGAAAGGGACATTGAGATTTCCAATGTACAGCGGGAACAGGACGCGGACAGTGATGCAGGCAATCGGGCATACATCGCTACGCTGAAGGTGAAAAAGCGCAGCAGCCACGAGGAGATTTTCGAGCTTGTCCGGGAGGCCCCCGGGGTAGCCTATCTGGAAGAACTGTAAAAAAAGAGCGTGTTACGTATCGTAACACGCTCTTTTTGCGGATGAATGAATTTGCAGGGACCGGCGTCCCCGGCGGTCCGTCTCGGATTTTCGGACTGTCCGGAGGCCAGTCCCTACGATGTTGCAGTGTGTTGTAGGGCCAATCACAGGTCAAAGTAACGGACAGCGTTGCGGTAGCAGACGCCCTCGATGATTTTCTTTAGGGCAGGCTCGCTGTTGGGATACTCTCCGTTTTCCACCCAAGTGCCAACTAAGTTGCACAGAATCCGGCGGAAGTAGTCGTGGCGGGTGTAGCTTAAGAAGGAACGGGAATCGGTGAGCATGCCCACAAAATTTCCCAAAAGTCCCAAATTGGCAAGGGAAATCATCTGTTCGATCATGCCGGTTTTGTTGTCGTTGAACCACCAGGCGGAGCCGTGCTGGATCTTTCCCGGTACGGTAGCGTCCTGGAAGCAGCCGATGAGAGAGCCAAGCTGGGCATTGTCCGCAGGGTTCAGGGAGTACAAAATGGTCTTGGGACTGGCGTTTTCCAGGTCCAGCGCAGACAAAAAGGCGGAGATATTGCCGCCGCAGGTGTTCTGGGCAATGGCGTCCACGCCGGTGTCCGGCCCCTGCAGCTGAAACAGCCGCTGATTGTTGTTCCGCAGGCAGGAGTAATGCACCTGCATCACAATATTCAAACGCCGGTATGCCTTACCCAAATGCAGCAGAATAACCGTCTGATAGCCTTCTGTTTCCTCCGCGGTCAGGCACTCACCCCGGAGGGCCTTCTGATAAACAGCGTCTGCCTGTTCTATTGTATAATTTTGGAAGGGGACATAGTCCAGTCCGTGGTCGCTGACCTTACAGCCCCGGGCGTGGAAGTATTCCAGCCGCTGTATCAATGCGTCCAGCACATCGGCGATGGTGGGCAGGCCTTCTTTTCCTACGGAGGCGGCAAGCTTGGATATATAGGCGTTCCAACCGTCCTTGTGAATGTTCACAGCCTTATCCGGCCGGTAGGAGGGACTTACCACCACCGAAACGCTGTGGTCGGCAGCAATCTTTTCGTGCCAGTACAGATCGTCGATGGGGTCGTCCGTGGTGCCGATAAAGGCAACGTTTGCCTGGGTAATCAGGCCCCGGGCAGAGAAAGCCGGGTCATTTTGCAGCTTATCGTTGCACTTTTCCCAGATTCTCGGGGCGCTCTCCGCTGTCAGCGGCTCATAGATGCCGAAGAACTTCTGCAGCTCCAGATGGCACCAGTGGTACATGGGATTGCCGATGGCCATTTCCAGGGCTTCGGCAAATTTCAGAAACCGCTCATAGGGGCTCTTGCTGCCGGTAACGTATTCCTCCGGCACGCCGTTGGAGCGCATAAGCCGCCATTTGTAATGGTCGCCGGCGAAGGTGCCGTCGGGATTTTCTCCGCCCAGCCACAGCTGGGTCAGGTTCTCAAACCGTCGGTCCTCATAGATTTCCCGGGGGTTTAAGTGGCAGTGGTAGTCCACCAGAGGGAGCTGCTTCGCATAGTCGTGGAACAGGTGCTTGGCTGTTTCGGTTTCCAGCAGGAAGTCTTTGTCCATAAATGCTTTCATAATGCTCTCCTTTTAATACATCGGGGGGCGAATGTACCGCTCATGGGAGGTGGGGGCAGGTCGGGCAAACACGCCGGATACCAGCCCAAGCATGGCGTACAGGGTAACGATGGACGATGCGCCGTAGCTGATAAAGGGCAGGGTCAGTCCAATAACCGGACCCACACCGGTGCACATGCCAATGTTAATAAGGGTTTGGAAAATCAGCGCCGCGGCAGCGCCAAAGCAAATGAGCCGGCGGGCGTAATCCTGACTGCGGATACCCACCCAGATACACCGGGCGATAATCAGTCCCAGCAGCACCAGCACCAGCACACAGCCCACATAGCCCAGCTCCTCGCCGATGGCGGAGAAGATGAAGTCAGTGTGCTGACCTTCCAGGGGGGCGTTTTGTGTACGGTGACCGTTAAACAGGCCCTGACCGGTCATACCGCCGCCGGTGAGAGAGCGCAGGGAAAGATTGGACTGCCAACGCACGCCGGTACCGGCTGCGTCCAGCTCCGGGTTGAACAGAACCTCAATACGAAGCCGCTGATACTCGTCAAGATGAGGCCAAACCACAGGGAAAAACACCGCGACAAAGGCAGCGGCTGCGGCAAACCACAATAGACTCACGCCGCCGGTGTAGGCCATTACAATAAAAATAAAGACGAAGATCAAGGTAACGCCCAAGTCGTGGGATAGCACCATATTGAGGCCTGCCAGCAGCGCCAGCTGGATACCCATGGCAAAGATGGATTTGAAGGAGGAGATCCGTTCCTTGTGGGCGGTCATTACCGATGCCATAATCACAATAAATGTAATTTTACAAATTTCCGCTACCTGAATATTAAAGGGCAGAAGGGGCAGGCTGATCCAACTCTTATTGCCGTTGATGTCTTCACCGAAGGGGATCAGCAGAGATAAAAACAGAACGTTGAAAACCACCAGCCAAGTGCGTTTTTCCATAAGGAATTCAATGTCCACCGAGGAAATGAGCGCAAAGGCGATAATACCGATAACAGCGCCCACGATCTGCATCACAATGTAGCGGGAGGATTCAATGTAGTTGGATGCGCTGGCGACGGCCAGACAGCCGAAGGATGTAGTAATAATGCACAGCAGCAGCAGAATCCAGTCACCTTTACGAATGGCTTCCCGGAGCTGTGAAATATAGCGATTCATGGACGCACCTCCCTAATACGCAAAGTATAGCACTTTTTTCGAAAAAAGTAAACAGGTTACAGGATTCCAAATACCGCCAGCAGGGCAAGCATGCTGGGAACACAAATCAGTATGGATACGGAATTGACGCAGGCTGCTACCGCCGGGTCGCCACCGGCATTGGGGGTGAGGGCGGTGGAGACCATGCTCACCGGGGCAAAAACGGTAATTGCCAGTGCCTGCCGGATTTCCAGAGGCATGGGAAGCAGAAAATAGAAGGCAAGGGAAGCGGTGACTGCCGCGGCAAAACGAATGGCCACCATGCCTGCCACTTCCTTAAAAATTGCCTTTTCGATTTTCAGGTCCAGCATCATACCCACCATCAGCATGGCAAGAAACGCGTTGGCATTTGCCATGGGGGTGACAAATACCACCAGCGGCTGGGGAATGGTAATATTGAATACCGTAATCAGCAGCATTGTCAGATAAGTAAGAAAGGGCATGGAATGTAAGAGGGTTTTCACAATGCGCTTCAGGTTTAATCCCTTGGTGTTGTCCAGAATGTTGCGGGAAATGGCGTAGGTGGTGCCATTGCACATCAGCGCATTACCCGTGTCAAACAAGCAGGTACCCACCAGACTGGCAGGCGCCAGAAAGCTTTGGATGAAGGGCATGGCAAAGGCGCCGATGTTATAACTGGGAACGCAGTTGAGCCATACGGCACGGGTACGTCTGGGATATTTCCGGCTGATCAGAAAGCCTACAAGCAGCATCAGACAGTTGATGCCGAAGCCCAGACCCACCAGAACCAGCATGGATAGGTCCGGCTTATAGGAGGCAAAGCTTACTACCACGGCGCTGGGCAGGGTAATATTCATAATGATTTTTACGGGGATTTTGTAATCGGCAGGACCGAAAAACCCCCTGCATTTGAGTACGTACCCCAAAATAATCAGAAAGATAAAGCAAGCGCATTTGAGAAGAATGTGACCCATAATAATACCTCGTTTTACGTAAGGAAAGGCACGCCAATGCCCGGCGTGCCTTGCTGTGTTACTTATGCCAGATAGATTGCCTTGCAGGCCAGCATGGTCATATAGCAGTCCAGCTTGCTTACCAGCTCCATGGGAGCGTGCATGCACAGTACCGGCACGCCTGCATCTACAGTGATGATGTTCCGGTTTGCCATGTAAGCAGCAACGGTACCGCCGCCGCCCTGGTCAACCTTGCCCAGTGTGGCAATCTGCCACAGAACACCGGCGTTGCCCAGCGTGGTGCGGACGTCACCCATGGCCTCGGCAGAGGCGTCGGACGCGCCGCCCTTGCCCCGGGAGCCGGTATACTTGCAGATGGCAACGCCGTAGTTGAGCTTACAGTTGTTCCGACGGTCGGAGACCTCAGGGAAGTTGGGGTCAAAAGCGTTGGAAACGTCGGCGGACAGGCAGAAGGAATTGGCAAAGCAGTGGCTCAGCTTTACGCCCTGGGCATCGCAGAGCATCTCCATAAAGTACTCAAAGGCGTGGCTCTGCATACCGGAAACGCCCACGGAGCCAATTTCTTCCTTATCTGCCAGAATGCACACAGCGGTGTGCTTAGGTGTGCCCATGGTCAGCAGCGGCTCAATTTCCGCATACGCGCATACCCGGTCATCGTGGCCGTAAGCGCCCAGAAGACTCCGGTCCAGACCCACCTCACGGCACTTGCCGGCAGGGACAACGGTCAGCTCCGCAGAGAGGAAGTCCGCCTCAATAAGGCCGTACTTCTCGTTCAGCAGCTTCATAATGTGCAGCTTCACAAGGTCAGAGCCTTCGCCCTTCAGGGGCTCAGTGCCCAGAATAACATTCAGCTGCTCGCCTTCAATGACCTTGGCGGCGGTTTTCTGCAGCTGGTCGGCAGACAGGTGAATCAGCAGGTCGGAAACGCACAGAACAGGGTCAGTGTCGTCCTCACCGATGGTGACGGTAATGACGCTGCCGTCCTTGCGGTAGACCACGCCGTGGATTGCCAGGGGAATGGTTGCCCACTGGTATTTCTTGATGCCGCCGTAGTAATGGGTCTTGAAATAGGCAATTTCGGAATCCTCATAGAGGGGATTGGGCTTTAAGTCCATACGGGGGGAGTCCACGTGGGCGGCGCAGATATTGGCGCCAAGCGCCAAACTTTCGCTGCCGATGACAGCAAGCAGAATGCTCTTGCCCCGGTTATTGTAGTACACCTTATCACCGGGCTGAATGTCCATGCCCGGCACCATTGCCTTAAAGCCGTTTTCTTCGGCAACTTTTACTGCCCAAGCGGTAGCCTCCCGCTCGGTCTTGCAGGCATCCATAAAGGCGGCGTAGCGTTTGCAGTAGCTTTCCATCTCGGCTCTTTGCGCATCGGTCAGATCGGCATAGCCGTTCTTGGGGGTAAATAAAAGGGACTTCTTCAGTTCTTCCATATTGCTTCTCCTTTAAGGGTTTTCTTTTATTATAGTCAGACTGCGGAAAAAAACAAGGCATTTTTCCCGGAACTCTTCCCTTGTGCCGTTGTTTTCCAGTACATAATCGCATTTTTCCCGGAAATAATCAGCATCTTTTTGGGCGCTGATTCGCTTTTGCGCGTCCTCCCGGGAGATGCCGTCACGGGCCATCAGCCGGGCAACCCTTACATCTTCCCAGGCGGTCACCGCAACGGTTACATCGCAGACTTCCCCCAGTCCGCCGTCAAACAGCTCAATGGCATCAATGGCAACGGGGATTCCGCCGGGGGTGTTTTCCAATCGCCGCAGGACTTCCGTTTTGACTGCTCCGTGGGTGATGGCGTTCAAATCCCGCAGGGCTGCCGGGTCTGTGAAAACGATACCTGCCAGTTTCTTTCGGTTTAGGCTTCCGTCTTCTACGCAGCCGGGGAAACGGGTTTCAATGGCAGAGAGCAGGGTGCTGTCTGTTTGCAGCAGGCTGTGGTACAGCTTGTCGCAGTCCATCACCAAGCCGCCCAGCTCTTCGATTGCCTGCAGGGCGGTGGTTTTGCCGCAGCCTGTACCGCCGGTGATACCGATAATCACAGCTCCACCTCCGCATCCACAATGTGAAAGGCAGCGGCCTTCTTCAGCCGATTTTGCACAGCGTATGCCACACCTCCGCCCACAGGGCACCGGGCATAGATTCTTTGGACACTGGGGTCATCCAGCTCCCGCAATGCGGCAAACAGACCTGCAGAGAGAGACTGGGCATCGGCTTCTTTGCCGTAGGATACTGCCCTACAGTCTGCGTACAGAGGCAGCTCCTCCTCAAAGCACAGCACCCGGTCACCGGGAGCAAAATGGCTGTGAATGTAAGCTGCGGCCTTTTCACGGCTGCCGGATACAATGCGCACATCTGCCTGGGGAGCATAGTGCTTGTACTTCATGCCGGGCGCCTTTGCCACCGCGTCCTTGTCCAGCTGGGCGGTAACCGCCTGGTCAATTACCAAATCTCCCAGCACAGCCAATAGCTGCTCCGGGGTGATGCCGCCGGGGCGCAGCAGCCGGGGCTGCTTGTCGGTCAGGTCGATAATGGTGGATTCCACACCCACCCGGCAAGGGCCACCGTCCACAATGGCGGCAATGTTGCCGTCATGGTCGTGGAGCACGTGCTCTGCGGTGGTAGTGGAGGGTTTGCCGGAGAGATTGGCTGACGGCGCGGCAATGGGCACTCCGGACAACCGGATAATTTCCCTGGTTACGGCATTGTCGGGACACCGGACAGCTACCGTGGGAAGATTGGCGGTGGTGCATTTGGGCACACAGTCCCTGGCGGGAAGCACCATGGTCAGCGGACCGGGCCAGAATTTTTCAGCAAGCCGGTAGGCGGCATCGGGGATGCTGTGGCAGAATTTTTCCATATCGGCGGGCTCTGCTACATGGAGAATGAGGGGATTGTCCTGGGGGCGGCCCTTTGCGGCAAAAATTTTGGCAACTGCCTCAGGGTTCAGCCCGTCAGCGCCCAGACCGTAAACGGTCTCCGTGGGAATGGCCACCAGCTCGCCGGCTTTGATCAGCGCTGCTGCGCGGGCAGGGGTATCTGCGTCATAAGAAGAGAAAAGGAATGTTTTCATAAGTGTTTCTCCCAATGCAATCTGAGAATTACAATGTAGGGGCGGGCATTGCCCGTCCGCAAACAGCTATTTTAGGAACGGACGACCAATGGTCGCCCCTACATAATAATTAAGAAAAAGGGAGCAGCCAGGACTGCTCCCTTTTTTGCAATTAAACAGTGGGCTGATTAGCAGCCTCAATGATCTGAACGAACTTCTCGGGAACCAAAGAAGCGCCGCCGATCAGGCCGCCGTCGATATCGGGCTGCGCCAGCAGCTCGTAGGCGTTCTTCTCGTTCATGCTGCCACCGTAGAGAATGGAGATAGCACGGGCGTTCTTGGAGGAGTACAGCTTACGCACCACAGCGCGGATACCCTCGCAAACCTCCTGCGCCTGCTCGGGGGTGGCAGTCAGGCCGGTGCCGATGGCCCAGATGGGCTCGTAGGCGATAACCACCTTGCGGATCTTGTCCTCGGGTACGTTCTGCAGACCCAGCTTGATCTGCATGGCGATGTGCTCGGTGGTCACACCGCTCTGGCGCTGTTCCAGGGTTTCGCCGCAGCACATAATGGGAATCAGACCTGCATCCAGAGCTGCCAGAACCTTGGCGTTGACGGTAGCATCGGTTTCGCCGAACATCTCCCGGCGCTCAGAGTGGCCGATGATTACGTACTTACAGCCGGCATCTACCAGCATGTCGGTGGCAATCTCGCCGGTATAGGCGCCCTTTGCCTCGGCATGGCAGTTCTCTGCGCCGATACCCACTCTGGTCTCACGCATAGCCCGCACAGCGGCAGGAATACACACGGCAGGCACGCACAGCGCCACATCGCACCAACGGCCCTTGGGCAGAATTGCCTTCAGCTCTGCCATGAATTCCTTGGTCTGGGAGGGAGTCTTGTTCATCTTCCAGTTGCCGGCAATGACGGTCTTACGATACTTTCTGTTCATTTTTCTTATCTCCTTTTACAAAACACCGGTTTTCGATGTTCAATTACGTGGTAAGTTATTTGTCTTCCAGACAAGCAATGCCGGGCAGTTCTAAGCCTTCCAGGAATTCCAGAGAGGCGCCGCCGCCGGTGGAAATGTGGGTGATCTGAGAAGCGAAGCCCAGCTGCTCGCAGGCGGCTGCGGAGTCACCGCCGCCAACAATGGTAACGGCATCGGAATCGGCAAGACCCTGGGCAACAGCGATGGTGCCCTTGTTCAGCACGGGGTTCTCAAATACGCCCATAGGTCCGTTCCACACAACGGTCTTGGCGGCCTTGGCGGCAGCGGCAAATTCAGCCTGTGCCTTTTCGCCGATATCCAGACCCATCTTGCCGGCGGGGATGGCGTCGGACATGACGGTGGCAACGGGGATTTCTGCGTCAATGGGGGAGGGGAATGCGTCTGCAACCACGGTGTCCACAGGCAGCAGCAGCTTTACACCCTTTGCCTCTGCCTTTGCCATCATTTCCTTGCAGTATTCCAGCTTTTCGGTGTCTACCAGGGAGTTACCCACGGAGTAGCCCTTGGCAGCCAGGAAGGTAAATGCCATACCGCCGCCAATAATCAGGGTGTCCACCTTTTCCAGCAGATTGTTGATAACATTGAGCTTGTCGGAAACCTTTGCACCGCCCAGAATAGCAACGAAGGGGCGCTCGGGGTTGGCAAGCGCCTTGCCCATAATGGAAACTTCCTTCTGCACCAGATAACCGGAAACGGCAGGCAGGTAGTCAGCCACACCGGCGGTGGAGGAGTGGGCGCGGTGGGCAGTGCCAAACGCGTCGTTTACAAAAATATCAGCCATGGACGCCAGGTCCTTACTCAGCTCGGGATCGTTCTTGGTCTCACCCTTGATGTAACGGGTGTTCTCCAGCAGCATCACACCGCCGTCCTTCAGAGCGGCGGCCTTTGCCTTGGCATCCTCACCTGCTACGTCGGCAGCCATAATGACTTCCTTGCCCAGCAGTTCGCTCAGCCGCGCGGCAACTACCTTCAGGCTCAGCTCCGGCTTCCACTCGCCCTTGGGCTTGCCCATGTGGGAGCAGAGAATCACCTTTGCGCCCTTGTTTACCAGGTATTCGATGGTGGGCATGGCGGCAACGATGCGCTTGTCAGAGGTGATCTTGCCGTCTTTGGTGGGAACGTTGAAGTCACAGCGGCACAGAACGCGCTTGCCGGCTACTTCAATGTCTTCAATAGACTTCTTGTTGTAGTTCATTACAATTCCTCCATAGTTGGTTATTTACGCATTTTACCGAAGTCCTGCAGGTGGGGAAAGTCCAGCTGCCGCAGGGCCTCAAACACGGTGATTGCCACCGCGTTGCTTAAATTCAGGCTGCGGGCCTCCGCCCGCATGGGAATCCGGACGCAGCTGTCCGCGTGGGATTCCAGAAAATCTTCAGGAAGACCCTTGGTCTCCTTGCCGAAGAACAGGTAGCACTCGTCTTCAAAGGAGGCTTCCGTGTAGCTGCGGGGGGCTTTGGTGGACAGACACCACATTTGCCGGACCTGATTCTTTGCAAAGAAATCTTCGAGGTTTACATAATCCCGAACATCCACAAGATTCCAGTAGTCCAGACCTGCCCGGCGGACAGCCTTTTCGGAAATATCAAAACCCAAGGGGCGAATCAGATGGAGCCGGCAGCCGGTGGCTGCGCAGGTACGGGCGATGTTGCCGCAATTTTGGGGAATTTCCGGCTCAACCAGCACAATGTTCAGCATTTCTGTTCACCTCGGGTTGTTGGTTGCCGGCAGAAGCCGACGCTTGATAACTATTGTATGATAAAAGTCCTGTAAAATCAATGTAAAAATTACAAAAAAATCAACTTTTCATAGTATTCACATAAAAAAAGCCCCAAGATGGATAATTTTGTGAAAAATTGCAAACAGATGGGAATCATTTCAGGGGAAGTATCCCGCCAAACGCAACAGATGATTGACATTTGGCGCAATTTGTGCGAAAATAAATCAATAAATTTTATGTGTAAGGGGATTTATCTATGATGCAATCCAGAACCCATACCTGCGGAGAGCTGCGCCTTTCCAACGCAGGTGAAAATGTTACAATTGTCGGCTGGATGGAGAATGTCCGGGAGGTTGGCGCCAACTTTGCGTTTGTGGTGCTGCGGGACTTCTACGGTACCACTCAGGTGGTGATTGAGACGGAAGAGATGATGCAGTCCATCAAGGGCTTGAATAAAGAGACTACCATCTCCGTTACCGGCACTGTCCGGGAGCGTGAGAGCAAGAACCCCAGGCAGGCCACCGGCGAGATTGAGGTTGTACCGGCAAGCATCACTGTATTGGGCAAGTGCATCCACAACAGCCTGCCCTTTGAAATCAACAAGAGCCGGGACGCAGACGAGAATGTCCGTCTGAAGTACCGGTATCTGGACCTGCGGAATCCTGCAGTCAAGAGCAACATCATTCTGCGCTGCCAGGTGGTTGCGGAGCTGCGGCGGCTGATGACCGAGAAGGGCTTCCTGGAGATTACCACCCCCATTCTCACCGCTTCCTCTCCTGAGGGCGCAAGAGACTTTTTGGTGCCTGCCCGGAATCACCCCGGCAAATTCTATGCCCTGCCCCAGGCGCCCCAGCAGTTTAAGCAGCTGCTGATGACCTCCGGCTTTGACCGGTATTTCCAGATCGCTCCCTGCTTCCGGGATGAGGATGCCCGCGCAGACCGCACACCGGGCGAATTCTATCAGCTGGATATGGAGATGGCATTTGCCACCCAGAACGATGTGCTGACCACCCTCGAGGAGGTGCTGGTGCCGGTATTTGAGAAGTTCGGTAAGTACAGCCGTATTTCTCAGGCGCCCTTCCGCCATATTCCCTTCAATGAGGCAATGGAGCGCTACGGCTCTGACAAGCCTGATCTGCGAATTGACCTGGAAGTGCAGGATATCACTGCCCAAGTGGCAGGCTGCGGCTTTGGTCCCTTTGAAAATGCAACTGTCAAGGCTGTGGCGGTGGATAATTTCAGCGAGGGCCGCAAGTGGATTGACAAGCTGCTGGCAGATGTGGAAGTGCAGACCGGCAACAAGGCTTGCTGGATTAAGGTTGACGAAAACGGCGAGCTGACCGGCGGTGTTTCCAAGTTCCTCGCGGACTGCAAGGCAGCCCTCACTGAGAAGCTGAATCTGAAGCCTGGCAGCTTTGTGTGTATGGCAGCAGGCAAGAAGACAGCCGCCCAGAAGACTGCCGGCGTGATCCGTACCATGATGGGCAAGCGCATCCCCGGCCATTTCGACGAGGAGCAGTACGCCATGTGCTGGATTGTGGACTTCCCCATGTATGAGATGGGCGAGGAGTCCGGCGAGCTGGAGTTCTGCCACAATCCCTTCTCCATGCCCCAGGGCGGCATGCAGACCCTGCTGGATGCCGAGGGTGACACCGAAAAGCTGCTGGCTATCAATGCCGACCAGTATGACCTGGTGGTCAACGGCTATGAAACCGCCTCCGGCGCTGTGCGGAATCACAATCCGGAGATTATGGTAAAGGCCTTCCAGATGGTGGGCTTGGGCGAAGAGGATGTGAAGGCCAAGTTCCCCGCCATGTACAATGCCTTTACCTACGGCGCGCCTCCCCATGCAGGCGCAGCGCCCGGCGTTGACCGTTTGGTGATGCTGCTCACCGGCGAGGAGTCCATCCGTGAGGTTATCACCTTCCCGCTGAATAAGAATGCTCAGGACGTGATGATGGATGCGCCTACCGCTGTTTCCCAGAAGCAGCTGGACGATGTGCACATCCTGATTAACGAAGCGCATCTGTAAAAACAAAGAGAAAAGGGGTGCTGCGAAAAAGCAGCACGCCTTTTACATTGGAACGTCATACTTTCTCTCCGGCGAGAAAGTATGCAAAGAGCCGCCGGGACCTTCCGTATGGTCTCGAACCCCCAGACGGCCAAAAGGGGAAGTGGCACGAACACATACCATTACGAAACATTTTACGCACTTCCCCCTTTGGAATCCCTCCAAAGTGTATACAGAAACATAAAAAACAGGCGACCGATGGTCGCCTGTTTTTCGCGTTTGATAACATTGTGTTGTTATTTGCGCTTGGGCTTGGGTTTCGGCAGGAACAGGAAGATTACAGCCGCGCCAAGGCCGGTGAGTGTCAGAATGACAGGCAGGGAGGAGGGTTCTTCCTCGTCTCCTGTTTCGCCGCCGGCAATCCGGACCTCCATAAACAGATTATCCATCAGTCGGTTGGTTTCCGCAGGCAGGAACAAGTAGCTGTCTCCCTTGTCCAGAACGGACTGGTCGGGGTAAATAACCTCATTTTCTGCCAGATATTCGTCCATATACTCCCGCGCGCCCTCAATGGGAGAGGCGTAGCAGATATAGTCCATGTTGGCGCCGGAGATTTCCGGTTCGCACAGGAAGTTGATAAACTTCTCTGCCGCATCCTTGTTTTCACTGCAGGTGGGAATGCACATGGCGTCAATGAACAGGTTGAAGCCCTGCTCCTCCGGCAGATAGAACTGCAGGTTGGGGTTAGCATCCATCATCATCATGCAGTCGCCGGCATAGTAGGGGGCAATCCAGGCGTTTTCCCCTTCCATAATGCCGTAGATCTGATCCATAACGTACTGCCGCACCAGCGGGTTCTGCTCGGCCAGCTTATTAGCTGCCTGCTTCAATTCGGATTCGTCGGTGGTGTTGATGCTGATGCCGGAAAGGAGCTGCGCCACGCCAAAGGCATCCCGGGAGTTGTCAAACTGGAGAATCTTGCCCTTGTACTTTTCGTTCCAAAGCAGCTCCCAGCCGGTTACATCCGCTTCGTCCACGTACTCGGTATTGTACAGAATACCCACAGTGCCCCAGGTATAGGGGACGGAATACCGGTTATCCGGATCGTAGGCTGTATTTTTGAATTGCTCCTGCACCAACCGGTAATTGGGAATGTTGTCAAAATTCAAAGGCAGGAGCATATCCTCCTGAATCAGCCGACCGATCATATAGTCCGAGGGGATGATCACATCCACCGTCAGACCGCCGCCTGCCAGCTTGGCATACAGGGATTCGTTGGAGTCGTAGGTGGTATAATTCACCTTAATGTCCGGGTACTTCTCTTCGAAGGCGGCGATGATGTCCATGGTGCCGTCACTGCCGTCGGCAATGTTCTGTCCCCAGTTCATCACGTTGAGGGTAATTTTGTTCTGTCGGGTGGAGAGAATCAGCCAGCCGCAGCCCATCAGAATCGCCAGCGCGCACACGCCGGCGCACACCCGGCGGAAAATCTTCTGAGGCCGGGAAACCTCCCGCACCTGCTTGCTGACCTTCCTCTTGTCTGCCCGGATCTGGAGCAGATTCATAGTTACCATCAGCACGAAAATCAGCAAAAACAGCAGGGTAAACATGGCGTAAACCCGGGGCTGCATGGGCTTTTTCGTATAGGAGTAAATCTCCACCGGCAGGGTTAAAAATCCGTTGCCGGAGACGAAGTAGCTGATGACGAAGTCATCAAGGCTCATGGTAAATGCCATAATGGCGCCGGAGACGATGCCGGGCATAATCTCATGGACGGTAACCTTGAAGAAGGATTGCACCGGGGTACAGCCCAAATCCATAGCCGCGTCCTGCAAGGCGGGATTCATCTGCTTCAGCTTGGGCATCACGTTCAATATCACGTAGGGCAGGTTGAAGGTGATGTGGGCAATCAGCAGCGTCCAGAAGTTCAGGCTTTCCTTGTGGTGGAACAGGGTAGAGCCTACGAACACGAACAGCAGGGAAAGGGAAATACCGGTCACAATGTCCGGGTTGGTCATGGGAATGTTGGTCAGTCCCATAACGGTCTTCCGCAGCCGGGGGTTTAGGTTGTGGATACCCACCGCGGCAAAGGTGCCGAAGGCAGTGGCAATTGCCGTTGCCAGAATGGAAATCAGCAGGGAGTTGCCCAACAGGGCCAGCAAATCCTGATCCCGGAACAGCGCCTTATACTGGTCCAGGGTGAAGCCCTCAAACACCGTTAAGTCTTTGCCGGTGTTAAAGGAGGCAGCCACCAGCACCAGCATGGGCAGATACAAAAAGGCAAAAATGAGAACGGTGAGAATCCGGTTGGTCTTTTTCATACTACCACACCGCCTTCCTCATCCTCGCCGCCGAAGCGGTTCATAATGCCGGTGCAAACCAGCACCATCAGCATCAGCAGCAGGCTCAGCGCCGCGCCCATGTTGGGGTTGTTACTGGTCTTGAACTGCTTTTCGATGATGTCACCGATGAGCATGGTTTCCGCGCCGCCCAGCTTCTGGGAGATGTAGAAGGTGGAGACCGCGGGCACAAAGACCATGGTGATGCCGGAGAGAATGCCGGGGACGCTCAGGGGGAGAATCACCCGCCCGAACACCTGCACACCGTTACAGCCCAGGTCCTCCGCGGCTTCAATCAGCCGGTTGTCGATTTTTACGATAATGGCATACAGGGGCAGAATCATATAGGGCAGGTAGTTATACACCATACCCAAAATCACAGCCCCGGAGGTGCCGATGATTTCCGCCGTCCCGAAGCCCAGCTTCCCCAGCAGCACGTTGATAATGCCGTTGGTTTCCAAAAGGCCTACCCATGCCAGCGTGCGGAGCAGAAAGCTCATGCACATGGGCAGCATAATGAGCATATACAGGATTTTTTGGGTTACGGCAGACCGGTGGGCAATGAAGTACGCCACAGGATATCCCAGCAGCAGGCAGATAATCGCCGACAGAATGGAATACCACACGGAAGTGCCCAGTGTGGGCAGGAACAGACCCAAATCCTTTAAGTTTTGCAGGGTAAACGCCCCGGTATCCGGGTCGGTGAAGGCGTAAAACGCCATAACACCCAAGGGAATCAGGGTAAACAGCAGCATCCAGAGGATGTAGGGGGCGCTTAAAAGAATGGACTTACGCTTCTTCATCGGCCGCATCCTCCGTCAGTTCGTCATACTCGGCAGAGTAGGAGCTGTAATCGCCGAACATACCGGAGTATTCGCTCTTGTGCATAATGTGAATATCTTCGGGGTTCAGCCGGATGCCCACAGTTTCACCCTCGCCGTGGTAGTCGGTGGTCTGAATCAGCCATTTGAAGCCCCGGAAGTCCACGATAATATCGTAGTTCAGACCCTTGAAGGTGACACTGGTCACTGTGCCCACCAGATGGCCCTCGCCGGCAGGGACAAAGTCAATGTCCTCGGGACGGATGACCACATCCACAGGCTCGTTAGGCGCAAAGCCTGCATCCACGCAGTCAAACACCCGACCGAAGAATTTTACCTTATAGTCTGACAGCATCACGCCGTCGAGAATGTTACTCTCGCCGATAAAGTCAGCCACGAAGGCGTTTTTCGGCTCATTATATATATCCTCAGGCTTACCGATTTGCTGGATACGGCCTTTGTCCATAACCACAACTGTGTCGGACATGGAAAGGGCTTCCTCCTGGTCGTGGGTCACGTAAATAAAGGTGATGCCCATGGCCTGCTGGATACGCTTCAGCTCGTTCTGCATATCCTTGCGCAAACGCAGGTCCAGCGCTGCCAGGGGTTCGTCCAGCAGCAGCACCTTGGGGCGGTTTACCAGCGCCCGGGCGATGGCGACACGCTGCTGCTGACCGCCGGAGAGACTGTCAATGCGGCGGTGCTCATAGCCCTTCAGACCCACCACTGCCAGAATGTCCTGCACTCTCTGGTGGATTTCGTCCTTGGGCAGCTTAGCGACCTTCAGACCGAAGGCAATATTGCCGTACACGTCCAGATGGGGAAACAGCGCGTACCGCTGAAACACCGTGTTGATTTGCCGTTCATAAGCCGGAACATCATTGATACATTTTCCGTCAAAAAGCACCCTGCCGGATGTAGGCGTTAAGAAACCGCCGATAATTCGCAGAGTGGTTGTTTTGCCGCAGCCGGATGGGCCCAGCAATGTGAGAAATTCCTGGTCATTAAAATAGAGATTGATACCATCAAGTATCCGCTCCCCGTCGAACTCCATGGTAAGGTCCTGGAGTCTGATGAGTTCCTTGGACATTATCCTCCCCCGTTTCTTTTTTACGTAACCTCCGTAATTTTGTCTGCGGTTATCAGCGAATCTTTCACCACAGTGCTGCAGCTTGGAAAGCTCGAAATACACAAAGTATTCCTTCGTTTTCAAGCTTTGCCCTGCTGCGAAATCCCGCGCCGATAACACTTGCCAAATTTACATCGGTTACTTAGTTATTATTTAATAGTATAGGTATAACCGAAAAAGCGACATTTGTCAACAGCGTTTTGGGGCTACAGGCGCTCTGTATCAAAATTTTTCTGCCGGTGGGGTTTAACATAGAAAAATATGGCAATACTGGACTTCGGAGGTGCTTAAAATGAGCAATAAGAAGTTTACTGGCAGCATCGGCGGTAAGGGCTACTACATAGCCCTTGTGCTGTGTGCTGTCGCCATCGGAATCTCCGGATTCCTGTACTACCGAAACACGGATAAACCCAACGATTCCATGGATGGCAACGGGGAATCCATCATGAATCCCCAAAACGATCAGCAGGTGCTTGCCACTGATTCCGCTGACCAGCTGTCCACCACGCCCAGCGCCGGTGAGCCGTCCGTTAATACGCTTCCCCGCAAGACGGTTTCCCCGGTGGAGGGGCAGACTGTGGCAGTGTATGCTATGGACAGCTTGACCTATAACGAGACCACCCGGGACTGGCGTGTGCACAACGGCATTGATATTGCCGCAGAAGCCGGCACCCAGGTTCTGGCTGCAGCCGCCGGCACGGTGTATACCGTCTATGAGGACGATACTATGGGCATGACTGTGGTGATCCGCCATGCTGACGGTTATGTTACCACCTATTCCAGTCTTGCCCAGGAGGTAAGCGTTGAGGTGGGTGACGCGGTGGAGCTGGGGCAGGTCATTGGTACGGTGGGGAATACGGCACTTTTGGAAACAGCCGTTGGCGATCACCTGCATTTTTCCGTTACCTGCAATGATGCGTCCATGGATCCTGCGGAATTTCTCGCCATGAATTGAGCTTTTTCCTTTTCTTTCCTCTTTGTTAGGGGCGGCCGGCAAAAGCCGGCCGCCCCGCTTTTTATTACAGCAAAAAGCCCCCCCGGATGGGAGGGCTTTGGGAGAAGGTTATGCCAGATAGATCGCCTTGCAGGCAAGCATCGTTTCGTAGCAGTCCAGTTTGGAAACCAGTTCCATAGGCGCATGCATGCAAAGAACCGGTACGCCGGCATCCACTGTGACGATATTGCGGTTTGCCATATAAGCAGCCACAGT
>JAZQGT010000040.1:0-13364 GCA_045540155.1 Faecousia sp.
AGAAAAAGTTTTCCGGCAGTATCAATGGCAAGGGCTACTACATAGCCCTGGTGCTATGTGCTGCTGCCATCGGAATCTCTGGATTCCTCTATTACACAAATGCTGACAAAACCGATCCATCTTTACAGGAAAACCCCACAGTGGCAAAACCGCAGGATAACGATCAAGCGGTAGTCGCTACCAATCCCGATGGCTCTGCTGTTGAAAATCCCAGTGATCCTGTGGCGGTAAAGCCCACTATGCAGACCACAGCGCCCGTAGAGGGACAGACCGTGGCGGTTTATGCTATGGACAGTCTGACCTATAACGAAACCACACGGGATTGGCGTGTGCACAACGGCATTGACATTGCCGCTGAAGCAGGCACCGCGGTCTGCGCCGCGGCAGACGGTGAGGTCTACACGGTCTATGACGATGAGACGATGGGTATGACCGTGGTGATTCGCCATGAGGGCGGGTATACCACCAAGTATGCAAGCCTTGCTGAAACAGTCACGGTGAAGCCGGGGGATACGGTTACGGCAGGCCAGACCATCGGCGCGGTGGGTAACACCGCTCTGCTGGAGAGCGCCATCGGCGACCATATCCATTTCAGCGTCAGCTGTGACGGAGAGCCGGTAAATCCGGCAGACTTCCTGAACCGGGAATAACACAACCAATCTTTTTCATTTTCCTCTTTGTAACGGGTCGCTGCTCCGGCAGCGGCCCACTTTATTTGCGGCGGATTTTGTGGTATCATAAAAACAATCCCATTTTTTGTAAGAACGATCCTTTGTTTCCCGTCTTTTAAGGTGAAAGGACTTTCAAAAAGTGCAAAAGGAGGCGATGGCATGGAGGACGCAAGAATCGTAGAGATGTATAGGAACCGGGACCAGTCAGCTATTGAAAACTCCGACAAAAAGTACGGAAGGTACTGCTATGCCATTGCCTACCGGATTCTTTGCTCCCATGAGGACAGTCAGGAATGCGTCAATGATACCTGGCACAATGCCTGGCGCGCCATTCCCCCGGAAAGACCTACCCGTTTACAGGCGTTTTTCGGTCGGATCACCCGGAATCTGGCGCTGGACCGCTATGCGTATCTGGGCGCCCAGAAACGGAATGTCCGGCTGGAGACGGCGATGGACGAGTGCTGGCAGTGTGTTCCGGGTGGGGAGAATCTTCCGGAAGATGAGACTGTCCTGAAGGACCTCATTAACCGCTTTCTGGAAAGCCTTGACAGTCAGACCCGGATTATCTTCCTGCGCAGGTATTATTATGTGTGCTCTGCCAAGGAAATTGCGCTGAGCATGGGACTTTCCGAGAGCAATGTTAACGTGATTTTGCACAGAACGAGAAACAAATTTAAGGTCTACTTGCAAAAGGAGGGGATTTCTGTATGAAAAAGAAATGGTTCCGCGCTATGAGCCTGGCGGACGAAAAATACATTGAAGAGGCTGACCCCATGCGCCCTGTCAGGTCGGTACGGAAAAGCAGAGCGGTTATCTCCGTGCTGGCAAGCTGCGCCTGCCTTGCCCTGGTGCTGTGCAACCTGTGGCTGTTTTTGCCCTTTGACACCACACCGCCCAGCGCCAAGGCGTATGCAGACAGTGAGTATTACCCGGTTATTAAGCAGCTGGCGCAGCTGACTTGGGAAAAAACCGTATATAAGAATAACTTTGAGAAGTACAAAGCCGAGTTTCTTCCTCTGTTCAGGGAACAGGTAAAGGGCGATGCCATGTTAAACGGCGCGCCCATGGAGCCGGGATTTGTTGTGGATGATGCGGTGCCCGAGAGCAATGGCACTGTAACCGACGGTACCTATGAGGAGGTAACCGATAATCAGGTGGAGGGCATCACCGAGGCTGACCGCATCAAGCGCAGCAACACCCACATCTATTATCTGGACGGAGCGACTCTGAAGATTTTCTCCATTGCCGGTCTGGACTCCCAGGAGCTGGGACGTATTAAGTTGGTTGATGAAACATACAAAGGCTATTTACAGGAGTGGGAGTTCTATCTGTCGGAGGACTGCAAGACCGCCACGGTGATGGCCGTGTATCCCACTGCCACCGAGAAGCTTTGCGTGGGCGTGATTTCTGTGGATGTGAGCGACCCTGCAAACCCTGCAGTGAAAAATAAGCTGGAGATCACCGGCAACTATCTGTCCTCCCGTGTCACCGACGGCAAGCTCTTGCTGCTGACACAATTTGCCTTTGGCAAAAGCTCTGTGGACTTTGATGATGTGCGCACCTATGTACCCCATATCAACGGTCAGCCCATTCCCGCGGACAACATCATCCTGCCGGAGGAGGCAAACCGCACCCAATACACCGTGGTGCTGAAGCTGGACGAAGACACCCTTGCCATAGAGGGGAAGGCGGCGTTTCTGTCTTACAGCAAGGATGTATATGTGTCCAAAGACCACATTTTCCTGACCCACGTTTCTGCGGATATCAAGCAAGAGGGGAATACCTCTGTGCGCAATGCCATGACGGAGATCACGTGCCTGACCTACTCCGACGGCTTTGAACAGAAAGGCTCTGTGACCGTGCGAGGTTATGTGAAGGATCAGTGGAGTATGGATGAGTACGAGGGCATCCTCCGCGTGGTAACTACCACCAACGCCACCACAGTGCGTGAAAGCGCATCTTCCGGCAGCCTTCGGGCAGAGATTCTGATGACTGCCACCGGCAACTCCAACGCAAGCCTGTACTGCGTGGATTTGGAGAAATTTGAAATCGTGGCAAGCGTTGAGGACTTTGCGCCCCCCAGAGAAGAGGTGCAGTCCGTACGATTTGACAAGGAAACCGCCTATGTATGCACCTCCATTGAGATGTCCGATCCTGTCTTCTTCTTCGACCTGTCCGACCTGAATAACATCACCTATAAGGACACCGGCACCATTGAGGGCTTCTCCACTTCTCTTATTAACTTCGGTAACGGCTACCTGCTGGGTATCGGCGTGGAAAACTGGAACGATTTCAAGATAGAGGTTTACCGGGAAACCGAGTCTGGCGTGGAGGGCCTCTGCCAATGTGTGCTGAAGAACACCGAATACTCCCCGGAGTATAAGTCCTACTATATCGACCGGGAGAATCAACTCCTTGGCCTGGGCGTGAACGACCGGAACTATCAACTTAGTATGTACGACCCCAGCCGTTATATCTTGCTGCACTTTGACGGTTATAACCTGGTGGGACTGCTCAATGTATCCTTGAGGGGCGACCTTGAATTCAGACGGGGCGTGTATATAGACGGATTTATGTATCTGTTCGGCAGAGAAGACTTCAAAGTGGAACAAATTCTCTAAAGCCAAAAAAGAGCAGGGCGTGTTGCTTTTCGCAACACGCCCTGCATTTTATTTCTTCAACAGCTTGGAATAGCCCTCTCCGTATTGGACACACCGGGAGACCCGGCTTAAGGTGGCGGAGGAGATGTCGGTTTCGGCAATTACCTGATTGTAGGTTTTGCCCTCTAAAAGCATTTTGGCAGCGTAAATCCGTTCTGCCATCTTCTCCACTTCTTTCCTTGTGCACAGGTCCTCAAAGAGCATTTCACACTCCTCAACAGTACGCAAGGAAGCAATGATGCGGTAAAGCTCTTGGATTTTCTCGGTCTTTCCCATGGGATATCCTCCTGTTAATAGGTTTCCTCAAAGCCGTGCAAAAAGTTCCTGGCTTTTTCACTTTTCGGATTGTCGAACACTTCCTCCGGCGTGCCCATTTCCTCGATGACACCGTCTGCCATGTAGATGACCACGTCGGCAACGCTTCTGGCAAACTCCATTTCGTGGGTAACCACGATCATGGTTCTGTCCTCACCCTTGAGCCCCTTGATGACACGCAGCACTTCACCGGTCAGCTCCGGGTCAAGAGCAGAGGTTGGCTCGTCAAAGCACAGCACCTGCGGATGCATGGCCCACGCCCGGGCAATGGCAACCCGCTGCTGCTGACCGCCGGAGAGCTGATAGGGGTAGGCGTTCAGCTTGTCGGCAAGGCCCACCTGGGTCAAAATGGCTTTTGCCTGGGCGTTCAGCTCTTCTGCTGTGCCCAATTTCATCAGCGAGGGGGCTAATGTGACGTTTTTCAGCACATTATACTGGGGGAACAGGTTAAAGTTCTGAAAAACCAAGCCAAAATGCAGCCGGTTTTCCCGAATCTGGTCTTCGGTATACTTCACGCCGGCGGAGAACAAAACCTTGCCGTCCACCAGAATTTCGCCGGTGTCCGGTGTCTCCAGAAAGTTCAGACACCGCAGCAGTGTGGTCTTGCCGCTGCCGGAGGAGCCGATAATCGCCAGCACCTGCCCCTTTTCCAGGGTAAAGCTGACACCTTTGAGGACCTTGTTGTTGCCAAATCCTTTTTGTATATTCTTTACTTCAAGCAGTGCCATGGCTTAACCTCTGTAATAGTTTAGTTTCTTTTCAATATGCCCAAACAGCAATGTGAGGATACCGTTGAACAGCAGATAGAATGCACCGGTATAGAACAGGGGCCACAGAAGGCCCTTTTTAATGAAGGATTCGCCGGCCCAGATAATCTCGTAAACACTGATGATACGGGCAAGGGAGGTATCCTTCACCAAGGTGATGACTTCGTTGCTCATAGGCGCCATAATGCGCTTGATTACCTGGGGAAGCACAATCTTAAAGAAAATCTGCCCCTTGGTCATGCCCAATACCTGCCCCGCCTCATATTGCCCCCGGGCAATGCTTTCGATGCCGCCCCGGTAGATTTCGGAGAAATAGCAGGCGTAATTGATGGCAAATGCCACAATGGTGGCGGTGAACCGGGGCATGGCAGGCAAATCGAACAGCAGGCCCGGTCCGTAGAAAATGATAATCAGCTGGAGCATCAGGGGTGTGCCCCGAATCACCCACACAAAGCACCGCACCAGCGCCTTCAGCGGGGAGAATTTGCTCATAGAGCCAAAACAGACAATAAGACCCAATGGCAAAGCAAATGCCAGGGTCAGCAAAAATACTTTTAATGTTTCCCAGAAACCGCCCAGCAGTTCCATTGTTACAGGTACGAACATAGCGCACATCCTTGTAGTTTTTTGTATCGGCAGGACTGTACGGGTGGCTGTTCGCCACCCGTACAGGGGAGAAGTCTTATTGCTCAGCCAGAGTCAGGTTGTATTTCTTGGCGAGGTTTTCCAGAGTGCCGTCTTCGATCAGCTTATCCATGAAAGCGTTGAACTTGGCAGTCAGGTCGGAATCCTTGCGGAAGGCAACGCCGTACTCTTCTTCGGTCAGGCTGATGCCGGCGGCCAGGTCAGCATAGTCAGTGCCCTCGCCGGTCATGGCCTTTGCCATGGTGATGTCGATAACGCAGGCATCAGAGGTGCCAGCCTTCACTTCCAGCAGAGCAGCGGCCTGGTCCTGCACCTTGATGATGTTTGCGATTTCAGCAGCCTCCGCAGCATCCTGACCGGCAGAGCCGTTTTCAACGGCAACCTTCAGATTCTTCAGGCTTGCGGCGTCCTTATAGTCGGCAACCTTGTCGGCCTTCATAACGACCACCTGTGCGTTCAGCACGTAGGGATCGGAAACGCTGGCGTTCAGCTTGGCTTCGTCGGTGATGGTCATGCCGTTCCAGACAGCGTCAATGTTCTTGGTGTCCAGTTCTACGAACTTCTTGCCCCAGTCAGCAATGACGAAGAACTCAATCTCAACACCCAGCTCTTTGGCAAACAGAGTAGCGAACTCTGCGTCGAAGCCGGTCCATTCGCCGTTTTCGTCCTTGTAGTCCATGGGAGCGTAGTCGGTGATGCCCACAACAATCTTGCCGTTCTTTTCAATGTAAGCTGAGTCGGAGCCGGTCTTGCTGCCGCAGCCTACGAAGCAGGCGGCTACCATCATAAGTGCCAGGAGCAGTGCAATGTACTTTTTCATAATCATCTTTTCCTTTCTTTTCTGTGGAGGTTTTGCCTCCGGGTTTTTGTTGATAGCCGTATTATACTTCACCAAACTAAAGTTGTAAAGTACTTTTTTGCATTTCTTTCCAACTTTGGCACAGTGCACAAAGGGGAGGGGTAATTTAACGCTTTAACTTGGTAAAGTGATGCAAGATATCCAAAGGAAAAGAACAAGGGACGCGTTTTTGCGCGTCCCTTGGGGTAATTTTGATTATTTTGCGTATTCCACAGCCTTGGTTTCCCGGATTACGTTGATCTTGATCTGACCGGGGTATTCCAGCTCTGCCTCAATCTGCTTGGCGATGTCCCGGGCCAGCAGAATCATGTTGTCCTCGGTGACCTCCTCGGGCTTGACCATAATGCGGACCTCGCGGCCTGCCTGAATGGCAAACGCCTTTTCAACACCGGGGTAGCTGCCGGTAAGCTCTTCCAGCTTCTGCAGGCGGCGAATGTAGTTTTCCACATTTTCACGGCGGGCGCCGGGTCTTGCGGCGGATACCGCGTCGGCGGCCTGCACCAGCACGGCAATGACGCTCTTGGGCTCCACATCACCGTGGTGGGATTCAATGGCGTTGACAACGGTGGGATTTTCCTTGTACTTCCGGGCAAGGTCAGCGCCCAGCTGCACGTGGCTGCCTTCCACCTCGTGGTCAATGGATTTGCCCAAGTCGTGCAGCAGACCTGCGCGCTTGGCAAGGGTTACATCCACACCCAGCTCGGAGGCCATCAGACCTGCGATGTGCGCCACTTCAATGGAGTGGTTCAGCACGTTCTGACCGTAGGATGTGCGGTACTTCTGACGACCCAGAATCTTCACCAGCTCGGGGTTCAGACCGTGGACGCCGGTTTCGTAGCAGGCGCGCTCACCTTCCTCGCGGATGGTGCGGTCCACATCCCGGCGTGCCTTCTCCACCATGTCCTCAATGCGGGTGGGGTGGATGCGGCCGTCGGCAATGAGCTTTTCAAGGGCAAGTCTTGCCACCTCCCGGCGAACCGGGTCAAAGCTGCTGACGGTAATGGCCTCGGGAGTATCGTCAATAATCAAATCAACACCGGTGATGGTCTCCAGGGTGCGAATATTCCGACCCTCACGGCCGATAATACGGCCCTTCATCTCATCGGTGGGCAGGGGAACAACGGACACCGTTGCCTCTGCTGCATGGTCTGCGGCGCAGCGCTGAATGGCCATGGAGAGGATTTCTCTTGCCTTTTCGTCGCATTCGTCCTTCATCTGCTGCTCGATCTCCTTGATCTTCATAGCAGTGTCGTGACGGACTTCCGTTTCCACATTTTCCAGAAGGAGCTGCTTTGCCTGCTCCTGGGTCAGACCGGAAATCTGCTCCAAGGTGGCAAGGTGGGCTTTCTTCACTGCCTCGGTCTCTTCCTTGACCCGGGCAACTTCCTCCAGACGGCGTGCCATTTCTTCTTCTTTCTTTTCGAAGTTTTCGGCTTTTTTGTCCAGAGTTTCTTCCTTCTGCTGCAGACGGCGCTCCTGCTTGGTCAGCTCAGCCCGCCGCTCTTTTACTTCTTTTTCGTACTCTGTGCGAGATTTATGGATTTCATCCTTGGCTTCCAGAAGCATTTCCTTCTTGCGGCTCTCACCGCTGCGAATGGCTTCGTTAATGATACGGGTAGCCTCGGCTTCCGCGGAAGTAATTTCCCGCTCGCCTACACGCTTACGATAGGCAATACCGCAGGCAAAGCCCACAACAGCCAAAACAATCCCACCAAGGGCAATCAAAACGATTTCTAAAGGTCCCATAATCTGTGTGCACACCTCCTTATATAATATAGGCATCAGCCAAGGGGGTGGGCGCAAGGGCCCCATGTTGTTCAATTGGCAAAATAAATGTACCGAAAGGATCGGCAAAATGATTTAAGCACAAAAAACGCCACGAGGCGCAATACGCAACACCCGGCAAACGCCAGGTTATCATGAAACGCCGGAGCAACTGCTCACCAGCGTACACCATACCGAATCTATTTTACTTGCAACACCTGTGAATGTCAAGAATAATTGCACAAAAACCTGGAAATGCTATGTAAATTTTACAGGAAGATTGCCGGGAGGGAGGAGGAAAGGGATACTTGCCGACGGAATATCCGTTGACAAGAAATTTCCTGCGTGGTAGAATAGCGGCAATGCGGGCGTGGTGAAATTGGCAGACGCATTGGATTTAGGTGCTGTCACCTTAATGAAGGTTTTCGCAAATGAAATTGTTTGAGGAGGCTGCGCTTCTATGGCTAAGGTGAAAACGAATGGAAAAGACTTTTATCAAATATTAAATGAGCAGTTGATTGCTACTTTTTCATCTTCCCAAAAGTTAAATTACTGCCGTTTTCTTCAGCCTGAAAAGGAAGGTTCGGTTTCCCTTGTGGCCAAGTACGTTCCGTGCTTTTCTGTGGAGGCGGCCAAAGGGAATAACGAAATTACCTCGGAGCCATATATCACCATTGCTGCATCCGACAATGCCGAAGACGGATTAACCGTGGTGGAGAGCCGGGATTATGACGCATATTATTACGGAATTTCTCCAGCCATAGATGAAACGCTTATTGTTGAAAGCATCGTAGATGGAAGGCTCACAAGCAAAGCCGGGTTGGATTCTTTTATTGCAGAGCATTGCACTGGGTTCATGCTCCATAATGACCAACGGGAATATCTGATCCCATGCGCCAGGCTGTTTGTCCTTTCTATTGCCCATAACTTTGGCATCAAACTGAATGTTGACGATGCTCTGTATGCGCATCTGCTCCGCTTTTCCAACACCACGATGGTAGAAAAAGGCACACAGCAAGGAGAGATCCTGCTTTGCGGAAGCCCTACCGAGGAGCTTTTTCAGGAATTGGACGGGTATTGCTTTCAGAAGGATGAGGACCGCCTTCACTGGAAGTGCTGTCCGCCTGACAGCGAGGGCCTGTCTATCCGGGATATTTACAAGAAACGGGAGAATATGATTCTCCTGAAAGGGCACACCTTTTATTCCGGTGCATTGCTTCGGATTCTTCATATTGATGATGAAGTCCGATCCTACGGTAACGATACGGTGGCGCCGCTGCAGTTTCTGTTTGAGCGCTCGTCTTATGGGACAGTATATACGTTGGATAATAACTACATCAATCATCCTCTGCTGCACACCAGCCGGGACAAACTGATTGAAATGTACCGAAAAGACGATGCATGCAGGCGGCGTTTGTTGGAAAAAACAAAATCTGTCGGCAGCAAAGCAGACTATATTACTGCCGTCAACGATTACCTGAAAGAATCCATGAACGTCAACCAAATGGGCGTGACAGGAAATGTTATTACCGAAGACGGTTTTCTGCTGATTGGTGAAAGAGAAAGCACTTCCATTGATGCCGGAGAAATCTATCCATCGGTCAACGGTAACGCCGAGGTCGTGGATGAAAATGTGAGATTTTACAAGCTGTACGCTAACGAAGACTATCCAACGATCAACCTCAAAGATACCCGAATTGACTTCTACGGAGAATTGAACCGGGAGGCGCAAGCGGAACTTTCTATCTCCACCAGGTTGGATGCATGGCACTGCTACGGCTTTACCATTTCAGGGAATGTACCGAAAGCAGAATCCGGCGGGGAGTATCCCTTCACCAAAAGGCGAATGCATTTCAACATTCTGTGTGAGCAGGTGTGCAACGATTCCTTTGAGGAACTTGTTGAAAAGCAAAAAAACGCAACCGAAGCATTTGAAAACCGCATGCTCAAGGGGTTGCAGCTGGACTGCTATCCTAATAGCAGAGCTATGCTTTGGGAGAAATTCTTGAACAGCTGCCGGGTGATTCTGGATAATGAGTCGTATGTTATGGCGGTGACGGCGGTCTATGTTTTTGTGTCTGCGATCATTACCGCGTATCAAAACGAAGCATTGACATCTATGACATTTTCACTGCCGGATATTCTAAGCGCCGGTTTTTCCATCCTTGCTGTCCTTATGATTATGGTGATCGGACATAAAGCGATAAGGAAACGCCGTTTCAAAAGAAAGCATATTACGAAGATCCGTATTATAGGAAACCGTAATGGCAGCCAGATGGATGGACTCCGTCATATTACGAAATACTTTGAAGATCATTCCTGCCATCCGGTTGCATACGCGGCAGTCATGGCACATGTTCTAAAAAAAGCAGAATATAAATAAATCCACATTGAGCATTGAATTTCTGGAAGCAATTATATATGATTAACGCAGCCGGAATATTCTTGACTGCTTATATGCGGATGTGGTGGAATTGACAGATACGTATGATTTAGGTGCTGTCACCTTAATGAAGGTTTTCACCCGCAATAATCAAGAAAATGTAGGGGCGGCGATCCGCCGCCCGCGGGCGAGCAATGCTCGCCCCTACGAAGGGTAAAAGCAGGCTTGCCTGTTTTTATAAATCGTGGATCAGGCTAAGTGCCCCACCTCGGGTACCTCCCCGTGTAAAAATAGAGGCACATGCGGATGTGGTGGAATTGGTAGACTCATTGGATTTAGGTTCCAACGCGCGAGCGTGCAGGTTCGAGTCCTGTCATCCGCACCAAAAATCGGCAATTCTCGACAGAGGATTGCCGATTTTACTTATTCACTTTTCACTATTCACTAAAAATCACCGCTGATTTTTGGAAAGTAATAGTGAATAGTGAAGAAGTTGTGGTATCATACAGCAAATCTGAGAAAATTGCAGAAAACACTTGCAAAATGACAGGGACTGTCATATAATCTGAAATTGAACTGAATATTCTGGTCGAAGCATTTCGGGAAATTGCAGATTGCAGCCGAAGGAGTAACGCTCTCAGGTTTCCGTAAGGATGAGGACCGAATGCTGACAGAGCTTTGGAGACACCCATTGAATTGGGGGCCGAAGGTGCAAGCGCAGCAGCGCAAAACTCTCAGGCAAAAGGACAAAGATTTCTTTTACGGAACTCTATGCTTTTTTTGACGGGTCGTGCTGTTTGCGCGACCCGTTTATTTTTATTTATTTTTGGAGGGAATATGGAAAAGTTTGTGGAAAAAGTCGCGTCCGTCAACGGCGTGATCAACGATGCGGTTTGGGGACTTCCCGGACTGATTTTGCTCATCGGCACAGGTGTGCTGCTTACTTTGGGCACGAAAGTCTTTCAGGTGAGCCACATCGGGCACTGGTGGAAGCAGACTGTGGTGAGTATTTTTAAGAAAGACAGCAAGAGTATCAAGAATAACGATAAGAAAGCGATCTCCCAGTTCCAGGCGCTGTGCGCGGCGCTGGCAGCTACGGTTGGCACCGGTAACATCGCCGGTGTTGCCGCCGCCATTGTGACCGGTGGTCCCGGCGCTGTGTTCTGGATGTGGGTTGCTGCATTCTTTGGAATGATGACCAACTTCTCCGAAAACCTTTTGGGTATCTACTACCGCCGCAGAAATAAAGACGGCGAGTGGTCCGGCGGTCCTATGTATTATCTGAAGGACGGCCTGGGCAAGCGGTACGGCAAGAAGTGGCTGAAGCCCGTTGCCAACGTGCTGGCGGTGCTGTTCTGCTGTTTTGCAATTCTGGCATCCTTCGGCATCGGCAACATGGCGCAGGTCAATAAGATTGTTCTGAATATGGACGCCGCTTTCTTCAGCAATGTGTCCCTGGGCATGATTCCCGGCACGCAAATTGATATCATTCACCTGCTCATCGGTGTCGCACTGCTGGTTGTGGGCGCGCTGATTATTATTGGCGGCCTGCGGAGAATCGCAAAGGTGGCTGAAATTGTCGTTCCCTTTATGGCGGTTGCCTATGTGATTGGCTCTCTGATTATTTTTGCAACCAATATCGGTCAGGTGGGCGCAATGTTTGCGGCAATTTTCAAATTTGCCTTTACGCCGGCAGCGTTTCTTGGCGGCGGTATCGGCGTTCTTATTAAAAAGACTATGACGCAGGGTTTCAAAAGAGGCGTGTTCTCCAATGAGGCCGGCCTCGGCTCCTCTGTGCTTGTCCATTCCTCTTCCAACGTCAGAGAGCCTGTCAGACAGGGTATGTGGGGCATCTTCGAGGTGTTCTTTGATACCTTTGTGGTTTGCACCATGACGGCGGTTGTGGTTTTCTCCTCCGGTTATATTGACCTTGCCACCGGCATGCCTGTGGAAGGCGCCAACGGCGATACGCTGGTTTCCCAAGCCTTCGGCGCCTGCTTTGGCGCGCCCGGCACATGGTTTGTTGCCATTGCCATGCTTTTCTTTGCCTTTACTACGGTGCTGGGCTGGTCTCAGTACGGCTCCAAGGCGGTGGAATATCTCTTTGGTACCAAGGGCGTGAAGGTGTACAGATTCATTTTTGTTGCCATGATTGTTTCCGGCGCGGTTATGGAAGGCGGTCTGGCATGGGATCTGTCCGATACGTTCAACGGCCTGATGATGATTCCCAACCTGATCGGTGTAATCTCTCTGCTGCCGCTGGTCCTCAAGGTCACCAAAAACCATGTGGACCGCAAGATTGCGGGTAAGGATGTGCCCCCGATTCTTTCCTATGATCCAGACATTCAGAAGGAAATGGAAGCATCTCTCGACGAGGACGCCTAATTAAAAATGAAGACCGGGAGCTTCTTAAAGAAGCTCCCGGTTAAAAAACGAATAATTTGCTTTCGTTTTGTCCATACTCTCCCAAGAAGGAGGATGGATATGGAAATTAAGGACATTATGACCCAGTCGGTAGTGGCGATTCACCCGGAGGAGAGCATTGAGGTGGCGGCAAGGACTATGGCGCAGTACAATGTGGGGGCGCTGCCCGTCTGCGTCAACGGCAAGCTGTGCGGTATGCTCACGGACCGGGACATCGTTACCCGGTGTCTGGCGGCAAACCGTTTGCCGGGCAGTACCCAGGTGCGGCAGGTTATGACGGAACAGGTCACATCCGTGCGCCCGGATATGGAAACCGGCACGGCGGCGCACCTGATGGGCAGACTGCAGATCCGGCGCTTGCCGGTGGTAGAAAACGGCAGGCTTTGCGGCATGGTAAGTCTTGGCGACATGGCTGTCCGGGAGGAAACTGCGCTGGATGCAGGCGATGTTTTGACCGATGTGAGCAGCAACCTTTCCGGCAGATAAAAAAGGTTGAGAAAACTTGAAAAAACTTCTTGACAAGGGTATGCGGTTGTGCTAGAATGAACAGGCTCACCGCGAGCGGGGAGCGATGTACCTTGTAAATTGAATAACGCAAAGACGAACAGAACACCTTGGACAATAAATGGATTGTTTAAGCGTTATAGAACGAATAACAGCCAACGAAAATTCTTGAGTAAAATTTGCTAGACAAATTATTCAAACAATGATTTGAAGCGCATTGGCGCTTTAGATACAATTTTTTGAGAGTTTGATCCTGGCTCAGGACGAACGCTGGCGGCGTGCCTAACACATGCAAGTCGAACGGACGAGGGGAGCTTGCTCCCTGAGTTAGTGGCGAACGGGTGAGTAACGCGTGAGGAACCTGCCTTTCAG
>JAZQGT010000041.1:0-20530 GCA_045540155.1 Faecousia sp.
GACGCATTTTACAGAACGCAATTGCCCGGTGGGACAAATGCTCCCACCGGGTTTGTCTATCCGGATCAAAGTACAGCGCTCCAGTAAAGTCTCATCATCTGCCCGCATACTGTGTATGTATTCTCACCTGCTGTCTTCCGCAGAGAATTTGTGTGTACATCAATGCTTCTCATATGTAAATCAGCTCCTCTCTGACAATTTCTTCGGCTATCGCGAGAATACTATTCATTCGCCGGACCCATTCCAACTGGTCGGCTGCCTTCATTTTTTCCGTAATACTATCCCGGAGTTTTAGTTGCTCTACCAATCGGCCAAACATCTCATTTGCACTCCGGTCCACCTCCTCGAGATGAGCATTCAATTTATCGGCAAGCAGCATACCGGCGTATAAGACCTTTTGATGTTCCCGCAGATACCTGTGCCGACGCTGTCCCCAAATGCCAACACGAGGTAACTCAGAGATTGTCAGGCAGGGATAATAGTAATCGCCGATCAGTTCATAATGCAGGCCGTTTTGTTCATCGTGTATGTACTTTTCCATAATTACCTCCATCTCCTGTTCTTTGGCGCATCAATGACTTTCAAGAGAAGCTCATTGATATCTTCCGTGGGTTTTCCGTTTTCCAAAAGCTCACTTCTGAATTGCGCTAATGCCTTGACCAAGAGCCGATGCTCAAAGTCTGTTACACGAATCCTTCGTTTCTTTTCGGTCATTCTAACCACCTCCTGCCTGTATTGTAAACGAAGACCATCAAAGAATCGAATGTGTGGAGTTTCGCGATCGACATTGAGTACCCTTTAGCAGCATTTGTTATTTCACTCATCAAATAAATCCATCAGCATATAACAAGAAAAAGCCCAGAGGATGGTTAAATCCTCTGGGCTCGAACATCAATATGTAATATCTTTGATATAAATAAAAAATCCGAACGCACTTCCTATCGTGAAGTAGTTCGGATTTTTCATGTATGGTGGAGACTAATGGACTCGAACCATCGACCTCCTGCGTGTGAAGCAGGCGCTCTAACCAGCTGAGCTAAGCCTCCTTGTGGAACGGATTCGATTATAGCACATATTCCCAAAAAGTCAATACCTTTCCCTTGGCAAACACGCAAAAATCTGTTATTGTAAAGAAAAGGAGCGTTACACTATGAAGTATGAAAAAGTTGTACCTGGCACATTTCTTTGCCGTCCGAACCGTTTCATTGCCCATATTGAAATAAACGGCAATGAGGAAATCTGCCACGTAAAGAACACCGGCCGCTGCCGGGAGCTTCTGCCTCCCGGCGCAAAGGTGTGGTGCGCAGATACCCCATCTCCCAAGCGAAAAACCCGCTACGACCTGATTGCTGTGCAAAAAGGCAGCCGACTTATCAATATGGACTCCCAAGCGCCCAACGCAGCCGTACACGAGTGGCTGACTGGCGGCGGTCTGGGAGAAATCCACAAACTCCGTCCGGAGAGCCGCTGGGGCGACTCCCGTTTTGACTTCTCATTCACAAAGGACGGTAAACCCTGCTTCCTGGAGGTCAAGGGAGTCACTTTGGAAAATGATGGCGTATGCGCCTTTCCGGACGCGCCTACCCTGCGGGGCGCCCGCCACCTCTACGAGCTGACGGAACTCTCCCTCCGTGGATACGAAGCCTATGTTCTGTTTGTCATCCAGATGTCCGATGTGGCCTGCCTGCAGCCCAATGATGCCACCGACCCGGCCTTTTCCGCCGCGCTGCGAACAGCCGCAGATGCCGGTGTCCATATCCTTGCCATGGACTGCGCCGTAACCCCCGACTCCATGCGCCTGCGTAAACCTGTGGAAATAAAACTGCACCCCGTTTGAAACGGGGTGCTGATTTTATTTAAATTCCGCTGCCCGCTGGCGAACCAGCGCACGCTTTAGTCTCGCCTCGGCAAGGCGCAAATCGGTATCCGTAGAATTCTTATTGCCCATAATCTCCTTGGCTCTCTGTCCCGACGCCACGGCTCTGGGCACATCAATTTTGTCGGCCCATTCAAAGGTGGTGGGTACCAGCTTCACCCCGCCGTCCAGCACAGAAACCATGCCACCGATGCAGGCACCATAGCGCTTCTGTCCGTCTATGACCACCGTAGCCAGCCCCATTCCCAACGCCGCAACGCAGTTGGTATGCCCTGCCAGGATGCCCAAATCACCGTCAGTTGTGCGGACAATCAGCTCCTCAGCCAAACCCTCAAACTGCAGCCCATCGGGGGTAACGATTGTTAAGGAAAAGGTGTTCATTCCGCCTGCCCCTTCCACTTCGCCACCACATCGTCAATAGAGCCTGCAAACAGGAAGCAGGATTCGGGGATCTGGTCATGCTTGCCCTCGATAATCTCCCGGAATCCCCGGACGGTCTCTTTCAGCGGCACGTACTTACCCTCATAACCGGTGAACTGTTCTGCCACCGCAAAGGGCTGGGACAAAAACCGCTGCACTTTTCTTGCCCGGTTCACCGTGAGCTTGTCTTCTTCGCTCAACTCGTCCATACCCATAATGGCAATAATATCCTGCAGCTCCTTGTACCGCTGCAAAATTCTCTGTACACCCCTAGCAACCTCATAATGCTCACTGCCCACCACTTCCGGTGTCAGAATTCTGGAGGTGGAGTTCAGCGGGTCAACCGCGGGATAGATGCCCAAAGACGCAATGCCCCGGTCCAGGGCAGTGGTGGCATCCAGATGTGCAAAGGTGGTCGCGGGCGCCGGGTCGGTGTAGTCATCCGCCGGCACATAAACCGCCTGTACAGAAGTAATAGAGCCGTTTTTGGTGGAGGTAATTCTCTCCTGCAGCGCGCCCATTTCCGTAGCCAGCGTGGGCTGGTAACCAACCGCGGACGGCATACGGCCCAGCAGCGCCGAAACCTCGGAACCGGCCTGTGTAAAGCGAAAAATATTATCAATAAACAGCAGCACGTCCTGATGCTTCACATCCCGGAAATACTCCGCCATGGTAAGACCGGACAGACCCACCCGCATACGGGCTCCGGGGGGCTCATTCATCTGACCGAAGACCATGGCGGTCTTCTTGATCACGCCGGACTCCTTCATTTCCAGATACAGGTCGTTGCCCTCACGGGTACGCTCGCCCACACCGGTAAATACGGAGTAACCGTTGTGCTCGGTAGCGATGTTGTAAATCAGCTCCTGAATGAGCACCGTTTTACCCACACCGGCGCCGCCGAACAGACCGATTTTACCGCCCTTGGCATAGGGGCAAATCAGGTCGATGACCTTGATGCCGGTTTCCAGAATCTCCGTAGAGGTCTCCTGCTCCTCATAGGCCGGTGCGCTGCGATGAATGGGCCACCGCTCCGCAGCAGCAGCCGGCTCACCGCCGTCAATGGGCTGACCCAGCAGGTTAAACACCCGCCCGAGACATTCCTCACCTACGGGCACCGTAATGGCAGCGCCGGTATTTTCCGCCTCTGCGCCACGGGCAAGACCGTCCGTGGAACTCATGGCAATGCAGCGCGCCACATTGTCACCCACGTGCTGGGCAACCTCTGCAATAATTGTTTCCTCTCCGTTCTTCACTTCAATGGCCTGCAGTAACTCCGGCAGGCCATTTTCCGGAAAGCGTATATCCAGAACAGGGCCCATAACCTGTACCACTGTTCCTTTTGCATTAGACATAGGATTCAACTCCTTACCATATTTCCGCAGGCCCCCTTGCGCAAAGGGGGCTGGCAAAAATCTCTGATTTTTGACTGGGGAATTGTCAAAGAATTCCGCTTTGTCATTGCGCGCCAGCGCCCACGCTGGCGTGGCAATCTATACCAAAGCCTATGAACCGGCAACAATCTCCGTGATCTCCTGGGTAATTGCCGCCTGCCGCGCCCGGTTAAACTGCAGGTTCAGCCCATCAATCATCTCCTGGGCATTCTGCGTAGCCGCATCCATGGCCGTGCGGCGAGCCGCCTGCTCAGATGCACGGCTCTGGCACAGCGCGCCGTAAAGCACACCGCCCAGATACTCCGGCACAATGGCCGCAAATACTGTCTCGCCGTCCGGCTCGTAGAGCACTTCCTCATTTTTCCCGGTCTGATTGCCCCCCTCTGCCTGTAAGGGCAGCAGCTGCAGGCATTCCGGTGTCTGGGAAAGCACAGAGTGGAACTTGGTGTACACCACATGCACGCTATCATACTCTCCCCTTAAAAACCCCTTGCACAGCTGCTTGGCAACAGAAAAGCAGTCGCCGATGGCCACAGTCTCCGCGCAGGTATAGGCTTCCGTCAGAGCAGCGATCCCATGGGCCTTCAGATAATCTGCGCCCTTTCTGCCGATGGGGAGCATGGTTGCCTCTTTCCCCTGGGATTCTGCCAACAACAGCTTTATCACATTGCTGTTATAGCCGCCGGCAAGCCCCCGGTCACCGGAAATCACCACAAATGCCGCCTTATGGCTCACCTTGCGGGTCAAATACGCAGAAGAAAACTGCCCCTGTGCATTGGCAATATCCCAAATCGTCCTGTAAAGGGTCTCAAAATAGGGACGGCTGTTCTGCGCCTGGGCCTGTGCTTTCCGCAGTTTGGCGCTTGCCACCATTTCCATGGCGCGGGTAATCTGCCGGGTGGACTCCATGCTTCGGATTCTGGTTTTAATCTCCTTGGTAGATACTCCTGCCATATCAGCCACCCATATCTGCCAACAGCTGGGTCAGTGCCTCTTTCAGCCTGTCCTCGGTGGCAGGCTCCAGCTTACCGGTGGCACGGATAGCCGTCAGAACATCCTCATACCGGGTGTCCATATATTCTTGCAACCGCCGCTCAAATTCGGAAATTCGGCTTACCTCCACCGTGTTCAGATAGCCGTTTACCACCGCGTACAGAATGCACACCTGATCCGCCACCTCCACGGGGGCGTTGTTCTTCTGCTTCAGCACCGCCACAATCCGCTCACCCAGCGCAAGCCGCGCCTTGGTATCCGCGTCCAGGTCCGAGCCGAACTGGGCAAAGCTCTGCAGCTCCCGGTACTGAGAATACAGCAGCTTCAGACTTCCAGCCACCTGCTTCATCGCCTTAATCTGGGCAGCGCCGCCCACACGGGACACAGAAATGCCCGGATTCACCGCAGGCATAACGCCGGCATTGAACAGCTCGCTTTCCAGGAAGATCTGTCCGTCGGTGATGGAAATTACGTTTGTGGGGATATAGGCAGATACGTCACCTGCCTGTGTTTCGATAATGGGCAGCGCAGTGAGACTGCCGCCGCCGTTTTCCTTGGACATCTGGGCCGCCCGTTCCAAGAGTCTGGAATGGAGGTAGAACACATCGCCGGGATAGGCCTCACGTCCGGGAGGCCGGCGGATCAGCAGTGAAATTGCCCGATAGGCCACCGCGTGCTTGCTCAAATCGTCGTAAATCACCAGTACGTCCTTGCCGGACAGCATAAAATGCTCACCCATAGCGCAGCCGGTGTAGGGCGCAATGTACTGCATGGGCGCCAGCTCGGATGCGGTAGCGGAAACCACAATGGTGTAATCCATGGCGCCGCCCAGGGTAAGAGAATTCACAATCTGGGCAACGGTAGAACGCTTCTGTCCGATTGCCACGTAGATGCAGATCACATCCTTGCCCTTCTGATTCAAAATGGTATCCGTGGCAATGGTGGTCTTACCGGTCTGCCTGTCGCCGATAATCAGCTCGCGCTGACCCCGGCCAATGGGAATCATCGAATCAATGGCCTTGATGCCGGTTTGCAGCGGCACGCTTACCGGCTCCCGGTCAATAATACCCGGCGCCGGAGATTCAATAGGCCGATAGGCCTCTGCCTCCACAGGGCCCTTGCCGTCAATGGGCTCGCCCAGCGCATTCACCACACGGCCAATAAGTCCCATGCCCACAGGCACAGACACCACCTTGCCGGTGCGTTTCACGGTATCGCCTTCCTTGATGCCGCTGTCGCTGCCCAAAACTACCACGGACACCGTGTCCTCTTCCAGGTTTTGCGCCATACCGTAGGCGCCGCCCGGGAACTCCACCAGCTCGCCTGCCATACACTTATCCAATCCGGACACCTTGGCAATGCCGTCACCGGTGAGAATCACCGTGCCGGTTTCGCTGGTCTGGAGGGCATTTTCATAATTTTTAATTTGATTGCGAATAATTTTCGTAATTTCTTCCGGTCGTAATTCCATAATTTCCCTACTCTCTAATCAAAGTACGGTATTTTTTAATTGCTTTTCCATCGCCGCCAAGCGACCCTGTACGGTTCCGTCAACCTGCATACCGTCAAACCGCAGCCGGATGCCGCCCAGTACATTGGGTTCAACCCTGCAAAGAAGGCGCACCTGCTTGCCGGTGATGGCGGTGAGCTTGTCCGTCAGTCGCCGCTTTTGACTCTCATTTAACGCTACCGCAGACTCTGCCCGTACCTCCAAAATGCCTTTGTCGGTATTATATTCCCCACAATACCCACGATAGCAATGGGGAAACTGGCAGATATGCCCCTTTTCCGTGAGAATCTTCAGAAAATTCAGCACGTACGGGTGCACCCTGCCGCCAAAACTGTCCTGTAATATTGCGGTACGCTCCTGCTTGGGCAGATTATGGGAGGCAAGCAGCTTCAAAAAATCCGGCTGCTCCGTAAACGCCTCTTCCAACACGGTGAGTTCCTGCAGGATTTGTTCCTCCAAACCCTCTTCCTTGGCCAGAGCATACAAGCCCTGTCCGTAAACAGTGCCTGCCCGACTCATACGCCCTCACCCAATTCTTCCAGAAAGCGCTCCACCAGCTGCTGCTGGCGGTTTTCGTCCAGCGTTGCGCCCACGACCTTCTCAGCAATCTCCATGGCAAGAGAGGAAATCTCATCCTTGGCAGCATTGACAGCCTTTTTCTTCTCCCGGGCAATATCTGCCGCAGCCTTTTCCCGGATAGCGTCCGCCTCCCGGTTGGCCTGCCGGACAATCTCCTCCTCCCGGTTCTTACCCCGGGCCATGGCTTCCTTCACAATGGTCTCACCGGTCTCCTGGGCGGCGGCCAGCTGCGCCCTGTACTGATTCTCCAGCGCAAAAGCACTGTCCTTAGCTTTGTCAGCCTGGGCATACATATCATCAATCTCCTGCTGCCGCGCGTCAATCATCTTCTTTACGGGTACAAACAGGAATTTCTTCGCCACAAAAAACAGCACCAAAAAATTCAACAGTGTAAACAGAGCTGTCCAGATATTGATGCCAATAAAACTCTCAAACACCTCATTTGCTCCTTTCTATGAGGATTTCAGAAAGCAGCTTACACGCCGGTTGCAAACAGAATCAGGAAAGAAATCAGCAGAGCGTAGATACCGGTAGTCTCTGTAATGGCGCAGCCCAGAATCATGTTGGTACGCAGATTGTCAGCGGTTTCAGGCTGACGGGCCATACCCTCCAGTGCGTGGCTGACCGCATTACCTTCACCGATAGCCGGTCCAATAGCGCCGATGCCCATACACAGGCCTGCACCGATTGCACACATTGCCTTCAAAAAATACGCGTTGAATTCCATAATATTTTCCTCCTAAAAGTAATTTACATATTGTTTGGTTTACATAATTATTCCGTTTTCTCCGCCGGCGGAGGGCAAGCCCCTGCGATGTATACCATGCTGAGCAGGGTAAATACCAGCGCCTGTACAAAGCCGGAGAACACGTCAAAATACACACTGAGCACCGCCGGCACACCCAGCGCCAATATCGGCACACCGGAAAGCAGTCCGGTTGCCTGCAAAAGACCAAACAGGCCCAGCGCAAAGGATACGCCTGCAAGAATCTTTACAATCAGCTTCTTCCTTCTGCCCAACAGCCAAAGAACCACACCCGCCGCCATCAACACAGCGCCCATAAGCCAGCCGAGGCCTGCAATGGCATTGAGTACCAAGGAAGAAACCAATGCGAAAGCGGTGTAAATAATAGATGTGATTACACCGCCGCCGGCCACATTGCCAAAATGACGGAAGGCCATGGAAACCGGCTGTGCGATTTCCGAAATCACATTCATCGGGGTCATTACAACAATGGGTTCCGTAAACCCCTTTAGCCAGCCAAGCAAGCCGTTGTTTTTAATGTTGTGGTACCAAATCAGGGCTGTGACCATCAGCGACCACACCAGAGTCACGCTTAAATCCGCGGTAACCGACCGGAAAAAGCCGGTCATACCAATTAAACTGCCGCAGATACTGCTTAAAAACAGCGTGCCCATAAAGGGCGCCCAATGGGCGTTATGCGCTCCCATTGCGCTGATGGTAAGGTTGTAAATCATACTCACACCCTTTTCCACCAGCACCTGCACTCCCGTGGGGCGCTTTTGCAGCTTCTTTCCCAGCTTCACACAGGCGATACACAGAATCAGCGTCACCAGAAATGAAGACACCGTGGTTTGGGTAATGGGGATCCCGCCGAAAATGGGAATGGTAAAGTAAACAAACGCGCCGTCAACGCTCACATTCATGCTGCTTTCTCACCTGGCTTTCTTCTGAAAAATTCCCAAACTGTCAAGGTAATCCGCACAAACACCAGCGGCACCACCAGCGCCACCACATTGCACAGACCGCTTCTTGCAAAAGCAAACAGAACCAGCGCCATGATTATCATGCGCAGAAGATAGGAGCTTTTGATGGTGGCCTGTCCGCCGCTGACATTCTGTTTCTGCGCCTTGTCCGCGGCAATGTTCACACCGATGGCCATTGCCAGAAAATTACCGATGGCCACAAGGCCGCCCACGAGGCCGCCCCAAACCACGCGCATATCAAAATTCCCCAACAGGGCAAACACCCCAACCATGGCGGCCACGCCTGCTGCTTCCCCCAGCGCCACAATTCCCGTCTGCCGGAGCACTTCTTTTCGAATATCCATAATTCTCTCCCGTTTATTCGTGTTCCCCAAAGGAAACCGGAGGCTTTTGTTCTCTCTTGTCTTTACCCAAAGAATTCAGCAGCTTCAAGTTTCTTAAAAATCCGTCAACGGCGCAGAAAAGCCCCATGCCAACGCCCGCAAACAGCACCCAAACGCCCAAATCAAAGCGATTCCGCAGCCATACCGCAAGCAGCACAAATCCTGCCAGCGGCACCGCGGTACTGAGCCCCAACTGGGTCAGCCAAGTCAGCAGCTGCAAATTCTTCATCCAAATTCTCCCCATTGTAAATACATTGGTCTATATTATACCATTTTTTCCAAATCATGCAACCCTTCTTATCCTTTTTTGAAAGGAATTTTACAATACCCCTTTCCAATCCCGCAAAAATATAGTAAACTGATAGAAAACTACAATAAGAAATGGGAGAACCCACATTGCATCAACCGGAATTGGAAATTTTACAGGGCACGATCCGCGCCGTTGTCTTTCAAAACTATGACAACGGCTACGCTGTGCTGCGCCTGGGGTTGGAGAATAACCAAGCCATAACCGTGGTCGGCACCATTCCCCTACCCGTGGTGGGCGAGCGGCTGATGGTGACGGGAAAATGGAGCACCCACAGCAATTACGGCCGCCAGTTCGAGGCGGAATTTCTGGAGCGCCTGATGCCTCAGACCCACGCAGAAATCCTTACCTACCTGTCCGGCAGAGTCATCAAGGGCATCGGTCCCCGCATGGCTGCCCGTATCGTAGAAAAATTTGGCGACCGAACCCTGCTGATTATGGAGCGGGAACCGGAAAAACTTGCGGAGGTATCCGGCATCTCTGCAAAAAAGGCAAGGGAAATCGGCGAAGAGTTCCGCCTGCAGGTGGGTATGCGCCATTTAATGGAGTTCTTCACCCTCCACCATCTGCCCACCGAGCTGGCAGTCAAAACCTACAAGCTCTACGGCGAAACCGCCATAGATTTGCTTTACGATGACCCCTACCTGCTAATGGACGAGGGGCTGGACGCGCCCTTCGGCGCGGTAGACCGCTTTGCCATTGACTTAGGTTTCGCCGGAGACGATCCCCGACGGGTAGACGCAGGCATTCTTTTTGAGCTGCATTATAACCTCTCAGCAGGCCACAGCTTCCTGCCGGAAGGCAAGCTGATTGCCGCCACCACCCAGCTGCTGAACGTGGGGGAATCCACCGTGCGGGACAGTATCTCCCGGCTTTTAGACGGGGAGCGTCTGGTACGCGACCGCCTTGCGGAACTGGACATCATTTACCTGCCCGCCCTGTATGAAGCGGAAATCTACTGCACACAGCGTCTCCTTGGCCATGCCGCCAGCCGCTATCCTGCTCCGGCGTTTTTGCCGAAAAAGCTGCGCCACGCAGCGCAAAGCAGTAATTTTGACTTTTCTCCCCAGCAAACCATAGCCCTGGAGGAGGCCGCAACATCGGGCCTTCTCATTATCACCGGCGGCCCCGGCACCGGCAAAACCACCGCCGTTAACGGCATTTTATCCCTCTATCACCAAATGGGGCTGGAGTGCCTCCTGTGCGCCCCCACCGGCCGGGCTGCCAAGCGGCTGACCGAAGTGACCGGCAAAGAGGCCGCCACCATTCACCGGCTGTTGGGAGCGGGTATCGACCCCCATACGGGAAAATTGGTCTTCTCCCGGGACGAAAGCGACCCCTTGAAAGCCGATGCCATCATTGTAGACGAAATGTCCATGGTGGATGTGCAGCTGTTAAGCTGTCTTTTGCAGGCTGTCCCCCAAAACGCGCGGCTGATTTTGGTGGGCGACCCGGACCAGTTGCCCCCTGTGGGTCCCGGCTTTCCCCTTTCCGATATGCTACGCAGCAATGTGCTGCCCACCGTCCGGCTGACAGAGATTTTCCGTCAGGCGCAGGAAAGCCTGATTGTTATGAACGCCCACCGGGTCAACCGGGGCGAAATGCCGGAGCTAAAGAACACAAAAAGCGACTTTTTCTTCCTGCCCCGCCGTTCAGAAGAGGATGTGGCGCGCACCATTGCGGAGCTGTGCGCCACTCGCCTGCCCCAAAACATGGGCATTCCCGCCGACCAGATTCAGGTGCTTTGTCCCACCAAGAAAGGCCCTGCCGGCACCCTTTCCATAAACAAATTGCTCCAGGCCACTCTGAATCCCCCCACCCAAACCAAACAGGAGCATGCTCAGGGCGATACCGTCTTCCGGGAGGGTGACCGGGTAATGCAGATTCGGAACAACTATGACCTTTTGTGGAAGAAATCCGACGGCAGCGCCGTGGGCGCCGGTGTGTTCAACGGTGACATCGGTGTCATTACACGAATCAACCCTCAGACGGAACTGCTGACCGTCCTCTATGACGACCGCATTGCCGATTACGATTTTACCCAGCTGAACGAACTGGAGCTGGCGTACGCCATGACGGTACACAAATCCCAAGGCAGTGAATACCGGGCTGTGGTGCTGTCAGCATGGAACGCATCGACATACCTGCTCAACCGCAGTATTCTCTACACCGCCATCACCCGCGCCCGTGAACTGCTGATTATCACAGGCAGGGAGGAAACGGTGCATACCATGACCCAAAACGAAAAAACCGGCCGTCGGTACGCAGGGCTGAAACTGCGTCTGCAACAAAAAACGTGATATAAATGCTGCAAAAACTCCTATCTCTGTTATTTCCTCCCCGCTGTGTTTTGTGCAGGGAATTTCTCACCAAAGACGAAACAGACTTTTGCCATCTTTGCCGGCAGAACACTCCCCAGTGGGGAAAATCAAAATTAAAGCTTTCTTTTCTTGCAGGATGGACCGCGGTGTGGTATTATAAAGACACAGTGCGCAGCAGTCTGCTGCGCTACAAGTTCTCCGGCCGCCGCAGCTACGCCCCAGCCTATGGACGTATCCTCGCCATGAAGCTGCAAAAGGAAGGCTGGGACGGTTTCGACATTCTTACATGGGTGCCCATCGCCCCTTTGCGCCGTTTGCGCCGGGGCTACGACCAGGTAGAACTGCTGGCAGAGGCTGTGGGGAATGAATTGGGCATAACCCCCATCAAAACCCTGCGAAAAATCCGCAACACCCCTCCCCAATCCCGCATCGGGGATGTCTCCCGCCGCCGGGCCAATGTACTGGGCGCCTATGTGCCTGTCTCCCCGGAAACGGTGCGGGGAAAGCGCATCCTGCTGCTGGACGATGTGATTACCACCGGCGCAACCGCCTCGGAATGCGCCCGGGTGCTGCTCACCGCCGGCGCTAAGGAAGTTTTCTGCGCCGCAATGGCAGCGGCCAATCATAATACCAAATAAGATGTAGGTGAATGACTATGCAATTTTTCTCCAACGATCTGGGCATTGATCTGGGCACCTCCAACGTGCTGATTTATCAGGCAGACAACGGCATTACCGCCAGGGAGCCGTCCGTGGTGGCAGTGGACAAAAACTCGGGCAAAATCCTGCAGGTAGGCGCTGCAGCCCGGAATATGCTGGGCCGTACCCCCGGCAACGTGGTTGCCATGCACCCTTTGAAGGACGGCGTTATCTCCGACCACGAGATGACCGTAAAAATGCTCCAGCACCTGTTCCGGACCACCGGCAAGACCTCCATGTTCACCCCAAAACCCAGAGTGATTGTCAGCGTACCCAGCGGCATCACCGAGGTGGAGGAGCGTTCTGTGATTAACGCTGCGCTGGAAGCCGGCGCCCGCCGTGTATACTTAATCGAAGAACCTCTGGCCGCTGCGCTGGGCGCAGGGCTGGACATCAGCGGACCCAACGGCCATCTGGTGGTGGATATCGGCGGCGGCACCACAGACATTGCGGTCCTGTCTATGAACGGCGTAGCCACCGCCTCCTCCATGAAGCTGGCGGGTAACCATTTTGACGAGGCCATTGCCCGCTATATCCGGCGGAAATACCATATTGTTATCGGCCAGCCCACCGCAGAGAATATCAAAATCCAGATCGGCTCCGTCTACCCCCGGAACGAGGAAACCACCATGGTGGTAAAGGGCCGGGACGCCAAATCCGGCGTGCCCCGGGAATTGCCCGTCACATCCGGAGAAATCTGCAGCCTGCTGCAAAAGCACGCCCACCGCATTGCCGACGAGATCCTGTCCGTTCTGGAGGACACCTCTGCTGAACTGGTAGGGGACATTGCGGATACCGGCATCGTCCTTACCGGCGGCAGCAGTCAGCTTCCAGGCATGGACCTGCTGCTGCAGGAGCGGATCGGTATTCCCTGTACCGTGGCAGACGACCCTGCCTCCTGCGTGGCCTACGGCTGCGGCAAGAGCCTTGCATGGATCACCCGCATGACCGAAGGTCCTATCAATCTGGCACGGAAGCGCCTGATGCGCGGCTAAACGAAAAGGAACAGCCCCCTTGTTAAAGGGGGCTGTCAAAAATCTATGATTTTTGGCTGGGGGAGCGTAAATAAAAAGTTTCTGTTTTCAAGGCGCGTTGCACCATTTTGCAACGCGCCCTTTTTATCAGGTTGTAGTATAACTGTCGTTATCCCGGGGACAATCCCGGTCACAGCCCGTAGGCGCAAAGGCCTGTGTGGGGAACGGAATTTTGGAGAACAGCTCGCAGGGGTCCTCTGCGCAGCCCGCGCTGTCGCAGCACTCCTTGGTGGGAATGCTGTAATCCAGCACCGGCACCACCAGCTGGGCGTCCCGCTCCAGCCGGACAATAGAGAACTGTCCCAACGTCACCAGCAGCCGGCGCTGCTCACCGGAAAGCACCAGCTCCTCGTCAAAGCAGCCGCAAATCCCCTCGGGGATCTGCTGTACCGCCCCCTCCTTGGGGCACTGGCATATATCTATCACCTTGCTGCCCAGCACCATGGGATCCAGCACCTCCACCACCGCAGTGGGTCGGTTGGCGCTGACCCGGGTAAGGCCATCGGCGCCGCCCAGCCGGGTGTCACTGGTGAAGATATGGGCCTTGCTGTCCTCACCGCACAGCACTGCCCGCTTGGAGAACACCGCCACACCGTGCAGCGTTACGGGTCTGCCTGCTCCCACCACCGCATCCGCCAGAATCCGGTAGTAGAAAGTAGCGTCCACACAATAATGATGGCAGTCGAATGCCACCGGCTCCACATCTATATAAGTATACAGCAGTTCTGCGCACCGAACCTTGGCGCCGCCGCAGGTATCCAGCGTATTCTGAGACGCTCTGGTCAGATACACCCGCAGGTCCTCGATGCAGTCCTTATCCCGGCAGCTGTCGGTAATTTTTCTGGTGTGAATGGAAAGGGCCTCCTGCAAATCTTCAATATTGCAGCGCACGCTTCCCTGACAACACTCTGACATGGTAATACCTCCCGATAAATTTTTGGGAATAAGCTTTGAGCGCTTATGGGACAGTTTATGCACTCGCCGGAGCGCAGGTGCAAGAGAAAGCGGCAGACCCGGTGTTTTTTCAAATATTACCAGCGAAAATTTTACATTATTTTGTGTTTGCCTCTTGCAAAAAACACAATATGTAGTATAATTGGGTTTACACGCGGAAATTGTAGAACGGTATCTTCAAAGGAGGATTTCAATATGAAGATTATAAAGCGCAACGGCGCAGAAGTGACTTTTGATGCCGGCAAAATCGAGACCGCCATCACCAAGGCCAACAACGCCGTGGAAGAAAGTGTGCGAATGACCCCCCTGCAGATTAAGCGCATCACCGAGCACGTGCAAATCAGCTGTGAGGAGCTGGGCCGCAGCCCCTCCGTGGAGGAGATTCAGGATTTGGTGGAAAAGGCGATTATGGCCCACGGCGCCTATGAGGTTGCCAAATGCTATATCACCTACCGCTATACCCGGAGCCTGCTGCGCCAGTCCAACACCACCGATGACCGGATTCTGACGCTGATTGAGTGCAACAACGAAGAGGTCAAGCAGGAGAATGCCAACAAGAATCCCACCATCAACGCCGTCCAGCGGGACTATATGGCAGGCGAAGTGAGCAAGGACATTACCAGCCGCATTCTGCTGCCCAAGGACATTGTGGACGCCCACAACGCCGGCATTATCCACTTCCACGATGCGGACTACTATGCCCAGCACATGCACAACTGCGACCTGGTGAATCTGGAGGACATGCTGCAAAACGGCACGGTCATCTCCGGCACCTTAATTGAAAAGCCCCACTCCTTCTCCACCGCCTGCAACATTGCCACTCAGATTATCGCCCAGGTGGCATCCAATCAGTACGGCGGCCAGTCCATCAGCCTTACCCACCTTGCCCCCTTTGTGCAAATCAGCCGGGAGCGGATCCGCAAGGTTGTGGAAAAAGAAATGGCGGAACTGGGTGTTACCCCCACCGAGGAAGCCATCTCCAAATTGGTGGAAAACAGACTGCGGGAGGAAATCAGCCGGGGCGTGCAGACCATCCAGTATCAGGTGGTAACCTTGATGACTACCAACGGACAAGCCCCCTTTATTACCGTCTTTATGTACCTGAACGAGGCCCGTAACGAGCAGGAGAAAAAGGACCTGGCGCTGATCATCGAGGAAATGCTCCGCCAGCGCTATGAGGGCGTGAAGAACGAAAAGGGCGTGTGGATCACCCCCGCCTTCCCCAAGCTGATTTATGTGCTGGAGGAGGACAATATCACCGAGGATTCCCCTTACTGGTACTTGACCAAGCTGGCTGCTCAGGTGACTGCCAAGCGTATGGTGCCCGACTACATCAGCGAGAAGAAGATGCTGGAATTCAAGGGCGATGTATATGTATGTATGGGCTGCCGCTCCTTCCTCACTCCCGACCGGTTTACGGAAGCCGGTGCGGGTAACATTGCCAATGCCGGAAATTACGAGCCGGGCAAGCATAAGTACTACGGCCGGTTCAATCAGGGCGTTGTCACCATCAACCTTGTGGACGTGGCGCTGTCGTCTGGCAAGGATATGGACAAATTCTGGCAGATTTTTGATGAGCGTCTGGACCTTTGCTACCGGGCGCTGCTGTGCCGCCATGAGCGGCTGAAAGGCACCCTGTCCGACGCTGCGCCCATTCTGTGGCAGTACGGCGCGCTGGCGCGTTTGGAGAAGGGCGAACCCATCGACAAGCTGCTCTACGGCGGCTACTCCACCATCAGCCTTGGCTACGCAGGACTTTATGAGTGCGTCAAGTATATGACCGGCCGCTCCCACACCGACGCGGAGGCAAAGCCCTTTGCCCTGCAGGTAATGCAGCACATGGACGATGCCTGCAAGGGGTGGAAGGCCAAGCACAACATCGACTCCTCCCTGTACGGCACGCCTCTGGAATCCACCACCTACAAATTCTCCAAGTGCCTTCAGCAGCGCTTCGGGCAGATTCCCGGCATTACCGACAAGAGCTATATCACTAACTCCTACCATGTGCACGTCACCGAGGAAATCGACGCCTTCACCAAGCTGCGCTTCGAATCCGAGTTCCAGCAGCTGTCCCCCGGCGGCGCAATCAGCTACGTGGAAGTACCCAACATGCAGCAGAATATTGACGCTGTACTGGAAGTGATGAAGTTTATTTACGACAACATCATGTACGCGGAGCTGAACACCAAATCCGATTACTGCCAGTGCTGCGGCTTTGACGGGGAAATTGAAATTCGGGAAGATGACGGCAAGCTGGTCTGGGTGTGTCCCCAGTGCGGCAACACCGATCAGAGCAAAATGAATGTAGCCCGCCGTACCTGCGGCTACATCGGCACCCAGTATTGGAATCAGGGCCGCACCCAAGAGATCAAAGACCGGGTTCTGCACCTGTAACAGCAATGGGGAGATACCAAGCATCTCCCCATTTGGTTATTTTTAACAAATTTGCAGGCTGTTTTTCTATACCCTTCATACTATTTTAATAATATTTTTCTTGCATTTTTGTATACAGGGTGATATAATACAGTTGCAACGTAGGTAATACATCTTTCCTTTTCTTTTTCTTATCTCTCTTTTTGTGGAATACCCGGTATCGTTTGGTCAACGATACCGGGTATTTCCCATTATTTTACCTGTTGATTTCCTCTAACAAAGCCTCCAGCTGGGACAACGCTTCAATTTCAAAATCCGGCGAAATGTCCTCCCGGCGCGGACTGCCCCCGGGGTTCACCCAACAGGTTTTCATCCCCGCCTGCATACCGCCCAGTATATCCGAGGTGAGGCTGTCCCCCACCATCACAGCTTTTTTTACATCAAAACCGGGAATCCGCGCAAAGCACCGCTGAAAATACACCGGATCCGGCTTGTTGGCGCCTATCTCCTGAGAAATGAAAATCTCCTGAAAGAAATGACCTATATTGGCGCTTTCCAGCCGTCCCGCCTGCACCTTGGCAGTGCCGTTGCTGGCAAGATACAGCTTATATTTCTTGCTAAGGCGTTCCACCGCTTCCCGCGCGCCGGGCAGGAAGTAATGTCCCACCGACAGATTGGCCTCGTAGGTTCTGGCGCACTGCTCAGGGTCTACCGCTATGCCATATTCTCCGAACAGCACCGCAAACCGCCCCACCAGCACCTGTTCCCGGGTGAGCTCTTTCCGCTCCAGCCGCTCCCAGTGGGCCTTGTTGATTATGCTGTACCGGGCAAGCACCGCCTCCTCCGGCTCCAGGCCAAAGGACCGCAGAGTCTTGGCAAGGGCCAAGGCCTCTGCCTTGTGGAAATCCAGAATGGTGTCGTCTAAATCCAAAAACAGAAATTCAATCATTGCCTTTTCTCCTGTATATGGCATTGGCAAGGGCGGCAAACTGTCCGATATCCAGGGTCTCCCCCCGCACATTTTCCGGCAGACCCACCTCTGCAATCACTTTCCCTGCGCCGCTCTTTCCCAGCTCCGGAAATCCCGCAGCCAAGCCGTTTTGCAGCTTTTTCCGCCGCATGGCAAAGCTGGCGCGAACCGTACGGAAGAAGGTATGCTTATCCAGAATCTCCCAAGGCAGCGTCTTCCGGACCTTCAGCATCACCACCGCCGACGTCACCTTAGGCTGGGGCAGGAAGCAGTGGGCAGGCACGTCAAACAGAATCTGCGGCTGGGCATAGAATTGGCAGAACACCGTAAAGGCGCTGTAATCCGCCGTGCCGGGCTTTGCGGCAATCCGCAGCGCCACTTCCTTCTGCACCATCACCGTCACCGCGTCAAAGCACTCCGCCTCCAGCAGCGCCGTGAGAATGGGCGAAGTGATGTAATATGGCAAATTTGCGCAAGCCACAGGCCGCAGACCGGCAAACTTCTCCCGCACCAGGGCAGGAATGTCCTGCTTCAGAACATCATCCCAGACAATCTCCAGATTGGGAAACTCCCCTACCGTCCTATCCAGAATCGGCTGCAGCCGCTTATCCAGCTCCACCGCGCAGACCTTCCCTGCCCGTAGGGCAAGCTGCTGAGTCAACGGACCAATACCGGGACCGATTTCTAACACGCCGACGCTTTCATTGACGCCGGAATCCTCCGCAATTTGCTCCGGCACCCATTTTTGGGTCAAGAAATTTTGTCCCTTTGCTTTTGAAAAGTGAAAGCCATGCTCCGCAAGCAGCGGCTTCATCACCTGAATGTCACATACATCGATCATAAAAACAATCCGCCTTTCTTCTGCCATCATAGCAGAAAAAAGGCGGATTTGCAACTATTGTCTTATCCGAGGAAATAGATGGTGCAGTCACGGACACCAAAAGCCCAGCACTCTGCATCGGTATTGAAATACAGGTCAACACGGTTGCCTCTGATCGCGCCGCCGCAGTCTTCTGCAACAGCAATACCGTAGACATACTGACCATCATTGGTCACGATGTACATCCGGGTGCCATAGGGGATCACATTCGGGTCAACTGCAATGGCACCAACGCGGCAGATCGTGCCGGTGGCAGTCCAAATGGTGCAGCCGGGATCTGTGTTGGTATAAGCAGTAGCCACAGCCTGATACTTCCGGGTGTAGGTCAGCACTTCGCCCTCGGGGGTAGTGATGACACCGTCGCCGATCACGGGCTGAGCAGGCTTTTCAGACGGTGCAGGATTGGTAGGTGCGGGAGGCTCAGTGGGACCCTCGGTCTCCTCCGGCTCTTCCAGCATAGTGCCAACAGCAACCAAAGCATTCACAGGATGGCTGATAACCGTCTGACTCAAAACGGTACGGCTGGTTTCCTTGCCGTCCACATAAGTAACCATAGCTGTGCACTGGATCTGACCGTCCTTACCGGCAGTCAGAACAACCTGCTGACCTTCCTCCAAGGAAGCATCATAGCAGAATTCTGTGCTGTAGGGTACTGCGGTAGTATAGGTCTCTTCCACAGTGATATTGCGGGAGATGGTAATGGTCATACCGTCGTAGGTTGTGGTGCGGAGCGTGGCAGACAGAACATCCTCTTCTGTCAGTTCAATTTCCATACGGTTAAGCAGAGATTCAACAGTTTCGCCATAGCTGGATACCACCATAGTCTTACCGCCGTAGACAACATTCACTGTCTGCTTGCGCTGAATGGTGATCTCAGACATACCCAAACCTTCCTGAGTGGTATAGGTATCGTCCATACTGAGTTCCAAGCCGGCTTCGTCCAAAACATCAGCAGGATCGGTTGCATAGGTTGTATGGATTGTGACACGACCGCCGTCGTTGATTAAATATGTGTTCTTAGCAAAAGCGGTCTGCGTCAGCAGCAGAACGATGCACACGATCGGCAGTAGCAAAGCTACAACACGGGTAAGCATCGTTACCTTCTTTTTCATTAAACGATTACAATCGAGCATAGAAGCTACCTCCTCTCGTCAGAATTATATGCGTAAATTTCTGAAAAATATCAATCGGTATCAAATAGTTACAATTTGCTTTCAAGTCGCAAACTGAAGCCATTATAACAATTTTTTTGAAAAAGTCAAGCTTTTTCCGCAAAAAACCTGCTTTCGACAACTTTTTGAATAATTATCCAAAAAATATTATGTAAACTATAACGTGGACAATATGTGTTTCATTCCAAAAAAACCACTATATCTTGTGGAAAGATTACAAAATGTTTACATAATAAACTGAAAAACGCAACCAGTTTACCAAATAAGGGTTGCCGAAATTATGGCAACCAGTTTTTTATAAAAAACACGCTTTTTCCTCCACAGGCATTGACAATTTGCGTTATTTGTGATAGATTTTCTCCATAAGGCTGTGATGAAGACACGCACACCCAATTATCACCCAGAGAAGAGCCGGTTGGTGCAAGGCTTTGTGTAGCGTTGGGCGTGATACCACTTCTGAGCCGCAGGGAAGAAATGCTCTGCCGGGTGCGCCCGTTACTGCGTCAATGAGTGGCAGAGCAATCTGCAACCAGGGTGGAACCGTGGAATACATTATATAATTGTATCCCACCCCTGATTTTTCAGGGGGTGGGTATTTTTTATGCCTTCCCCAATCAAAAGGAGGAACTCAAAAATGGAAAACGAAAACCTGTACACCTTTGAAAACCCCGAGTACCGCAAGACCTTCTGGCATACCTGCAGCCACATCATGGCGCAGGCTGTAAAGCGTCTGTGGCCCGAGGTGCAGCTTGCCATCGGTCCTGCAATCGACGAGGGCTGGTACTACGACTTTGACGCTCCCTTTTCCTTCACCCCCGAGCATCTTTCCCAGATCGAGGCAGAGATGAAGAAGATCGTCAAGGAGCGTATCCGTCTGGAGCGCAGCGAAAAGCCCCGTGCCGAGGCGATCGCTTATATGGAAAGCCTGAACGAGCCTT
>JAZQGT010000042.1:0-17350 GCA_045540155.1 Faecousia sp.
GGACAGACCGCCGGTGGACTTCAGGCCCTTGTCGGAGAACATCTTAATGGCCTCCAGAACCTCCATCTGCTTGTCCTGCATACCCTTAACAACCAGGAACAGGGGGTCGAACCACAGGTCGTCGGAGGACATACCCAGAGACAGACCGCGCTCCAGCATATTATCACAGTGGACCATACGCTCTTCGTTGTCCTTGGCGATGCCGTCAGCGGAACACAGAGCGATACAGATCGCATCGTTGGCAGCAGCCAGGTCGATGTAGCCGATACGGGAGCCGGCGTCAGCGGAGTTGACGATGGGCTTGCCGTTTTCCCGGTTGTAAACCTTGATGCCTGCTTCGATGGCGCGCATATTGGCAGTATCCAGAGCCAGAGGAACATTGTTGAAGTTCTCCTGCAGCAGCTTGACCGCCCACATCATACGCTCGGGACCGTCCTTCTCAGCAGGTCCGATGTTCACGTCCAGATAGGTAGCGCCGGCCTTGATCTGCGCAGCGGCACGCTCCAGAATGGGAGCGGGATCGCGCTCGTCCATAGCCTTGCGGATAGCGGGAGCGATGCAGTGGATACGCTCGCCGATGGTAACGAAGGTCTTGGACTCGGGGTTGTGACCCTTGTAGGAAACACCCATATCCACCACTTCGATAGCGGGAACCTTGGTAGCCAGCAGCTCGTCGAAGGACAGCTCCTTCACAACCTCCTGAACAGTACCGGCCTTCGCGGCGCGCTCAGCCTCAGCAGCCTTCACACCGGCCTCGTACTCCTTATCCTTCATGTACTTGGGCAGCTGAACAGCCTCCAGAGGACCGACAACCACATTCCACTCAGGCAGCTTCTCCTGAATTTCGCCCTTCATAACGGCAACCTTGCCGGGGATAATCAGGGTACGGTTCTTAATCTTATTAGCGATGTCCAGCTCCTCGAAGGTCTTCTTGATGGTGGAGGAGGACAGCTTGCCGGCAGCCCAGGCAGTCAGCACGGACATACCGGAGGCATCGGTGATGATCAGGTTCACAGGCTGGCCGGAACGCTGCAGTTCGCCGGAGACCAGGAAGTAGGTCAGCGCAAAGTCAACGGTCAGGCAGCAGGGGCTGTTCTCGTCAGCGCCGTTGATGGGGTAAACCTTCGCCTCCACCTTCATGGGCTTCTGAGGATCGGTGTAGATGTTCTGACGCAGGCCGTACAGAGGCAGAGCCTGTGCGTAGGACATGTTGGACATCACAATGATGGAAGCGTACTTTTCAACAAACATGGCAGCCAGAGCGGTCTGCAGGCGATCGTCGCCCTTGGCAACCTTAGCCAGGTTCACGATGGAGGGATAACCGAAGGTACGGTCTTCCTGCTTCAGAGCGGTACGGCGCACGTTGACGGCATTGGCCAGGGTTTCCTTGGCGGTCTTGCCGGTCACATCCAGAATCAGGTTCTTGTTGCCCTTGGCTTCCAGATTTTTCACGGTGTCGTACAGGTCGGGGATGTTCTCTGCCCAAACGCCCAGCGTCACGCCGGAGGCAGTAGCCAGCTCGTTCATAGCTTCCCAGTTGTCGGGAGTAGCGCCGTCGAGAATTACGTTCTTGCTGGCAACTTCCAGCGCAGCCTTAGCGCACGCCACATCCCAGCACTCCAGAACAAGAGCGCGGCCGGTAGCAGCAGCCTTCTTGACCAGCTCTGCGTACACAGCGGGGTCATTCTGCATATTGGCAACCTGAACAAACTCCACGTACATACGCTCGCCGATACGCTCATAGTCGACCTTGGCCATATCAGCCAGCTTAGCATCAACAGTTGCTTCGTCCATGCAGGTGCACAGAGAAACAGCGAACAGGTTCTTATTAACCAGAGTCTTCTCGTGACGGAACAGAACGGTCTCGCCGCCCAGCTTATAATCGCCAACGGAAATGGTCTGCATCAGAGGAGCGGTGGCGGAATTCAGGGTTGCCAGAGCTTCCTCGGAGAAGTAGGGGCACTTGCTCAGTTCAACAGCGCCCTGCGCCACCTTCATGCAGAATGCCATACAGGTGGGGCTGCCGCACTCCTTACAGTTCTTCTTAGGAGACAGCTTAAAAATATCAAGACCTTTCAAAGCCATTGTTATGTATCCTCCTTACTTCCGATTATACAAGTTCAGTGATGAACTTCTTGATGGTAGCCACGGACGCGGGGTGACGCAGAACAACAGCGTCAGCGCCGCCGGTCAGGTCAGCTGCTGCGGTAGCGACTTCCATAGAGATGGCGCGCTCTTCCATGCAGCCCCATGCGGGCTCGTCCTCTTCGGAGGCGGTGGATTCCTTGACACCCCAGGTGTCGTTGCAAACGGCAGCCAGAATGGGCATCTGCAGATCAGCATCGCCCTGAGCCAGCGCGGCAAGACGGATACGGTCGAAGGTGGAAGCGGCATACTCATAGCCGTAACCAACAGCGGCAGTACCGATGTCCATTACCACGGACTCGGGATTCACATTCAGGCCCTTGAGCATAATGTTCAGCTGCTTGGCCAGGTTGATGTCGTCAGCGGTCTCAGCACCCAGCTTCTGACCGTTTGCCAGCGCAACCGCGGCACCGACAGTCTTGTAGTTCTCGTTCTTTGCGGACATAAACAGCACGTTCTTGCCGGCCAGTGCCTCAGCGATGGCAGCGAACAGCTCAGCGTCCTTTTCCAGGTGCTTGCAGCCTATAACCACGATGGGCAGGTCTACTGCTTCGGCAACAGCCTTTGCATCTGCCACGCAGTCAGCAACGGGACGATCCGCGCCGTTGGGGTCAGCGCCCACGAAGTTCAGGCAGATGAAGTCAGCGCCTTCAACGGTTGCTGCCTTCTTGGCATAGTCCACCATGGAGGTGCAGCCTGCGTAGAAGTCGGCCAGACCGGGCCAATTCCACTGAGCAGCAACATCGGACACTTCAACGCCGATTTTGGGTGCGTTTTCGATGGGTGCATCGAAAGAGTAGAAGGGCAGCACATTCTGACCGCCGATGACGATTGCCTTGTCACCGGAGCCCAGAGTCACGGCATTGATCTTGCCGCTGAAGGGCTGCGTCTTGGGAACGAAAGACATGGTAAATATCCCCCTTATAAAAATATAATGTTTTTTATTCTCAAATCCGATACGGTTGGGTATCCTGATTTTGAATCCTTGCGTTTTACAGTCCCAGGGACTGCATAATTTGCTTCACCGCTGTTTTCACAGGGTTGGTGTCGGGCAGCTTTGCCGACGGCTCACCGGCGCAGTCGCACCGATAGACCCCGTCGTCCTGAGGCAGCACGCCCAGCAACTTGAGGCCGTGCTTGGCAATTTCCTCCTGCACGCCGTCGTCCAGCTTGCCGTCTGGCGCCCGGTTGACAATCAGGCCCATCACCCCAGGCTGCAGGTTCATCTCTTCCACAATTTCGGCAACTCGCGCCGCTGCCTGAATACCCCGCCGGGAGCAGTCGGAGACCAGCAGCATGGTGTCAACCTTGGGAAGGGTCCCTCTTGCCACGTGTTCAAGTCCCGCCTCATTGTCCATAACGATGTAGCTGTAATTCCTGGCATACTTGTCCACCTGGGATTTCAGCACGCCATTGACATAGCAATAGCAGCCCTTTCCCTGGGTGCGGCCCATCACCAGCATATCAAAGTCATCTTCCTCCACAATGGCGGAGCTGAACTTGAAATCCGCATAGTCAGCCTTGGTCATGCCGGCAGGAATACTGCCCTTCAGCTCTGCCTGCGCCATTTCTTCCCGAATTGCGCCCAGGCTGGTTTCCACTTCCACGCCCAGCACCTCGTTGAGGTTTGCGTTGGCGTCAGCGTCCACCACAAGAACAGGCCCCTGCTTCTTGCTGCACAGATAATCAATAATCATGCCGCAGGTGGTGGTCTTACCCACGCCGCCCTTGCCGGCTACTGCGATGGTATGGGGTGTTGCCATAGATAATTGCTCCTTTGTTTTCGGGGCATGGCAGAGGTTGTCCCCTGCCATGCTTTCCGGTTAAATCAGGTCCAGCAGACCGGCTTCCTTGGCAATGTATGCCACATCCTCGTACTTATTGAGGGCATACAGGTGGATGCCGTCGATGCCGCAGGCGCGGTACTGGTCAATCTGGTCGATGGTATATTCAATACCGGCCTTCTTGAAGTCAGCCTTCTTCTGCTCAGCAGCAGCGTCGAAGGGCTCCTTGTCGAAGGGATTGGGGAAGATCCAATGCTTGGAAATCAGCTCAGACAGAGCTCTGGGCATCACACAGGCATTGCGGGACAGAGCCATATTGATGGTGGCAGCCTGATCCAGAATGGGCATAATGCCGATGTCCACAGGCAGCCAGATACCGGCAGCGCGGATAGCGTCCAGCCAGTAGCGGAACTGATCCATATCCCAGCACAGCTGGGTCATAATGTAGTCAGCGCCGTTGTCTTGCTTCTGCTTCAGGAACGCAATGTCAGCCTCCAGGCTGCGGCACTGAATGTGGCCCTCGGGAGAGCCGGCAACTGCGATGCAGAACTTATCGCCGAACTCCTGCCGGACGAACTTCACCAGCTCTGTGGCATAATGCAGGTCGCCGCCGGTACCGGTCCAGCCAAAGGGCAGGTCGCCCCGGAGCGCCAGCATGTGGTCAATGCCGTGGTCCAGATAGGTCTGCAGCTGCTCCTTGATGCCTTCCTTGGTATTGCCGATGCAGGTGAAGTGGGTAACACCGGTGCACTTGCCGTCAGCTACGATTTTATCCAGCACTTCCAGATTCTTGCCCACGTTGGTACCGCCGGCGCCGTAAGTACAGGAGATGTAATCGGGATTCAGGGTGTACAGCTGTTCCAGCACGCCGCCCTTGCCGCAAAGCTTTTCCATTCCCACATCGGTCTTGGGGGGGAATACTTCAAAGGAAAAGGCGCTGCGTTCTTCCATAATCTGCGCAACATTCATTTCTTTTTCTTGCCTCCAAATCTTTCTCTCGTTGTCTTATGGGCGCACTGCGCCCATACCAGTTCCAACATACTATATCATATCCGGCTTATTTTTTCAACCACAATTTAAGCCGTTGGCCTAACTTTTTCGCCGGAATTTTTAACAAAGATCACAGAGGTGTAAAAACGAATTTTTGGACAAGCCCGTCGCAGGTGGCGTAAATCGTCATACTGCCGCCGGGCATTTCCTCGCAAGTCAATTCCACAGCCTTTCCTTTCAGAAACGCCCGGACGTACTGCGCAGGGTCCTCTGTTTCCACTTCCTCAAAGAATATATCCCGCATCTGATTATTGGGGCATAGATTTTGTATCTCCCGCACCAGTTCGTACTCTGCCATAGCCATCGCCTCCTTTTTATAGTATAGCACATACATCCGCAAAAAACGAGTGCTTCGACAAATAAGGCTTGAATTTCCAATCCCCCTCTGCTATAATAGCCCCACACGCAGGGTTAGTTCATCGGTAGAATTTCTGCTTCCCAAGCAGACTAGGCGGGTTCGACTCCCGTACCCTGCTCCAAAAAAGAGAGAGGGCTCTTGCCCTCTCTCTTTTTTTGCCGCCGAAGGGACAACAGGCAAGAGAGCCTTTACGCGGAGTAGGGGCGGCCATTGGCCGCCCGCACATTCGCAACAGGTGGCCACCTTAATTTTCGCCAAAGGCAAAAATGCAAATCGACTCCCGTACCCAATTCAACAAAAGCAAGACCCACCGTCAAGGTGGGTCTTTTCATACTTTATCCCTCTTCCACAACAATCTCTTTCAGCGTCAGCCCGGGATTGCGCTTGCAGGTAAAATCAATGGCCCAGAAGCTGCTGAACACCAGCAGGTTCCGCCCCCGGTAGTCCTCCAAAAGCTCCGCGTCGCTGCCCAGATTCAGGTCTGACAGATCGCCGGGATAGCTGTCGATGAGACGAATCTCCTCGTAGGGGAGCATGTCCATGCGCAAATCCACGCCGTATTCATTCTTCATCCGGTACTGGAACACATCAAACTGCAGCGTGCCCACCACGCCCACGATGACCTCTTCCATACCGGAATTGGGCACCTTGAAAATCTGAATAGCGCCCTCCTGGGCAATCTGCTCCGTACCCTTGACGAACTGCTTGCGCTTCATGGAATCCTTTGCCGACACCCGACAGAAATGCTCGGGGGCGAAGGTGGGAATACCGGAATACAGGAACTTCTTATTTGCTACTGTGACGGTGTCTCCGATAGAGAAAATGCCCGGGTCAAACACGCCGATTACGTCACCTGCATAAGCCTCGTCCACAATTTCCCGTTCCGCCGCCATCAGCTGCTGGGGCTGGGACAGACGCATTTTCGGGCCGCCCTGCATGTGGTAGTACTCCGCATCCCGCTGGAATTTTCCGGAGCAGATACGCATAAACGCCAGCCGGTCCCGATGCGCCTTGTTCATGTTCGCCTGAATTTTGAACACAAAGGCGGAAAAATCCGGGCTGAACACGTCAATTTCCCCGCAGTCTGCCACCCGGGACAGGGGCGGCGGGGTCAGCTTCAGAAAGTTTTCCAAGAACGGCTCAATGCCGAAATTGGTCAGTGCAGAACCAAAAAACACCGGGCTCAAGGTGCCGCTGCGCACCGCCTCAAAATCCATCTCCCGTCCGGCAGAGAGCAGCTCCACATCGTCAATCAGCTGCTGATGCTTGCTCTGAGAATCCAGCAATTCCGCTACCTTGCTGTCGTACAGATCCACTTCCAGCTTGTCTGCCTTTGCCTTACCGTTGAGGCCGGAGAAGAACAGCAGCTGGCTCTTTTCCCGGTCATACACACCTTGAAAATCCTTGCCGGAGCCAATGGGCCAGTTCATGGCATAGGTCTCGATGCCCAGCTCCCGCTCCACCTCGTCCAGCAGGTCAAAGGGGTCTTTGGTCTCCCGGTCCATCTTGTTGATGAAGGTAAAAATAGGAATGTGCCGCATGGCGCAGACCTTAAAGAGCTTTCTGGTCTGGGGCTCTACGCCCTTGGCGCCGTCAATGACCATCACCGCGCTGTCCGCCGCCATCAGCGTGCGGTAGGTATCCTCGGAAAAGTCCTGGTGGCCGGGGGTGTCCAGAATGTTGATACAGAAACCGCCATACTGGAACTGCATAACGGAGCTGGTAACCGAGATGCCGCGCTGCTTCTCAATCTCCATCCAGTCGGAGGTGGCGGCGCGGGAATTCTTCTTGCCCTTAACCACGCCTGCCTGGGCAATCGCGCCGCCGTAGAGCAGGAATTTTTCCGTCAAAGTGGTTTTACCGGCGTCCGGGTGGGAAATAATCGCAAAGGTCCGGCGGCGGCTGATTTCTTCTTTTATGGTTGACATAACTTTCCTCCATATATCGTTTCCTAAAAAGCGCAGGAGGGGGGTTACGGCGGACATAGTTGTTGCATAACTTTCCTCCAAAAGGCATAGTATTTCCATATAGTCTAACACAAAAATTACCGCTTTACAAGAGAGAGAACCCACAATTTGGAATTTGCCTGCGCATCTTCTCTTCTTTGAAATGATTCTTATTGACAACATCCCCAACATAAAATATACTGTAATCAGCAATTCTATTGCGACAAATAAAAGAAAAGAGGTAACCTATCATGTCAGAAGTTGTCAACAACGCCCCCGTTTTGCAGCTGCAAACCAAGCGAGGACTGGTAAAGTTTATCCTGCTCTCCCTGATCACATGCGGCATCTATGCGTTGGTGTTCTACTCCAAGGTGTCTACTGACATCAACCTGATTGCCAGCCGCCACGACGGCAAAAAGACCATGCACTACTGCCTGCTCCTCTTTATTGTGGCCCCCATTACGCTTGGCATTGCCGGCATTGTTTGGTACCACAGAATTTCCAACCGTATCGGCAATGAGCTGACCCGTCGGGGCATCGGCTATGACTTTGGCGCCTCCAGCTACTGGCTGTGGAACGTCCTGGGCTCCCTGATTGGCATTGGACCTTTCATCTACCTGCACAAGCTCTGCAAGGCTATGAACCTTTTGAGCGCCGACTACAACGTCAACGGCTAATTTATACATCAAATTTAACGGGTGCTGCGGAAAACCGCAGCACCCGTTTTATATTTTCCGCGGTTTTGTGCCATACTGAAAGCAAGAGGTATTAGGTATGAAACACATTGCTTTTATTTTAATCTTTGCACTTCTGCTGGGCGGCTGTACCGCGCAGGAAACGCCTGTCTGCCGGGTGGTTACCGGCGCGCAGATTCAATACGGCGACACCCTTAGCCGCACCTACACCGAAGACGAAAGTCTGCAATCCGTCTTAAATTATATACGCCTGCTCCGTCCCCACGGACCGGTGATTCCGGCAGAAGCATCGGGCATTTCCTGCCAGATTACCCTGCAATACTCTCACGGGCCGGACAGCGCCATTGTTTTGCAGGACTTCCACTATTTCCAGCAGGACGGGGGTTACTGGAAGGTGGTAGACAGCAGCCACGCGCGGCTGCTGTATCCCCTGCTGCTTCTGCTGCCCTCCGACAAATAAACCAAACATCACCTTAAAAGAACGTAGGGGCGACGATTCGTCGCCCGCGGGCGGTCATTGACCGCCCCTACATTCACAATCGAAGGACTGTTAATATAGAGGGCTGCTGCAAAATCTCAATTTTGCAGCAGCCCCGGAAATTTATTCACAGCAGAACTGGCGCTCGCAGTTTTCGCAGCCCTTCCGGGCCTTCATTTGCAGCTCCTGGTTTTTCATACTCACGGTGGTGCAGGGCGCAACGGACTTGGTAATGAAGGCATTGGAGCCAATCACCGAATCCCGTCCGATTACCGTTTCGCCACCCAGCACAGACGCGCCGGCGTAAATAGTCACATTGTCCTCAATGGTGGGGTGGCGGCGTTTGCCCCGCAGGCTTTGCCCCCCACGGGTAGACAGCGCGCCCAGGGTTACACCCTGATAGATTTTCACATTATCCCCAATCACCGTGGTCTCACCCACCACAATGCCCGTACCGTGGTCAATGAAGAAATACTTACCAACGGTAGCGCCGGGGTGAATGTCAATACCGGTAATGCTGTGGGCATGCTCAGTCATAATTCTGGGAATCATCGGCACCTGCAGGGTGTACAGCAGATGGGCCAGGCGGTACACCGTAATGGCAAACAGACCAGGGTAGGCAAAGATAATTTCCGCCATGCCGGTGGCTGCCGGGTCACCCTCGTAGGCAGCCTGCAAATCCGTCTGCACCATGGCACGCACAGCGGGAATCTGCCGGAAGAACTCCATGCACACCTCCTGCGCCCTTTTCTGGGCGTCCTCCTCAGACTGACCGCTGCTCTGGAACACCAAGGCAATCTGGCGGGTCAGGTTGAACATCACATCCTCAATGAGCATGGACAGATTGTTCTTGGCATTATACATCTGATAATTTCTGTCCCGAAAGTAACCGGGAAATACGATTCTGCGAAGCTTTTCAATAATATCAATGACCGCATCCTTATCCGGCTGCCGGGACAGCTCAATTCTGTCAATGTCCCGATTGCCGCTGTAATCGGCAAGAATGCTGTCCACCACAGTTTCTATCTGCTGTTCAAAGGGTGTCATAATGCGTCCTCCCTCTCACTTTTTTCCTTTTTATATCATAGCAAACACCCCTTGTCAATGTTCCTATTGACAACAAATCTTCCACGGGGGTATAATTTAGGTACTATAAATCAGGAGGTTGGGATATGGCTGTTTACAAATCCGCAAGCCAGCTCATTGGCAATACACCCATGCTGGAGCTGACCGGAATCACCTGTCTGAAGGGGCTGCAAGCCCGGATTCTGGCAAAGCTGGAATATTTGAATCCCGCCGGTTCTGTAAAGGACCGGGTGGCGCTGGCTATGATCGAGGACGGGGAAAAGCGGGGGCTTCTAAAAGAGGGCTCTGTGATTATCGAGCCCACCTCCGGCAACACCGGCATCGGTCTTGCCTGCGTAGCGGCAGCCCGGGGCTACCGCACCATCATTGTCATGCCCGACTCCATGAGCGTGGAGCGGCAAACTCTTATGAAAGCCTACGGCGCTGAGGTGGTGCTGACACCGGGCGCGCTGGGCATGCAGGGCGCTATCGACAAAGCAAACGCGCTGGCAGCCCAAATTCCCAGCAGCTTTATCCCCGACCAGTTTTGCAACCCCGCCAACGCCCAGGCCCACCGGGATACTACCGGTCCTGAAATTTGGCAGGATACGGAGGGTCAAGTGGACTTTTTTGTTGCCGGCGTGGGTACCGGCGGTACCGTTACCGGCGTGGGAGAATATCTGAAAGGCAGAAAGCCCAACGTACAGGTGGTGGCGGTAGAGCCTGCCGGCTCTCCCCTGCTCTCCGGGGGCGAAGCAGGTCCTCACGGTCTGCAGGGTATGGGCGCTAATTTCATCCCCAAGGTGCTGAACACCGGAATTTATGACCGGGTTGTGCAGGTTACCGAGGAACAGGCATACGCTGCTGCCCGTCTTTTGGGAAAAACCGAAGGGATCTTAGTGGGCATTTCCTCCGGCGCCGCCCTCCACGCCGCCCTTATGCTGGCGGAGGAACACCCGGGCAAGACCATTGTGGTGCTGCTGCCGGACACCGGTGATCGGTATCTGTCCACAGCTTTATTCGCATAAAGGAGAAATAACTATGGAGAAGAAAATTCGTATTGGCATTCTGGGCTACGGCAATCTGGGAAAAGGCGTAGAGCTGGCCATCACACAGAATCCGGATATGGAACTGGTGGGGGTATTTACCCGCCGGCAGCCGGATACGCTGACCCTTTGCACCCCCGGTGTGCCTGTATATCCGGAGTGCAGCCTTTTGGATAAAAAAGGGGACATTGACGTACTGATTCTCTGCGGCGGCAGCGCAACGGACCTTCCCGCGCAAAGCCCGGCGCTGGCAAAACATTTTCATATTGTGGATAGCTACGACAACCACAGCCAAATCCCCACCCACTTTGCCGCCTGTGACAAAGCCGCAAAGGAATCCGGTCACGTAGCTCTCATCAGCGTCGGCTGGGACCCGGGTATGTTCAGCCTGCAAAGGCTGTTGGGCAGATGTATCCTCCCGCAGGGAAATGACTATACCTTCTGGGGCAAGGGCATCAGTCAGGGACATTCCGACGCCATTCGCAGAATTGAGGGGGTATTGGACGCCCGGCAGTATACGGTTCCTGTGGCAGAGGCGCTTGACCGGGCGCGTTCCGGAGAAAATCCGGTTCTGTCCACCGCTGACAAGCACACCCGGGTGTGTTATGTGGTAGCTGCGCCCAACGCAGATAAGGCCCGTATTGAGCAGGAAATCAAGACCATGCCCGGCTACTTTGCCGATTACCACACCACAGTGCATTTCATCTCCCAGGAGGAGCTGCTCCGGGACCACAGCGGTATGCCCCACGGCGGAACGGTGATTCGCACCGGCACCACCGGCAAAGAACACCGGCAGCGGATAGAGTACACCCTTACCTTGGATTCCAATCCGGAATTCACCGCCAATGTACTGGTGGCTTACGCCAGAGCGGCGTGGCGGCTGGCAAAGGACGGCAGCTTCGGCGGAAAGACCGTTTTCGACATCCCCCCCGCGTATCTGTCCCCCCTGCCTGCCGACGAACTGCGGAAAACACTTTTATAAAAAACAACTCCCATCACTCGATGGGAGTTGTTTCATCTTCAATTCGTTTGATATCCGCGCCCAGCGCCGCCAGTTTTTCCACCAGACGCTCATAGCCGCGCTCAATGAAGTGGACATTTTCCACTTGGGTGGTTCCCTCTGCTACCAGACCCGCAATCACCAGCGCCGCGCCTGCCCGCAAATCATGGGCGCGCACACTGGCGCCGGTCAGCTTTTCCCGACCGCTGACAATGGCAGTTTTCCCGTTGATAAGGATATCCGCGCCCATGCTGGCAAGCTCTGTGCAATAGCCGAAGAAGCGGGTCTCATACACACTCTCCGTCAGCCGGCTGATGCCCTCGGCGATGCTCATACACACACAGACCTGCGCCTGCATATCTGTGGGAAATCCGGGATAGGGACGGGTTTTTACCGTGGTATGCTTCAGCTTTCCATCGGATATTACCCGTATGGAATCGTCGTAGTTGATAAACTTCACGCCCATTTCCTGCAGCTTCGAAGTAATGCAGTCCATGTGCTTGGGAATCACGTTTTGCACCAGCACGTTTCCGCCGGCGGCGGACACCGCCGCAAGATACGTACCCGCCTCGATCTGGTCGGGAATAATGGCGTAAGTGCCGCCGGTAAGCCGCTCCACACCGCGGATCTTCACCGTATCCGTGCCAGCGCCGGAAATATGGGCGCCCATGGTGTTGAGGAAGTTTGCCAAATCAACAATATGAGGCTCCTTTGCGGCGTTTTCAATCACCGTCTGACCGGGCAGAAGGCACGCCGCCATGATGATATTCACCGTAGCGCCTACGCTGACTATATCCAGGCTCACTCTATTACCATGCAGGCCTTCGGGACCGGGGGATAGGTTTACATAATCTTCCGTCTCGTCCACTTCAGCGCCCAGCGCGGCAAAGCCCTTGATATGCTGGTCGATGGGTCGGGAGGCGAAATTGCAGCCGCCGGGCAGGGCCACACTGGCTCTGTGGAACCGACTGAGAAGAGCGCCCATGAGATAATAGCTTGCCCGCATTTTCCGCACCAATTCCGGATTGGGATGGGTGCTTTTCACATTGGAGCAGTCCAGAACCACCGTGCTGCTGTCTTCATAGGCTATGTCCGCGCCCATATCTGCCAGAATATCCAGCAGAATCCGCACATCGGAAATGTCCGGCACATTCTCCACACGGCACTTTCCGCTGACCAAGAGGGCCGCCGGCAAAATCGCCACCGCAGCGTTCTTCGCGCCGCTGATGGTCACCGAGCCCTCCAGGCGCCGACCGCCGTTAATTAAATATGTCGCCAAGGATGATTCACTCCTTGCAAAATTCATTTTAACACCTTATCAGTATACCATAGATTTACCCTTGTGTAAAGTATAATTTTCCTATGCTTTATCGGCGTAAACCCTTTGGATAGTGGTTTTTCAGCACTTTTCCGTCACCTTTTCCCCATCCGATGGAGAAGGTGTCCACCCGTACCAGCGTCCAGCCGCGGTTTTGGCTTTCCACCACTTCACCCCTTAAGTATGCCTGCAGAGCGGCGCTTTCCGGCAGCAAATCCTCTGTGCGGGCAGCGGTTTTCAGCCACAGCGCCAAGGCATGGGCAGGCTCAAACCGCCCCTTTTTCAGCTCTCCCAATTCCAAGCCCGGCCGCAGCACTTTTATGCCACGGATATCCGGCAGCTCCTCCGGCGCCCAGTATAGGCTCTGCCCGAATGAAACCGCCTTTCCGGACGGCAAATCTATGCCCTGCTCCCGGGCAAATTCCATCCATTGGGCAGGGAGCTTCTCCCCCTTTACAAGGGGCGTTTCTTCTTCCTTTCCCTCCCGTTTCCTTAGCACCGCCACAAAATGTCCCTCGCCCAGCAGCTTATGGGGCCACAGTCGATACATACCCACACCCACCGGGGTAAACCAAGGCGCCTCCACCGGTTCCCTTTCAAATTCCGGGTGCTCTCCCAGGAAGCTTTCCACTGTCTGCTCGTTTTCCTCCGGCGCAAAGGTGCAGGTAGAGTACACCAACCGGCCGCCGGAAGCCAGCAGCGCCGCCGCAGATTGCAAAATCTCACGCTGCCGACGGGCGCACATCTCCACCGTCTCCTGACTCCAATCGGTGACCGCAGCCTCCTCCTTGCGGAACATTCCCTCTCCGGAGCAGGGCGCATCCACCAGCACACGGTCAAAAAAGCCGGGGTATTTCTCCGCCAGACGGGCGGGGTGTTCATTGGTCACCATGGCGTTGGCAACGCCGAACCGCTCTATATTCCGGGCAAGAATCTGCGCCCGCTTGGGGTGAATTTCGTTACACAGGAGAAAGCCCTCTCCCAACATTCTGCCGGCAATCTGGGTGGATTTTCCTCCGGGCGCCGCGCACAAATCGCATACCCGTTCCCCCGGCTGGGGGTCCAGCAGCGCCACCGCTGACATGGCGCTGGCCTCCTGTAAATAGTATACGCCGGCATCGTGATAGGGGTGCAGACCGGGCCGGCTCTCCGGGTCATAATAATACCCCTGTTCTTCCCAAGGCACACGATCCAGCGTAAAGGGCAGCATTGGCGCTTCCCCTTTCAGGGGATTCAACCGCAGCGCCACCGCTCTGGGGCGCTCCAGGCTCTGTAAAAAAGTAGGGTATTCCTCCCCCAGCTGATTTTCTATTCTCTGTAAGAAGCCCTCCGGCAGCATGCTTTTCTCCCCTCTCTTCGTCCGTTTCTGTCAGTATAACACAGATGGTCATATTTTTCCACAAAAAAGCGGTGCAGAACGATTCATTCTGCACCGCTTTTCGTTATGCTATTATTCGTCGTTCTTGGCTTCGTCGATAATCTTCTGCTGATTTGCCTTGGGCACTTCCTCATACCGGACAAATTCCAGCGTGAAGGAGCCACGTGCCTGGGTCATTGCCCGCAGGTCAATGGCGTAGCTGCTCATTTCCGCCATGGGAACTTCCGCTTCCACCACGGTGTTGCCGTCGGCATCCGGGTTCATACCCATAGGACGGCCGCGGCGCTTGCTCAGATCGCCCATCACGTCGCCCACATAGGACTCGGGAACGGTAACTGCCAGCGCGCCAACCGGCTCCAGCAGGGTGGGCATTGCGTTGGGCATTGCCTCCTTGAACGCCAGAATGGCAGCCAGCTTAAAGGCCATTTCGTTGGAGTCAACAGGGTGGTAAGAGCCATCGTACAGGACAGCCTTCAGACCCACCATGGGGTAGCCTGCCAGAGGTCCTTTCAGGACAGCTTCCTGAATGCCCTTTTCAACAGCGGGGTTAAAGTTCTTGGGAACAGCGCCGCCAACGACTTCCACGTCGAAGATCAGCTCGTCCTGCTCCTCCTGAGGCTCAAAACGAATCCAAACGTCACCGAACTGGCCGGAACCGCCGGTCTGCTTCTTATGACGGCCATGGGCCTGCACGGTCTTCTTGATCTTTTCACGGAAGGCAACCTTTGCGGGGCTCAGCTCTGCGTCCACACCGAAGCGGCTCTTCAGCTTTGCAACCAGCACATCCAGATGCTGATCGCCGGCGCCGGAGAGCACCATCTGACGGGTCTCGGCGTTGTTAATGATGGAGAAGGAGGGATCTTCCTCGTTCAGACGGGTAAGACCTGCCGCCACTTTTTCTTCCTGGCCCTTGGTCTTGGGAGAAATTGCCATGGAATAGCAGGAGGGCGCGTAAGGAATCTGTTTCAGGCTGACCACCTTACGGGGATCGCACAGAGTATCGCCGGTCTTGACCTTGTCCATCTTACCGATGGCGCCGATATCGCCGCAGGAGAGCACCTTAACCTCGGTCGCCTTCTTGCCGCACATAGAATACAGTCTTCCCAGCTTTTCGGTCTCGCCGGTACGGGCATTAACCAAGGTCGTATCGGAGGTAATCTCACCGGAGAGAACCTTCACATAGGAGTACTTGCCGTACTGGTCGGAAACGGTCTTAAACACGAATGCGGAGGGCACGCCGCCGGGAGATACCACGAACTCCTCGGTAGTGCCGTCAGCCAACGTTGCCTTATGGTAGTTGCCTTCAATGGGATTGGGGAACAGGTCGATCAGCTGATCCATCAGCATCAGGCTGCCCAGGCAGTTCATGCCGGAGCCGCACACCACAGGGAACAGGGTGCGTTCCAGAACGCCCTTGTGCATACCCTGAATCATCTCGGCATAAGTAAAGTCCTCACCGCCGAAGAACTTGTCCATAAATTCCTCGCTGGTTTCGGCGACAGCCTCCTTCAGAGCATCGTTGAACTCGGTGATCACATCCTCCTTGCCTTCGGGGATGTCGATTTCCACCCGCTTCAGATTCTGCATCTCATAGGCGCGCTTGTTCAGCACATCAATAATACCGGTAACCTTACGGTTTGCGTCCCAAATAGGCACAACCACGGGAGCAATGCGGTTGCCGTACTTATCCCGGAGGGCATTGAAGGTGGCATTGTAATCGGAATTGTCCTCGTCAACCTTGGAAATGTAGATCATGCAGGGCATATTCCGCTCTTCGCAGTACTTCCATGCCTTTTCCAGACCAACGGTGATACCGTCCTTGGCAGAGCACACAATGATGGCAGCATCCGCGGCACGGAGAGACTCCATAACTGCGCCGGAAAAGTCAAAGCCACCGGGGGCATCCAGAATGTTCAGCTTGGTGTTCTTATACTCCAGAGGCACCAAAGAAGCAGAAATGGAAACATTACGGCGGATTTCCTCCGGGTCATAATCACAAACAGTGTTGCCGTCGGCATTCTTGCCCATACGGTCAATCACACCGGTCATGTAGAGTAAGCTTTCTGCCAGAGCAGTCTTGCCGCTGCCACTATGGCCCAGCAAGCAGATGTTACGAATAGCGTTTGCAGTGTACATGTATGTTCAATCTCCTTTCGTGGACGGCGGTATTTTCACCGCAATACGTACATTATACACGAAGATAGCAACAATTTCAATGCTTATTTTTGTCATTTTTACAAAACATTTGGAATTTGCCCTGCAAATTTCTGCAAATAGTACCTTTCTCCCGGCAAAAATCCGCAAATCGCTTTGTTTTTGCATGGCAAACATTTGTCTTTTTAGCGTGTGCATAAGCAAAAAGACGGCGCTTTTCAGCGCCGTCCTCATGCATCAATTTACGGGATGTTCCCCTATGTAGTCCTCCAGAATGCCCACAGCCAAGGTTACCATGCGCACGCAGGGTCGCTGGGCATAAAAGGCATCGGTTCTGGGGGTGGGATTGGGGTCAGAGGGAGGGTTTTTCAAAATCTCCCGGCAAACAATGCTGCCGGCCCCATCCCGGAATTTTTCTGCCAGCGTCTGCACCAGCGTGTAATGCGCTTTCTTCACTTCGCCTTCCTCCGGACCGTCGTAGCCGTAAAGCAGACCTGCCACCATCAGCATGCCGCTCACCGCTCCGCAGACCTCCCGCATGCGGCCCATGCCGCCACCAAAGGACGATGTGATCTTCGCTAAGAATTTCTCGTCCAGATTCACCACATCTGCAAACGCCATCGCAACCGCCTGGGCGCAATTATAGCCTTCTGTGAATAATTTTGCCGCGTAATACTGTCTGTCCATTTGTGTCGCCTCCTCATATAATGTAGCATTATATCATAACCCGCAGTATCAGGCAACCTGCAAGTACCTGTTTGGTGCAAAAAATGCCCGGGTTTTTCAAAAACCACCTTGACAAACAGGAATGAACCTGCTATAATTCAAAAGCTGTCTGCAATCGCGGACGCAATATGGGGGTATAGCTCAGCTGGGAGAGCGCTTGAATGGCATTCAAGAGGTCAGCGGTTCGATCCCGCTTATCTCCACCAC
>JAZQGT010000043.1:0-28196 GCA_045540155.1 Faecousia sp.
CTGGTAAGACAACTCCTTGGCTCACAGAACGACATGGCTACGATCCGACTTGACCCTGACCCGGGCCAAGTTCAACGAGCTGACCGCCGATCTGGTGGAGCGCACCATGAAGCCCGTCCGTCAGGCCATGTCTGACGCCGGCCTGAAGCCAAGTCGGAGGCCAAGCGGTCTTAGGAAGACAAACTGGTAAGACAACTCCTTGGCTCACAGAACGACATGGCTACGATCCGACTTGTCCCGGGCAAAATTCAATGAAATGACAGCCGATCTGGTAGAGCGCACCATGAAGCCTGTCCGTCAGGCAATGAGCGACGCCGGCCTGACCGCTTCCGACCTGCACAAGGTGCTGCTGGTAGGCGGCTCTACCCGTATCCCCGCCGTGCAGGAGGCTGTTAAGAACCTGACCGGCAAGGAAGGCTTTAAGGGCATCAACCCCGACGAGTGCGTGGCGCTGGGCGCTGCCATTCAGGGCGGCGTGCTCACCGGTGACGTGAAGGACGTGGTGCTGCTGGACGTCACTCCCCTGTCTCTGGGTATCGAGACCATGGGCGGCGTATTCACCCGGCTGATCGACCGGAACACCACCATTCCTGTGCGCAAGAGCCAGATTTTCTCCACCGCCGCTGACGGTCAGACCTCCGTTGAGGTCCACGTGCTCCAGGGCGAGCGTGAGATGGCTGCCTACAACAAGACCTTGGGCCGCTTCCAGCTCACCGGCATTGCTCCCGCACCCCGTGGCGTACCCCAGATTGAGGTTTCCTTCGACATTGATGCCAACGGCATCGTGAAGGTCTCCGCCAAGGACCTGGGCACCGGCAAGGAGCAGGATATCACCATCACCGCTTCCACCAATCTGTCTCAGGACGACATCGACAAGGCTGTGCGGGAAGCTGAGCAGTTTGCCGCTGAGGATAAGGCGAAGAAGGAAGAAGTGGACACCCACAACAACGCCGAGCATCTGATTTATCAGACCGAGAAGACCCTGGGCGAGCTGGGCGACAAGATTACGGAAGAGGAGAAGTCCTCCATTCAGGCCGCCGTTGACAAGCTGAAGGAAGTAAACAAGGGCAACGACGTGCAGGCCATCAAGGACGCCACCGACGAGGTGCAGAAGGCATTCTATGCGGTTTCTGAGAAGCTGTACAAGAACGCCGCGCCCCAGGGCGAGGGCTGCGACCCCAACTGCGGCGGCTGCGGCGACGACGGCGTAGTGGACGCTGACTATCAGACTGTTGACTAACCCCAAAGGGGCGGGAAACCGCCCCTTTTCAGTGTATTTAATTTATAATTGAAAAAGGAAAATGATTGCCCGATTTGTCATCCTGAGCGGAACAGTTCCCTCCCTGTCATCCTGAGCGGAACGAAGTGAAGCCGAAGGATCTTGGCAATAACAGCAAGGGAAAGATTCTTCGATTCGCTGCGCTCACTCAGAATGACAGTATTTTCTGAAAAATGCGCTTGTCATCCTGAGCGGAACGAAGTGAAGCCGAAGGATCTTAGCGATACTGCACAGATTCTTCGACTCGCTATGCTCGCTCAGAATGACAGGGTTTTCGAAACAATTTTCAATTCCTTACCATCTGTGAGGTAATGATTTATGGCAGATAAACGCGACTATTATGAGGTGCTGGGTGTTGAGAAAAACGCCAGCGCCGAGGAGATAAAAAAAGCATACCGCAAAAGCGCTATGAAATACCACCCGGACAGAAACCCCGGGGACAAAGCCGCCGAGGAGAAGTTCAAGGAAATTGGCGAGGCGTATGAGGTGCTCTCCGACACAGAGAAGCGCTCCCGCTACGACCAGTTCGGCTTCGCCGGCGTTGACCCCAACTACGGCGGCGGTGCCGGTGGCTACAGCGGCGGCTTCGGCGGTTTCGGAGATTTTGGAGACTTGGGTGATATCTTCGGCTCTTTCTTCGGTGGCGGCAGCCGTCGGCAGAACACCCAGAATATGCCCCGCCGGGGCGAAAATGTGGGCGCCCGGCTGGAGCTGACCTTTGAGGAAGCCGCCTTCGGCGCGGAAAAAGAGGTTTCCGCCCAGAGAATCGAAAACTGCGCCCAGTGCGGTGGCACCGGCTCTGCCGACGGGCAGGTGGAGACCTGCTCTCACTGCCGGGGTACCGGTCAGGTCCGCACCACCCAGAACTTTATGGGCATGCAAATGCAGTCCACCACCACCTGTCCCCAGTGTACCGGACGGGGCAAGATTATCAAAACCCCCTGCAGCACCTGCCGGGGCAAGGGCAAGGTGCGCCGCACCCAAAGAATCAAGGTCAAGGTCCCTGCCGGCGTGGACAACGGGCAGACTGTCCGGATTCGGGGTGAGGGCTGTGTTGGCTTCAACGGCGGTCCCAACGGCGATTTGATGGTGGATATTTACATCAAGCGTCACGCTATTTTTGAGCGGGACGGCATCCACGTATTCTGCGAGGTGCCTATTACCTTCACCCAGGCAGCGCTGGGCGCGGAAATTGAAGTGCCCACACTGGACGGCAAGGTGAAGTTCGATATTCCTGAGGGCACTCAGACCGGCAAGCTCTTTACCCTGCCGGGCAGAGGCATCCCCGTGGTGAACAACCCCAAACGCCGGGGCGACCATCGGTTTGCCGTGGTGGTGGAGACCCCCACCAAGCTCACCAAGGAACAAAAAGAACTGCTCCGCCAGCTGGACGATACCTTGGACGGCAAGTCCAGTCCCAAGCGGAATAAATTCTTTGACACCATTAAGGAATTCTTTGAATAAGCCTTTTTGTGATAAATATCACATGGTTTTCCCAGAAATATGGTATACTAAGGTAAACAAAACCAACTAAGGAGGAAAACACGATGAACGTACTGCATATTACAAAAGACACTTTTCAAGAGGAAGTTCTGAACGCTGACAAGCCTGTGCTGGTGGACTTCTTTGCCACCTGGTGCGGCCCCTGCAAGATGATTGCCCCCATTCTGGACGAAATTGCCGGAGAGCGGGAGGACATTAAGGTCTGCAAAATCAACGTGGACGAAGAGCCGGAGCTGGCAAGCCAATACGGCGTGGTGAGCATTCCCTCCCTGTTCGTCATCAAAAACGGTGAAATCACAAACCAGTCTCTGGGCGCAAAGCCCAAGGCGCAGATCTTAGAAATGCTGTAAAAATATAGGGGCGGCCTTTCACCGCCCCTATATTTGCCTCTCATAAAGAAAAAGGAGCCTATCTATGGACAAAATTTACGATATGCTGATTGTGGGCGGCGGTCCCGGCGGTTACGCCGCTGCCCTGTATGCCGCCCGGGCAGGAATGTCCGTTCTGGTGCTGGAAAAGCTGTCCGCCGGCGGTCAGATGGCGGAAAGTCCCCAGATTGACAACTATCCCGGCATGACAGACGGCATTGACGGCTTTACCCTGGGTCAACAGATGAAGACCCACGCGGAGCGCTTCGGCGCCCAGACCCGGCTGACAGAGGTAACCTCCCTCTCCTTAGACGGCAAGATCAAAACCGCCGAAACCGCCGATGGCACGTTTTCCGGCAAAACCGTGGTGATTGCCACCGGCGCAGAGCCCAAACAGCTGGGCGTTCCCGGGGAACAGGAGCTCTACGGGCGGGGCGTGCATTACTGCGCCGCCTGCGACGGTATGTTCTACCGGGGTAAGACCGTTGCCGTTATCGGCGGCGGCAACACAGCAGCGGCTGACGCACTGCTGCTGAGCCGGTTGGCATCTAAGGTAATTCTTGTTCACCGGCGGGACAGCCTCCGTGCCTCCCGGGTCTACCACAAGCCACTGCAGGATGGGGAAAATGTGGAATTCCACTGGAACAGCGCTGTTACCGAAATCCGAAAGGGCGAGCTGGTGGTGCAAAATGTGGCTACAGGCGAGACCGAGACACTGCCCTGCGACGGGGTGTTTGTGGGCATCGGCAGAAGTCCTGCCACGGAGCTGGTAAAGGACACCCTTACGCTGGACGACAAGGGTTATGTCTTGGCAGATGAATCCACCGTTACCAACATTCCCGGCGTGTTCGCCGTGGGCGATGTGCGCGCCAAGGCGCTGCGGCAAATCGTCACCGCCGTTGCCGACGGCGCTGTGGCTGTACACCAGGCAGAGGAATATCTGGCCACCCAAGAATAAAACCGCATTCCCCTCCCTGTCATCCTGAGCGGAACAGTTCCCTCCCTGTCATCCTGAGCGGAACAGTTCCCTCCCTGTCATCCTGAGCGGAACGAAGTGGAGCCGAAGGATCTTGGCAATAACAGCAAGGGAAAGATTCTTCGATTCGCACCGCTTACTCAGAATAACAAACGGGGGCGGGAGAATGACAAGCGGCGGGAGCAAGCCCCCGCCCTACATACCTTGTCCATTTATAATTTTAACCCGGAGGGATACCCTCCGGGTTAAAATTTTGCCTTTATTACAGCAAGACCCTTTTGCAGCTCCGCGTCCGTGACACCGGCGCGGGCAAGCCAATCTTCCTCCGTGCAGCAGCCATGGGGCACTGCCCATGCGCCTGCATCACTGCCACAGGCTAAAAGCCCACCCATGGCATGAAACTTCTCCACGTTGGCAAGGGCGCTTTCCAATATTTTCTCCACATCGGGCTCCGAAAACCGGCCTTTTCCCAGCAAATTTCCTATGGTGGACAGGGTGGGCACCCAGACGGTGCAGTTTTCTTTCATGGCGCACAGGGCTTCTTGGTGCAGGTACGCGCCATGCTCCACAGAATCCACCCCCGCCTCCGCCGCCGCACGGACCGTATCGCCGCCGTTGGCGTGGGCCATCACCGCCATGCCCTCCTCGTGGGCAATGTGAATCAGTTCCCGGATTTCCTTTTCATCCAGTCCCGGCTGGGTCAGCACACCGAACCGGTCAAAGTCCATCAGTCCGGAGATCATAATCTTGATAAAATCTCCGCCGGCAGCCTTGGTGTCCCGCACCAAAGCCGCGTACTCTTTCAAATCCTTGTAGGCTGTGCCGATAAAGCTGCCGTAATGCCCCTCCCGGCACAGGGGCGCAAGGGGTGTGCGGTAAACAATGCCATACGCCTTCGCCAAGTCTCTTGCCTTTTTGCCCACGCCCCACCGGTCGCCGCCGTCCCGGAGATAGGTATACCCCAAAGCCCGGTATCTGTCCAGCATTTCCCGGATAAACCCTTCCTCCGGCAGCCGGGCGTGCCGGGCAATGGCTGCTTTCCATTCCACGCCGTCCAGCACCGCATGGATATGACAGTCTGCTTTCACAGGCATACCTCCTTCCCCTGGCAAGCCCCCGCCCTGCAGCATTTATCCCAGTATAGCAAACAGAAAGAAATTTGTAAACTTTTTTATACCCCCCTTGCATTATAAAACCATTCTGCTAGAATATAAAATTAGAGAAAAATTCCAATTAGGAGGAATAACCGTGATCAAAACCCTTGCCCGGAGTATCCGGGAGTTTAAGTGGGCGGCGCTGGGAAGTCCCATCTGTATGGTGGGCGAGGTTACCATGGAAATCCTCATCCCGCTGGTCCTTGCGGAGATGATTCGCGCCGGCATTGAGCCGGGCAACATGACCCAGGTGCTGCGGCAGGGCGGCCTGCTGCTTCTGTGCGCCCTTTGCAGTCTGACCTTCGGTGTGGCATCGGCTTTCTTTGCCTCCTACGCCAGCACCGGCTTTGCCCGGAATCTGCGCCACGATATGTTTGCCAAGGTGCAGACCTTCGACTTTCATAACATCGACAAGCTCTCCTCTTCCAGTATCGTCACCCGACTGACCTCCGACGTGGCGACCCTGCAGATGACCTTCCAGATGTCCATTCGCATGATTTTCCGCACCCCAGTGATGCTGGTGATGGCGCTGGTGATGGCATTCCGCATCAGTCCGAAAATGAGCATTATCTACTGCATCGTGCTGCCCCTGCTGGGCGCGGGACTGCTGTTTCTGGTGAGCCGGGTCCGTAAGATTTTTGACCGGGTATTCAAGACCTACGACAAGCTCAACAACGTGGTGCAGGAGAATATCCACGGCATCCGGGTGGTGAAGGCCTTTGTCCGGGAAGACAAGGAAACGGAGAAATTCACCGCCACTTCCGACGAGATTTACAAGGACTTTGTGAAAGCGGAGCGGATTATGGCCTTCAACGGCCCGCTGATGCAGTTTTGCGTATACACCTGCATGATCGTCATTTCCTACTTAGGCGCCCGCATGGTGGTAGGGGGCGAGCTGGACACCGCCAGCCTCACCGCAATGTTTACCTACACCGGTCAGATCCTCTCCGGTCTTATGATGATGTCCATGGTGTTCGTAATGTACACCATGAGCCGGGCGCCCATGCGCCGTGCCTACGAGATTCTCACGGAAACCCCCGATTTGGCAGAGCCGGCAAACCCGGTGACAGAGGTTGCCGACGGCTCGGTGGAATTTGAAAACGTGTCCTTCCGCTACAACAAGGACGCGGACCGAAACGCTTTGGACAGCGTGAGCGTGTCCATTCGCCCCGGTATGACCGTGGGTATTCTGGGGGGCACAGGCTCTTCCAAGTCCACCTTTGTCCAGCTGATTCCCCGGCTTTACGATGCCACCGAGGGCTGCGTGAAGGTGGGCGGTGTGGACGTGCGGGAATACGATATCCACGCCCTCCGGGACGCGGTTTCCATGGTGCTGCAGAAGAATGTGCTGTTCTCCGGCAGCATTAAAGACAATCTGCGCTGGGGCAATCCCAACGCCACCGACCAGGAGATGGAACGCGCCTGCCGGCTTGCCTGCGCCCATGATTTCATTATGGGCTTCCCCGACGGCTACGACACCCACATCGAGCAGGGCGGCACCAACGTTTCCGGCGGTCAGAAGCAGCGGCTTTGTATTGCAAGAGCGCTGCTGAAAAAGCCGAAAATCCTCATTCTGGATGACTCCACCTCCGCTGTGGATACCCACACCGACGCGCAAATCCGCAAAGCCTTTGCAGAGGAAATTCCTGACACCACCAAGCTGATTATTGCCCAGCGGGTGGCATCTGTGCAGGAATCCGATATGATTCTGGTGCTGGACGGCGGTAAAATTGCCGCGGCAGGCACACACGAGCAGCTGCTGAAAACCTCTGTGATCTACCGGGAGGTCTATGACTCCCAGACGAAAGGAGGCGAGGAAGAATGCCCCCTGTAAAACTGCGCGGCGACGGCCGCAAGGCGAAAAATCCCAAACAGACCATCTCCCGGCTGCTGGGCTACATGAAGCCCTACCGGGGTACGCTGGCGGTTGTGTTTCTCTGCCTGCTGCTTGCGGCATTTGCCCAAGCCGCCAGCAGCAAATCCCTGGAGTATATTATCGACGACTATATCAAGCCTCTGCTGGGGCAGGACGTGCCCAATTTCGCGCCCCTGATCCGCTTTCTGTGTGTGATGGCCGGCATTTACCTGACGGGCATTGTGTCCACCTTCCTGTGCAACTACCTGATGGTAAAGGTTGCCCAAGGAACCCAGAAGCACATTCGGGACACCATGTTCCGCCAGATGCAGCGGCTTCCCATCCGCTATTTTGACACCCATCCCGCCGGCGACCTTATGAGCCGCTACACCGGTGACATCGACACCCTGCGGCAGATGATTTCCCAATCCATTCCCCAGTGCATCTCCTCGGTGGCGACCCTGGTGACGGTGTTTGTGATGATGCTGGTTACCTCGCCCATTCTCACCGCTGTGGTGCTGCTGACCTCCTTTGGTATTCTCATGGTCACCAAAACTGTGGCAGGCAACACCGCCAAGTATTTCATCGGCCAGCAGAAGTCCCTGGGCGCGGTGAACGGCTATGTGGAGGAGATGATTTCCGGTCAGCGGGTGGTAAAGGTATTCTGCCGGGAGGAAGCCTGCAAGCAGGAGTTCGATGCCCACGCTGAGCAGCTCCGGGTTAACGCCTTCAAGGCAGGCTCTTATACCAACATGATGGGCCCGGTGAACAACAACCTGGGCTACCTGCAGTATACGCTTTTGGCGGTCATTGGCGGACTGCTTGCCATTGGCAGCAACGAAACCCTGATTTCTCTGGGCGGACTGGTGAGCTTCCTTGCCCTCAGCCGCAGCTTCAACATGCCCATCGGGCAGGTGAGCAACCAAATCAACTCCATCGTCATGGCGCTTGCCGGCGCGGAGCGGATTTTCGAGCTGATGGATGCCCCTGTGGAAGAGGATCACGGCTATGTAACCCTGGTCAACTGCCGGGAAACCAACGGCACCATTACCGAATGTGACGAATACACCGGTCAGTGGGCATGGAAGCATCCCCACCAGGCCGACGGCACCGTCACCTACACCAAGCTCACCGGTGACATTACCATGGACACCGTGGACTTTGGCTATGTGCCGGAAAAGACGGTGCTCCACGACGTCTCCCTGTACGCCAACCCCGGGCAGAAGCTGGCCTTTGTGGGCGCTACCGGCGCGGGTAAGACCACCATCACCAACCTGATTAACCGGTTCTATGACATTGCCGACGGCAAGATTCGTTACGACGGCATCAATATCAATAAGATTCGCAAGGCGGATTTGCGCCGGTCTCTTGGCATTGTTTTGCAGGACACCAATCTGTTCACCGGCACGGTGATGGAGAATATCCGTTACGGCAACCTGCTTGCCTCCGACGAAGACTGCATTGCCGCTGCCAAAACCGCCAACGCCCATGACTTCATTACCCGCCTTCCCGAGGGCTACAACACCATGCTCACCGGCAACGGCGCACAGCTTTCCCAGGGTCAGCGGCAGCTGATTGCCATTGCCCGGGCGGCGGTGGCAAATCCCCCGGTGATGATTCTGGATGAAGCCACCTCCTCCATCGACACCCGCACGGAGGCGCTGGTGCAGAAGGGCATGGACGCGCTGATGCAGGGCAGAACCACCTTCGTGATTGCCCACCGGCTGTCCACGGTACGAAACGCCGACTGTATCATGGTGCTGGACCAGGGACGCATCATTGAGCGGGGTACACACGATGATCTGATTGCCCAAAAGGGCACCTACTACCAGCTCTATACCGGCGCATTTGAATTGGAATAACAAAAAAACAGGTGGCATAAGCCACCTGTTTTTTGTTGTTCCTTTTACTTTGTGCCGAAGATACGGTCGCCGGCATCGCCCAGGCCGGGCACGATGTAGGCGTGCTCGTTGAGCTTCTCGTCAATGGCTGCCACATAGATGTCCACATCCGGGTGGGCCTCCTGCACCGCCTTCACGCCCTCGGGGCAGCCGATAATGTTCATCATAATAATCTGCTTGCAGCCGTGCTTTTTCAGAAAATCAATGGCTGCAATGGCGCTACCGCCGGTGGCCAGCATGGGGTCCACCACAAACACCTGCCGCTTGCCGATATCCTCGGGCAGCTTGCAGTAGTACTCCACAGGCAGATGGGTCTCCGGGTCCCGGTACAGACCGATGTGACCCACCTTGGCGGAGGGAATCAGGTCCAGCATGGCGTCCACCATGCCAAGGCCCGCCCGCAAAATGGGGATAATGGCTAATTTTTTGCCCGCCAGCTTGTAGCAAGTAGCCTTTGCCACAGGGGTCTGCACCATAACCTCTTCCACAGGAAGATTTCTGGTGGCCTCGTAGCACATCAGACCGGAAATTTCGCCGACCAGCTCACGGAACTCCTTAACGCCGGTTCTTTTGTTCCGCAGGATTGCCAGCTTGTGCTGAATCAGAGGATGCTTCAATTCGTATACCTTACTCATTTTGCAATTTCTCCTTTTTATCTTTCTCCCGGGCGAGTTTTTCCCGCTCCGCTTGCGAGAGTCTTAAATAAGTGGGGACGAGACCGCTGCCGTCACCGGGCAGACCCGCATCCAGCATACGCTGGGCAACAATGGCCACTCCCGATGCCCGCTGATGCTGCCGGTGCTCGGGGGGCGGTATCAGACCGGTTACGGTATCCTTCAGCATATTATAGCACAAAATTGCTCCATCTCCAACTAAAAAAATCGGTTCTTGGCAATTTTTCAGCATTTCTCCCAATTCTGCCACAGGAATCGCCGAATCCGGACACACCCGGGTAAGGACACCCTCTTGGGCATGGAAGATGGCGGTATAGGTTTCACTGCGGCGGGCATCCATGGCCGGCACCACATAGCCCTGCCACACCCCCATGCCCTCTGCCATGGCCTCCAGGGTGGATACGCCGTAACAGGGTATTTCCCTGCCCCAGGCAAGCCCCTTGGCTGCCGCTACGCCGATGCGTACGCCGGTGAAGCTGCCGGGACCGGCTGCCACCGCCACGGCGGAAAGGTCATTGACGGTCCAGCCGCACTGTTTCAGCAAATCCTCTGCCATGGACAAAAGGGTCTGGCTGTGGGTAAGGCCGGTATTCTGATAGCTCTCTCCCAAAAGCCGCTGCCCCTCCATCAGCGCCACCGATGCGGCTTTGGCGGAGGTCTCAAAGGCTAAAATCACACAAATCGCCTCCTGTGACGGTAATGCGCCGGGAATCCTCCCCCAGCTTTTCTATGGTGACGGTGACAGGGTTTTCCAAGGCGTCAGCCACATTTTCGCTCCACTCTACGGCGCACACGCCGCCTCTGTCCAGATAGTCCTCCCAGCCAATGTCGAATAAATCGTCGGCAGAGTAAAGTCTGTACATATCAAAATGAAACAGCGGCAGCCTCCCTGACAGGTATTCGTTGACAATGGTGTAGGTGGGGCTGGTCACCGGCTCCGTTGCCCCAAGACCCCGGGCAAGACCCCGGGTAAAGGCGGTCTTTCCCGCGCCCAAATCTCCCCGGTATGCCACCACCGCGCCGGCGGTTAAGACCTTTGCCAGCGCCGCGCCAACGGCTTCCGTTTCTGCCGGGGCGTTTGTGATAAATTCCATAATCGTTCCTCAAAACAACTGTCGTTGCGAGCCAGCGTCCACGCTGGCGTGGCAATCTTTTGTATTTTCCTGGAGATCGCCACACCAGTGACACGGTCACTGGTTCGCGATGACACAATAACTACTGACTGTTTTTCAGCTTTTCCGCTTGGTCGGCGGTGGCAAGGGCGTCGATAATTTCGTCGATTGCCCCGTCCATAATCTGGTCGATTTTATACAGCGTCAGACCAATCCGGTGGTCGGTTACCCGTCCCTGGGGGAAATTATAGGTGCGGATCCGCTCGTTGCGCATCCCCGTGCCCACCTGGCTGCGGCGCATACCGGTCACCTGGGCATCCAGCTTTTCCTGCTCGATTTCATAGAGCTTGGATGCCAGCATCCGCATGCATTTCTCCCGGTTCTGCAGCTGACTCCGCTCCTCCTGGCAGGCAACCACAATGCCGCTGGGCTTGTGAATCAGCCGCACCGCCGAGGAGGTCTTGTTCACGTGCTGTCCGCCGGCGCCGCTGGCCCGGTATACCTGCATTTCAATATCCGCCGGGTTAATCTGCACGTCTACCTCTTCCATCTCCGGCAGCACCGCCACGGTGGCGGTGGAGGTGTGCACTCTGCCCCCGGATTCTGTCTCCGGCACACGCTGCACCCGGTGCACCCCGGACTCATATTTCAAGCGGGAATACGCGCCTTTGCCGTTGATGACAAAGTCCGCTTCCTTCACGCCGCCCAGCTCCGTCTCGTTGTAGTTCATCAGCTCCACGCGCCAGCCCATTTTGGCGGCGTACATGGAGTACATACGAAACAGGCTGTGGGCAAACAGGGCGCTTTCCTCACCGCCCACGCCGCCCCGGATCTCCACAATAACGCTCTTGTCATCGTTGGGATCTTTGGGCAGCAGGAGAATTTGCAGCTGGCTGTGCAGCTCCTCCATGGATTGCTTGGCTTCCTGATAGGTCTGCTGGCACAGCTCCTTCATTTCCGGTTCGCTCATCAGCTCCTGGGCGTCCAGCATTTCCTGCTGCGCCGCCCGATAGGCGCGGTACGCCTGGATAATGGGCTCTAAATCATTCCGCTCCCGCAAAATGGCAGCGGCTTTTTTCGGGTCATTATAAAAATCCGGCTGCTCTGACCGGGCGCAAAGCTCCTCAAAGCGGCTCTCCACCGCCTGCAATTTATCCAGCATAACATTCTCCTTGGTAAGATAGGTATAGTTTACCACAGAATTGGACAATTGTCCACACTTGTGGTATAATCAAGAAAATCGCACAGGAGAGGATTTTATGGGAAAGTGTTTGATTTTTTGCGCCGGGGGGTTCCACGGTCTTGCAGAAGAAATCACCAAGGACGATTATATTCTTGCCGCTGACGGCGGTCTTGCCCACGTGGAAAGGCTGGGTCTGACACCCCAGGTTATTCTGGGCGATTTCGATTCTCTGGGCTACGTGCCGGAGGGGAGCACGGTGTTTCCCGTGGAAAAGGACGACACTGACGCCATGCTGGCGGTGAAGCAGGGTCTTGCCCTGGGTTATAAGGAATTTCTCCTCTACGGCAGCCTGGACGGACCCCGGCTTGACCACACTGTGGCAAACTTTCAGACCCTGCAGTATCTTGCAGACCGGGGGGCTGTGGGATATTTAATCGGCAGGGACTATACCGTGACCGTTATAAAAAACGAAACGCTGGAATTCTCCCCGGATGCAGAGGGTATTCTCTCGGTTTTCTGCATGGGCGCGGACGCTGCCGGTGTGGAAATCACCGGGGTGAAGTACCCGCTGCGGGGCGGCGCGCTCACCGCCGGTTTTCCCTTGGGGGTGAGCAACCGGTTTATTGGGCAGGCGGCGAAAATATCTGTTGCCGACGGCAGTCTTCTGGTGCTTTTCGACAGGAAGAACGGTCTGCCTGTAAGGGGGTGACGGCGTGCTCACCTATGAACTGAAAAAAGCGCCGGGCGTGCCCCTTTACGAGGCGCTGTACCGGTGCATCCGGGCAGATATTCTCTCCGGTGCGCTGGTGGCAGACCAAAAGCTGCCCTCCAAGCGCGCCCTGTGCGCCAACCTAAAGGTCAGCAAAATCACTGTGGAAACTGCCTACAATCAGCTCCTTGCGGAGGGGTATATCCGCTCAGTGGAGAAGGTGGGCTACTTTGTAGAGGCGGTTACGGGGCTGGCGCCCCAGCCTGTGCCGGCGGCAAGGCGTCCACAACCGGAGGAGAAGCTTATTGATTTGACCGCCAACGGGCCGGTGCGGTTTCCCTTTTCCGTGTGGAGCAGGCTGCAGCGAGAGGTTCTGCTGGATTTGGGCGAGCAGCTTTTAGCGCCCCTGCACAATCAGGGTCTGCCGGAATTGCGGCAGGCCATTGCCGGGCATTTGGCCCAGTTCCGGGGTATGCGCGCAGACCCGGAAAACATATTGGTGGGTGCCGGCACGGACTTTCTGTATAATCTGCTTATCCAGCTTTTGGGCAGGGACAAGTGCTACGCGGTGGAGGAGCCGGGCTACGGCAAAATCCGCAAAATCTACGCCGCCGCAGGCGCCACCTGCATAGACGCGCCAATGGACGCCATGGGCGTGATACCGGAGGCGCTAAAGCAGGCCCAGGTGCTCCACATCTCCCCATCCCACCATTTCCCCACGGGACTGGTCACGCCCCTGTCCCGGCGGCAGGCGCTGCTGGACTGGGCAAACGCAGCGCCGGGGCGGTACATTATCGAGGACGACTACGACAGCGAGTTCCGCTTCAACGCCCACCCCATGCCCACCATGAAAAGCATGGACAGCACCGGGCGGGTCATCTACATGAACACCTTTTCCAAGACCCTTGCCCCCTCTATCCGTATCAGCTACATGGTGCTGCCCCAGGGACTTATGGACGTTTTCCGGGAGAAGTTAAGCTTTTACAGCTGCACCGTTGCCAGCTTTCAGCAGTACACCCTTGCCCGGTTCATTGACCGGGGGCACTTTGAAAAGCACTTAAACCGCATGCGGAAGTTTTACAAGACCCGGCGCAACCGGGTGCTCGCCGCATTGGAAAGCTGCCCCTTTTCTCACCGTCTGACGGTTTTGGAGGAGCATGCAGGTCTGCATTTTCTGGTGAAGGTGGACACGGACATGACAGACAGCCAGCTGACTGATTGGTGCCGCCAAAGGGGTCTGCGGGTGCAGACCTTGGGAGAATACTACCACGGCCACGTGCCGGAAGCTGCCCGGCGGCAGCTGGTCATCAACTACTCGGGTCTGACCGACCGGGACTTAGACCGGTTGGAGCATATCCTGCTGCCCGGTAACAGGTAGCTTCTTCCCAGGCGGACCGTCGGGGACGCCGGTCCTTACACAGGCTGTCGCGCCTGTCCATACCGCACTTATAAAAAGGGAGCGATGAACGCTCCCTTTTTTCTTATTTTTCTTCTTCGGGGACAAAGTCCAGTGTGATGGATTTCACCCCGGTGCGCAGCTGCACATACCGCACGCCTGCCGCATCCAGCATCCGCTTGGAGGCCTTGGTGGTGGGGGTGTCGGCGTACTTATCAGACAGATAATACACCTCTCTCACGCCGCTTTGGATAATGGCTTTGGCGCACTCGTTGCAGGGGAACAGCGCCACATACAGCCGGCTGCCCCGCAAATCTCTGCCGTTGGCATTGAGTATTGCGTTCAGCTCCGCGTGCACCACGTAAGGATACTTGGTCTCCTCGCCGGTGCGGTCCCAGGGAAACTCATCATCACTGCAGCCCTTGGGCATGCCGTTATAGCCGGTGGAAATAATAATATTGTCCTGAGATACGATGCAGGCGCCTACCTGGGTGCTGGGGTCCTTGCTGCGGCGCGCCGCCAGCATGGCAACGCCCATGAAGTATTCGTCCCAGCTGATGTATTCTTGTCTTTTCATAAACAAACCCCCTGTTTTGGTGCATTTAGCATACCAAAAGCAGGGGATTTTGTCAATATTTTTACCCAAGTGTCATCCTGAGCGGAATATTCCCCCCTGTCATCCTGAGCGGAACGAAGTGGAGTCGAAGGATCCTGGCGGTAGCGGCAAGGAAAAGATTCTTCGATTCGCGATGCAATAGATAATGTATGATTGCCACCGGCAATCATATTTATTAGAAGACTCGCTGCGCTCTGCAACACACTCAGAATGGCAAAGAACAATCACTTCCCTGTTCTTTGTCTGGTCAGCAGCAGCGCCACCGCCACCGCGGTCACACCCCCCACCAGCTTACCTGCAATCATCGCCGGCAGCATTGTGGGGGCAAAGCCTGCGGTAAAGCCCATGTGGTCACCGAAGACAAACGCCGCGCTCACCGCAAAGGCGATATTTACCACCTTGCCCCGGTTATCCATATCCTTCACCCGTTCAAAGGTGGCAATGGAATTGGCAAGGGTGGCAATGAGACCCCCGGCTGCCGTTTCGTTGATACCCAATCGCTTGCCCAGCTTCATAAGGGGCTTTCGCAGCAGCTTGGTAATCACATGCACCAGGGGAAACGCACCTGCCAGCACAATGGCAATGGCGCCCACGGTGGCAAAGCCTTCACTTAAGGGAGCCATGCCGGGAATCAGGGTAATGCCCGTCAGCTCCTCCACAATGGCAGCGCCCAAGCCCACGGTGATGAGGATAATGACCCCCTTGCCAAAAATGCCAAAGCCCTTAATCATCGCCCTTTCCGCAAACACCAGTCCCAGGGCAATCAGGCCGCCGATGAGCACAATGGGAATCAGATTCCGCAGCACCATGCTTAAGGGGAAACCGGCAACCAGTCCGCCTGCCAGCAGACCTGCGGGCACGGTGACAATTCCGGCAAGGATTCCCTTTGCCATAGCGGGTCTGTCCTCTTCCTTCAGAATCCCCATAGCCACCGGAATGGTAAAGACGATGGTTGCGCCCAGCATACTGCCGCAGAGCACACCGCCCATGAGCGCCGCTTCCGGGTCACTGCTCATTTCCTGGGCCAGGGCGCCGCCGCCCATGTCGCAGGCCAGAATCGTGCCGGCAAACATGGCAGGGTCCGCCCCCAAGAACCGGTACACCGGCACAACCACCGGGTTCAAAAGATTCGCCAGCACCGGCGCGAGGGAAATAATGCCCAGCATGGCCAGCGCCAGTGTGCCCATGGCAAGAATGCCCTCCTCAAAGGGATGGCCCAACCCGAACCGGTTTCCCAGAATCCGGTCGATTGCCCCCAGGGCGGCAAAAATGCCCATCAGGGTAATGAGAATTTCATGAACCGACATGGCGCTCCTCCTGATCAATAATCGCCACCACTGCCGCGTCCACCGGCGCTTCCATGCAGAATTTACTTGCCACCGTGCCGGTAACCAGCAGGACTTTATCCCCCTTGCCGGCGCCTACCTGGTCTGCCGCCACCACCGGCCCCAGCATGGTGTCCACCACCAGAAAGGTCTGCCCCTGCAGGCAGTGGGCCTTTCGGGTGGACCAGACCGCGCCTGTTACTGTTCCGATTTTCATAACTACCTCCAAGCCATTAGATTGCATCCTGTTGCGGTGCCCGGCGAAGGTCCTCGGCGACAGCGCGCCTTCGTCCCTCGCCGACCGCGGCCACTCGCTCAGGTCCCTTTATCTGCCACCGGCAGCGCTCCCATCGCTCCCCTCCATAATTTCTTTAGCCAAAGGCGTGAGCACTGCGCCGGGGGCAGGTTTTTTTCCTGCCTGCCGCAACGCCCTTGCCTCCTGGGCCGTAACCAGTCGCTTCTGGGCGCCGTCGGTAAACACAATCCCCAGCGCCTTCATGTTCCGGCGGCTGGATGCCAGCGCCGCTCCCAGCGCCCGGTTTTTGGGCGCTTGGGGAAAGCCGGGGGTATAGCAAATCACATTTTTCCCCTCTGCAAGCGCCTGTAACGCCCGCTCGTCGGAAAAGTACAGCGCCTGTCCCAAGGTCAGCGAGCCGATTACCACCCCATCGTAGGGCGGCGCGGTTTCGTAGGAAAACCCCAAATCACACTCCGGCGCAGTACCAATCAGCAACGCCCTCATGGGAGAATCCTCCCCAAATCACCGGTTTGGAAGCCGCAGGCGTTGGCTTCGTCGTAATCCAAATGCACGTAGGTCTGAAAATCCGGACTCACCCGTACCACCACATCGCCAAACACCAGGGGTCTGTCGGTGTAGGTCTGCAGGCGCACCACCTGCTTGTCCGCTACCTGCATAATTTTCGCGTCCTCGGGGGTGATATGGATATGCCGCCGGGCAACAATCACGCCCTCTGCCAGCTGCACTGTGCCCTTGTCACCCCGGAGCGTTGCGCCGGGGGTATCCTTGATATTTCCCGACAGCCGCACCGGGGCGGATACCCCCAAGGTCCTTGCGTCGGTCATGGACAGCTCCACCTGTCCGGCGCTGCGCTCCGGTCCCAGCACCGCCACGTTGGCAATTTCCCCTTTCGGACCAATTACCGTTACCCGCTCGTTGGCAAGGTATTGCCCGGGCTGGGACAGGGGGCGCTTGGGTGTGAGGGGGTGGCCAAACAAGGCAAGCGCCTGCGCCTTGGTCAGATGGACATGGCGGCCGGAGGCCTCCATCTCCACGAAAATTCGCTTTAATACCTGCTGGGTTATGGTTTCGTAGTTCAAAATATCACTCCCAAACTCCATTGTCATTGTACGGGCGGCTAATAGCCGCCCCTACATAGCCTTTTTCAGTTGTATCATAATCAGATACAAAAAGCTGCTCAACCGATTGAACGCCCGGAGCAGGTCCTCCCGGCTGCCGCAAAATGCCGCCACCGCCTTCAGTTCCGCTGCACGGGCGGCGCACCGGGCGCGGTTTACCTGCAGCAGAAGCTGCCCGTCGTCAGGGCTGGGCATAAAGTGGGGCTGGTTATAAAAATCCTGTGGCCTGTGACTGCGCGCCCGCAGGGCGCTTTCGTCCATGCCCCCCAGCGTCATCTCTTTCACCGGCTCGTCCAGCACCTCATGCCCCAGCAAATTCCGGGTAAACCTCAGCGCCTCCTCCAGCTGGCGGCGGATTTCCCCGGCAGCGCCGGCACAGCACAGCAGAAGCTCCGCCTCCAAGGTATCCACCGCCCCCCGGAAGGCAATCCGGGGGTGGGTCTTGGGCACTAAAAACTCTGCGTTTAAGTGGGTCATCTGCTCCGGCTTCTCCTCCATATAGCCGCCGTCCAGCAGCCGATAGCGCTCCGGGCGCGCCTCCGACGCAGGCAGAATGGCAATCCGCTCCCGGGTGAGAAAATCTCTGGCGTCCGAGGTCAGCTGGTCGCCCTTTCCCAGATAGAATACCCGTTTGCCGTCCCGGTTTCGGATGTTATCCCGGACAGCTTCCTTGCTGTAAAGCATTACTTAGAGGCGGGAGGGGTCTGACCGGACTTGCCCTTGGGCAGAATGTTGTCCACCTCGGTGTGTGGACGGGCAATTACGTGAACGGAGACCAGCTCCCCCACCTTTTCCGCAGCGGCTGCGCCCGCATCGGTGGCGGCCTTTACCGCGCCCACATCGCCCCGGACCATCACGGTCACCAGACCCCCGCCAACCTGCTCCTTGCCCACCAGCTGAACATTTGCGGACTTGACCATCGCATCGGCGGCCTCAATAGCACCGACAAGGCCCTTGGTTTCAATCATTCCCAGAGAATTTGTGTTCATAAAAATACTTCCTTTCCTTGTAGGGCGGGGCCTTGGTCCCGCCACAAAAATACATTTCCTGTCGGCGGGGGTTTACTCCCGCCCTACGATTTATCCCAGTCGTTCCATAATTTTTGCCGTGAGAATTTCAATTAAATCGTCTTGCTTGGGTGTTTCCTCCGCCGTTCCCCACGCCACCCGGCGGATATTGATTAGGTCCATGGGGGAGATATTGTTGGAGGAGGAGCTGCCGCCCACTGCGCCACAGCCAAGGGTGAGCGCCGGGAACAGACCCGTGGTCGCGCCGATGCCCCCCAGCGCCGCCGGGGTATTTACCAAAAAGCGGGACACGGGGATCTGCAGGGCAAATTTCCGGATTACAGCGCTGTCCTGGGCGTGCATGGCAAAGGTGTGGCCGCTGCCCTCATGAATGAGCACCTCAATGGCTTTCGAGAGTACCGCGTCCTCGCTGTCCATGACGAAAAACGCCAGCACCGGACAGAGCTTTTCCATGGAATAGGGACGGGTAGGTCCTGCCTCCTGCTCCCGGGCCACCAGCACGCGGGTACTTGCAGGCACGGAAAAGCCTGCCTTTTCCGCCAGCAGGGTGGCGGGCTTTCCCACAATCTCCGGGTTCAGCGTGCCGTTGGGCTTAAACAGGAGCTTGGCAAGACACCCGGCTTCGTCCTTGTTCATAAAGTAAAAGCCCATGGCGGACGCCTTTTCCTTCACCTGCTGCTCCATGGACGTCTCCACAATGATACTCTGCTCGGAAGCGCACACCGTACCGTAGTCGAAGGTCTTGGAACGGAGGATGCACCGCAGCGCCTTGTCCACATCCGCGGAGTGGTGGATATACACCGGGCCGTTGCCCGCGCCCACGCCGATGGCAGGCTTACCGGAGGAGTAGGCGGCCTTTACCATGGCAGGACCGCCGGTGGCGAGAATCAGGTTCACCTGTGCTGCCTCCATCAGCTCCTTGCACCCTGCCATAGACGGAATCGTCAGACACCCCACGCTGCCCTTGGGCGCGCCGGCGCGCTCTGCCGCCTTTGCCACAAGCTCTGCGGCGCGCACCGTGCAGGCGATTGCCTTGGGGTGGGGAGAAAAGACGATGGCATTGCCGGATTTTAAGGCAATGAGCGCCTTATAGCACACGGTGGAGGTGGGGTTGGTGCTGGGCACGATGGCGGCGATCACCCCCACCGGCACACCGATTTCCCATAGCTTTTCCCGGGGATCTTCTTTTAATACCCCCACGTATGTCTGCCCTTTTGTTGCCGCCAGCACCTGCTTAGAGGCAAATTCGTTCTTGGTGATTTTGTCGGTGATGTTGCCAAAGCCGGTCTCCCGGACTGCCATCTCTGCCAGCTCTGCCGCCGCCGCGGCAAAGGCTGTGCCCACAGCCTCTGCGATAGCGTCCAGCTGCTGCTGGGACATTTGCGCCAGGATTTTTTGGGCATCACAGGCCTGCTTTGCCAAATCCCGGGCCTGCTGCCGGGCTTGTAGGTCCTTATCCAGTTCCATAAGAATCACTCCTGTCCTGTTTAGTAATTCGCAATATGCGATGGTAGGGGGCGGCGCCTTCGACGCCCCGTGGGAAGACTTTCACAAAAGGGCGGGCCGTCGAGGGTGCCGGCCCCTACGATAAAGTCATTTTGGCCTTCCTGCCACCTCTGCCACAGCCTGGGCAAAGGCAGCGCAGGCAGCGGCGCAGGCTGATTGGGTACCGGTGAGCAGTCCGCCGCCGAAATTGGTGGGGCTGGGTGGGGCGTACAGTTTACATAACTTTACCTCTGCTGCTTTCAGCGCGCTGTCCATGGCGTACATGCTCTCCAGGGGCGGCGCAATCAGATACGCCAGGGCGCTGCCCTCGGGAACCCCCGCCTCCTTTGCCAGGAAGCTCCCGCAGCTTGACACGGTATGGGCAAGGAACGGCACTTCCCCTGCCTGCTCAAAACCGATCCGCTCCAGCGCGCCCAGTACCGTCTCCATACCGCTGCGCAGCGCCCCGGGGGTGGCGGCGCACAGAACCCCCAGCACTTCCCCGGCGTTGGGGGTGGAGGCATTGGCGGCGCCGGCATAAAAGCTACTGCCAAAGCACACCTGCACCTCCGCGGATTTCGTCGCCTCGTCCAAGGCGATATAGGTGGCGTCGTCGCAGTCGGTGGTAATCAGGCCCAGACAGGGATACCCCTCCGGCGCGCCCAGCTCCCGGCATAAGGCAGGTGTGGTGCTTGCCAGATACCGCACTGCCAAAACTTTTACGGGAATCATTGTTTCTCCTCCCCATGCAATCCCACGCCGGACACCTTTTTCTGCAAAATCTTCTCAATCAGCTCCGCCACATAGGCGCCGGCCTCCACCGCCGGTGTGCCCTGGGCGTGGATATTACTAACCACCGTCCGGGCAGATTCGCTGACCCCGGTATGGGGCTTGTAGGTGATATAGGCGGACATGCTCTTATCCGTTACCAACCCCGGCCGCTCGCCCACCAGTACGCACACCAGCTCGCACCCGGTAATATCACCCACCGCGTCTCCCGCGCCAACCCGGCAGTACTTCACGTAAATGCCCTTGCCCAACCCAATGCCCCGCACCTTTAAGCCGTCCCGAATAGCAGCGGCACAGTCGAGGGCATTGGCAGCAATGGCAGCTGACGACAGGCCGTCGCCGATGACCAGCTGCACCGTGGGTTTGGAGGTAATGGCAGCGCGGATTTTCGCGGCGTTTTCCTCATCAAAGCACCGCCCAAAATCCGGACGGGTCAGATACTCGTCTTTGTCCTTACACCGGGTTTTTACGGAAACAAGACCGTTTTTCTCTCCAAAATCCTCCGGCAGTTCCGAAAACACCGCGTCCTGGGCTGCCGCGTGGTCTGCCCGGAAGCGGAGCATAGTCAGCGTCTTATACCGGGGGCCGGCTCTGCCGCTGCCAAGTCTGGCAGGGGTACGTTCCTTTAAGCGCCGAAAGGCGTTTTCGTCTGCGGGGGCGTCCACCATATACAGCTTCCGCAAATCCAGCGCCGTCACATCCGGCACAAAGCCCCCCGGCTCTGCCGGAGACACCGGAGCGTCATTGTTGTAAACCACCGTTTTATACTCGCTGGCTTTCACCTGCGGCTGACGCGCATTCATCTGGCTTAAAATCTCCGCCACCAGACTGGTCAATTCCTGTTTGTTCATATTATTCTCCTTTGCTTCGGCAGAATCTGTAGGGGCGGCCATTGGCCGTCCGCGGACGAGCTGTGCTCGCCCCTACAAGCAGGACCGTGCGGTTGCTCAAAAGAGCAGACACGAGCCGTCGCCGGCTTTTTTCGTCAGCTTTCCGTTTTCCAAAAAGCCCATTTTGTGCAGCCACCGGTCAAATTCCGGAATGGCGGTCTTGCCCGTCAGCTCCCGCAATGTGGCAGTCTCCCGGAAGCCGGTGGTCTGGTAGTTGAGCATAATGTCGTCCCCGTGGGGGATGCCCATAAAGTAGTTGCACCCGGCAACGGTGAGCAGGGTCGCCAGATTCTCGATGGCGTTCTGGTCTGCCTTCATGTGGTTGGTGTAGCAGCAGTCGCAGCCCATGGACACGCCGGTAAGCTTGCCCATAAAGTGGTCCTCCAGGCCGGCTCTTGTTACCTGCCGGGCATCGTACAGGTACTCCGGTCCGATAAAGCCCACCACCGTATTGACCAAAAAGGGCTTGAACCGCTTGGCAAAGCCGTAGCACCTGGCCTCCATGGTTACCTGGTCTGCGCCGTGATGGGCATTAGACGACAGCTCCGACCCCTGCCCGGTCTCAAAGTACATCACATTGGGACCTTCCGCTGTGCCGTCGGTGAGGAGTAAATCCATGGCGTCCTGCAGAGTCTGGCCAGAGAAGCCGAAGGCCTCGTTGCCCTTTTGGCTGCCGGCGATGGACTGGAAGATCAAGTCGCAGAGCGCGCCGGCGCGCACCGCCTTCATTTGCGCCGTTACGTGGGCAAGGACGCAAATCTGGGTGGGAATCTCCCAGTGCTCCTTAATCTCCTGAAACCGCCGCAGCACCTTGCCCACCTGTTCGGGGGAATCGGTAACAGGATTCAGACCAATCACCGCATCCCCTGCGCCCAAGGTCAGTCCCTCCAGGGTAGAGGCGGTGATGCCGTCCGGGTCGTCGGTGGTGTGGTTGGGCTGTAAGCGGCAGGACAGCGTGCCGGGCAGGCCTATGGTGGTGTTGCAGTGGGCGGTAATGGGAATCTTCGCCGCGGCATAGATCAGGTCCAGATTACTCATCAGCTTACAAACCGCCGCCACCATCTCCGCCGTCAGACCCCGGCTTGCCTTGCGGATATCGTCTGATGTGGTGGTTTCTGAGAGAATCCACTCCCGAAACTCCGCCACCGTAAGGCCCCGGATTTTTTCGTATGCGGGGGTGTTTACGTCGTCCTGAATAATCCGGGTAACCTCGTCGGCTTCATAGGGAACCACCGGGTTTTCCCGCAGATCCCCCAATGTCAGCGCTGACAGCACCACCTTGGCGGCAATCCGCTCCTGGGCGTTTTCCGCGGCAATGCCTGCCAGCTTGTCCCCGGTCTTTTCCTCGTTTGCCTTGGCAAGCACGTCCTTGATGTCCTTAAATGTGTAGGTTTTTCCCAAAAGGGTGGTTTTTAATTTCATACAATCCCTTCCTTTGTAGGGCGGGGTCTTGGTCCCGCCGCTGATTCCTGCCCTTGTTCGGCGGGAGTAAACCCCCGCCCTACATAGCTTTTGAAAAAATCAGTGTTTTGATCACCACCGGCAGCGCCGGGCCTACCGGCGTTCCGATGTCCAGAAAGCTCTCCTCCTGCAGTCGCAGCCGGTCAATGCACAGACAGGGTCTTTCCGGCTGCAAAAGGGCAACGGCATGCCCCAGCGCCTTTGCCATGTCCGTCTCCAGGCACACCAGAAGCTCCCGTCCCGGACTTCCGGTGGTGAGCGCTTTTGCCAGCGCCTGCACCTGGGCGTATGTGGGCGACGGGTAGCCGGGCAGCGCCAGGACCACCGCATCCTCGTCCTGCCCCAGATAGGCGTTTGCCACCGCCTCCGCCGTTACCGGCATGGAGAGCTTCGCCACCGGCAGATTCTTCCGGGGCAGGGCCACGCCGGCGTGATAAACCGTGGAACCGGACAGCTGGGCGCTGTGGCAGCCGGCGCCAATGACGGTTGCCCGAATGGTCTGCTCCCCCAGCCGGTACTGCCCCCGGCACAGTCCGCTCTGGCCAATGGCTCTGCCCAGCAGAACCCCCAAATCCCCAAAGGCGAAGAGATCGTGTTCTGCTTCAATACAATCTGCAACACCCCCGGAGAAAGAAATCACTTCCGGCACCGCAATTTGCCACCGATGGGTGTTTTCCCTGGTGGTGAGCCTGTCCAGAAGGTCAGTAGCAGGGAGCAGTCCTGCCGCCATTTGCAAAGCATCGGTAAGTGTCGCGGCAATTTGCCAAAGGCTGTCCTCACCGGGTGATTCCCCCAAACGCAGGTCGCAAAGCCCTTCCAGCACCGGAGAAAGATAGGTGATTGCGCCGCCGGAATCGAATTTCAGCAGTCTGCCCCCCACGTTTAAGCATCCGGTGCGGATAATTTTGCCCTTATCAATGAAGGTCATATTGCTGGTGCCGCCGCCAATGTCTATGTGCAGCACCGTCTTGCCGGTTTTGGCGGAATACTCCACCGCCCCCGCCCCCTTGGCGGCAAGGACACTTTCCAAATCCGGGCCGGCAGTTGCCACCACAAAGTCCCCGGCAAAGCCGGAGAGAGCTGCCAGCACCTGCCGGGCATTCTCTTTCCGGGAGGTCTCCCCGGTGATAATCACCGCGCCGGTATCCACTTCCGCTTTGGTAATGCCGGCGGCAGCATACTGATCTTCCACCCAGTGGGAAATGGCGTCTCCGTCCACCAGCTCCCCTGAAATCAATGGCGTGAACACCACTGGGCTCTGATACAACAGCGTCCTGTCCCCAATCACCATCTCCGGCACGGAAAAAGCGTTTCCTTTGTTCTCCACCGAAAGACGGGACACAATCAGCTGGGTGGTGGTAGTTCCCACATCCAGTCCTACGCTGATCAGCTTATCCATTCCCCGTCACCTGCTGCAGCACTCTGCCTGCCATGCCTTTATCCGGACGCACCGGATTGGTGGCGCAGCAGGGGTCAGCCAATGCCGCATTGACAATGGCATCTGTCGCCTGCCGCACCTGTCGGGGAGAAATCCCCGCCTGCGCCAGGGTTTCCGGCAGGCGCAGCTCTTTGCGCAGCCGCAGCAGGGCGTTTTTCAAATTGCGTACTGCCATGGCATCGGCTGTGCCTCCCAGTCCCGCACCCCGGGCAAGGTTGGCATACTGCCCGTTGGCGGCGGCGTTTGCCTCTATCACCGCCGGCAGCAAAATGGCGTTCAGCCGCCCGTGGGGCAGGTGAAACTGCCCGCCTAAGGCGTGGGACATGGCATGGCACAGCCCCAGTCCCGACTGGGAAAATGCCATGCCCGCCATGGTCGCCGCCAGATGAATCCGCTGGCGCACACCGGTGTCTCCCCGGAACGACGCCGGCAGCGTGTTCAAGGTCTCGGCAAAGGCATCCCGGGCAAGGGAACGGGAAATCGCCCCAGCCCCCGTGGCAACGTAGCTCTCCGCCGCGTGGGCAATGATATCAAAGCCCGCATCGGCAATCAGGCTTTGGGGCAGGGAGCTTAAGAGATTCCCGTCCAGAATGGCAAGCTCCGGCTGGATTTTGTCGTCAATTAACGGGTGCTTCACGCCGTCGTGGGTGAGGATTGCAAAATCCGTTACCTCTGAGCCGGAACCGGAGGTGGTGGGAATGGCCACCAGTCGGATGTTCACACCGGAAAAGTACACCATGGCCTTGGCGCAGTCCATGGCGCTGCCGCCCCCCAGGGCAATCACCGTATCCGGCTGAAATGTCTGTACCAGCGCCGTTCCCTTTGCCGCCAGCGTGGCTGTGGGGTCGGGAATCACATCAAAAAACAGCTGTGTTTCCTTGGCCTTTGTGGCTTTCTTTAATTTTTCCGGCACATCGGTTTCCCGAAAATAGGGGTCTGCCACGATGAAAAGCCGCTGACAGTTCAGCTGGCTCAGCTCCCAGATTGCCCCAATGCCGGCGATTATCTTTGTTTTGCAGGAGAATGTCTCCATAGTTCCACCGCCTTTGTCAGAAGTATTTCCCAAAATTTGAAAAGTATGTGCAAATTTAATGGACAGTTGACAGTGGATAATTGACAATGAAGGTATCGCCTCTGGCGATTATGAAATCGTCGGCGCTGCCGACACCAAAATTATCCATTGTCCTTTTCTTGCAGCGGATTTGACTTCCCTATAAAAAAATGGTAAACTATCCGTACTATGTTCCTTTGGAGGAAACTTTATGCAGGCAATTTTTATGGCGCTGTTTGCCTTCGGCATCGTGGCGGCAGACCAGCTTACCAAATATCTGGTTTTAACCTACCTTCCTCTCCACGCCCACGTGGACGTGCTCCCCGGCGTGGTGGGTCTGACTTATGTGCGCAATTACGGTGCGGCATTTTCCTCTTTTCAGGGTATGCAGTGGCTGTTTGCCCTTGTGTTTGTGATTTTTACCCTGCTGGTGGTCTGGGAGTACCGAAAAAAGGCCATGCCCTTCACCAATTTCGAGCGCTGGTGCATTGCCGCCATCTACGGCGGTGGGCTGGGCAACATGATTGACCGGGTGCGGTTCGGCTACGTGGTGGACATGATTGAGACGGAATTTATTGACTTTCCCGTGTTCAACGTGGCAGACAGCTTTATTACCTGCGGCTGTATCGCCTTAATTGCCCATCTGGTGCTGTTTAACAGGAAGTTCTGGAAGGAAGACAAGAAATGACATTCATTGCCGATATCCCCGGGGAGCGGCTGGACGCCTTTGTGGCCCGGTCGGAGGAGACGCTATCCCGGTCTGCCGTACAAAAGCTGATTGAGGAAGGCTGTGTCCTGCGCAACGGCAAGCCCGGTAAGAAAAATGATAAGCTCAATCCGGGGGATACAATCTCCGTGACACTGCCGGAAATAAAGCCTGTGGACATTGCTCCCAAGGACATTCCTTTGGAAATCGTCTATGAGGACGAGGATGTGCTGGTCATCAACAAGCCCAAGGGGCTGGTGGTGCACCCCGCCGCAGGCCATCAGGAGGATACCCTGGTCAACGGCCTGCTGTTCTCCTACGCCAATCAGCTTTCCGGCATTAACGGGGAGCTGCGCCCGGGCATCGTCCACCGCATTGACAAGGACACCTCCGGTCTCCTTGCCGTCGCCAAAAACGATTTTGCCCACACGGTCCTTGCCTCCCAGCTGAAGGATCATTCCATGGCGCGCACCTATGAAGCCATTGTCTGCGGTGTCTTAAAAGAGGATTCCGGTACGGTGGACGCGCCCATCGGCCGCCATCCCACGGACAGGAAGAAAATGTGCGTCACCGCCCGTAATTCTAAAAATGCCGTAACCCACTGGGAGGTGGTAGCCCGCTACCGGGGCTACACCCACGTGCGCTGCCGGCTGGAGACCGGCCGCACCCACCAGATTCGGGTGCACATGGCCCACATCAACCATCCCATTCTTGGGGACACCGTCTACGGCCACAAAAAGCCGGAGCTGGGTCAGACCAGCCAGTGTTTGCACGCAGGGGTTCTGTGCTTTGCCCACCCCCGGGACGGCAGACCTGTGATGGTAATGGCAGAGCTGCCGGACTATTTTAAGGAAGTTTTAGAGAAATTAGAGAGGATGTCTTAAATGGCACTTTTTGACGATATTTTACTGACGGTGGACTACGACCGCACCCTGACCGGCCCGGATTCCGTGGTGCCGGAGCGCAACTGGGAGGCAATCCGCTATTTCATTGACAATGGCGGAAAATTCACCATGAACACCGGCCGCAGCACCACCACCATGCGGGATCTGCTGTACAAAATCCCCGCCAACGCGCCGTTTTTGCTGTACAACGGCTCTGCCGCGTGGGAAAACGGCGCGCTTACAGACCTGCAGATCATCGACCTGCCCTTGTGGGACACCCTGCTGGCGGTCAAGGCAGCCTTTCCCGAGATGAATCTGGAGATTCAGGGTGTGGATAACCACTATCTTTTCGACCCCACTCCGGAATTTACCCAGCTGTACGAAAAAATGAAATGGAGCTGGGCAACCGCAATTCCCGGTGAGGATTACGGGCCTTTTATCAAATTTGCCGCCTACGGACCGGTGCGTAAGCCGGTGCTGTCGGATATGTTCGCCTGCACAGAGGAGGACGACGCCCGGTTTCACGCGCTGTTTGCCTTTATCCGTGACCGCTGGGGAGATAAGGTGGAGATTTTCCGGGCAGCGCCCCGGATTATTGACGTCCACGCCAAGGGCGTCAGCAAAGGCGCGGCCGCGCTGGGGCTGAAGGAGCGGCTGGGACGGAAAATCCTTGTGTGCGTGGGTGACGCGGAAAATGATTACACCATGATGGACGCGGCGGACTACGCTTTCTGCCCCGCCGACGGGGTGATTGCAGATCGGTACGAAACCGTCTGCAAGTGCGGTGACGGCGCGGTTGCAGACGTGATTTACAAAAAAATTCCCGAAATTCTCGCTTTACTGCCTTGACAGAATCCGTTTCCTATGCTAATATCGTATAGCTGATTCGCCCGGGACAGGTGGATTCGCGGGTGTAGTTCAATGGTAGAACACCAGCCTTCCAAGCTGGATACGCGGGTCCGATTCCCGTCACCCGCTCCATTAGAAATGCGCCAGTAGCTCAGTTGGATAGAGCAACTGCCTTCTAAGCAGTAGG
>JAZQGT010000044.1:0-34383 GCA_045540155.1 Faecousia sp.
GATGCCCTCCCCCAAGGCCGGCACCGTTACTCCTAACGTCGGCGCTGCCGTCCAGGAGATCAAGGCCGGTAAGGTTGAGTACCGTCTGGACAAGACCAACATCATCCACTGCCCCATCGGCAAGGTTTCCTTCGGCGCTGACAAGCTGACCGAGAACATGGATACACTGATGACCGCTGTTGTAAAGGCTAAGCCCGCTGCAGCCAAGGGTCAGTATATCAAGTCCTGCACTGTGGTTTCCACTATGGGCCCCGGTGTGAAGGTCAACACCAGCAAGTACGGCAACTAATTGACTGCAATAAAAACCCGGAAGACGGATGTCTTCCGGGTTTTTTGTTGTTTACAGTCTGTAATGCTCCCGTAATTCACCGGTTTCCATGTCAACGGTATACCCTGTCCCATACAGTCCTGCGCAGATCTCAAAATATACTGTGGTTTTTCCGTGATCGATATAATAGTACGGACAGATATATTGATGGCGTACCAGCTCACGGGACTTTCCGGTAGCAAGATCAATCTGCACCAAGGTATCACCGTCCCGAATCACCAGCCACTGCCTTTCTATATCCAGGTTAAAGTTGAGGTCAGGAGCAGTAATCTCACCTTTTGCGGAACGATATATCTCAATCGGCTGGTCGTTCTTGTAGCTTACTGCAAACACGGACTGTTTATCCACAGAAATATAAATCGCGCCGCTTCCGGTGTCAACCGCCCAACTGACAGGCGTGTCTATGCGCTTTTTGTAATCGTTTCCGTAAAAGTAGCGACCAGAATCTACCCCTGGCAGAAGAACCCCCTTCGTCTCGGTTTCTTCCGTGATAGCAATGTCGGGCAGCTTATTCAGCAAGTTTTTCCACTGCCCCATAATCAAGTCCACCGGCTCAGCAGTTGTAACCTCGGGATTATAATGGTCGTGGGGCATTCCGCTGCCGTGGAAGCAGTTGTCCAAAACGCCGGTCTGTTTGGTCAATTCCTTGCTTGCAAGATTGTAAGTGCATTTCAGCAATGCTCTTTGATTTCCTTCGTCCTGCAGAATAAGCTGCATCCCCGGTTCATTTAGAATTCTTGAGAAGGCGCCTTCACTTTTCCAAATTTCGGATAAATCGTAATAATCCCCTTTTTGAACCTTGCTGTTGGGGTCAGCCAGTTCCGCTTTCAAATAGCTGACAAACTCCGGATTCAACATAGTCCAGACGATAAACTGGGTGGTTTGGGGGTGTGCCAGCGCAACATTATGAAATTCGCCCTGAGCGCTATACAGAATCTCGTTTTTCAGCGTGGGTAAGTAAAGCCTGCCAATGGTCAATTCATTATCTACGTTGGAAGCATAATATGCAACCAAATTATCCAGAAGAAAAATATTGGTTAGTGGGTAAATATCATAACTGCTGAAATCCTGTCCGTCCAGCACCTTCTCAACATTACCGGTCGCAAGGTCCATTCGCAAGAATTGGTTCTCATTATACAGATAACCATAATGACCGTCGGCGCCGGCAATATTATACTTTGCATAAGCGCCACTGTCCGGTATCGCATAGATCGCTCCGTTCTCGTAGCATTTGACCAGCAACCTCTCATATAAAGGAAGCTCTTGAACAAAGTAGTATTTTTGGCCACCCTTTATCCAATAGGTCGGACTACCAGGCGATGATACATTGGCAAATTCCCTTTCAGTGGAAAAAGACTCCTCATAGCTTAAATAGTTCTGCTCTTCCAGCTGCCAATCGGAAACACACAAATTGATCACAGGAGACTTTTCGGTATTTTCTGTATTTTCCGTGTTTTCTGTGGTTGTTTCCCGGGTATCCGACAGTGTAGTATCATTGGTAGTCTGATCGGTTGTCTCATCCGTATCCACAGGTGTGCAGGCGCACAACAGCAGCATCAGCATTACCACAAACAACAAAAACCTTTTTACACCGATTCCTCCTTATCTGTATTAAATAGCTTCTTAATTCATTTATAACACAGTAATTTACATTAAACAACAACATTTTTATTGCAAAAAATTACGACGCAAAAACGAATGGTTACAATTCCATTATTTTAGGGTTTCTTTCAAATTTATACTTGACAATGACAGTAATATCTGTTAAAATATCGGAGTTGCCAAAGACAGCAGGCGCTGCAAAGCATAAGTCCTGCCGAGGTGCGCCAATTATTTTGATTGTTTGCGTGTCTTTCTGTCTTCTGGCAGGAAGACACTTTTTTAGTTTTCGGAGGTGAAACACACATGCCCAACGCAAAGGTTCTTGAGAGCAAAAAGGCAGTGGTCGAGGCTCTGTCCGGCAAGATCAAGGAAGCTACTTCCGTGGTCTTTGTTGACTACAAGGGTATCACCGTTGCTCAGGACGCCGCTCTGCGTAAGCAGTTCCGTGACGCTGGTGTGGAGTACTCCGTTGTTAAGAACACTCTGACCCGTTTCGCAGCCAAGGAAAATGGCTACGATTTCGACGAGGTTCTCAACGGTACCACCGCTATGGCCAGCACCACCGGCGACCCCATTGCTCCCGCTCGTATTGTTTGCGAGTACGCCAAGAAGAACAAGCTCCCTCTGGCTATCAAGGGTGGTATTGTTGAAGGCAGCGTTCTGTCCGCAGACCAGCTTAACGGTTTCGGCGAACTGCCCAGCAAAAACGCTCTGGTCGCTTCTGTGCTTGGTACTTTCCTGGCCCCCATTTCCAGCCTGGCCTTCGTTCTGGATCAGGTTCGTATCCAGAAGGAAAGCGGCGTCGAGCCCGCTGCTGCTGCTCCTGCTGAGGAAGCTGCTGCTCCTGCTGAAGAAGCTGCACCCGCAGCTGAAGCTCCTGCTGAAAACGCAGAGGCTTAATTCATTCGTAAATCCACAAAAATATAACACATTTAACATTTAGGAGGATATCACAATGGCTAGTGAAAAAGTCACTGCTCTCGTAGAGGAAGTTAAGGGCCTGACCGTTCTGGAGCTGTCCGAGCTGGTTCACACCCTGGAGGAAGTTTTCGGCGTTTCCGCCGCTGCTGCTGCTGTTGCTGCTCCCGTTGCCAACGGTGCTGCTGAGGCTGCAGAAGAGAAGACCGAGTTCGACGTCATTCTGAAGGACGCCGGCGCTTCCAAGCTGAACGTCATCAAGGTTGTCCGCGCTGTTACCGGCCTGGGCCTGAAGGACGCTAAGGATCTGGTTGACAACTGCCCCAAGACCCTGAAGGAAGCTGTCTCCAAGGAAGATGCCGAGAAGATGGTTGCAGAGCTGAAGGAAGCTGGCGCCGAGGCAGAGATGAAGTAATTCTACTTCACTTTACACACAAAAACAGCCGCCGGTTTTCTGGCGGCTGTTTGCGTTTCAGGAGGTTTCTATGGAGTCTGTTATTAACTATTTCGCAGGGCTGAATCTGGATATTATTGCTTTTCTGAAAGCGTCCGGTATGCTCATTGGCGCTTTGTTGGTGCTGGCACTGGTGGGCAGATTTGTCTTCGGCAAGCGTTCTCCGCTGATTCGGGCGGTCTCTTCTGTTATAGGCATTCTGTTTATCTATGCCATTACAATACTGCTGGGAGATGCCGGTGAACAATTCCAAAAGTTCATTGCTCCCCTGCCCTTTGTAACCATTGAGAACAACACCATGGTGCTGTTTAACTTCCAGGCGGATTACACCGTTATCTGCACCCAGGTTTTGAGCATGATTATCCTGTCGTTCCTTATGAACCTGGCAGACGGCTGGTTACCCACCGGTAAACGCATCTTTAGCTGGGTGTTTTTCCGTTGCCTTGGGGTAGCCATTGCGCTGGCGCTGCATCTTGTGGTTACCGGACTGCTGACAGCATACCTTCCCGAGGGATTGGTGACCTATGCACCGGTAATTTTGCTGGCTATTCTGGTCCTTATGCTGCTGACCGGCGCGCTGAAGTTCCTTGTGGGTTTGGTGCTGACCACAGTAAATCCTCTGATAGCTGCCCTGTACACCTTCTTCTTTGCCAATGTTGTGGGTAAGCAAATCACCAAGGCAATCCTCACCACCGGCATTCTTGCGGCACTGGTGCTGGCGCTGCAAAAAATGGGCATTGTTGCCATCACCATTGCCTCTGCTGCGCTGGCGGCGTATATCCCTCTGATCATTCTGCTGGTGGCACTGTGGTATATTGTTGGCAAGCTATTATAAAATTCCAAAAATTTTTTGTAAACTCCAGTAATTTCTGTTTTACAAATGGGGCAATTTGTATTATAATAGGTAGGTAAAGGAGCTTTTGCCCTTTACCGGGTTTGTAACTAAATTATTCAGAATGGATGTGTTACTATGGGCCGGATGTTAGGTACTGTTTCGATGGGTGTTCGTGCCCCCATTATTCGTCAGGGCGATAACCTGGCAGAAATCGTTACCGGTTCTGTTTTAGAGGCTATGAAGGTTGACGGCTTAGTCCCCCGGGACCGTGATGTGGTTGCGATGACAGAGGCGATTGTTGCCCGTTCTCAAGGCAATTACGCCAGTGTGGATAACATCGCCTGCGATGTCCGAAACAAGCTGGGCGGCGATACTGTGGGCGTGATCTTCCCCATCTTAAGCCGTAATCGGTTTGCAATCTGCCTTCGTGGTATTGCCAAGGGCTGCAAGAAGGTGGTGCTGATGCTCAGTTACCCCTCCGACGAGGTGGGCAACCACTTGATCGACTGGGATCTCATGGATAAGCACAACGTAGACCCCTATCGGGACGTGCTGACCGAGGAGAAATACCGCCAGCTGTTTGGCTATGTGAAGCACCCCTTTACAGGCGTTGACTATGTAGATTACTACAAGAATCTGATTCAGGAAGCCGGCGCAGAGACCGAGATTGTCTTTGCCAACGACCCCCGGGCAATCCTGAACTACACCAAGAACGTGCTTAACTGCGATATCCACACCCGTGAGCGTACAAAGCGGCTGCTGAAGGCTGCCGGTGCAGAGCGCGTATTCGGTCTGGATGAGATTATGACCGCACCCATTGATGGCAGCGGCTATAACGCCCGATACGGTCTGCTGGGCTCCAACAAGGCTACGGAAGACACGGTAAAGCTGTTCCCCAGAGACTGTCAGGATTTGGTGGAGGACATCCAGAAGCGCCTTATGGACGCCACTGGCAAGCACATTGAGGTTATGGTCTACGGTGACGGCGCTTTCAAAGACCCAGTTGGTAAGATTTGGGAACTGGCTGACCCGGTGGTCTCCCCTGCCTATACCGCAGGTCTGGAGGGCACACCCAACGAACTGAAATTAAAGTATCTGGCAGACAATGACTTTGCCGATCTCTCCGGTGAGGAGCTTCGCAACGCCATTAAGGATAAGATTCAACAGAAGGACGGTTCCAGTCTGGTGGGTAATATGGCCGCTCAGGGTACTACACCCCGGCGTCTGACTGACCTGATTGGTTCCCTGTGTGACCTTACCTCCGGTTCCGGTGATAAGGGCACGCCTATCGTCTATATCCAAGGCTATTTTGATAACTACACCAACGATTGATTATTATAGCAAAAAGAGGAGAGCGTCGCTCTCCTCTTTTTATTATGCCTTTTCAACGGCCTCCAGGACATCGGCAATACCGTCGGTATTCACTTCCTCCATCAGTCCATTGTCATAGCACTCTGCCACCTTCGGATCAATGGGTAATCTTGCCAGCACCGGCAGACCGAATTCGGCAGCAACGGAATCCAGCTTGCTCTTACCAAAGACCTCGATTCGCTTGCCGCAGTCGGGACATTCCAGATAGGAATAGTTCTCCACAAAGCCCAGCACAGGAATGTGCATCATATTGGCCATCTTTACTGCCTTGGCAACAATCATCGAAACCAAATCCTGAGGACTGGTGACAATCACGATGCCATCCACGGGCAGGCTTTGGAACACGGTCAGGGGCACATCGCCTGTACCGGGAGGCATATCCACAAACAGGTAATCCACATCCTCCCAGATCACATCCGTCCAGAACTGCTTCACCGCGCCGGCAATCACAGGTCCACGCCAAACAACCGGGGCAGTGGCATCGTCCAGCAGCAGATTGATGGACATAACCTGAATACCGGTTTTGCTCAGCGCAGGATACAAGCCCTCATCCCCTGCTCCCTGACACTCACTGACGCCAAAGGCGGTGGGCGCAGAGGGGCCGGTAATATCCGCATCCAGCACGCCGACCCGCTTACCTTTTTTCGACATCGCCACCGCAAGCATAGACGTAACCGTGGATTTACCCACTCCGCCCTTTCCGGACACCACCGCGATCACCTTTTTCACGCTGGATTTGGGATTTAGCTGGGCAAGCAGACTTTCCTTCTTCCGATCGCCGCAATCTGCGCTGTTGCAAGACGAACAATTTCCGTTACAAGAACTCATAAATTTATACTCCTTTGATTATAATATCAACTCTCCTGAGCATTCTCCCAGGATTCCATCAATTCCAAAAGAACCGATTCTGCGGTTTCCTTTTCTCCAAGCAGGCGGGTCAGTTCCTGGTAATCCGCTGCCGCAGCCTCAATGGCTGTATCCAGTTCAGCGATAACACCCTCCTGTTTTTCTATTTCCCGTTCCAACCGACGGATCAGCTTATCCGTTTCCTTGGTGCCACCCTTGGGCTTTTCCCTTTTAGGTTTTGGCTGTGCATCAAGCTGGGGTTTCGGCATGGCTTCGTGGTCTAAAATGGAGCGGAATTTACTGTATCCGCACTTAAAGTCCCGAATTTGGCCGTCTTCCAGCAACCATATCCGCTCAGCAAATTTCTCAATAAAATACCGGTCGTGGGACACGAACAGCAGCACACCCTCAAACTCCTCGATGGCAGCCTCCACCCATTCCCGGGAGGCAATGTCCAAGTGGTTTGTGGGCTCGTCCAAAATCAACAGGTTGATCTTCTCGTCCATAAGCATACACAGCCGCAGACGGGACTGTTCACCGCCGGAAAGGGTCCCCACACTCTTGAACACATCTTCCCCCTGGAACAAAAAAGCGCCCAGACGGTCACGCGCGGTCTGCGGAGTGCAGTTTTTTTCATAGAGCATGGTATCGTACAGGGTACGTTCCGGGTGGTCAAAATGAATAATCTGCGGTAAGTATCCCCACTTCACCGTAGGACCGAACTGAATTTTACCCTTGCATTCCTCTTCTCCCAGCAGGCACTTGATGAAGGTGGATTTTCCTGTGCCGTTATCTCCCAGCAGGGCAATCCGCTCTCCGCCCTCCACTTTCAGTTCCACATTGGAGAACAGCGTGCGGTCGCCAAAGGATTTTTCCACATTCTTCATCTGAAAAACCACATCGCCGGAAAAATCCTTTTGAGAAAAACCGGCTTTCATAGTCTTCTCCGTTTTGGGCCGTTCTGTCTTTTTGATCCGCTCCATGCGGTGCTGAATGGACATGGCGCGGCGGTACAGGGTACGGTTATTGATGCCCCAGCCCTTCATTCGCTCCACTGTATAGCCAAGCTGTTTTAATTTTGCCTGCTCCTGCTCATACTGCTTCAGCTGCAGATTAAAACGCGCCTGTTTTTCATCAATATAGAAGGAGTAGTTGCCGGAATAAAATTCTGCGTGGCCGTCAGTAATTTCAATCACCCGCTGAGCAATGGCATCGAGAAAATACCGGTCATGGGAAATAGCAAGGACCGTACCCTTAAAGCTGTTGATATATCCTTCCAACCACTCCACACTGCGCAAATCCAGATGGTTGGTGGGTTCGTCCAGCAAAAGAATGTCTGTCTTCTCCAACAGCAGGCGCGCCAGATTTACCCGGGTCTTTTCACCGCCGGACAGACTGGCAAACTCCTGCGCCCGCTGCTCCGAAGAGATTCCCAAGCCATTGCAGATTTTGTCTGTTTCTACGTCCATAGCATAGCCGTCCCCGGCCTGAAAACGGCTGACAAGGGCGTCATACTCCCGCAGCTGTTCGTCGGTAGCGCCGGCAGCCATCTGCTCCTCCAAAATGTTCATGCGCTCACGGGTCTTCACAAGCACCCGAAAAGCTGAGCGCAGCACATCCTCCACAGTAAAGCCTGCTGGAAACTTAGGAATCTGGGAAATCAGTCCCAGCCGCTTGTGGGGATTCACAAACACCTCACCGGAATCATAATCCATTTGCCCCGTAAGGATATTGAAGAGGGTGGTTTTGCCACAGCCGTTTCTGCCCAAAACAGCAACCCGCTCCCCCTCCTGAATATCAAAGGACAGGTCTTCCAGCAGGTTCTCCCCGATTACAAAAAACTTTGTTAAGTTTTTTACCTGTATATCAATCATTGAATCTACTATTCCTCCAACAGAGCCACCAATCCGTCTAAATCTGTGAGCAAATTCAGCGCCTGCAGCAACGCATTGGCGCTGAGGTGCTCCGGCAGGCCCAGTTTTTTCATCAGACTTTGCCGCTTCACGCTGCTGTTAGCGCTGCCTGAAAGGCCCAGCTCTGAAAAATCCTGCTTTGTAATGGTTCCCACAGTACGGACAGTACTTTCGCCATCAATGGTAGCACCTGCTTTACGCAGCGCACCCACGATCACCTCCGGGCGCATGCCTTCAACTCCCAGTTTTCCCTCTTTGCCGGGCGCGGATTTCCGTCGCTCCTTACCGGGGATATCTGGAATATAAGCGTGCTTTAACTGGGAAGCAGGAATCGCGCCCTTCAGAAAATTACGGATTACAAATCCGGCACCGTCGGAATCGGTAAGCACAATCAGCCCCCGGCTTTCCGCCACTTTTCGCAAAAAGGCAAGACTCTGCTTGTCCTTCATAATACTGAAGCCGGATGTCTCCAGAATGGGGGCATCTACAATCTGCGACAGGGTATTTTTATCATACCGACCCTCTACCACAATGGCTTCCCGAATCTTAATCATTCCTGGCCTCCTGGGACAGCTGCAGAATCAGCACCTCCAGTAATCTGTCATTATCATCTGCAGAGGTTTTCATTTTAATATCCGTGTTTAACACCAACTCTGCTGCCTTCTTATAAAAGCTTGCCGAAAAACGGCTGGCTGCCGACATGGTCTTTCTGGCTGGGTAGTCGGAAAGTCCCGTGAGTTTCATCAATTCCGCGGCGGTCTTGCCGTTATCCAAAAGCGTTCTCGCCGTACCCAAACGGCGGAAATGACTGCCGATGGCGCCCAATATCTGAATTGGCTCCTCCTGCATTTTCAGCAGCTGATGGAGTTTCACCAATGCAGCGCCGTACTCCTTTTGACTCAGCAAATCGGTCATCTGAAACACCACCGCGTCCAGCACCGGCTCCACCACCGCATCAATATCACTTTTGCGGATCTCGTCCGCGCCGGAATAGGCACACACCTTGGAAATTTCACCGGAAAGCGCAGTCATGGTGCCGCCGGTAATATCCATCAGATACACACACAGATTGGGGTCAATCCGCTTTCCGCAGGAAGCAAAATGGCGGCTGATCCAGTTCACCAAATCCCGCTGGCTCTGCTTTTGAAATTCCACCAGCATGCCGTTGCCGTTCACCGCGTCCCACAGCTTTTTGTAGCGCTTGTCCGGCTTAAAGGGGGTGGTGATATAGGTAAACACCACAGTGCAGTATTCGGGAATGTCAGAGAGTATCTCTGTCATTTTCTCCCGGTCTGCCTCGTTCAGCTTAAATATGTCAATTTCATCTACGATAACCATTGTGCGCTCTGCCATCATGGGAAGGTTCTCCACACAATCGGCAAAGCTCTGCAAATTGAAGGTCTCTACCGTGAGTTTATGGAAATTAAAGGACTCTGTGAGCGGGTCAACAATCACCTTTTGAAGCTGTTTCAGGTAATGATGCAGTAAAAAAGTCTCTTCGCCGTAAAAAAAGTACAGCCTGCCGGGTGTCCCCTGCCGGATATCCTCCTTCAGCACCCGCAGCGCGGTCTGCTCCGCTGTCCTGCCTGCCATTGCCTCACCCCCTGAAAATAATTGTTCCCTCTAAATCTGTACGGTAGACTCTGCTGCCAAACAGCTCCAGACGCTCCAGTGTCTCCCATGACGGATGCCCATAGTCATTATCCTCACCCACGGAGATGATCACAACCTCCGGACGGGTAGCATTCAGCAGTTCCCACGAAGTTGATGTGCGGGAGCCGTGATGTCCGGCTATCAAAATTTCCAAATCCGGCAATTCCGTCTGCGCCATCAGCTCCAGTTCTCCGTCCTCGGAGCGGTCTCCGGTTATCAGTATATCACAATTCTCCGGCCGAAACAAGATGCACAAACTGCTCTCATTGGCATCCTGGGTATCATCAGACGCAAAAATCGTGATATTGGCAGTCTCCAGACGCAAATCTTCGTCCACCCAACAAATTCTATCCCTATACCGCCGGGACAGTTCGTTCTTTATGTCGTTCTCCCCGTCATATATGGGCAGATACAGGGTGTCTGCCGGAATTCTGTTCAGCAAAAGGGCTGCACCACCGGCATGGTCTGCGTCAAAATGGGTCAGAATCAGCCCGTCCAGCCGGAAGATGCCCTGTGACAAAAGCAGTTGGGATGCCCGGTCAGCAGCGAAATCGTCACTGTCACCCCCGCAGTCCACCATATAGTGCTTGCCGTCAATCTGCAGGAGGACACATTGCCCCTGCCCTACATCCACTGCGGTAATCCGGTAGTCATCCAGTCTTGGCTCCAGCCAAGAGCAGAAAACTGCCCCGGCAAGACCTGCAAACAGACAACAGACAAGTACAACCGGATGCTTCTTTTTGCTTTTCAGAAAAACCGTCAGCAGCACATAAGTAAATATCAGCCATGCCACAATGTATATACTGCTGGTATACACCGCGGATACAGGAAGTCTTGATATCATATCTGTCACCCACAACACAATGCGTACAGGCCAGGAAAATATCCAGCCGATACAAATTCCCAAGGGCAGCCATAACGCACCCAACAGGCAGGCTGCCATAATGCCGTAAAAAATCAGTGTAACAATCCAAAGAAGCAGAAGATTTGTCAGAATACCCGCTATGCTGATGCTGCCGAAATACACCGCGCACAATGGCGCAGTGGCTGCCATTGCGCCCAGCGTAACACTGATCGACCCCACACATCCCCGCGTCAATTTTGCTTTTAGACTCTTTCCCTTGGCAGGACCAAGGCGGGTCTTATTTAGTAAATACTCAGAAATCCTTCGGGAGAACAGGAATATTCCCACCATACAGCCGGCAGAAAGCTGAAGGCTGATGGAAGTAATACTCAAAGGATTGCTCACCAGGATCATCAGCACCGCAAATGCCAGCGCCGTTGGCGGATCATATTCCCTGTTGGTAAGAAGCGCCAGGATAACCAGAATCTGCATTATGCAGGCGCGGATAATAGACGGTGAAAACCCTGCCATTGCTGCGAACAGCAGCAGAACCGGCGGTCCAATCAGGGCAGTGAGCACTCTGCGCCTTCCGCACAGCAAATACACCATAGCAAAGAGAATGGATACATGCATACCCGACACCGCAACCACATGATAAATGCCGCTGGTTTTCAGCGCCCAGACTGTATCGCCGGATAACTCTCCCGTTTCTCCTAACAACAGCGCCTTAGCAAAACCGCAGGTATCGCCCGGAAACACATTTTCCAGCAGCGACAGAATTTTCTGACGGAGCATGGGCGCGAAATACCCTGCGGACACAGTATCTTTCACAGTTACAGTGCTTGCTCCCTTGGGGTATGCCAGCAGGAAGATACCCTTTCCACGATGATAGGTAGGGTCTTCCGTACCGCCGCCGGTATAACGCAGGCGGAAACCGCCTGTAATCCGGTCGCCGGGGGCGAGTGAATTCAGTTGATTATTATAAAACTGCACATTGTAGGCTTTCCCATTTATATGGGTCTTTCCCTCTGCCATAACGCCGGATTCCGTGGCGCGGCTATAATCGGTAACCGTAATCTCCAATACCATTGCCTGTCCGTCCATTTCCCGGACGGGCGCCAGATACAGACAGTCATAACCCCAGAACCACAAAAAGCCAACTATACAGCCAACCAGCGCACAAACCGCCTTACGAGTCAATACGCTGCGGCGAACCAGCAAAATGCCAAGGGGAAATAGACAGAATAGTCCTAATATCAGCAGCCATACACCGCTTACCGCATACGCGCCAATGACGCAGGAAGCAGTAAAGCCAATGGTAAACCACATCACTTTACGCACAAAATGCACACTCCTTGAAGAAAAAGTGCGCCAAAGGGCGCACTTTTCATTTAGAGTTTCGATGCAACAAAATCATCCACAGATGCCAGCGCATCGTCCACCTTCAAAGCATCCTTGCCGCCACCCATGGCAGAATCCGGCTTACCACCACCGGAGCCGCCGCAGATTGCGCAAACGTGCTTTACCAAATCGCCGGCCTTTACGCCCTTTGCAATGGCGTCTTTGCCGCAAACGGCAAGGAAGGTAAGCTTCTCGCCGGACACCGCAGAGAGCACCGCAACCACATTGGATGCCTTATCCCGCAGGGTGTCACCCATCTGACGGAGCTTGCCGGCATCCGCATCGGGCACATTGACTGTCAGCACCCGCAGACCGCCAATCTCATGGGCACCAAAGAGAATTCGGTCAGCTTCGCCAGCCGTTTCCTTTGCCTTAAAGGATTCAATAGTCTTCTTAAGGCCCTTAATCTCATCAATCTGTGCGTGAATCTTATCCACCAGTTCACCGGGTTTTGCCTTAAATTCAGCTGCAGCGGCATACAGCAGGCTATGGGTTCTTGCCATATCCGCCAGGCATTCCTTGCCGGTAATTGCCTCAATCCGGCGGACACCGGAAGCGACGCTTCCCTCACTCTCAATTCGGAACGGACCAACCTTGGCCGTATTGTCCAAATGGGTGCCGCCGCACAGCTCAATGGAGTAGCCGCCCATGTTAACCACACGCACGGTATCGCCGTACTTCTCGCTGAAGAGTGCTGTAGCGCCCAGCTTCTTTGCTTCCTCAATGGGCATTTCTCGGGTCTCAATGCCGTAACCCTCCAGCACGGCGGACTGCACAATGGCATCCACCCTTGCCAGCTCCTCGGCAGTAACGGCAGAATAGTGGGTAAAATCAAAACGCAGCCGGTCCGGTTCTACCAAAGAGCCAGCCTGGTGTACATGCTCACCCAGAACGCTGGTCAATGCTTTTTGCAGCAAATGGGTGGCAGAGTGAGCGCGCATAATAGCCTTTCTGCGCTCCACATCAATGCTTGCCAGCACCACATCATCGGTTTTCAGCGTTCCGCTGCGCATCACGCCGGAGTGCAGGTATTTACCGCCCTTGTCCTTCTGAACGCCGGTCACCTTGAAGCGGCTGTCACCCATCAGAATCACACCAAAGTCGGCTACCTGACCGCCCATTTCCGCGTAGAAGGGGGTCTTATCCAGCACAACAATACCCTGCTCGCCAGCAGTGATGGAGCCGGTAACCTCCTCGCCAACACACACCGCCAGAACCTTTGCCTCGCAGTTATTTACATCATAGCCCACAAACTTGGTAGGTGTGGTGTCCAAACCCAGGTCAATACCTGCCCAGCCCAGATCGCCCAGCGCCTTCCGCGCTTCACGGGCACGGACACGTTGCTCCTCACGGCAGGCGATAAAGCTGTCCATATCCAGAGTCATGCCCTCATCTTCCACCATTTCCACGGTCAAATCCACCGGGAAACCGTAGGTGTCTGCCAAGAGGAATGCGTCCTCGCCGGAGAACACCGCCTCTGCAGCAGCTCTGTGCTGTGCCAGCTTTTCGGCAAAAATACGCATACCGGTATCAATGGTACGGGCGAAATTCTCTTCCTCGGTCTTAACCACGCGGATGATATGGTCAGCACGTTCACGGAGGTAGGTGTAGTGGCTCTCGTTTTCTTGAATGACTGTCTCTACAACCTCGTACAGGAACGGACGGTTCACACCCAGCAGCTTTCCGTGGCGGGCAGCGCGGCGGAGAAGTCTGCGCAGCACATAACCACGGCCCTCATTGGTGGGCTGCACGCCGTCGGCAATCATAAAAGTTGATGCGCGGATATGGTCAGTAATCACACGCAAGCTCACGTCGGTCTTTACGCTTTGACCGTAGGATGCGCCGGTAATTCTGGTCACATGGTTGGTGATGTTCATAACCGTATCCACGTCAAACAGGGAGTTTACGTCCTGGCAAACCACTGCCAGCCGTTCCAGACCCATGCCGGTGTCAATATTCTTCTGCTCCAACTCGGTGTAATTACCGTGACCGTCGTTGTCAAACTGGGAGAATACGTTGTTCCACACTTCCATATACCGGTCGCACTCGCAGCCTACCTTACAATCAGGACTGCCGCAGCCGTACTTTTCGCCCCGGTCATAATAAATTTCCGAGCAAGGACCGCAGGGGCCGGCACCGTGTTCCCAGAAGTTGTCCTTCTTGCCAAAACGGAAAATTCTATCCCCGGGGACACCGACTTCCTTATTCCAGATTTCAAAGGCTTCCTCGTCGTTCTCATAGATAGAAGGATACAGCCGGTCAGCCTCCAGGCCCACTACCTGGGTCAGAAACTCCCAGCTCCATGCAATGGCCTCGTGCTTAAAGTAATCGCCAAAGGAGAAGTTGCCCAGCATCTCAAAATAAGTGCCGTGGCGGGCGGTCTTACCGATATTTTCAATATCACCGGTACGGATACACTTCTGACAGGTGCAGACTCGGCGTCTGGGGGGCTCTACCTCACCCTTAAAATAGGGTTTCATAGGCGCCATGCCCGAGTTAATCAGCAGAAGCGAGGCATCATTTTGGGGAATCAGGGAAAAACTGGGCAGACGCAAATGGTCCTTGCTCTCAAAAAAATTCAAAAACATCTCACGCAGCTCATTTACGCCGTAGGGTTTATTGCTCATAAAAAAATCCTCCATAAAAAAAGTAAACCTCGCCCCTAATATAGGGGCGAGGTCAATCGCGGTACCACCCTAATTTGCCGGAAAACCGGCATCTTAACTGCTCTGTAACGGGAGCGCCCGTCCCGGTCCTCCCGGGCTACTTGGAAGTGGCTGGAAGCAGGCTGCGCAAGGGGCTTTCACCGTCCCCCTCTCGCTTGAGCGCGCGTATGCTTCTTGGTTTCCGCACTGTATTTGAATATCGTGATTATTTTATCATAAATACGAGAAAAGTCAATGCCTTTATGCCTTATCTTCAAGCCAAGTCTTCAGTGCCGCACGGCCTTCTTCGCTCATAGGGAAGGCAGCACTCCCTTCAACTTCACTCTTTTCATAGCACAGCGGTCCATGCCAGTATTCAACATAGATTGAACTGTTTGTAAAATCCACCTCTTTGGGCGTGAGCATCTCCACCTTGGGCACAATTTTGAACCGCAGGGCGCCGCAAGAACCGGTGAAGATATTCTTCATAGCGAAGGTATGGAGCGTCGGAAGAAAAATATCTGCCATCTTACTCACCGATCAGGCATTCCATTTCATCCAGCAGCTCGCCGAACAGGGACAGCGCTGCTTCCACAGGCTCGGGACCGGTCATATCCACGCCTGCGCCCTTGAGCAGGTCGATGGGGCTCTTGGAGCAGCCGCCGGAGAGGAAATTCAGGTAATCCTTTACTGCTGGCTCGCCCTCTTTAAGGATTCTCCGGGACAGCGCGATGGCGGCAGAATAGCCGGTGGCATACTGGAACACGTAGTAGTTGTAATAGAAATGGGGAATCCTTGCCCACTCAACGGCAATATTGTCGTCCACCACCATATCCGGTCCAAAGTACTCCTCATTGAGACGCCGGTACTCATTGCACAGCACATCGGCAGTCAAGGTCTGACCCTGGGCAACCATCTTGCCGATATTCAGCTCGAATTCAGCGAACATAGTCTGCCGGTACAAGGTGCTCTTAAACTGCTCCAGGAAGTGATTGATGAGGTAAATGCGCTCCTTCTTATCGGTAGTCTTACCCAGCAGGTACTCCATCAGCAGCGCCTCGTTGCAGGTGGATGCCACCTCAGCCACGAAAATTACATAGTTGGAATCAATAGGGTTCTGGTGCTTGTTGGAGAGGTAGGAGTGCAGCGCATGGCCCATCTCGTGGGCCAGGGTAAACTGGCTGTCCAGCGTGCCGGAGTAGTTCAGCAGCACATAAGGGTGCACCGCAGCGCCTGCAGAATACGCGCCGCTGCGCTTACCCTCATTCTGGTAAACGTCAATCCAGCGGTTTTCAAAGCCCTGCTTCAGAACCTTACGGTAGTCCTCACCCAAAGGCGCTAAGGAATCATACACTGTCTGCTTTGCATCGGCAAAGGGAATCTCCTTGTCCACATCGGAAACCAACGGGGTATACACATCATAGAAATGCAGCTCGTCCACACCCAGCATTTTCTTGCGCAGGCGCACGTAACGGTGCATTTTGTCCATATTCTTATGGACGGATTCAATCAGGTTCAGATACACAGAAGTGGGCACATTGGTTCTGTCCAGCGAGGCTGTAAAGGCATTTTCATAGCGCCGCGCCTCGGCAAAGAATTTCAGCTGCTTATTCTGGGCGTTCAGAATAGATGCGGCGGTGTTTTTGAAATCGTTAAAGCCCTTATAAAGGCTTTCATAGGCGTTCTTCCGCAGTACCCGGTCCGTGCTGTTCTGCAGAGGCACAAAGGTTGCCTGACTGACGGTATGGGGCTTGTCCTCTGCGTCCAGCGCATCCTCGAATTTAATGTCCGCATCGGCAAACATACCGTAGATGGTATCCGGCGCCTGAGAAAGCTCACCGGCGGCTGCCAGCAGCTTTTCCTCCGCAGGGGACAAAATATGCTCACGCTTCCGGCGCATATTGGTTAAGTATCTGCGATACCGCTCTAACTCGGGGCATTCTGCATAGAAGCTGTCCAGTGTTTCGTCGGAAATATCCATAATTTCCGGTGTCTCAAAGCTCAGTGCCGCGCCCAGCGCCACCACAACGCTCATAAATTTACCGGTCATTGCCTGATAGGTAGCATTGCGGGTATCCTCATCCCCCTTGCGCATACAGTAGTTTGCCAAGAGGGATGCCTTGGCATCGGTCATTTCCATGCGATACAGGTATTCGTAAAGGGTCTTTCCGCTTTCCCCCAAACGACCGGCATAGCCCGCAAGTACATTCTTATCAGCTTCAATGGTGGCAAGCTCCTGCTCCCACGCAGCATCGCTGGGGTACAGGTCCTCGGTTGCCCAGGTATCCTCTACGGGAATCTCTTCGCGCTTGTAAATCTTTGCCATAGTGCTGCCTCCTAAAAAATTTTCCTATATTATATCATAAATACCGCAAAAAGCAATCATACCCTTGCAATTATATGCAGAATATGGTAGAGTATCAAATCATGTCAAAAGGGTGAATATCATGAAGAAAAGCACACAAGGCAGCATTATGATCCTGCTGGCAACCATTATATGGGGTTCTGCCTTTGTTTCCCAAAGTGTGGGTATGGACCATATCGGACCGTTTACCTTTCAGGCAGTTCGCTGCGGTCTTGCGGTCATCGGCCTGCTGCCGGTAATTTGGATTGCGGATAAATTTCAGCCTGAAGGCGGCAGTTTTTTTGCCCGCTGGAAAAATAAGCAGCTTTGGAAGGTGGGTCTGCTTTGCGGCATCCCCCTGTTTCTTGCCACCAATTTACAGCAGCTGGGAATTGTGGATACCGATGCGGGAAAATCCGCTTTCTTAACCGCCATGTATATTATTATCGTTCCCATCATCGGCTTTTTCAGGAAGAAAAAGACATCAAGGTTTATTCCCGTCAGTGTCTTGCTCGCAGTTGTGGGCCTGTACTTTTTAAGTTGTATGGGCGTAACCACTGTCAGCAAGGGGGATTTGCTGCTGCTGGGCTGCGCGCTGATGTTCGCTGTGCAAATCACATTTGTGGACATGTATGCCGATAATCTGGACGCCCTGCGTCTGAATTTGGTGCAAAGCCTTGTGTGCACGGTGCTGTCGTCCGTTGTTATGGTCTTTGCTGAAACCCCTACCTGGTCCGGTATTACCGCCTGCTGGCTGCCCCTGGCACACGTAGGCTTTCTGTCCATGGGCGCTGCCTACTCCCTGCAAATTATCGGGCAAAAGCATTTGGAGCCGTCCGTTGCATCGCTGATTATGAGTATGGAATCGGTGTTTGCGGTGCTGTGCGGCTGCATATTCCTGAAAGAAAAACTGACAAAATGGGAAGTCATTGGCTGCGCGCTGATTCTAATAGCCGTGGTGCTTTCCCAATTACCGGATAAGAAAAAAGCAAAGGCCTCCGCATAAAGGCGCCTTCTCATAAGAATGTTAAAAACCTCGATGAATTTCATCGAGGTTTTTATTGCGCTTAAATGGTTAGAAGCGGTGTCGCATTTGTAAGTACAGGCAGCTGCCCAAATCCACCACAACAAAACAGAAGGCTTTCGTGATATTCTGGTCTGATGGACGGAGTAATATTTTCCTATCAGAAGGTGACAGGATGCTTTTTTCACCGCGGGTTATATTTGGTGTTATAGCCGGGGTTTTCCTCGGGGCGGTAGGCGTTGGGATATTCAATGTCGCTTTGGATATCCATCACCGTCTTTTGAATAATGGGATAAACTTCTTGGGGATTCTCAATATCTAAAAACGCATACTTTTGGGATTGATTCACGCGAATGCCGCGGCGGGTTGTATGATAAGAAATATTGTCCAAATCGAAATAGATATCACCAACACCCAGCATTTTATCAATAAGCCCAATCTGTAAATTCACATTGCGGATCTCTTTATAGTAAATACTTTGAATATCCGCATTCACAAAGCCGCCTTGAATAATGATCCGCCGATCGGTTAGATAGTATTTCGTGTTTTTCCACTGCCTTCCCGCAGTTAGCACATTGGAAAGCCAGATCCAGAAGGGCATAAGATGCAGGGCAAAGAAAGGAATGACGAAAAAACCAATTTCCCCCACTGCTTCACCCATAGCGGAAAGAAATCCCAAGTCGAGGATAAGCCATATAATGGCGATGGGCATCATCGTGATGGAGCGATTCAACACAAAAGCGCTTCGCTTCGGGTTGGCGCTCCAGATCAAGGTTTCTCCCTGCACAAGCGGGCTGGGGCGATCTCCGTCAAAGAGGGGGTAATGATTGTATTTTGACATAGAACACACTCCATTCTCTATTGTTATAGATGCCTTTTTGTTCAAATCAATTGAAAAAGATGCAAAGAAGGATTGCCCAACCTCTTCATGAGAAATTGGGCAAGCGGAGGTTTTCGGTTATTTTTTGTCCGCTGCAATGATCCGTTTCATCGCCTCGATGCCCACGCGGATTGCGCCGCTGGTATCTTCCGTCATAGGCATAGCCAAACCCGCCTTTTCCCGTTCCTGATTCCACACAGCATGGAAACAGCTGCCACAGCGCACACCCAGTGCCGCAGCTACCACGAACAGCGCGGCGGATTCCATTTCGCTTGCTTTGACGCCAAGCCGTTTCCAGCTCTCCCATTTTTGCAGCAGTTCATAGGAGACAGGACTCTTTTCGGGGGCGTGCTGACCGTAGAAGGAATCCTTGCACTGCACCACACCCACATGGGTGCGGTAACCCAAGTCCTCGCCAGCGGCTTTCAGCGCCGCGGTAATACCGAAGTCGGGAACAGCAGGAAACTCTATGGGCGCGTACTCCAAAGAGGTATGTTCAAAACGGACTGCGCCGTTTGCCACCACCACATCCCCGGGCAGCACATCCATGGCAATACCGCCGCAGGTGCCGATACGGATAAAGGTATCCACACCAATGGCTGCCAATTCCTCCATTGCAATGGAGGCAGAGGGGCCACCGATACCCGTGGAACAAACAGATACTTTTTCCCCCAGCAGCGTACCGGTATAAATGTTATACTCCCGGTTCATTCCTATGTGGACAGGGTTATCAAAGTATGCGGCAATGGCTTCACAGCGTCCGGGATCACCGGGCAGGAAGCAATATCTGCCTACATCGCCTTCCTTACAGTGAATATGAAACTGCATACCGATGTCTTGCATAGAAATCCTCCTTATCAGAAATCATCAAAAAGGTTCACCTGACTGGTATCCGGCAGATCGCCAAAGGCGCCTGCCTCCTTCAGCATTTGTATGTGGGTCTTAGACACCTTGGGACAGGCTGCTGCCACCTCCTCCACAGACAGGAAGTGTCTGCCCTCCCGTCCGTTCATCAGATCCCATGCAGCAGTTTCGCCCAGTCCTGACACCGCCACAAAGGGAAGCAGGAGCTTGCCGTCCTTAATCAGGAACTTTGTGGCGTGGCTTTCATAGAGACTGATGGGCGCAAATGTAAATCCACGGAGATAGTATTCGTAGACAACCTCCAGTGTAGTCAGCAAATCTTCGTCCTTGGCGGTAGCGTCTTCATTGGCATCAATGGCTTTGATATTTGCCACAACCTTGTCCATACCGCCGGTCATCAGCGCTGCATCAAAGCCGCCCTTTTGGCTGCGACGGTAAAAGTAAGCAGAATAGAATGCCAACGGGTGATTGACCTTGAACCAGGCAATCCGGAACGCCATCATCACATAGGCAACCGCGTGGGCCTTGGGGAACAGGTACTTGATTTTCTTACAGGAACCGATATACCAATCCGGCACGCCGGCAGCACGCATTTCCTCCTCTGCCCCATCAGGAAGGCCCTTTCCCTTACGCACCGCCTCCATAATCTTAAAAGCGCGTTTCTCCGGCAGGCCGCAGGAAATAAGGTAGATCATAATATCGTCACGACAGCCGATGGTCTGGTCCACCTTCGCCTTGCCGGACACAATCAGGTCCTTGGCGTTACCCAGCCACACATCCGTACCGTGGGTATAGCCGGAAATCCGCACCAAAAAGTCGAACTTGGTAGGCTTGGTATCCAGCAGAACACCCCGGGTAAACCGGGTATTAAACTCCGGCACCGCCACCGCGCCGGTGGGTCCCAATATAGGGTCATTTTCGTAACCCAGTATTTTGGAAGAGGTAAAAATGGACATAGTGTCCTTATCATCCAGGGGAATGGTCTTTGCATCCACCCCGGTCATATCCTCCATCATGCGAATCATGGTGGGGTCATCATGTCCCAGCATATCCAGCTTCAGGAGATTCTCTTCCATGGAGTGGTACTCAAAGTGGGTGGTAATTTGGTCGGAATTTGGGTCATCTGCCGGGTGCTGCACCGGGCAAAAATCCCAGATTTCATTCTCCTGTGGAATAACCACCAGGCCGCCCGGGTGCTGGCCGGTAGTGCGGCGCACACCCACACAGCCGGCGGCAAGCCGACCCAATTCCGAAGCGGTTGCTGCTTTGCCACGCTCTGTCAGATATTTCTTTACATAACCATACGCGGTTTTTTCAGCCACCGTTCCCACAGTTCCTGCCCGGAAAACATGGGATTTTCCGAACATTTCCGTGCAATACGCATGGGCATTTGCCTGATACTCACCGGAGAAGTTCAGGTCAATATCCGGCACTTTATCACCGCCAAAGCCAAGGAAGGTTTCAAAGGGGATGTTAAAGCCCTCTTTTGCATACCTTGTGCCGCACTTGGGACACTCCGCGTCCGGCAGGTCAGCGCCGCACCCAAAGCCCTCCGGTACATCGAAGGTAGTGTGCTTACACGCCGGATTGGGGCAACGGTAATGGGGCGGGAAAGAGTTAACCTCCGTAATACCGGACATGAAGGCAACGATTGACGAACCCACAGAGCCTCTGGAGCCTACCAGATAGCCATGTTCAAGGGAGTTTTGCACCAACCGCTGCGCAGACATATAAATTACATCATAGTGACAGGTAATAATGTCATTGAGTTCTGTTTCAATACGGCTGCGAATCAGCTCCGGAGGATTCTCGCCGTAAAGGCGGTGCATTTTGCCGTAAACCAGCGCCTTCAAATCCTCAACAGAGTTTTCAATTTTCGGAGCAAAAAGGTTATGGGGCACGGGACGCACCACATCGCACATATCAGCGATGTAATTGGGGTTGGTCACCACCACCTCATAGGCCTTTTCCTCCCCTAAGTAGGAGAATTCACGGAGCATCTCGTCAGTGGTACGCAAGTACAGAGGATTCGGCTTGTCCGCATCGTCAAAGCCTTTTGTGGCCAACAAAATATGGCGGAAGATTTCGTCCTCAGGATTCAGGAAATGCACATCACCGGTGGCAACCACCGGTTTGCCCAGTTCCTCACCCAATCTGACGATGGTGCGGTTAAACTCCCGCAGCTGCTCTTCATCCTTTGCAATGCCCTTATCCAGCATAAACCGGTTATTGGCAAGGGGCTGAATTTCCAGATAATCGTAGAAGGAAGCGATTCTCTTCAGCTCTTCCCAGCTGTCTCCCCGCACTACCGCCTGGAACAGCTCGCCCGCCTCGCAGGCAGAGCCGATAATGAGTCCTTCCCGCAGCTCCTCCAAATCCTTCCTGGGAATTCGGTTACGGGAACGCTTAAAGTACTTCAAATTGGAGTCCGTAATCAGGTGGTACAGATTCCGCAGACCCAGCTGATTTTTAGCAAACAGGATCACGTGCCAGGGATATTTGGTATCCATGTCCTCCACAAGATAGCCCTCACAGCCATAGAGCACCTTGATAGTCTCCTCTGTGCCTGCCACCTTGGGACCGCCGCCCCATGCTTCCACTGTATGAAGCGCGTCTGTAAAGGACTGCACACAGCCGTGGTCTGTAATGGCGATTGCCTTATGTCCCCATGCAGCAGCCTGTTTGATGGCGGCCTCTGTATTGGTCAGCGCATCCATGTTACTCATCACAGTATGCAGGTGCAGCTCCACACGCTTGCCGCAGTCAGCGGTATCCTGCCGTTTTGGCATGGTGCCGGGCATAATGGCAAAGGGCTTGAGCACCATTTCATTGGTGTAATTATCCATTTGCAGCTTGCCCTGCACCTTAATCACAGCGCCCTTTTTCACACCCTCCAGAATGGGTTTGGCTTCCTTGTCTTCCATAAACCGGCTAACACGGACAGAATAGGTGTTGTCGGTCATATCAAAATTGATCACCCAAGCGTTGCGCTTTTTCAGCTCCTTGTGCTCCACATTGAACACTCTGCCCTCTACGATGACGCTGCCCATATCCAGATTCAGCTCTTGCATGGGGACGACAGCGCCCTTAAAGGATTTTCCGTAAATGGCGGTACTTTCAGCAGCCTGCTCTTTCTTCGCGGGAGTGACTAGCTTAGGCAGTTCTGTGATCAAAGTGCCCCGCATCTGCTCCATGGCATCGAAAAGCGCCTGTCCCTCCAGCACCTCACCGGCATGGATTTCTATGGCCACAGGGGTGCCAAACCGCTCCTGCAGCCTGCGCGCCACAGTAGGTGCGGATTCTAACAGAGCATCCTTACCGTTGGCACGCAAATAGATATGCAGACACTGCGCCTCCCATTCCCACCGGGCGCCCGCTAAAGAGCCGCGGCTCATGGAATTGCAGGCAATGAACAGATTCATCAGCTCTTCCGGCTCGACCCTTTGCAGCTGCAGCGCCGGATGGGTTGCAGTTATTTCCAGACGTTCCAGACCATAGGAAAGGGCGATTTCCTTTTCCGCCTGCTCCAACGCGCCGGCAGAAATATATTCATCGGAATAGATCGCCACGGAAACTCTGCGGGCAGCAGGATCAATGTCCGCAGCAACCACAGCCGCCTGAGATAATACCTCACGAAGAGCCTCAGGCGGCGCATAGGCCGGAAACATATTCAGGAAATAGACCTGTTTATCCATAACATCCTCTTACATTGCTTCAATTCTCTCTAATAAGGCAGGCAGCAGTTCGTCATAGGGCAGCTTACAAATCTGCTGACCTTTCTCAAAGAGCATGCCGCAGCCGTCACCGCCTGCAATACCGATATCTGCCTCCCGCGCCTCGCCGGGACCATTGACCACACACCCCATAACCGCAACGGTGATGGGCTTTTCGCAGTTCTTCAGCGCCGCTTCAACCTGATTCACAAGACCGATCAGGTCAATCTGCGTACGGCCGCAGGTGGGGCAGGAAATGATGTTCACGCCCTCTTTCCGCAGGCCGGCGGCTTTCAGAATGTCCTTTGCCGCGTAGACCTCCTCCACCGGATCGTCCGTCAGACTCACCCGTATGGTATCACCGATTCCATCCAGCAAAAGCGCGCCGATGCCCATGGCGGATTTTATAAGGCCCATGCGCACAGGCCCTGTCTCTGTAACGCCGATGTGGATGGGATAATCACATTTGCTGCGGAACAGACGGGCAGCCGCTACCATTGTGGGCACATTGGACGACTTCATGGACACACAGGTATTGTAAAAGCCGTACTTTTCCAACAGCTCCAGATGAGAAAATGCGCTTTCCACCAGTGCCTCTGCAGTGGGGTGACCGTATTTCTCCAGCAGTTTCTTGTCCAGACTGCCGCCGTTGACACCAATCCGAATGGGAATACCCCGTTCCTTACAGGCAGAAACCACCGCCTGCACCTTCTCTTCACCGCCGATGTTACCGGGGTTAATACGAATTTTGGAAGCGCCGCCCTCTGCGGCCAGCAGCGCCAGTTTGTAATCAAAGTGGATATCTGCCACCAAAGGCAGAGGCGACTGCTTGCAAATAAGCCCAAAGGTTTCCGCTGCCTCCTTATTCGGAACAGCAAGCCGGGCTATCTGACAGCCAGCCGCAGACAGCTTTCGCAGCTGGGCAAGAGAGCCTTCCACATCGGTGGTTTTGGTGTTGAGCATGGATTGGATTGCCACCGGAGCGCCGCCGCCAATAGGTACGCTGCCTACCATAATCTGTCTAGTCATCCTATTACCTCTTAAAAATCGCAAAAATATCCTTAAAAAGAATCAGTGCCATCAGCGCAAGCAGCAAAACCATGCCCGCCGCGTGGATATATCCCTCATACTTGGGATTCAATTTCCTGCGGGTAATTCCTTCAATGGCACAGGTAAGCAGCAGTCCCAACACCCGTCCGCCATCCAGCGCAGGAATGGGAAGCATATTCATCACCGCCAGATTGATGGCTATAAAGCCCCCGAAATACAGCATATTCAGCACCGCGTCCAAAGCTGTGGGGGATGCCGCAGCTGTATCGGACATAATCTGCACAATTCCCACAGGGCCGGTCATATCCTTGAGCCCTGCCTGACCTGTAAACATCATTTGCAGGCTCAGCCGTACATTGCGCACCACATTCAGACCGGTTTTCCAAACGTACAGTGCCTTATTGCCAAAGGTCGCGTCTACCACGCCAAAGGAAAAACCATACCGCTCCGTCTCCTCACCAGGGAACAGATGCGTTTCCATGAGATAATCCTCAAAAACCAGCTTTTCTCCATTCCGCTTTACCACAATATCGTGGGTATCGCCGGGATTCAGCTGCAAAATGGTGGAAAAATCCGACTGCACATAGATCTTTTCTCCGTCAAGCTCTATAATTTCATCCCCAACCTGCAAGCCATCCTGCCGCACCACGGTACAGCCAATTTCCGCAGAATCAATCACCGGCACAATAAACTGTTTCGCCGGGGCATACACGATTGCCAGAATCAGAAAGCCTGCCACCAGATTCATAAAAGAACCGGCAACCAAAATAATCAGCCGCTTCCACCAAACAGCCTTTTGAAAGGAACGGGGGTCATCGGTGTCCTCGTCCTCACCCTCCATGGCGCAATAACCGCCGATGGGGATACACCGCAGGGAATATAGGGTCTCCCCTACCTGCTTTTTGAAAATGGCAGGTCCCATAAACATGGCAAATTCATTCACTCGGACATTGGATGCCTTGGCGGCTAAAAAGTGTCCCAACTCGTGAACAAAAATCAAAATACTAAACAGTAAAATCGCAAATACAATCGTCATATAAACCTCGTTTATTTCTGTGCCATACGGCGGACTGCCTCTCTGGCTAATTTATCAGATTCCAGGATTTCTTCCAAGGTGGGATTCTGAATAAAGGGCACTGTATCCACAGCGCGCATCACCAAATCATAAATATCATAGAAGCCGATTTCGTCATTGAGATACATGGCAACCGCCTCTTCGTTGGCGCCGTTCATGGCAGGACAGGCTGTGCCGCCCAGCTTTGCGCATCTGCGTGCCAGGGCAAGGCAGGGAAAGGCCTCCATGTCCGGCGCAGCAAAGGTTAAACTGCCACAGGTCAGTAAATCCAGCTCGTCCACAGGACAATTCGCCCGCTGCGGATAGGTCATGGCCAGCTGAATGGGCAAGCGCATATCGGGACTGCCCATCTGCGCCATCACCGCGCCGTCTGTAAACTCCACCATGGAGTGGACAATGCTCTGCCGGTGCACCAACACATCCACCTGCTCCAGAGGCAGGTCATACAGCCGCATAGCCTCAATAACCTCCAAACCCTTATTCATAAGGGTGGCGCAGTCGATGGTGATTTTAGGTCCCATCTTCCAGTTGGGATGCCGCAGAGCATCTGCCTTAGTGACGGATTTCAGCTGATCTCTGTCCATGCCGTAGAACGGTCCTCCGGAACAAGTAAGAATAATTCTTTTGATTTCTTTCTTGCTGTGACTGCCCATCAGACACTGGAAAATAGCCGAGTGTTCCGAGTCCACAGGAATAATCTCCGTACCCCAGCGCTTTGCCTCTGCCATCACCAGCTCACCGGCACAAACCAGGGTTTCCTTATTGGCAAGACCAATACGTTTACCTGCGGAAATGGCAGCAAGGGTGGGCTTCAGGCCTACCATACCCACCACTGCGGTAATTACACAATCCGCATCCTCATGTACAGCAGCGGCAATGAGCCCCTCTTCGCCCCACATAACACGGGTCGGCAGGTCGGAAATGGCAGTCTGCAGCGCCTCTGCCGCTTCCTTGGTTGCCATCACCGCCAGTTCAGGGCGGTACGCGCGGCACTGCTGCGCCATACGCTCTGCATTGGTACCGGCAGTCAGCGCCGCAACGGGAATTTTCAGGTTGTCGATAATATCCAGCGTCTGCCGGCCAATTGAGCCGGTAGACCCCAGTATGCTCACGCACTTTACCATTTATTTCACCACCATCGGTATAAAAAGCATAAGTAATTCAGTCAGGGGCGCCACAACGATCATGGAGTCAAATCTGTCCAAAATGCCTCCGTGTCCGGGAATCAGATTGCCGTAATCTTTGATTCCGGTCTGGCGTTTCACCGCGGAGAAGCACAAATCCCCAAACACCGCGCCTAAACTTCCCAAAATGCCGTATACAGGTACATACAGATAATTTACCTCAAAATCAAACGCCGTCTGCAGCACCACACAGTACAACACAACACCTACAACCGCACCCAGTACGCCGCCAATAACGCCCTCAACGGTTTTATTGGGACTGATGACCGGCGCCAGCTTGCGTCTGCCAAAGGCGCGGCCTGTAAAATACGCGCCGGTATCTGATAAAAAGGCAATCACAAAGGGAATCAGAATATAGAATCTGCCGTTTATCCAGCTGTGCATACGCGCAGGCGCACACAGCAGGTGCGGAACCACAATTCCTGCGAAAAAGGTAATTGCTACCGACGAAAAAGGCAGTTCTTTATGGGAGAACAAAAGCTCTGCAAAGAGCAGGCAAAAGAACGCCAGCATACCAAGCCGGGCAAGGGTAGGAAATGCCCACAGGCTGCTCCAAAGTCCCACAAGGAAAGCCGCGCCCATAGCATAATACACCAGTCGGGGATGCTTCACCAGTCCGGCGCCAGTGAGCAGCTCATAGGCGCCCAATGCCGCCATCAGGCCAAACAGGATGCCAGTAAAGATTTTGGGCAGCACCAGCACCACAAGCAGAAGCAGCGGCAGCAGCGCAGCGGCAGCAAGAATCCGTTTTTTCATACCTCACGCACCTCCAAACCGGCGGTTACGCCGGTGATATTCAGCAATGGCCGCATCCAGATCATCGGGAGAAAAATCCGGCCACAGGACATCCATAAACACATATTCAGAGTACGCCGACTGCCAAAGCAAAAAGTTACTGGTACGCATTTCTCCGGAGGGGCGGATAATCAGCTCCGGGTCGGGAACGCCATTGGAGTACAGGTATGTGGAAAGCAGTTCCTCGGTCAATTCCTCCGGTTTGCGCTTGCCCTCTGCCACCTCCGCGGCAAACTGCCGGGATGCGCGCACAAGCTCATCACGGCCGCCGTAATTCAGGCAAAAATTCACCTGCACATCGTAATCCCTGGACTGATTCTGAGCATCCTCGCACAGTTTTCGCAGCGGAGGACTTAACCGCGACAGGTCGCCAAAGAAACGAAAGCGCACGCGGTTCTTCTCCATATCCCGGATGGCTTCCTTTAGATAGCTGCCCAACAGGCGCATGATACCACTCACCTCGTCGGCGGACCGTTTCCAGTTTTCCGTGGAGAAGGCATACACTGTCAGATACTTTACTCCCAGTGTACGGCAGTAATTGGCAATGCGGCGGAATGCCTCCGCGCCTGCAGCGTGACCGGCAGTACGGGGCAATCCCCTGTTCTTGGCCCATCGGCCGTTACCGTCCATAATAATAGCAATATGCCTTGGGACAGGCAGTTTATTCTCATTAACAGAAGGTGTCATCACTGACTCCTTTCCAAATTCCAAAATATTAGTGTTGGGGGCGCAAGCGCCCCCAACGTCGCAGGCAATTAAATTGCCATCAATTCCTTTTCCTTTGCTTCCAGGGCTTCGTCCACCTTCTTGATGAACTTATCCAGCATATCCTGCAGGTCCTTCTCTGCCTTCTTCTGATCATCCTCAGTAATTTCAGAATTCTTCTTCAGCTTCTTTACGTAGTCCATGCCGTCACGGCGAAGATTACGCATGGCAACCTTGGCGTCCTCAGCATACTTTTTGACCTGCTTGGTCAGCTCCTTACGGCGCTCCTCCGTCAGCTGCGGGAAGATCAATCGAATGACGCGGCCGTCATTTTGCGGATTGATGCCCAGCTCACTTGACTGAATCGCCTTCTGAATTTCCTTCAGAAGCTGGGTATCCCAAGGCTGCACTACCAGAGTGCGGGCATCGGGAGAGGAAATCGTCGCCACGCCGTTAAGAGGTGTCTCCTGTCCATAATATTCCACACTGATGCGGTCGAGAACCTTGGGGTTGGCGCGACCGGCACGGACAGCATCAAACTCCTCTGCCAAATGCACCAGGGTCTTCTCCATTTTTCTGCTGTATTCGGTAAAATCTACACTCATGATTTAATCCTCCTCAAAACTTGTTTTCACAGTTGTTCCAATCTCTTCACCGCGCACCACGCGCAGAATGCTGTTCTCCTCTGCCAGACCAAAGCACACCAGCGTCATGTCGTTATCCATTGCCAGGGTCATGGCTGTAGAATCAGTGGCTTTCAGGTGCTTGGCCAGCGCTTCATCATAGGTGAGCCTTGTATAGCGCACGGCGGTAGGATCCTTATTGGGATCAGCAGAGTAGATAGCGTCTACATTCTTCGCCATCAGAATGGCATCTGCCTCAATTTCCACGCCCCGCAGAACAACGCCCGTGTCCGTGGAGAAATAGGGATTGCCCGTTCCTGCGGCAAAAATGACAACCTTGCCCTCATTCAGATAGCGGTCTGCCGTATCCCGGGTGAAGTATTCGCAGAATTTATGCATTTCCACTGCAGACAGCACCCGTGCATCCACACCGTGCTTTTCCAGCGCATCTGCCACTGCGATAGAGTTCATCACTGTGCCAAGCATGCCCATGGCATCGGCATGGGAGCGCTGCATTCTGTCCGCGCCGTCCTTCACGCCCCGCCAGAAATTGCCTGCGCCTACCATAAGACCTACCTGCACACCTAAATCCACACATTCCTTAATGGAAGCACACACAGAATGGATCACATCAAAATCCAGACCCCGATGGGCGTCCCCTGCCAGAGCCTCTCCGCTGACTTTCAGCATAATCCGCTTATATTTAATTTCGGACAAAGTCAATCCCCTCCTATCCTATCTCCCCCTATTTTATAATAAGACAGGCAAATTGACAACTAAAATTTCTTAAAATTGCGAATTTGTTTCCGATTATTTCACATTTTCGTCATGTTGCAAAATGATTTCCACAAAAATTTGGTTAGCTGTTGCAAAATAAGGCGCAATGGGTTATAATATTTCCAAATTTTCCAAAAGAGAGGACACTGATGATGGCTGAAATCACCGAGAGCAAGAATTTCATCCACGCATTTATTGATGAGGATATTGCCGAGGGCGGTCGCTACGAAGGACAGACTGTGCACACCCGTTTTCCCCCGGAGCCCAACGGCTATCTGCACATCGGTCACTGCAAGGCGCTGATTATTGACTTCGGCACCGCCGAGAAATACAACGGCCTGTGCAATCTGCGTATGGACGACACCAACCCCACCAAAGAAGATGTGGAGTTTGTGGAGGCGATCAAGGAGGATATCCACTGGCTGGGCTTTGACTGGGGCGACCGGTTCTACTTTGGCTCCGACTATTTTGAGAAGGACTACGAGTACGCCGTTGAGCTGATTAAGAAGGGCTTGGCTTACGTGTGCGAGCTGACACCGGAAGAATTTAAGGAGCGTCGGGGCGATCTGAACACCCCCGCCACTTCCCCCTACCGGGACCGTCCTATCGAAGAAAGCCTTGACCTGTTTGCCCGTATGCGCGCCGGCGAATTTGAGGACAACCGCTACACCCTCCGGGCAAAGATTGACCTTGCCTCCGGCAATTTCAATATGCGTGACCCGGTCATCTACCGGATTCGCCATATTCATCATCACCGGCAGGGCAACAAATGGTGCATCTACCCCATGTACGACTTCGCCCATCCCATTCAGGACGCGCTGGAGGGAATTACCCACTCCCTGTGCTCCCTGGAATTCGAAAATCACCGTCCCTTGTACAACTGGGTGGTGGAAAACGTTTCTGTCCCCCACCGTCCCCGGCAGATCGAATTTGCCAGACTGGGCATTGACCACACGGTGCTGTCCAAGCGCAAGCTCCGTCAGCTGGTGGAGGAAGGCCGTGTGTCCGGTTGGGACGATCCCCGCATGCCCACCCTTTGCGGTCTGCGCCGCCGGGGCTACACCCCCGCATCAATCCGCAACTTCTGTGACCGGGTGGGTGTGGCAAAGTCCCCCAACACCATTGAGTATGCATTTTTGGAGCACTGCCTGCGGGAGGATTTGAACGAAACCGCCCAGCGGGTTATGGCAGTGGTAAAGCCAGTAAAGCTCACCATCACCAACTACCCCGAGGGGCAGTCCGAAGAATTTGACATTGAAAACAACCCCAACCGTCCCGAGGACGGCACCCGAAAGGTCTCCTTCTCCCGGAATCTGTGGATTGAAGCTGACGACTTTCTCACAGAGCCTGTGCCTAAATACAAGCGGCTGTACCCCGATGGACCGGAATGCCGGCTGAAAGGCGCATACGTGATTAAATGCACCGGCTGTATCACCGATGAAAACGGCAACGTTACCGAAGTACTTGCCACCTACGACCCGGACAGCCGCGGCGGCGATCCTGCCGACGGCAGAAAGATCAAGGGCGCAACCATCCACTGGGTAGACGCCCAGACCTGCTGTGATGCAGAGGTGCGTCAGTACTCCAATCTGTTTGACGATGCAGACCCCGATGCCTCCGGAAAGGACTTTATTGCCTGCTTGAATCCCAACTCGCTGGAAGTGCTCACCGGCTGCAAGGTGGAGGCCAGTCTGAAGGACGCAAAAGCCCCCGCCTCCTTCCAGTTCATGCGACTGGGTTACTTCTGCCCGGATTCCAAGGATTCTACCCCCGAGCATCTGGTATTCAACCGTTCTGTCAGTCTGAAGGACAGCTTCAAGCCAAACAAATAATTTTACATCCCGAACCGAAAACCGGTTCGGGATGTTTGTTTCAGCAGGAAGTCTGCCGCAGCAGCTCTTTTCTCAGTTTCAGCATAATGCGTTTTTCAAGTCTTGATATATAAGATTGGGATATCCCCATGTACTGCGCCACCTCTTTTTGGGTCAGCTCCTTATGGCCGTAAAGGCCAAATCGCATCACCACAATCTCCCGTTCCCTCTCCGGCAGCTCCTTCACCGCCTGCCGCAGTACGCACAGGTCCACATCGTCCTCCAAGGGGCGCAAAATCATATCCTCGTCTGTTCCCAGAATATCCGACAGCAGCAGTTCATTGCCGTCGTAGTCCATGTTGATGGGTTCGTCCAGAGATACCTCCGCTTTCTGAGAGGATATTTTCCGGATGTGCATGAGGATTTCGTTTTCAATACAACGGGAGGCATAGGTCGCCAGTTTGATATTCTTATCTCTGCGGTAGGTGCCAATCGCCTTAATCAGCCCAATAGTGCCAATGGAAATCAAATCCTCCAGATTTACGCCGGTATTTTCAAACCGCCGGGCGATAAACACCACCAAGCGGAGATTCCGCTCTATCAGCTGTTGTTTTGCCTGCTCGTCTCCCTGTTCCAGCGCCTCCAGCGCCGCCTGCTCATCCGCCCCCTTCAGCGGCGGCGGCAGCACATCCGCGCCGCCTATGTAGTAGACGCTCTCCTGTGGCAGCAAGCCGATTTTAACCAAAAAAGCCAATAGTTTTTCCTTCATGCCGCACCTCCTGTCAATGCCTGATATGCCCCCTCTGAATGAAGTCCCTCCGGTGCAAATGCTACCAGTGAACTGCCCCGCCAAGCGCCTATTTTGACATCTTTCAGCCGCAGCGCCAACAGGAATCCGTTGCCGTTCCCCACGCTGCGGTAAGGTATCAGCCGCAGCCCCGGCAGCACACCCATGGATTCCACAGGTCTGCGCAGCTGCTCCCGGGTCAGTCCGGTCAGCTCTCCTGCCACATCTGCACCCACCACCAGCACCTGCCTGCCCGTAACCGGGTCCCGGAGCGTGTTGCCGGTATCCTGCAGTGCGGTAAGCTGCATACATTTTCCCCCATAGGTCAGCTCCACGGGGATATAGGTTGACCCCCCTATCCTGCCACGAAAACCGAAACAGCACAGCAAACACACCACTGCCGCGGCGCACAGGATACCTATAACACCGCCTTTTCCCAGACCAAGCACCGCGCCTCCCAATGCCAGCGACAGGAACGCAAAAACAAGTCCTCTGCGGAGAGCGCTTTTAGAAAACCCATAGGCAATTAAAGCCATTGCTCCCAGGCTTACCGTACGCCAAAGGATATTTCCCAGGAAATAAAACCCCGGCATCAGGCAGCAGGCTGCATATACACTGCCCAAGAGCGCACCTGCTGCCGCTCTTGTAATTTTTGTAGGGTAACCGCAGAGCCGCCCAGCGCCCAGCAGCAAGAGAAAGTCCACCAGAAAATTAAGTAAAATTACAACATCCAAATACACTGTCATCTGCATGCCCCCTTTGTTTGTAGGTTCAGTATAGGACAGGTAGGGAAAAAATTCAGTCGGTTGCGGCTGCGAGTCTTCCTACAAATTCTCCTGCTACCCTGTTTCATTCTACGGACAAAAGGCGCAAAACAAAAAATGCGGCAGCCGATACAATCGGCTGCCGTTTCATTCTGTCGAGATGTTTTTCAGCACCTGGCGAATATTCTTTTCTGCCTTAAATCTGGGGACCATAATCTCATGTCCGCAGCCAAGGCATTTTAATCGAAAATCCGCTCCGGTTCGCAGAACCCTCCACTGCTTTTCACCGCAGGGATGGCTCTTTTTCATAACCAAAATATCCCCTAACTGAATATCCATACTATTCCCCCTTTATGGCCTTCCAATACTGCTTTGCGGCTTGCTCCAACTTATTATCACCATAGGTATAGTATTGGGTGCCCACCAACTCATCAGGCAGGTATTGCTGGCGAACCCAGCTGTGGGGAAAATCATGGGGATAGAGATAGCCCTGCTCCCGTTCCATTGTATAGGAATCGGCATGCATATTTTGCAGATGCCGGGGAAAATCTCCGGTTCTGCCCTTTCGAACATCTGCAAGGGCCGCATCCAAGGCAACATGTCCGGTATTAGACTTGGGACTGGTTGCCATCAGCACCGCAGCATCTCCAAGTGGGATACGAGCTTCGGGCATACCCAACATCAGCGCCATATCCACACAGGATTTCACAATGGGAATGATCATTGGATAGGCAAGTCCCACATCTTCTGCTGCAATCACCATCAAGCGGCGGCAGGCAGACTGCATCTGTCCCACCTCCAAGAGCCGCGCCAAATAGTGGCAGGCCGCATCCGGGTCAGAACCGCGAATGGACTTTTGCAGGGCCGACAGCAAATCATAGTGATTGTCTCCGTCACGGTCGGCACGCATAGCGCTTTTCTGTGTAACGGTTTTAGCATCCTCCAGGGAGATTTTCAGCGAATCGCCCATAGGAACGCCGGCAGAGAAAAGTACCTCAACAGCGTTCAGCGCTTTTCTTAAATCACCGCCACAGGCCGAGGAAATGTATTCCAGCGCCCCTTCTTCACAATCAGCACGGAGGCCTGTTCGCTCCTGCAAGAAGCCCACAGCCCTGTACACCGCCTGTAAAACCGCTTTCTTGGAAAGTTGCTTGTACTCAAATACCGTGGCACGGCT
>JAZQGT010000045.1:0-30790 GCA_045540155.1 Faecousia sp.
TAGTCTATCGTTCCTGTTCGTAGGGGCGAGCATCGCTCGTCCGCATTTTACGGGCGGCCATTGGCCGCCCCTACATAGTCTATCGTTCCTGTTCGTAGGGGCGAGCATCGCTCGTCCGCATTTTACGGGCGGCCAATGGCCGCCCCTACATAGTCACCTGCTTCCATAGCCAGGGCAGTTGGGATTCAAATTCCGCGCCGTAGGGGGTGATTTCTTTGGTGTTATCCACCACCCGTTCCACAAAACCGGCAGCCAGCGCCGCCGCGCCGTACAAATCCCGTCCCAGCGTCAATGCGCCGGCGCACACCGCGGAGAACATATCACCCGTGCCGTGCAGCGTTCTGGGAATCCGGAGCGCTTGATAGGAGAAAAACCCGGTGTCCCGGTTGCCGCCCACAAAGCCGGTATGGGCGCCGTCCCACACGATACCCGTGATCACCACGCCTTTTGCTCCGAAATCCAGCATACCGGCGGTCAGTTCCCGGAAATAACCCTCATCTGCCTGCTCCCGGTAGGGAAGACCGGTCAGCAGCGCCGCCTCGGTGAGGTTGGGCAGCAGCACATCGCCCTTGCGGCACAGTCTTGCCATGGCCGCCACTTGGGCCTGGGGAAGCCCCTGATAGAGCTTGCCGTGGTCGCCCATGGCAGGGTCAATCACCGTAAAGGCAGGAAATTTTTCCAAAATCCCCTCCACCGCCTCCGCTTGCTCCGGGCTTGCCAGATACCCCACGCTCACCGTGTCAAACGCTGCCCCAACGGACAGCCAATGGTCGCCAATGGCAGCCATTTCCTCTGTCAGTGGATGCCGGCAAGGGTTAGGGAACCCGGTGTGGGTAGAAAGCACCGCGGTGGGCAGCGCCGAGCAGCTCAAGCCCATGCAGGACAGCACCGGCAGCGCCACCGTAATGGAGCATTTCCCCATACAGGACAAATCCTGCACCGAAAGAACCTTTTTCATAAGGTTACTCCTGCCCGGCGCGCTTTTTCATCAGCTCCCGCATCCGCTGGCTGTGATCCAGTGTGCGCTTGCGGATGCGAAGCGTCTTGGGGGTACATTCCAGCAGTTCGTCGTCTGCCAGAAATTCCAGGCACTGCTCCAGGGAATAATTCTTGGGGGTCACCAGCCGCAGCGCCTCGTCAGAGCCGGAAGCGCGCATATTGGTCAGCTGCTTCTTCTTGCAGACGTTTACGGTCATATCCTCGTTCCGGCTGCAGATGCCCACCACCATACCGGCATACACCGGTGTGCCGGGGCCGATAAACAGCGCGCCCCGCTCCTGGGCTGCGTGCAGACCGTAGGTCACCGCCTCGCCGGTCTCAAAGGAAATGAGAGAGCCGGTGAGCCGCCGCTCAATTTCGCCCTTCATAGGCGCGTACTTTTCCAGCACCGAGGACATAATGCCCTCGCCCCGGGTATCGGTGAGAAATTCACTGCGGTAGCCAAACAGGCCTCTGGAGGGCACGGAAAATTCCAGCCGGTAGCGGTTACCCATGGGGGTCATGGACAGCAGGTCGCCCTTCCGGCGGCCCATCTTTTCAATGACAGTGCCCATGCACTCCTCCGGCACGTCCGCAACCATTCTTTCAACGGGCTCGCACAGCTTGCCGTCAATCTCCTTGGTAAGCACTCTGGGGGTGGACACGGCAAATTCGTAGCCCTCCCGGCGCATGGTCTCCATCAAAATGGACAGGTGCATCTCTCCCCGGCCTGCCACATTGAAGGCATCGCTGCCCTGCTCGGTTACGTGGAGCGAAACGTCCTTGAGCAGCTCCTTTTCCAGTCTGTCCCTTAAGTTCCGGGAGGTAACAAACTTACCCTCCCGACCGGCAAAGGGAGAATCGTTCACCGCAAAGGTCATTTCGATGGTGGGGTCGCTGATTTTCACAAAGGGCAGCGGTTCAATGGCTTCCGGGGCGCAGAGGGTTCTGCCGATGGTAATATCCGCCATGCCGCTTAGCGCCACAATTTCGCCGGCGGATGCCTCCTGCACGGCGGTTTTGCCCAGACCGTCATAGGTATACAGCGCCACAACCTTTCCCTTTTGCTTGATTTCTTCATTGTGGAAGTCGGAAATCACCACTTCCTGGTTCACCCGGATAGTGCCCCGTTCCACACGGCCCACCGCAATTCTGCCCACATAGTCATTGTAATCAATGGCAGAAACCAGCAGCTGCAGAGGGGCATCCTTATCTCCCTCGGGGGCAGGCACATAGTTTACGATGGTTTCAAACAGAGGCACCAAATCCGTGCCCAGATCGTCGGGACTGTAGCTGGCAATGCCCTGTCTGCCGGAGCAGAAGACCGTGGGGGAGTTGAACTGCTCATCAGTGGCGTCCAGCTCCAACAGCAGCTCCAGCACCTCGTCCATCACCTCATGGACACGGGCATCGGGCTTATCCACCTTGTTCACCGCCACAATCACCTTGTGTCCCAGCTCCAACGCCTTACCCAGCACGAACCGGGTCTGGGGCATAGGACCTTCCGCCGCGTCCACCAGCAGAATGACACCGTTGACCATTTTCAGGATTCGCTCCACCTCGCCGCCGAAGTCGGCATGTCCCGGAGTGTCCACAATGTTAATTTTATAATCCTTGTACTGCACGGAGGTGTTCTTTGCCAGAATGGTAATGCCCCGCTCCCGTTCCAGGTCGCCGGAGTCCATCACCCGGTCCTGGGTTGCCTGATTCTCCCGGTAAATACCGCCCTGCTTGAGCATCTCGTCCACCAGGGTGGTTTTGCCGTGGTCAACGTGGGCAATGATTGCAATATTCCGGATTTTTTCCTGTATCGCCATACTTTTGGCTCCTTCTTTCTGTGAAATGTAAAATAGCCGCGCTTTTCTAATCGTACACTATACCACTTTCCCAAAAAAATTGCAACAAAGTTAGTAATATTTTACGAAAAACAAATTTCTTTTCCCTTGCAAACCCGTTTTTTGTGTGGTATGATAAAAAACACATTATATACATTCGTGTATTTGTAGGGAGCGGCGCCCACGACGCCCCGCCTCTGCAAAAACGGGACAGCCCCTTGGACGTCCCCTACAAAGACCATCATTTTCAATTCTTTCAGGAGGTAACATCATGGCCTATTATTATCCGGAGCCCAGCCACACCTTCAGCGAATACCTGCTGATCCCCGGCTACACTTCCGAAAACTGCATCCCCGCAAACGTCTCTCTGCGCACCCCCCTGACCAAGTACCGCAAGGGCGTGGAAGAGCCTGCAATTTCTTTGAACATTCCCATGACCTCTGCCATTATGCAGTCGGTTTCCAACGATACCCTTGCCATCGCTCTGGCTAAGGAGGGCGGCTTGAGCTTCATTTTCGGCTCCCAGTCCATCGAATCCCAGGCTGCCATGGTTGCCAAGGTGAAGGGCTACAAGGCAGGCTTTGTGGTGTCCGCCTCCAATCTGACCCCCGACGCCACCCTCAATGACGTTCTGGCGCTGAAGGAGCGCAACGGCTTCTCCACCGTGGCCATCACCGATGACGGCACAGCTACCGGAAAGCTGCTGGGCATTGTCACCGGTCGGGACTACCGGATTTCCCGTATGGACGGTACGGAAAAGGTATCCACCTTTATGACCCCCAGAGAGAAAATGGTGGTCGCCCCTGCAGACACCACTTTGAAGGCCGCCAACGACATTATCTGGGAGCACAAGCTGAACACGCTCCCTATTGTGGATGAAAATGACCATCTGATGTACTTCGTATTCCGCAAGGACTACGCCTCCCATAAGGCAAACCCCCAGGAACTGCTGGACAGCCAGAAGCGTTACCTGGTAGGCGCAGGTATCAATACCCGGGACTATGCCGAGCGTGTACCTGCCCTGCTCTCTGCCGGCGCGGACTGCCTGTGCATCGACTCCTCCGAGGGTTACTCCTGCTGGCAGGCAAACACCATCAAGTGGGTGCGTGACCACTACGGCGACGACGTAAAAATCGGCGCAGGCAACGTGGTGGACCGGGACGGCTTTATGTTCCTTGCCAAGGCCGGCGCGGACTTCGTCAAGGTCGGTATCGGCGGGGGCTCTATCTGCATCACCCGTGAGACCAAGGGCATCGGCCGCGGTCAGGCCACTGCGCTGATTGAGGTGGCAGCTGCCCGTGACGAGTATTTCAAGGAGACCGGCATTTACGTGCCCATCTGCTCCGACGGCGGTATTGTCCACGATTACCACATGACCCTGGCCCTGGCCATGGGCGCGGATTTCCTCATGCTGGGCCGTTACTTTGCCCGGTTCGACGAATCCCCCACGCCCAAGGTGCTGGTGAACGGCTCCTACATGAAGGAGTACTGGGGCGAGGGCAGCAACCGCGCCCGGAACTGGCAGCGCTACGATTTGGGCGGCAACACCAAGCTGACCTTCGAGGAGGGTGTTGACTCCTACGTCACCTACGCCGGCAGCCTGCACGACAACGTGGAGGCAAGCCTCTACAAGGTCAAGTCCACCATGTGCAACTGCGGTGAGCTGACCATTCCCGACCTGCAAGCCAATGCCAAGCTGACGCTGGTATCCTCTGTCTCCATTGTGGAAGGCGGCTACCACGATGTCACCCTGCGCTCCGGTCCTAACAGCAAATAAGAAAAAAAGCCTCCGACCCGGAGGCTTTTTTAATTGACAATTATCCCGTCACCGGCTCGCAATCCCCATTGTAGGGTGGGGGCTTGCTCCCGCCGCATTATTCCATTGCAAAAACACGCTGAACAGGCTATAATAACAAAAAACAAGCAAGGAGAATCGCCTTGGAAAATTATTTTGAAATGCAATTTACCCTGCAGCAGGTGAACGCCATATCCAATCTGGGTCTTGCCCATCTGGGCGACGGGGTGTATGAACTGCTGTGCAGGACTTTCCTTTGCGCCGCCGGCGACCATACGGTGCGGAATCTGCACAAGGATGCGGTGGCGCTGGTGAAAGCCCCAACGCAGGCAGCCTTTGCGGATAAAATCAAGCCAATTTTAACCGAGGAGGAGCTGGCCTTTTTCCGTCGGGGAAAAAATGCCCACACCCATGCCGCCCCCAAGTCCGCCAGCCGGGCCGAGTACGCCAAGGCCACCGGTCTGGAGACGCTGTTCGGCGCGCTGTACCTGCTGGGCCGCAAGGAGCGGCTGAACGAATTGTTTGCATTTATGATGAAAGAGGACGCGTAAATGGCCTTTGACGCATTTTTCTTATCCGCGGTACTGGATGAAATCCGGGAAAAGACCCAATTTGCCCGGGTGGAGAAAATCCACCAGCCCAGCCGGGACACGGTGCTTCTGCACCTGAAGGGGCAGGAAGGACGGCACAAGCTGCTGTTCGCCATGAACCCCACCGCGCCGCGGCTGCACCTGACTGCCGCCAATCCTGAAAATCCGCCGGAGCCGCCTATGTTTTGCATGCTCCTGCGCAAGCACCTTTCCGGGGCGCGGCTGGCAAACATCTCCCAGCTTCCCATGGAGCGGTGGGCGGAGTTTTCCTTTGACTGCATTGACGAGATGGGCGACCCTGTGCAGAAAAAGCTGGTTGCCGAGCTGATGGGCAGAACCTGCAATCTGTACCTGTTAGGCAATGACGGGCGGATTATCGACTGCCTGCGCCGGGTGGGTCTGGACGAGACTGCCAAGCGGCCGGCGCTGCCGGGGATGTACTACCAGCTGCCCGAACCTCTTCCCAAGGAAAACCCGGCGGAAATTACCGATTTTACGTCCTTGCTCACCGAACCCGGCGCCGATGTGCTGTCGGACCGGCTGATGGACACGCTTGGGGGGCTGTCCCCGCTGATATGCCGGGAGGCTGCGCTCTTTGCCGCCGGGGATACGGGTGCCCGGGTGCAGGGAATGGACATTCCCGGGGTGAGTGAACGGCTGGCGCTGTTCTTCCGGGAACACCTGAACCATCCCAAGCCCTGGCTCTATACCGCTGCCGACGGCACGCCCAAGCAGTTTGCCTTCTGTCCCATGCGTCAGTACGGCGAAAGCCAGCAAAAGGAATCCTTTATGGCGCTTTTGGACGGCTTTTACACTGTCCGGGACAGGAAGGACGCCATGCGGCAGAAAAGCCAGAGTGTGCGCAAAGCCGTGCAGAATCTCTGCACCCGGCTGGTAAGGAAGCTGGCTGTGCAGGAAAAGGAACGGGAAGAGAGTACCCAGCGGGAGCGGCTGCGCCAGTTGGGTGACATTCTCACCGCCAACCTCCACCGCATGGAAAAAGGGCAGACCAGGGTGCGGGTCCAGGATTTTTATGACGAAAACATGGGTGAAATTGAAATTCCCCTGTCGCCCCTGCTGTCACCCCAGCAGAATGCGGCAAAATATTACAAGGATTATGCCCGCATGAAGACTGCCGAAAAGGAGCTGACCCGGCAGATTGAACTGGGCAGACAGGAGCTGACCTATCTGCAAAGCGTGCTGGACGAGCTGAACCGGGCGGAAACTGAGGCGGAGCTGGAGGAAATCCGGCAGGAATTGCAGGCAGGCGGTTATCTGAAAGCCACCGCCGGCAAGCGGAAAATCAAGACGGCAAAGCTTGCCCCCATGCGCTTTGAATCCACTGACGGCTATCCCATTTATGTGGGGCGGAACAACCGGCAGAACGACGAGCTGACCTTCAAGCTGGCGCGGAAAGACGACCTTTGGCTCCATGCGTCCAAGGTCCACGGCAGCCATGTGATCATTGCCTGCGCCGGTGTAACGCCCCCGGATGACACGGTTACCCAAGCCGCCCAGCTGGCGGCGTACTACGCCGAAACCGGTGGGGGGCAGAACATCCCGGTGGACGTGACCCCGGTGAAAACGGTGAAGAAGACACCGGACCGTAAGCCCGGCATGGTGATTTACCATTCCCACCGCACGGTGATTGCCAATCCCTATCCGGACATTGTGGTAGACCCCTTAAACGCAGAGAAGAAGGAAGAATAACAACGAAAAAGAGCGTGCAATGCACGCTCTTTTTCCTGTGCGTGGGATGTCATACTTTCTCGCCGGCGAGAAAGTATGCAAAGCGCCGCTGGGATCTTCCGTAGGTGTAAGGAAACCCCAGACGGCCAAAAGGGGAAGTGGCACGGACGGATTCTTAAACCGACAGATTCTGCGCTTCCCCCTTTGGAAACCCCTTAAACATTGATAAAAAGATGAAAAAGCAGGCGGCCAATGGCCGCCCCTACTTTTACTTTTTAATTGATGGTATTTTGTGACCGTTGGAACAGCTGGGCTATCCGGCTGCGGAGAGCCTCCGCCTCCGGAGTATGGGCAGTACCCTCCCGGTCAATCCAGTCAGCCGATGCCCTTTGGGCATCCTTCAGCGTCTGTAAATCGCAGCTTAAATTCGCCACCCGGAACACCGGCAGACCCGACTGCCGGGCGCCGAAAAAGTCACCGGGTCCCCGCAGGCGCAAATCCTCCTCGGCGATTTTGAAGCCGTCATTTGTGGCGCACAGGGCCTTGAGCCGCTGCTGGGTTTCCCCATGTTTATTTTGGGAGGTGAGGATGCAGTAGCTTTTCGCCTTACCCCGGCCCACCCGTCCCCGGAGCTGATGCAGCTGGGAAAGGCCAAACCGGTCCGCGTCCTCAATGACCATTAAGGTGGCGTTGGGCACGTCCACACCCACCTCAATCACCGTAGTTGCCACCAACACGTCCGCCTGCCCGGCGGCAAAGGAAGCCATCACGCCCTCTTTTTCGGAAGCCTTCATCTGTCCGTGGAGCAGCGCCACACGCAAATCCGGAAAGACCTTTTGCTGCAGGGTTTCCGCCCAGGTCTCCGCTGCTTTCAGGTCCAGCCCGTCGTTCTCCTCCACCGCGGGACATACCACATAGCACTGGTGACCCTCGGCAACCTGCTTGCGGATAAAGGCATTGATCCGCGCACGGTAGCTTTCATTGACCAAAAAGGTGTCCACCTTCTCTCTGCCCGGGGGCAGCTCGTCCAGAATGGATACCTCCAAATCCCCGTACATCAGCAGCGCCAGGGTTCTGGGAATGGGGGTGGCTGACATCACCAGCAGGTGGGGGTCCTGCCCCTTGTCTGCCAGCGCCGACCGCTGGGCAACGCCGAAGCGGTGCTGCTCGTCGGTGATTACCAGGCCCAAATCCGAAAAGACCGTGGCATCGGATACCAGCGCGTGGGTGCCCACAATCAGCCGGGACTGTCCGGACGCGATGCGCTCCCGGGCCAGCCGCTTCTGCTTGGGGGTGAGAGAGCCGGTGAGCAGCTCCACCGAGATGCCCAAGGGCGTAAGGAGTTTGGACAGGGACGCAAAATGCTGCTCCGCAAGAATTTCCGTGGGCGCCATCATGGCAGCCTGGTGGCCGTTGCGTATGGCAAGGAAGCCGGCAGCGGCAGCCACCATGGTTTTACCGCTGCCCACGTCACCCTGCACCAGTCGGTTCATGGGCGCACCCCGGCGCAAATCCGCAACGATTTCCTCGATGGCGCGGCTTTGGGCGCCGGTGAGGGAAAAGGGTAATGCTTGGTAAAAGGCAGACAAATCACAATCCCCATAGGGGGGGATTTTCTTCAGCGCCCGGGCGGCGCGCATCAGGGACAGGCCTGCGGAAAATACAAAAAACTCCTCGAAAATCAGCCGCTTCTTGGCCATCTCCGCCTCCTCCATGGAGGACGGCTCATGAATGGCAGAATATGCTCTGTCCGCCGGCAGAATCCCGTACGCCTGCCGGATTTTCTCCGGGATAATCTCTGCAGGGGGGTCGCAGATGGCCAGCGCCTGCCGCACCGCCTTCAGAACCGACGCGTTGGACAGACCTGCTGTCAGAGGATAAATGGGCAGCACCCGCCGAGTGGTCAGGGGCGCGCTGTCGAGGGCTTCAAACACAGGGGACGTCATATTGTAGCCGATGAAATCCCCGGACACCGCCCCGTAGAAGATATACTCTTTGCCGTAGGTTAGCTGCTCGGCGGTGAATTTCTGATTGAAAAAGGTCAGGGTCAGCCGGGCGGTATGGTCTGCCACCTGCACCTTGGTAATATCCAGACCCTTACGGATATGGCTGGTCCTGGGGGTGTTCATCACCATGGCGCGAAAGCATGCCGGCTTGTCCGGCTCTAATTTTTCAATGGTAGAGAGCTTGGTGCGGTCCTCATAGCCCCGGGGGAAATGACAGATCAGGTCCTCCAGGGTGAAGATGTTCATGGCAGCGAACTGCTTCGCCTTAACGGAACCGATGCCCTTTAGTATGGTAATGGGGTCAGATAGCCTTGCCACGGTGTCACCTCCTTTTCCTTGGGGTCATTCCTATAATAAAGTATAGCACAGTAATGGGCCGTTGACAATGGACAATGGACAATGGACAATACTCTTGGTTACTTACAATTTTCAATTTTCCATTCAAAAGATCCTTTGCGTCGGCAGGGAGAGATTTTTTCGCAAATGAAACGACCGGCCCGAAGACATACTTTGTGTATTTCGAGGGCAAGGTCGTGCACAGTTGCGGAAAAAGATCCCCTGCATAGAAATGAAAAAACGCCTTCCGGATAAGTTCGGAAGGCGATATTTTCAGAGAAATCAGGCCAACTTGTTCAGCTTCAGAGTCATGCTGCTCTTCTTGCGGGCTGCAGCATTCTTGTTCATGATACCCTTGTTGATAGCCTGGTCAACAGCCTTAACGGCCAGCTTGTATGCGCCTTCGGCAGCGGTACGGTCACCGGAATCCAGGGCAGCATCAAACTTCTTCAGGACAGTCTTCAGAGCAGTCTTGTTCGCCTTGTTCTTCTCGTAAGCAATCTTGGAAGAAATGACATCCTTCTTAGAGGACTTAATGTTGGGCATTGTTACACCTCCTGTCTCGTGTTATGCTCATGCACTGTCCAATTATAGCGAAGGTTTTTCATAAAATCAATACCTTTTTCAAAAAAATTAAGAATATTTTCCTGTTTTTTCGAATTCCCCCTTTTATGTCAGACAGGTAGTGTCTGCTCTGCCTTGCTGCCACTATATATAGTCACGCCCCTTCTGCCCCTCCCTTCGCCCCCTGGGCAAAATACGCTGTCAAGGACTTTTTTTCCGACGAAAAAAACAGACTTGGCAAAATGCTCACGGGGAAAAAATTACAAAAATGTCATTGTCTGTCATAACGGCTTATGTCAACCGAAATGCATACGAACCACAAAGTCTGTGCGTTGTGGAAAAGTCTGTGGACAATGTGGAAAACTCCCTGTTTTCAAATGGATTTTTCCTGCCGCGCCTGCAAAAAAAGGAAAATCCGACCATGCATACCCGGTTGCATAAACTGTTTTTTTACCGTTTTTTTGGGGATTATGTTGCCGTTATAATCCCCGTTTTCCCCCCGGCAACTTCACAAAATGTTGCCGCTTGTTTCCCGTTTTTCTCAAAAATCCCACCGCCCCCTTTTTGCCTTCAAAAATTTTTGTATGTTTTTCACAAATCGTCCTGCTGTATGAATTTTCCCCCGCAGGAAATACTGTCTACATCATGATTGTGCAGGAGGATATATGCAGGGGAAAGTGGAAATCTGCGGTGTGAACACCGCCCAGCTTAAGGTCCTGTCCCAAGCGCAGATGGACAGCCTGCTGCTGCAGGCGAAAAAAGGCGATGCCCATGCCCGGCAGGCACTGATCGAGGGAAATTTGCGGTTGGTGCTGTCGGTGATTCAGCGGTTTGAAAAGCGGGGAGAGTGCCCCGACGACCTGTTTCAAGTGGGGTGCATCGGGCTGATGAAGGCAATCAGCAATTTCGACCCCACCAAGGGGGTGCGCTTTTCCACCTACGGTGTGCCTATGATTGCAGGGGAGGTGCGGCGGTATCTCCGGGACAACTCCGCCATCCGGGTGAGTCGGTCGCTGCGGGATGTGGCGTACCGGGTGCTCCAGTGCAAAGAGGCTATGGTGTCAAAGCTGGGCAGGGATCCCACCAACGCCGAGGTGGCAAAGGAGTTGGATTTGCCGGAGAACGATGTGGCGGATGCGCTGGACGCGGTGTGCGCCCCGGTGAGTCTGTACGACCCGGTGTACGCCGAGGGCGGCGACCCGCTGACCATTCTGGATCAGGTGAAGGACACCCGGAACACCGAGGGGGCATGGATCGACCAGATCTGCCTGCAATCTGCCTTCCGGGCACTGGGGGCAAGGGAAAAGCAGATTCTCTCCCTGCGGTTTTACGACGGTAAGACCCAGATGGAGGTTGCCTCCGCCCTGGGCATCTCCCAGGCACAGGTATCCCGGCTGGAAAAGGGCGCTATCAAGACCATGCGAAAAAGCTTCAGCCTATCATAAAGAATGTATAATGGATAATGGACAATAAAGGTGTCCGCATTGTCAAAAAACACAATCACTGTCCACTGTCAACTGTCCACTGTCAACTGTTCTAATCCCCCTTTGGGGCGCATAGCCTTTACCAAAAAGGGGGGCGGTCTATGTCAGCCAAGTTTACGGATTTGCACTGCAAGGAGGTAATCTGCATCAGCGACGGGCGGCGGCTGGGGGTTATTGAGGATGTGATCATTCAGCTTCCCAAGGGCGAGGTGACTGCCATTGTGGTGCCCGGGCGGTGTAAATTCGGCGGTCTGGGTCCGCCCAGAGACGATTTTGTCATTCCCTGGAACAACATCTGCCGCATCGGACCGGACATCGTACTGGTGGACATCCGGCCGGATGACTGCAGAGTTTTGCGGGGAAAGCCCCGCCTGCTGTTTTAATTTTGAAAATGCCGTGATTTTATTGTCAAGATCCTTCGACTTCGCGCCTTTGGCGCGCCGCTCAGGATGACAAGGGGAAAAAATTGCAGGGCGGGGGCTTGCTCCCGCCGTTTTTGCGCAAACTGCTCTATATATTGGGTCGGATTTTGCCAAAATTTACTAGATACAGTTCCGCTGAAAAAGATTGGAAAAAATGTGAAAAAACCGAAAAAAACACTTGCAAAACGGGCATACTTCTTATATAATAATTCGGCACGGAAATTTTCCGTAGTAATTACACCACACACCCGGGGACCTGTCGCTCCCGTGTCCATTGGACGGGCGGCACGGAATGAACGGGGTGGAGGAAAAACAAAAGGAGAAAAACTATGTCTGTCGTATCTATGAAGCAACTGTTGGAGGCCGGCGTGCATTTCGGTCACCAGACCCGCCGCTGGAACCCCAAAATGGCCACCTACATCTACACCGAGCGTAACGGTATCTACATCATCGACCTGCAGAAGACCGTTAAGAAGCTGGAGGAGGCCTACAATTTCGTCCGTGAGATTTCCGCCAACGGCGGCAACATCCTGTTCGTGGGCACCAAGAAGCAGGCCCAGGATGCCATCAAGGAAGAAGCCATTCGCTGCGGCGGTTACTACGTGAACGCCCGCTGGCTGGGCGGCATGCTCACCAACTTCCGCACCATGCGCACCCGTATCGACCGTCTGGCTCAGCTGCGCAAGATGGAAGAGGACGGCACCTTCGCTATGCTGCCCAAGAAGGAAGTTATCAAGCACCAGGGCGAAATCGAAAAGCTGGAGAAGTACCTGGGCGGCGTGAAGGAAATGAAGAAGATCCCCGCTGCTCTGTTCATCGTTGACCCCCGCAAGGAGCGCAATGCCATTGCTGAGGCTCAGAAGCTGGGCATTCCCGTTGTGGCTATCGTTGACACCAACTGCGACCCCGACGAGATTGACTACGTCATTCCCGGTAACGACGACGCTATCCGCGCCATCCGTCTGATTGCCGCCGCTATGGCTTCCGCTGCCATCGAGGGCCGTCAGGGTGAGGACGCCGGTGTTGAGGCTGAGGCCGCTGTTGAGGCCGAGGCTGCTGAGGCTGAATAATTTGATTTTTTGCGGACCGTCGAGGACGCCGGTCCCTACAAATATAGGAGGAAAATAAAATGGCATTTACTGCTCTTGATGTTAAGAAGCTCCGTGAGATGACCAACGTTGGCATGATGGACTGCAAGGCAGCTCTGACCGCCACCGACGGCGATATGGACAAGGCTGTGGACTGGCTCCGGGAAAAGGGTCTTGCCAAGGCCGCCAAGAAGGCTGACCGCATTGCCGCTGAGGGCGTTGCTTACGCTACCGTGGTTAACGGCGTGGGCGTTGTAATCGAAGTTAACTCCGAGACCGACTTTGCTGCCAAGACCGATTCCTTCCTGGATTTGGTTAAGAATCTGGCAGAGGTGGTTGCTACTGCAAATCCTGCCGATGTGGATGCTCTGAAGGCCGCTAAGTACCCCAATTCCGACCTGACCGTTACCGAGATCATGCAGGAAAAGGTTATGTCCATCGGCGAGAATATGCAGATCCGCCGTTTTGCCCGTTTTGCTGACAACACCTCCGTTGCCTACGTGCACGCAGGCGGCACCCACGGTGTTCTGGTAAACCTGGCTGTGGAAGGCTGCGACGCAACCGAAATCGGCAAGAACGTGGCTATGCAGATCGCCGCTATGAATGCAAAGTACTGGGACAAGGCGCAGGTTCCCCAGAGTGAGATCGACAAGGAGCTGGCCGTTCAGGTTGCTCTGATGGACAACGATCCCAAGATGGCGAACAAGCCCGCCGAGGTTAAGGAAAAGATCGCTGCCGGTAAGATGGCTGCTTTCTACAAGGAAATCTGCCTGCTGCAGCAGGAGTTCGTCCGCAGCGACCTGTTCAAGGGCGATGTGGCCGGCTACATTGCTGACGCTGCCAAGAAGCTGGGTGGCTCCGTCAAGTTTGTTGACGCGATCCACTATATTAAGGGCGAGGGCATCGAGAAGAAGGAAGAGAACTTCGCTGATGAAGTTGCCGCGCAGATCGCCAGCGCCGGCAAGTAAAATTTACAAAGCAACCCACCCCGAGGAAGATCCCCGGGGTGGGTTTTTTATTGCCCTGTTTGATAAATTTGTAGGGGAGAGTATTGGTCGTCCGCTGGTATAATACCAAACCGGCGGTAACGGACGAGGAATGCTCGCCCCTACAATTTGCACTTTTTATGCCGCCATGGTCAGTTTTCGCAGGATTCTTCCCCACATCTGGAAGAAGGTCAGCTTTTCCACCGCCGTCTCCGCCACCAAGGGGATTTCCTTCAGCACCTGCTCCCCGGCTTTGATATACAGCGTACCCAGCCGCTGTCCCTTACTCACCGGCGCGGTGACGGATTCTTCCAGCTCCACCTGCTGGGTTACCCCGCTTTTCTGCGCCTTGTCAATGAGCACCGCATCCTCTCCCGATGGCACTGCCGTCACCCTATCCGCCATTCCTAATTTCACAGGAATTTCTGCTTTTTCCGCCTGGGGCGCAATGAGGGCAAAGCCGGCAAAGCCGTAATCCAGCAGCGATTTGCAGGCAGCAAACCGCTCCTTGGAGCTTTCACAGCCCATCACCACTGCCACCAGCTCCATATCCTCCCGCATGGCAGAAGCCGACAGGCAGTATCCCGCCTGGGAGGTAAAGCCGGTCTTTAAGCCCGTGGCCCCTTGGTAGAACCGCACCAGCTTGTTGGTGTTGGACAGACCGAATTCGCCGCCCCGCACCGTGTCCATCCAGATGGTGGTAAATTTCTTAATATCCGGGTGGTTTTTCAGCAATTCCCGGGACATAATCGCGATATCATAGGCAGAGGTCTTGTGGTCCTTTGCCGATTCGTCATCGTCAAGGCCTGTGCAGTTGACAAAGTGGGTGTCGTTCATACCCAGCTCCTTTGCCCGCTGGTTCATCCTGTCCACAAAGGCTGCCTCACTGCCGGCAATGTGCTCAGCCATGGCGCAGGCGCAGTCATTGGCAGAGGACACGGCGATGGACTTGACCATGTCGGTTACGGTCATGGTCTCCCCCACCTTCAGGTACACCTGACTGCCCCCCTTGGCGGCAGCGGCTTCCGAGGTGGTTACCGCATCCTCCCACCGGATACGCCCGTCGGCAATGGCCTCCATAATCAGCAGCATGGTCATTACCTTGGTAACACTGGCAGGGGCAAGGGGCGTGTGGGCGTCCTGCTCATAGAGCATTGTGCCGGTAGCCACATCCATGAGCACCGCGCTCTTTGCCGGAATGTTCATATCTGCCGCGCTCACAGGTATGGGCAGTGCCAGCGCCAGCACCAGCATTATTATCATTAATCGTTTCATCCCGATCCCTCCTTACCGCAGAATATGAGGCCCGTCCGGAGATTAGACCCACAAAAAACCACTTTCCTATTGTGTATTGCCTGCATTTTTGGTATAATATCAAGAAAATGATATAATGGGTGTGAAATGTTTTGAAATACGGAATCTGGAATACCACCGAGCCCGGCGCTGCAGCAGTCAATGCGCTGGTGCAGGGTGGCTACGCCCCGCTGGCCGCTATGGTACTGGCATCCCGGGGCTTGGAAAGTAAACGCGACGCTGACGCTTATCTCGACTGCAACACCCCCCTCCTTGACCCCTATCTCATGACCGACATGGCGCTGGCCGCCGGCCGGGTGGGCCTTGCCATGGAACGGGGGGAGAAAATCGCTGTATTTGGCGACTATGATGTGGACGGCATCACCGCCACGTGTCTGCTGACGGACTTTCTTCGCCAGCAGGGGTGCGACTGTGTGCCCTACATCCCCGGTCGGCTGGAGGAGGGCTACGGTCTGAATCCCATTGCCATCGAGTACTTACACACGCTGGGCGTAAAGCTGATTATCACCGTGGACTGCGGCATCACCGCGGTGGAAGAGGCGCAGCTGTGCAAGCAGCTGGGGATTGATTTGGTGATTACCGACCACCACGAGTGCAAAGACACGCTCCCGGAGGCGGTGGCGGTGGTTGACCCCCACCGTCCCGACGGCGGTTATCCCCACAAGACTCTGTCCGGTGTGGGCGTTGCCTTTAAGCTGGCTGCTGCCCTGTCCGGAGATCAGGAGGCGCTACTGGAGGCGTATGCAGACATGGTCTGCCTGGGCACTGTGGCCGATGTTATGCCCCTGCAGGGGGAAAACCGCGCCTTTGTCACCTGCGGTCTGAACATGCTCCGCAACACTGCCCGGCCCGGTCTCGCGGCGCTGATGCAGCAGTGCGGCTGTGAGCCTGCCAATGTATCTGCTGCCGCTGTGGGCTATATGCTCGCCCCCCGCATCAATGCCGCCGGACGCATGGGGCAGATTGATTTGGCGGTGGAGCTGTTTTTAACCCACGACCCCCGGCGGGGCGATGAGGTCGCCCAGCTTCTGTGCGAGCTGAACCGGGAGCGTCAGGGTGTGGAGTCGGAGATTTATCAGCAGGTTCTGGACATGCTCCCTCCCGGGCAGACCCCGGAGGCCATTGTGCTGGCAGACGAAGATTGGCATCAGGGTGTGGTGGGCATTGTTGCCAGCCGCATTGCCGAAGAGTACTGCTGCCCCACCTTCTTAATCTGTCTGGACGGGGACCACGGCAAGGCAAGCTCCCGCAGCTTCGGCGGCTTCAATCTGTTTGCGGCGCTGACCGACCTGTCCCACCTGCTGGAAAGCTACGGCGGTCATGAGCTGGCAGCCGGCTTTACCATTCACCGTGACCAAATTGCCGCCTTTCGGGCGGAAATCTGCCGTCTTGCTGGGGAATTTTACTGCGGCAGCGGACCGAAAACCGTGCTGGAGGCGGACTGCGTGATTTCGCCGGAACTGCTAACCCTGCACAACATTCAGTCGCTGGACGCGCTGGAGCCCTGCGGCAACTGCTGTCCCAAGCCCCTGCTGGTGATAGAGAATCTCACCGTGGAGCGGATGTCCCAGGTGGGCGGCGGCAGACACCTGCGGCTGCGTCTGCAGAATCAGCGTCACAGCTTCAACGGCATCTTCTTCTCCGCCACCCCGGAAAGCGCCTCCGTGGCTTTAGGGGATGTGGTGGATGTGGCATTCATTCCTCAAATCAACGAATACCGGGGCGAGCGCACGGTGCAGATGAACATTCAGGACATCCGTCCCGCCTGCAAAACCGCCGTATCCTGCGATACGGAGGACTACCGCAGACTGCGCAGCAACGCCCTGGACGCTGCCGCCGCGGAACGGCTTCTGCCGGACCGGAACACCTTAGGGCTGGTTTGGCGGTACCTGTCCGGCCAGAGAAACCAGCTGCAGGAGACGCCCATCTGCCTGTGCCGGAAAATTGTCCGCTGGTCGGGCAGTCCCTTGGATTTGGGTCAGCTGCTCACCTGTCTTGACATCTTTGCCGATGTGGGTCTGCTGGAAACCCGTCGGCTTCACAAATACATCAATATCCGGCTGATTCCCACGGATACCAAAGCGGATCTCTCTGCCAGCCGGACCATGCAGCAATTACTTGCTGCAAAGGAGTAACCTATGGAAAGTTTTGCTGAACATTACGGCTCTATGTATCAAGCCGTAAACCGCTGTCTCCCCGGGGTGGATATGACCCTTATCGACAGGGCAGTGGAATACGCCCGGGAAAAGCACAAGGACCAAAAGCGCAAGGACGGCTCTCCCTATATCATCCATCCGTTGGCGGTGGCGGAGATTGTGGCAGAGATGGGCCTGGATGTGGACGCCATTCTGGGCGCACTGCTTCACGACTGCATTGAGGACACCGACGCGTCCTTTGACGAAATCGCCAAGCTTTTCGGCTCTACCGCCGCGGAGCTGGTGGAGGGCGTTACCAAGCTGACCCGCGCCAATTTCTCCTCCACCGAGGAGGCGCAGATGGAGAATCTGCGGAAGATGTTCATGGCCATGAGCAAGGACATCCGGGTGGTGCTCATTAAGATTGCCGACCGGCTCCACAACATGCGCACCATGCAGTACCAGACCCCGGAAAAGCAGATTATCAAGTGCCGGGAGACTATGGACATCTACGCGCCCCTTGCCCACCGGCTCGGTATCCAGAAGATGAAGTGGGAGCTGGAGGACATCTCCCTGCGGTATCTGGACCCTGCCAGCTATGAATCCATCATGTCCTATCTGTCCGCCCACAAGGAAAAGGACGAGGCATTTATGCACACCATTGGCGATAAAGTGCAGGAGCGGCTTTCCGCCATGGGTATCCACAGCACGGTCTACGGCCGCATCAAGCACGTGTATTCCATCTACCGGAAAATGAACGCCCAGGGAAAAACCATGGACGAGCTGTACGACATTTACGCCTTCCGGGTGATTGTGGACACCATTCCCGACTGCTACAACGTGCTGGGTCACATCCACGACCTGTTCAATCTGGTCCCCGGACGGTTCAAGGACTATATCACGACCCCCAAGCCCAACATGTACCAGAGTCTGCACACCACGGTCATTGGCTCCCAGGGCATTCCCTTTGAGGTGCAGATCCGTACCTGGGAGATGCACGAAACCGCGGAATACGGTATTGCCGCCCACTGGAAGTACAAGCAGAACGCCGGCGCAGGGGCGGAAAAGGACTTTGAGTGGGTACGGCGGCTTCTGGAAAGCCAGCAGGACACCGACGCGGAGGACTACTTAAACTCCATGAAAATCGACATGTTCGATGACGAGGTGTTCGCCTTTACCCCCAAGGGTAAGATTGTGTCCCTGCCTGCCGGCTCTACCCCCATTGACTTTGCCTATGCCATTCACTCCGGGGTGGGTAACTCCCTGGTAGGCGCCAAGGTCAACGGCCGGATCTGCAACATTGACTCCACCCTGCAAAACGGCGACATTGTGGAAATTATCACCTCCAAGGCCGCCAAGGGCCCCAGCCGGGACTGGCTGAGCATCTGCAAAAGCAACCAGGCGCGGACCAAAATCAAGCAGTGGTTCAAGAAGGAAAAGCGGGAAGAAAACGTGGCCCACGGCAGAACCTCTTTCGAGAGCGAGATGCGGCGGGTGGGACTGCCGCTGTCCATTACGGTGGATCCGGAGGTCAGTCCCCAGCTTCTGAAGAAGCTTGCCTTTGACACCTGGGAGGATATGTATGCCGCCATCGGCTATGGCGGTCTTACCGCGGTGAAGGCCGTGGGCAGAATCCGGGACGACATTAACCGGGCGCTGAAGGTGCAAAACAGCGAAAAACAGTCCATTTTGAACCTGAAACCCGATGCCCCCGTGAAAACCAACCGCCACGGTGTTAACGGCGTGATTGTGGAGGATATCGACTCCTGCATGATTAAGTTTGCCAAGTGCTGTACCCCCGTGCCGGGAGACGGCATCATCGGCTTTATCACCAAGGGCTTCGGTGTGTCCGTCCACCGGATAGACTGTCCCAACGCCCAGAACCGGGATGAGCCCCATCAGGCCGCCCGCTGGGTGCGGGTGCACTGGGCAGATCTGGACGACCAGCCCTTTGAGACGGTGCTGGAGCTGGACTGCATCACCCGGGACGGACTGCTGCTGGACGTTGCCACCACCATGACCACCGCCCGGGTGCGGGTAAAGGAGCTCAACGGCAAGGATTTGCCCGGCGGCCGGAGTGTGTTTACCGTGCGGTTTGAGGTAAAGAATGTGGCGGAGCTGGATTCCATTCGCAACAAACTGCTGAATATCCGGGACGTTACCGGCTCCCGGAGAGGACAGAATTAAATGCAAAATGCAGAATGCTAAATGCAAAATTGTGGTATTGCCTTCGGCAATGATTTAGATTTGTCGCGATGCGACACCTTCATTTTGCACTTTGCACTTTGAATTTTGCATTATAAGGAGACTTATTATGCGCGCTGTTTTAACAAGAGTGAAGTCTGCTTCCGTTACCATTGCAGGTGAAGTCGTGGGCAAAATCGGACAGGGTTTTTTGATTCTGCTGGGCGTGGGTCCGGAGGACACCGAGGAAAGCTGTCGGTATCTGGCGGAAAAAGCCCTGGGTCTGCGGGTTTTCGAAGACGAAAACGGCAAAATGAATTTAGGCCTTGCTGATGTAGGCGGGCAGGTGCTGGTGGTGAGCCAGTTCACCCTTTATGGCTCTTGCCGCAAGGGCCGCCGTCCCAGCTTTACGGAGGCGGCTGACCCTGTGCTGGGCAACGCCCTGTATGAAAAATTCCTTACCTGCTGTGAATCCCTGGGCTATCCGCCCCAGCACGGCCGGTTTGGCGCGGATATGCAGGTGGAATCCGTCAACGACGGCCCTGTTACCCTCATCCTAGACACTGCCCAGCTCATGGACACCCCCCGGAGGAACTGATTATGACAGTACAATGCCTGCCCTTGGGGGCGTATCAGACCAACTGCTATATCGCTTGGGCGGAAAGCAGCGACGATTGCATTGTCATCGACCCGGGGTATTCCCCGGAGACCGTATTGCAGGCGGCAAAAGACAGCGGCAAGACCGTTGCCGCCATACTCCTGACCCACGGACACTTTGACCATGTGGGCGGCGTAAAAGCCATTGCCCAGACCACCGGCTGCCCGGTGTATCTCCACGAAATGGAATTGCGCCAGCCGGAGGAAATGACCGCCGGACCTCTGTATTATACCTGCACCTATGGCGAGGCAGATGTGCTCAAGCTTGCCGGGCTGACCCTGCGGGTGCTCCACACCCCGGGGCATACCCCCGGCTCGGTGTGTTTGCTAACGGAGGATACCCTGTTTTCCGGGGATACGCTGTTTATGGGCTCCTGCGGCAGAACGGATTTCCCCGGGGGCAGTATGGTGCAGCTGCAGGCATCTCTGCGCCGGCTGGCAGCGCTGGACGAAAAAATCGCTGTCCTGCCGGGACACGGCGATGCCACCACCATTGGCGGGGAACGGCAGTATAACCCCTATTTGAGAGGTTCCTTATGAACATAACCATCACCGGTCACGATGACCGCTACGCGGTGGAGCAGCTGCTGCTTTCCCTGTTCCATGAGCAGGAGGGCAGCGCCCTTTCCAAGCTGAAAAGGGGGAAAACCTGGCTCACCGCCATCGCTGAAATCGAAATAAACGGCAAAAAGACCCGGGCTGTCCGTCGGTTAAAAGCGGCTGACGAGACGGTACGGCTGCGCCGCCGCGCCCTGCAGCAGAGCCTGTATCTGGCGGCGCTGCCCCATCTGGAAGCTGCCCCTGCCTGGGGTGCGCTGGCGGGTGTGCGCCCCACCAAGCTGTCCACCCGGCATCTTTTGGAAGGCGGCAGTGTAAAAACTGCGGACAAATTGCTGAAAGACGTGTATTTTGTCACGCCGGAGCGGCGCCGTCTGGCGCTGGACTGCTCGGTATCCACCGTGAATGCCATGAGAAAGACCGCGGATTCCGATATTTCCCTGTACGTGGGCATTCCCTTTTGCCCCACAAGGTGCGCCTATTGCAGCTTTGTCAGCAGAACCGTGGGCAAGAATACCGACCTGACCGAGCCGTATTTGCAGGCCCTTTACAAAGAATTGGCCCACACCGGGAAACTCTTGGCAAATTCCGGCAAGACCCTTCGTACCATCTATATAGGCGGCGGCACACCCACTACATTATCTGCCGCCCAGCTGACAGAGTTATTGGACGCCGTCCGGGACACCTTCGTTTTGTCCCGGTGCATCGAGTTTACCGTGGAAGCGGGCAGACCGGACACGCTGGACGCAGAAAAGCTCAGCGTTCTGCATGAACACGGGGCTGACCGCATCAGCATCAACCCCCAGACCATGATTGATTCCGTGCTCCGCGCCTGCGGCAGACCCCACACAGCACAGGACATTCTCGCCCGTTACCGGGAGGCAGCAGGCATAGGCTTTACCGCCATCAACATGGACCTGATTGCAGGACTTCCCCAGGATTCCTTTGACGGCTTTCGCCGGTCCCTGGACACAGTGGCAGACTTAAATCCCGCCAATATTACCGTACATACCCTGGCGCTGAAAAAGGGCGCTGACCTGTTTGAAAAGCGGGCGAACCTGCCGGATACCGCAACCGTTTCCCGCATGGTGGACTACGCCAACCAAACCCTGCGGGCACTGGGCTACAAGCCCTACTACCTATACCGGCAGAAGTACATGTCCGGCTCGTTTGAGAATGTGGGTTGGAGCCGGGACAATTTAGACTGCCTCTACAACATCTACATGATGGAGGAGGTTCACTCCATTTTGTCCCTGGGCGGGGGCGGCATGAATAAGGTCAACCTGCCCGACGGCACGCTCCAGCGATTCCACAACCCCAAATTCCCCGAGCAGTACATTGCCCAGCTAGGCGATGTGCTCCGGCAGAAAGAGGAGCTGTTCCAGCTTCTATAATAAAAATGTTGGGCGGGGCATTGGTCCCGCCGAAAAGTCATAATGCGCGCAAACGGCGGGAGTAAACCCCCGCCCTACAATACATTTTCCAAAGGAAGTGTTTTTTTGGATACCTTGATTTCCGGTGTCACCGTTGTGACCATGAATGAAAAAGCCGACGTGCTTTTCGGTGCATATTTGGGCATCGAAGATGGGAAAATAGCCTATATGGGCAAAAAGCCGCCGGAGGATACCCCCGCCACCATTATTGACGGCACAGGCATGGTTGCCATGCCGGGTCTTATTAACTGCCACACCCACCTTGCCACCTCCGTTCTGCGGAACTTTGTGGACGACAGCGGCAAAGCCGATGCCTTGGAGCAGCTTCTCGCCCGGCAGGATAAGCTGGACACCCGCGCCGCCAAGGCTGCCGCCCAGCTTGCCATTGCCGAGTGCCTGCGGTTTGGCATTACCTCTGTCTCGGATTTGTACTATTTCCCCGAGGCCACTGCCCAGGCAGTGGCGGAAAGCGGTATCAAGGCAAATATTGCCCTGTCTGCCTACCGGTTCATCGACCAAAACGAAGAATTTGACTTTGAGACCGACCAGCAGTGCCGGGAGCTGGTACGGCTGACAGAAGCTTGGCACAATTACGACAACGGCCGCATCCGGATTGATGCAGGTCTCCACGCCGAATACACCAGCAATTTTCCGCTGTGGGAGGGCATTGCGGACTTTGCCGCGGAAAAGGGGCTGGGCGTGCAGCTCCACCTGTCGGAGACAGAGGAAGAAGTGGCTTCCTGCGAGGACCGCACAGGGCTCACCCCGGCGGAGCTGCTGTCCTGTCACCGGCTGTTCCGGGGGCGTGTCACCGCTGCCACCTGCGCCCATTTGACGGAGCAGGAGCAGAAAATGCTGGGCACAGCAAAGGCCACCGCCGTTGCCACCCCCATCGCCTCTGCCAAGCAGGGCCTTTCTGCCACACCCATTACCGCCTGCGTGAAAGCGGGTATGAATGTGGCGCTGGGCACCGGCGGCGCTGCCGAGTGCGGCAATCTGGATATGTTTGAAGTGATGCGCTATACTGCCCTGCAGCAGCGGCAGACTGCCGGCGACTCCGCCGGGCTGCCCGCAATCGCGCCCCTTATGATGGCCACGGTGTGCGGCGCTGCCGCCCAGGGGCGTGAGGCAGAATGCGGCATGCTGAAAGAGGGCATGGATGCGGATATTATTCTGGTGGACTTCTCCGCCCCCCACCTGATGCCCTGTCACAATGTGCCTGCCGGGCTGGTCTTTTCCGCCAAGGGCGGTGATGTTGCCATGACCATGGTGCGGGGCAAGATTCTCTACCAGAACGGCCGGTTTCCCACCATGGATATGAACGCGGTAGTGTCGGAGATTATGGAGTACGCCATCCCCCGGCTGCTGCACACCGATAAGGAGGCGCCATGAACGAAGCATCCAAAAAGCAAACCTTTCTCCACGGCGCAGCACTGCTGGCGATTGCCACCGCTGTGGTAAAAATCATCGGCGCATTCTACAAAATCCCCCTGAAAATGATTATCGGCGACCAGGGGTACGGCTATTTTATCACCGCTTACGATATTTACACGGTGCTTTTGATGATTTCCACCGCAGGCCTGCCCATCGCCATGAGCCGCATGATCAGTCAGGCAAGCGCCTTGGGGAATTACAATCAGGTTCGCCGGGTGTACGCCACCGCAAGAGGTCTTTTTCTGGGCCTTGGCGTGGTGAGCACCGGGCTTATGATGGGTTTTGCCCATCAGCTGGCAGCGTTCCAGAAGCAGCCCAATGCCTGGGCCGCCATCTTCTGTCTTGGCCCCTGCGCCCTGCTTATGTGTGTTATGTCAACCTACCGGGGCTTCTTCCAAGGGCAGGGTAACATGCGTCCCACCTCCAATTCCCAGATCCTGGAGGCGGTGTTCAAGCTGTTTGTGGGACTGGCGCTGGCGCTTTTCGTGATGAAAACCACCAAGAGCGTGGCGTACGCCGCCGGCGCGGCAATTCTGGGTGTTACGGTCAGCTGTCTTGCCTCCGCCATTTATCTAAACCGGAAGCTGCGGCCTGCCTACCGGGAGTTGCCGGTCACCACCGATGTACCCAGAAGCTATGGCGCTACCGCCAGGCAGCTGCTTGCCATCGCCGTGCCCATCACCATCGGCTCTGCGGGCCTGCAGGTGCTGACGGTGATTGAAACCAACCTGTATATGGGGCAGCTGCTCACCGCCAACGGCATGAGTCAAACAACGGCGGACATCACCAAGGGCATCTACAACATGACCCAGACGGTATTTAATATGCCCTGCGCCTTTATGGTGCCCATTACCACTTCGGTGCTGCCTGCCATCACCGCCCAGCTTGCCACCGGCAACTTTGCCGGCAGCAAGGCAACCGTGGAATCCGCCGCCCGGATCACAGGCCTGATCAGCCTGCCCTGCGCCTTTGGTCTCAGTCTTCTGGCTGCCCCCATCATGGCGCTGCTGGGTGGTTATGAGGGAGAAAATCTGGCGCTGGCAGGCACCATTCTCACCGTGCTGGGCATCAACGTTTTCTTCTACGGCATGATTCAGTACACCAACGTGGTGCTCCAGTCCCACGGCTACGCCCACATTCCGGTAATCAACACCCTGATTTGCGGCGTAATGAAGCTGGTGGTGGTGTATCTGCTGGTGGGCAATCCCAACATCGGCATTGTGGGCGCGCCGATCGGCATGCTGCTGTGCTACCTGTGCATCGGGCTTATGAATCTTATCGCCATCGGTCGCGTAGTACCCCAAAAACCCAGGGTGCTGCAGAATCTGCTGCGGCCGCTGCTTCCTGCCGCGCTCATGGGCGCCGGTGTGTGGGGCATCTACCGGATGCTCATTGCTCTGCTGGGAGAAGGCGGAAGCCGGTTGCTGCTGTGCGGAATCCCTGTGGCGGTGGGAATGACCATCTACCTCATCGGTATCGTGCTGTTTAAGGCCATACAGAGGGAGGATTTCCTACTTTTGCCAAAAGGTGACAAAATTTCGAAGTTTTTGCGTCTATAATTGTGTATTTTTTCAGAAAATACTTGCTTTTTCTGCAAATATGTGTTAATGTAAAGTATCCAAATTTTTGAAAGAAGGTATTTTTCCATGAACAAAACCGAACTGATTTCTGCAGTTGCAGAAAAGACCGGCCTGACCAAGAAGGATGCCGACCGCGTAATCTCCGCTACTTTCGAAACCCTCACTGACGCCATGGTTAAGGGCGACCGTGTGCAGGTTTCCGGCTTCGGTATTTTCGAGGTTAAGTCTCGCGATGCCCGCATTGGCCGCAACCCCCGCACCAAGGAAGAAATCAAGATTCCCGCAACCCGCCTGCCCGCTTTCAAGGCAAGCAAGGCTCTGAAGGACGCTGTCGCCAAGTAAAATGCGTCTGGACAAGTACCTGAAGGTTTCCCGGCTTATTAAGCGCCGTACCGTTGCCAATGAGGCCTGCGACAATGGACGCATCAGTGTCAATGGCCGTGTAGTCAAAGCCAGTTATGAAGTGAAGCCCGGCGACAAAATCGAGATCGCGCTGGGTTCCCGCACCGTGGCGGTAGAGGTCTTGGTAGTGGCCGATAACGTCCGCAAAGACGACGCTGAAACCATGTATAGGGAAATCAACCCCTCCTGACGGAGGGGTTCTTTTTTGTATCATTATGTCATTCCGGGGGCAATTTATTGCCCCCGGGAATTTCACGGTATGCAGGTGATTACAGAAGATTGCCACGCCCCTTCGGGGCTCGCAATGACAACGTGGCGGACAGATGGAGAAGCAGGGCGTGCTGCCCCATGGCAGCACGCCCTGCTTGTATCGGTAATTACAGCGAATCAAAGGAAATATCTGTATCCTCGTCTGTTTCGTCAGCCGGTTCGCTGGCTTGGGTTCCGGCCTCTGCCGTATCTTCAGTAGCTTCCGCCGTCCCACCATTCGCCTGGGGTTTCTTCTTTGTGGGGTAGAAAATGGCTACACTAAGGGCAATCACAGCCACCGCAACGGCGGCAATCAGAATGATTACCCCATTGTTTCCGCCGTCCTTGCCGGGCATGACGGTTGCATCGCCGGGGGCGGTTGTTCCGCCGGGGTTGGTAGGCTCATCAGGCTCGTCAGGCTCGTCGTTACCTGTATTGGGGGTATCGCCCACGTCCAGGTCCTCGTCCTCACCGGCCTTCAGGAATACCAGCACCTTCGCGCCCTTATCTGCCAGCTCTACAATGCCGGTCTCTACGCCGTCATTGCCGGGAACCAGCCGCAGGGTCTTTACCACTTCCTCTGTCAGCAGCTTGTCGTTTTCATCATAGTAGGCCGCCACCACAGACATGTTCTTAATCTTATCGGAGGCGTTTGCCCAGGAGTAACGGTAAGCGGTGTCGGCACTTCTTGCCTTGTCTGCCTCCGGCGCAATCACGCCGCCCTTGGCATCGTAAATCTCGAAATCCCCGGCAAACCCGGTCATGTACATCTTGAAATCGTCCAGCAGAACCGCCCCGCCCTTTATGTCCTTACCTTCCATGGTAACACCGGAAATGGGCAGGGACGCCAGCTCCAAGGCAACGCCCTTTGCCTCGCCCAGCAGCTTACCCTTGGCATCGTAAACATAATAGTCGCAGGTGTACGCACCTTCGTTGCGCAGGTCGAATTCTCTCTTGAACACATACTTGCCCCCGGCAGGCACGTCTGCCAGCGCTTTCCGCTCCCCGCCTGCCACATAGTACGCCTTGCCGCCGGAGACCTGAATGCCGCCGTCCTGATAGGACACTGCCAACAGCTTCAGCTCTGCTTCTGCATTCAGCGTTTCGGGCAGGGTTACAGTCACCTGGTTGGCCTGCTGCTTGGCATAGCTGTCGCCTGCAGTGACGTTTTGGGGCAGCTTTACATTCTCCAAGGATACCGTTCCGTCAATGGCCAGCACTTGATTCTTGCCATTTTCCTTCTGTACGGTCGCGCTACCGGACTTGGCAGCCACTACCCAGCAGGAGGCAGGCAGCGCTGTCTTGGAAGTGAACTGGGTGTCCGCCTCATAGCCCTGGAAGTCCTCCAGGAAAGCAGGGAACTGCTCATAGCGGTCTGCGTCCGCCGTCACCACGGGCATGACATCCTTGGGGGTTTCTACCCAGTAGCCGCAGGAGCCTATCTTGTCGATTTTGGCAGTCTCGATAATCTTGCCCTGGGGGAAGGTAACGGTCTTGCCGTTTATGGAGAAGGTGGGGTCTGTCCCCTCCACTTTGAAGTTCTCCAGGGTCATGCCGTCGGTGATATCCGGGGTGATCCGCCACACGTTCCGGCCGCCGGCGTACATACCGGAGAGCATATAGCCGTCATTCCAGGAGAAGGGATACTGGATAGGCTCCCGATCCGCCGCGCCTACCACGCGGGTCAGCTCCTCCATCAGCTGGGCAACAATCTTAACAGCGATATTATACTTCTTATCTGTTTCAAATTCGCCCTTATATATGTAGAGCAGGAAAGGCTGGGGATTGGCCATGCCAATGTGAAAAGACATTTCGCTGTAATAGGGGGTGTTTATAAATGTATCCTCTCTGTACGCAGGATAGATAACATTATAGCCAGAAATCCAGAAATTTACAATGCCCCCCTCTGCCGCCATCAGAATTTCCTTTACCTTTTTAACATCCCACTGGAACCCGTTATAGGCGTCCTGTTCATAGACCGCCTTGTTATAGGCCGCGGGATTGTTGTACATAGCCTGTTTTGTAGTTTCGTTCTCAAAATAGTTCAGACCGGGGCGGCCACCGTAGAAGTTAAGATTGGAGGAATTGCCGGCTTTCTCTCTGTTGCCGCCCAGGTATATGGGCCGTCCGGCATCATCTGCCAAATCCTTCATCCAGCCATAGGTGTCACTTGCCTGATAATCGGACATAATCGCGTCCGGGTAATACGCAATCATGGGCTCATACAACGCGTCAGTCAGATACCGGCTCAAACGGATGCGCATGGCTGCGTCCCAAATACACTGATTTACCTCACTTGTTTCCGCCTTTTTGTAGCAGATGCTCCAAATTTCAGACTTTTCGCCGCCCACTTCCGTATAGAACTGGAAGTTCCGCTCCTCCAGCAGGGGGCGCACATCCGTGGCGTAATTGGGATGATTCACAATATCATTGTAAATGTTCTTGTTATTGCTTGTGCCGCCGTAGCCCTGGGCATAGATATACCAGCTGTTCATAGCGGTATGCTCCAAATCCGTGAACAGGCCCTCTACCATACCGCCTCTGTCGTAAATTTTCTTAATCAGGGTGGTAAATTGCGCCTTCAGCTTATCCATTTCCTTGTCCACATAGATAATGGCTTTCGGATTATTTGCCATAACCTGATTGACACCGGGCAGGCACAAGTACCGCATGCCCTCGGGACGGGAATTGAGTTTCTTCACCATTTTGTCAGCAATGGCATCCAAATCGTTTTTCTCCGCGCCGGCGGTGGCAAGGACCAGCTCTCCGTCCTTCACCATTACGTCAAGGAAAACAAATTCCGTTACATAATCCTGTTCTCTTTCGTCAATCTGGTCCCACGCCAGGGCATAGAAGGGCTTTATTTCCACATCGTCAGCCATAATCTGGCCCACGGTTGCCTCTTCTGCGCTGACGATACCGCTGCTCAAAGACAGCAAACTAATCAGCGCCAGCAGAATTGCCAGTAATCTTTTCATGTTCTTTTCTCCTTTTGTTCCCGGGTTGGGAAACTACGCTAAATGTACTATAAAAACCCTTGTCAGTCAAGAGGTTTTCTCGTTATGCAACCAAAAACCCGGGGTGCGGAAAGCACCCCGGGAATGGGTTATTCGTCGTATTTTTTGGGAACAGGGGTTACCACCGGCGTGCCGTCCCGGTTCAGCAGCGGTGTAATGCCGCCGCTGTATCCGCTGCTGGCATACAGGTAGTTCACACCGGTCTGCCTATCCACCAAAATATAGGTGGAGGGGCCGGCAAAACCGCCGCCGTGGAAGTATACTTTCTCAAAACGCTTCTCTTTGTCCATGTCAAGTCTCCTTTACGCCCTCTACCAGGCCGTTTGCCAGGCCCACCATGCCCTGCATCTGGGAGGGAATGATAATCTTGGTGGCCTTGCCGTCGGCAACCTTTTCCATCGCCTGAATGGATTTGAGCTTGATAACCTGCTCATTGGGGGCTTTTTCGTTGAGCATTTCCAGAGAATCTGCCAGTGCCTGCTGCACCTTGCGAATGGCTTCGGCCTCGCCCTCTGCTTTGAGGATTGCCGCCTGCTTTTCCGCGTCCGCCCGCAAAATGGCGGATTCCTTTTCGCCCTCGGCAATGAGGATTGCGGACTTCTTCTGACCCTCTGCCTGCAGAATTGCCTGCCGGCGGTCACGCTCTGCCTTCATCTGCTTTTCCATGGAGGACTGAATGTCCTGAGGCGGCAGAATATTCTTCAGCTCCACACGGTTCACCTTGATGCCCCAGGGGTCGGTGGCCTCGTCCAGAATGGACCGCATACGGGTGTTGATCAGGTCACGGGAGGTCAGGGTCTGGTCCAGCTCCAGATCGCCGATGATATTACGCAGCGTTGTGGCGGTCAAATTTTCCATTGCCATCATGGGCTGCTCCACACCGTAGGTATACAGCTTGGGGTCGGTAATCTGGAAATACACCACCGTATCAATCTGCATGGTGACGTTATCCTTGGTAATCACCGGCTGGGGGGGATAGTCCAAAACCTGCTCCTTCAGACTCACCCGACGGGCAACCCGGTCAATAAAGGGCAGCTTGAAGTGCAGACCCACGCCCCACACCGCCTGGAACGCGCCCAGCCGCTCCACCACGTAAGCCCGGGACTGCTGTACCACAACGATGCACTTGATAATGATAATAAATGCAATAACCACCAATGCCAAAATAATAACAGGACCCATAATAACCTCCTTATTTTACTGCCACCGTTACCGGTGTAACATATACCTTCACGCCCTCCACCCGGTCGATTTTCACCTGTGTACCGGCAGGGACGTCTTCTCCTGCGGTGCTGCGGGCAGACCACTCCACATCACCGATTTTTACCTTTCCGCAGGATGCCATATTGTCAATCGCATCAATAACCATACAGGTTTTACCCACCAGCGCATCCACATTGGTGCGGGTGATTTTGGAATTAAAATGCTTTCGCGCCATAGGCCGCAGCATGGCAAGGCTTACGCCGGACACCACCACGAAGAGAACAACCTGCAGCCAAAGCTTTGCGCCCAGCAGCTCTGCCGCCAACGCAGCAAGAGCGCCGATGGCAAACCAGGCAGACACCATGCTCACTGTGGCTGCCTCTGCTATGATAAACAGAATCAGCAGCCCAAACCACAAAAATGCTTCCATACGCAAATACCTCCTCTTACGGTTTCTACTGTTAGCATAACAGAAACAGTGGCAAATGTAAATCATTTTTTGCCGGACTGCTCCGGTATTGCTTTCCAGGGAAAAGAAAACCGAGGGAAGACTCCCTCGGTTTTGTATTGTTACTTATGGGCAACCCTTTTGCGCGCCACATAAGCCAAGCTCAAAGCCGCTGTCAGCATAACCGCTGTCACCACAAGAATATGGCCGGTTTCGCCGGTGCTGGGGTTCTTGCCGGTGCTGCCGTTGTTTTGTTGGGCTGCTTCATTCGGATTGGGGACGCGGATAATTACTGGCAGCGGCATATTTCTGAAACCCTCGACGTTGATGTGTCAAAGGGTACAGTTGTGAATTCCTATGATGACCACAGTGGATTTCACGGAGATGGAACCAGCCATGTTGT
>JAZQGT010000046.1:0-29680 GCA_045540155.1 Faecousia sp.
ATCGCCACTACCGGCGGCCTTGGGGGGGTGACAACCCGCTCCATGCTGGAAACTGCCCAGGCAGTACTGGAATTGGCGGTGACCATCGCCCTGCCTTTCTGGAACATCAGCCTTACCCGGGCGGCACTGTGCTGGGCAAGGGGTGAACTGGCAGAGCCTCCTACTCTTTTGGAGGGCTTCCGCCGCTACCGCTCCGTACTGGGTGTAAAACTGCTCACCTTTGCAATCCTTATGGGTCTGTGTTTTGCGGTTTCCTACATTGGCTCTATGCTGTTTCTGTTTACCCCCTTTGCCGGCGGACTTATAGAAGCGATGGATCCCATTATGCAGAACTCCGGTGTCCTTGACCCCGAGCTGCTGCTGAGCGACGAAGTGATGGCCCAAATCAGCTCTGCCGCTGTACCGCTGACGATTTTCGTAGGTGTCCTGTTTGCCGCTTTGGCAATTCCTGTATGGTACCGGATCCGGTTTGCGGATTTTGCCGTGATGGACGGGGGCCGGGCCGGAGTTTCCCTTAAGGAAAGCTTCCGCATTACCAGGAAAAGAGCAATGGAAGTGTTCAAAATCGACCTGCATTTCTGGTGGTTCTACCTGCTGCAGCTGCTCACTGTGGTGCTGTGCTACGGTGACACGATTTTGGCTGCCCTGGGGGTTAGCTTGCCTATGTCCGAGGAAGTTTCCTATGTGCTGTTTTTTGCCGTGGGCATTGTAGCCCAGGGACTGCTTCTTTGGTGGTACCAGGCCCGGGTATCCGTAACCTACGCGCTGGCCTATGAACAACTCACCGCCGACACCGCTGCGGTTTGCAGTCAAACTGTGCAATAAGGCAAAAACTTGCAGGTTTTCCTGCGTTTTGTGCTCTGTGTCCAAAGATTAGCGGAAAAAATTGTGTATTTTTACAATTTAGATACTTTACAACAGGTTTTTGGTATTGTATAATGTTAAGGACTGGGGTCTAACCCCGCAAAAAGTACATTTTGCTGCATAAGCAGCACGAAAATTGGAGGAAAATAAAATGTCTGTAAAAGTTGCTATTAACGGTTTCGGTCGTATCGGCCGTCTGGCTTGCCGTCAGATGTTGCGCGCTGAGGGCTTCGAGGTTGTCTCTATCAACGACCTGACCTCTCGCAAGATGCTGGCTCACCTGCTGAAGTACGACTCCACTCAGGGTGCTTACGCTAAGCCCTTCGGTGCTCACACTGTTGAGGCTGGTGAAGACAATATCGTTGTCGACGGCAACAAGATCACCATCTACGCTAAGGCTAACGCTGCCGAGCTGCCCTGGGGCGAGCTGGATGTTGACGTAGTTCTGGAGTGCACCGGCTTCTACACTTCCAAGGAGAAGGCTCAGGCTCACATCACTGCCGGCGCTAAGAAGGTCGTTATCTCTGCTCCCGCAGGCAACGATCTGCCCACCATCGTTTACAACGTTAACCACGAGACCCTGACCAAGGATGACCACATCATCTCCGCAGCTTCCTGCACCACCAACTGCCTGGCTCCCATGGCTAAGGCTCTGAACGACCTGGCTCCCATCGAGTCCGGCATTATGTGCACCATCCACGCTTACACCGGCGACCAGATGATTCTGGACGGTCCCCAGAGAAAGGGCGACCTGCGCCGCTCCAGAGCCGGTGCTATCAACATCGTTCCCAACTCCACCGGCGCTGCTAAGGCTATCGGCCTGGTTATCCCCGAGCTGAACGGCAAGCTCATCGGCGCTGCACAGCGTATCCCCACTCCCACCGGTTCTACCACCATTCTGAACGCTGTTGTGGCTAAGGAAGTTACCAAGGACGAGATCAACGCTGCCATGAAGGCTGCTACCACCGAGTCCTACGGCTACACCGAGGATGAGATCGTGTCCAGCGATATCGTCGGCATGACCTTCGGCTCTCTGTTCGATGCTACTCAGACCATGGTTAACAAGCTGCCCGGCGGCATGACCCAGGTTCAGGTTGTTTCCTGGTACGACAACGAGAACTCCTACGTATCTCAGATGGTCCGTACCATCAAGCACTTCTCCACCCTGCTGTAATTCATAACAGTAATATCCCCCGACCAATCGGTCGGGGGATTCTTTTATCCGTCTGTTTTATCAAGCAGTAATTTGTATGCGCCGTAAGCGCCGGCATCGTTGCCCAAGTGAGCAAGCTTAAATTCCACAGCCTTGCCGGCATGGTACATGAACCGGTCAAAGTACCGGCGGATACCGTCAAGCAGCGGCTGACCTGCCTTGCTGACACCGCCGCCGATGACCACCTGCCGGGGGTTGAGCACAATGCACACATTGGCAATCAGCTCCCCAAGGAGGGCAAAAAACTGCTCCAGCACCGCCTGCGCTGCCGTATCGCCCTTCTCCGCCGCCTCAAATACGGCTTTGGCGGTAAGGGGCATAGCCCGCAGGCAGGATTCCTCTGTATTCTGCGTCAAATAGTCGCTGGCCAGCCGGACAAGACCGGTGGCGGAGCAATACTGCTCTGCGCAGCCCTGTTTGCCGCAGCCGCAGCGGCGGGTCTCAGACCGGTTCACAACCAGGTGTCCGATTTCTCCGGCTGCACCGTTTGCGCCGGTGAGCGGCTTTCCATCCACAATAATACCGCCACCCACGCCGGTGCCCAGGGTGATCAGCACCATGTTTTCACACCCGCTGCCCTTCCAGCACTCTCCAAGGGCTGCCAAATTGGCATCATTGCCTGCCGCCACGGGAAGTCCCGTCAGCTGCTCCAGCTGACTGATTACATTGGTGCTTCCCCAGCCCAGATTGTCGCAGGCGGGTACGATGCCGTTTTTGTCCACCGGGCCGGGCAAACCGATGCCGATACCCAAAACAGCTTCTTTTGCTATTCCTTCTCTCTCCAGAAACGCCAAAATGGCATGGGCAATATCCGGCAGAATGTTCTGCCCGTCCTGCTCCAGCGCCGTGGGAATCTCCCACTTGGACAAGATTTCTCCCTGCCGGTTAAAGAAGGCGATTTTTACAGTGGTGCCGCCCACATCCACGCCAAATCCGTATTCCATATTGTTCCTCCGGGTGCATTTTTGGTTATTATACAAATATCTTGCAGAAAAAGCCATAGTTATCTTGTAAAATTTTCACATAAAAATTTACATGTTACACTTGCGCCCGGGGCAATCTTGTTGTAACATAATAATATAACCCTTTGAAAGGATGATACTGTATGATTAAGGTTGACATTTCCAATGTGTGGGGACAGCTGTCCCTTCCCGATCTTCTTGCCGCTGAAAAGGAGGTCTTTGATGCCCACATGACCCTGACCGATGCCAGCGGCGAGGGCAATGACTTTCTCGGCTGGCTGAAGCTGCCCGTAAATGAGGAGACGGAGGAAATCAGCCGTATCCGCGCCGCCGCAAAGCGTATCCGGGAGGATTCCGATGTATTTGTGGTCATCGGCATCGGCGGCTCGTATCTGGGCCCCCGGGCTGCTATTGAGCTGATGCAGGGCTGCAACCACAACATAGGCAAGGGTAAGGGCAATCCCCAGATTTTCTACGCAGGCAACACTCTGTCCACCAGAGGCTGGAACGAGCTGACCCGTCTGCTGGAGGGTAAGGATTTCTCCATTGCCATCATCTCCAAATCCGGCACCACCACCGAGCCTGCCATCGCCACCCGGGCGCTGCGCTGGCTTTTGGAGCGGAAATACGGCACCGAGGGCGCAAAAAAGCGCACCTACGCCATCACCGACCCGGTCAAGGGCGCTCTGCGGCAGATGGCTACAGAGGAAGGCTGGGAGACCTTTGTGATTCCCCCCGATGTGGGCGGCCGGTACAGTGTACTTACCGCGGTGGGTCTGCTGCCGCTGGCAGTTGCCGGCATCGACCCCATGGAAGTAATGCAGGGCGCTTATAAGGCCAAGCAGGAGTATGACATCCGTTCCTTTGAGAATCCCGTGTGGCTGTATGCCGCTGCCCGGAATCTTTTGTACCGCAGAGGCAAGGCCATTGAGATTCTGGAATCCTTCGAGCCCGGCTTCCGGATGATGGGCGGCTGGTGGCAGCAGCTCTTCGGTGAATCCGAGGGCAAGGACGGCAAGGGTATTTTCCCGGTTTCCGCGGAGTTTACCCCGGATTTGCACTCCCTGGGTCAGATGATTCAGCAGGGAGAGCGGAACATCTTTGAAACCATGGTGCGCTTCGCCCCGCCTGCCCAGAAGCTCACCATCGGCAGTGACTACAAGAACCTGGACGGACTGAACTATTTGGAAGGCAAAACGCTGGACTTTGTGGACGAGCAGGCATTTCTGGGTACATTGGCTGCCCATGTGGACGGCAATGTGCCGGTGATTACCATGGATATGGGCGAGCTGACCAACGAAAAGCTGGGCGAGATGTTCTACTTCTTCGAGCTCTCCTGCGGCATCTCCGCCTACATGCTGGGGGTCAACCCCTTCAACCAGCCCGGTGTGGAATTCTACAAGCGGAATATGTTCCAGCTGTTGGGCAAACCCGGCTACGAAGCATAAAAGAAAAAATAATGGCAGACACAAAGGTGTCTGCCATTATTTTTTGCCGATATATTGCTTCGCAATTGGATATTTTTGCCTTGGGCAAACTCGATATATCTACCTGTCGGTAAATTCGATATGTCTTTCAGACGCAAGGAATGCTTTTTTATTGGGATTTGGGAATGGTGATGGTCAGCACGATTTGGCTGTCGGTTTCTTTGCGCTCGGACACGGCGGAAATGCCGGAGAGCTGGATTCTCGCCAAAGACTGATTCAGATAACTGAAAAATGCCCCCAGACTGGCCTTCGGGTGGCGGGAATCCTCCTGGTTGAGCAGTGTTTCTATGTACTGCTCCGTCCGGGCAACGGACATGCCCTGCCGGGCAATAACCGCAATGGCCTGCAGCTTCTGAGGCTCGGAGGACAGTTTCAGCAACGCCCGTGCGTGGCGTTCCGTAAGCTCTGCCTGCCGCAGCGCCTCCAGAACCTGGGGGGAATGGCGCAGCAGACGCAGCTTGTTTGCCACCCCACTCTGGCTTTTCCCCAGCAGTCTTGCCACCTGCTCCTGACTCATATTCCACTGGCGCAGGAGCAAATCAATGCCCCTTGCCTCCTCCACAAAATCCAAATCCTCCCGCTGGAGATTTTCCACTAGAGCGGTCATTGCCGACTCCTCGTCGGTCATCTGCATCACAATGCAGGGAATCTCCGTAAGTCCCGCCTGAATGCCTGCCCGAAGCCGCCGTTCTCCGGCAATCAGCTCATATCGCGTCCCCACCCGGCGCACAGACAGGGGCTGCAAAATCCCATGCCGGCGAATGGATTCCGTCAGTTCGTTCAGCGGCGCCTCATGGAAATGCTTTCGCGGCTGATTGGGGTTTGGGCTGATGGCCTTTGCCGGCAGGAACACCACACGCCCGGTCTCCATATAGGTCTTTAACTTCTGGCACTGCATAGCTTGTCCTCCTTGTTTCTCCTGTTAACCATAGTGTATCGGGAAATTGTTTAGAAAACCCACGAAAACGGCACAGATTCCCGGAAAACCCCTCGACAAAGTCCTGCAGTAACGCCGTTGCAAAGAGGGGATTTCTGTGGTACAATGGGTGAAAAACAATAAGGAGCACCGGTTATGGAAGGAAAGCGGTTATATTACGATGACAGCCACCTTATCACCTTTGAAGCGGTGGTCACCGGCTGCGCCCCTGCAGACAGTGGTTATGAAATCACCTTAAGCGCCACCGCCTTTTACCCGGAAGGGGGCGGGCAGGCCTGTGATACCGGCACGCTGGCTGACGCGCAGGTTCTGTCCGTAGAGGAGCGAGCAGGGCAGGTGGTGCATCTGTGCGACAGAGCATTGCCTGTTGGCAGCAGCGTAAAAGGCAGCATTGACTGGCAGCGGCGGTTTGACCTGATGCAGCAGCACTCGGGAGAGCATATTGTCTCCGGGGTGGCGCATAGGCTGTACGGGTGTCACAATGTGGGTTTTCACATGGGCGCCGATGTGGTGACCATTGATTTTGATTATCCCATTCCTGCCCAGGATCTGGAAAAGATTGAGCTTGCCGCCAACGAAGCCGTCTGGCAAAACCTGCCGGTACGCTGCTACACCCCCACCGAAGAAGACCTGCCGAACATTCCCTACCGGCGCAAGCGGGACTTGCCCTGGCCGGTGCGGATTGTGGAGATTCCCGGCATTGACCTGTGCGCCTGCTGCGGCACCCATGTGAAGAGTACCGGAGAAATCGGTGTTATAAAGCTGTTTTCCTGCGTAAAGTTCCATGAGGGTGTGCGCATAGAGATGGCATGCGGCAAACGGGCGCTGGACAGCTTAAATACCGCCTTTAATCAAAACAGGCAGGTCAGTCAGGCATTTTCCGCCAAATGGCAGGACACCGGCGCTGCCGCCCGGCGCATGAATGAAGCCCTCTCTCAGGAAAAATTTCGGGCAGCGGGACTGGAAAAACAGCTGTTTGATACCATTGCCCGGGGTTATGCCGGCAAATCCCTTGCCGTGCATTTTGAGGAAAGCCTCACCCCGGCTGCCAACCGGGCGCTGTGCGATGCCATGGCAGAGGTGTGCGGGGTTGCCGTTACCCTTGCCGGTACGGACAAAACCGGTTACAGTCTGTGCGTCATCAGCCGCACAGAGGATGCCAAAGCCATGGGCACTGCCGCGGCGCAGGCGCTCTGCGGTCGCGGGGGCGGCAAAAAAGAGGCGTTCCAGGGCAATATTCACGCCACCAGGCAGGAGATTGTGCAGTATTTTGACCGACTGGCAAAAAATTGTTGACTAAGTGCATAATTAGGTCTTGCAAAATCCGTGGCAAACTGGTAAAATTATTGTACAGCAAATAAGGAGGGATTCCCAATGATTCAAGTAATTATGGGCCTGAAAGGCTCCGGTAAAACCAAGAGACTGATTGCATCCATCAACGAGGCGGTATCCAACGCCCATGGCGATGTGGTTTGCATTGAATATGGCAAGCAGCTGACTTATGACATAAACTACCGTGTCCGTCTGGTCAATGCCAAGGAATACGAGATCAACAATCTGGACAAGCTCAAGGGCTTGCTCTGCGGCCTGCATGCCGGTAACTTCGACATTACCAATGTGTACATCGACAATCTGTATAAGACCATCGGCGCTGACCGGGCTGCCGGCGAGACTTTCATTCTGTGGTGCGCTGAATTTGCCCAAGCAAACAACATGAACATCACCATTACCGTCTCCGACGATGCTGCCGAAGCATCCGACGCCATCAAGGCTTATCTCATTTAACAAGTTACTGCACCGCTGTAAAATTTTGCAGCGGTGCATTTTTTTATTCCCTTTTTCTTATGTTTGTGATACACTATCCGTAAGAAGACCACTTCTTTTGCAAAGGAGCTGTTTGGAATGAAAAATACTGTGTTCAAAGGTATGGGTACCGCCATGGTTACCCCCATGACCCCCCACGGCGTGGATTACGACACCCTTGCCCGGTTCATCGAGTTCCAGATTGCCGGCGGCATTAACGCCCTGGTTGCAGTGGGCACCACCGGCGAAAGCGCCACCTTAAGCCCCCAGGAGCGGAAGGCTGTGATTGCCTTTACCGTGAGGCAAGTAAACGGCCGCGTGCCTGTGATTGCCGGCGTAGGCACCAACAATACCGAACACGTGCTGGACTTTGCCAAATGCGCCTGCGACGACGGCGCCGACGCGCTGCTGGCTGTAACCCCTTACTATAACAAGGCGACCCAAAAGGGACTGATTGCCCACTATACCGCGGTGGCAGATGTGGCACAGAAGCCTGTGATTCTGTACAACGTACCCAGCCGCACCGGCTGCAACCTGCTGCCGGACACAGTGGCGACCCTTTCTCATCACCCCAACATTGTGGGTCTGAAGGACGCCTCCGGCAATATGGACCAGACCGTGGAGACCGTTGCAAAATGCGGCGACCGGCTGGATATTTACTCCGGTGAGGATTCTCTGACTGTGCCTATGATGGCCATGGGCGCTGCCGGCTGTATCAGCGTGCTGTCCAATGTGGTGCCTAAAATGGCGGTGGAAATGTGCGACAGGGTCTTTGCCGGTGATATGGCCCAGGCGGCTGCGCTGCAGTGCAAAATGCTGCCCTTGATTCGGGCGCTGTTCAGCGAGGTCAATCCCATTCCCGCCAAGGCAGCAATCGCCGCCATGGGCTTTGGCGACGGCTTTCTGAGAATGCCCCTGACGCCCATGGAGGACAAAACCAGGGCTGTGTTGCTGGAAGAAATGCGTAAGCTGGAGGTTATCCAATGAAGGTAGTCATTTGCGGCGCCAACGGCGCCATGGGAAAGCTGCTGCAGCAAAAGCTGGACGGCTGTATTGCAGGATTGGTCAGTATTGACGGCATGCATGGCGTTCCCCGGGACTTTGAAGAGTTGGGGCAGGTGCAGGCCGATGTGGTCATCGACTTTTCCCATCACTCCGCCGCAGCCCAGGTGGCGGAATTCGCGGTAAAAAACCGGTGCGCCATGGTGGTGGGCACCACCGCCCATACAGAGGAAGAACGCGCCGCCATTATGGAGGCTGCCAAGACCGTTCCGGTGTTCTACGCCGGGAATATGAGCCTTGGCATTGCGGTGCTGTGCAATCTGGCAAAGCAGGCAGCGCAGAATTTCCCGGACGCGGATATCGAAATCGTGGAAATTCACCACAACCGGAAGGTGGATGCCCCCAGCGGCACGGCAAAAATGCTTTTTGATGCCATCCGGCAGGCACGTCCCCGGGCCACCGCCAACTGCGGCCGCGCCGGTGAGGGCAAGCGGACGGCAGACGAAATCGGCATTCACGCTCTGCGGATGGGGGGCGTTGTGGGAATCCATGAGGTGCATATCGCCACCCCCTCCCAGCGGCTCACCCTCCGACACGAGGCCTGCGACCGGGGCATGTTTGCCGACGGCGCTGTGGCTGCGGCTGCTTTCCTGCTGGGTAAGCCTGCCGGTCTTTACTCCATGGCGGACCTGTTGGAAGAAAGCTGATGAAGGCGCTCCATATAAGCGGCGCCGGCAACGATTTTGTTGTGCTGGATGCCCGGGGAAAGCAGCTGGATTTTGAGGATCTGTCTAAGTCCCTGTGCAGACAAATCGGCGCAGACGGACTTTTGGCGCTGGATTCTTCGGAAATCGCGGATTTTAAGCTGCATTTTTACAATCCCGACGGCACCCGTGGGGAGATGTGCGGCAACGGCGCCCGGTGTATCTGCAAATTTGCCTATGAGCTGGGCATTGCCGGCCAGCAGATGTGGGTGGAGACGGACGCGGGACTCATTTACGCGGTGCGGCTGAACGAAAACCGCTATCGGGTGCGGCTGAACAATCCGGGTGTTGTGGATTTGGATTGCCACCCCAATGCCGCCTATGTAGAGCTGGGAAGTCCCGGAATTCCCCACAGTGTCACGGAATTTCCCGAACTGGATTGGGCGAAAAAGGACGCAATGAAGCCGGTTTTTCTGGAGCTTTACCACAGTCCGGTATTTCCCAAGGGGGTAAATGTGAATCTATTCTGCCGTCTGTCGGACACTGCCGTGAGGATTCTCACATACGAGCGGGGTGTAGAGGATTACACCCTTGCCTGCGGTACGGGCAGTGCCTCTGTGGCGGTGGTGCTGTGGCTGAAAGGGCAGCTCCCCGGAGGACACCTGACGGCAGAAAATCCCGGCGGCACACTGGAAATCACCGTGGAGGGCGCGGACAAGCAGATAACCGCACTGTACCTGGAAGGGCCGGTGGAAGTGCTGGCACAAATTGAAATATAAAAACACGCGGTCTTTAACCGCGTGTTTTTTGCGCCTTTTTGTCCATACTATGGACAGGAGGGGATTATTTTGAAAGAGAAAGAGCAGAAAACGCCCGTACCTTGGGAGCTGAAAGACCCCAAGCCGCCGGTGATTCAGTCCGGTCACATGGAAAACCGGATCCAGCACAACCACTAACTACCATAAAAAACAGCCCCCTTGTGTAAAGCAATGTCATACCGTTTGTTGCCACTGCGTTGCACAAGGGAGGCTTTTTATTGCATCTGCTCCAAGTAAATCAGCAGCACCGCAATGTCCGCGGGGCTGACACCGGAGATTCTTCCCGCCTGTCCCAAGGACACCGGGCGAATCTCATTTAATTTCTGCCGCGCCTCCAGCCGCAGGCCGGCAATGGCTTGGTAATCCAAATCAGCAGGAAGCAGCCTTGCCTCCTCCTTTTTGAATTCCGCCACCTGCTTTTCCTGCCGGGCAAGATAGCCGGCATACTTCACCTGGATTTCCACCTCTTGGGTGACGGATTCCGGCAGGGAGGGTCTGTCCGGGTCAAAGGGAGCAATGTCCCCATAAGTCACCTGGGGGCGACGGAGCAAATCTGCCAGCCGGGCGGAGTTCTCCACGGGGGCAGAGTCCCGGGCTGCCAGCATGGCGTTCAATTCTTCACCGGCAGGGACGCCGCAGCTCTCCAAACGGCGGATCTCCCGTTCCACCGCCGCGTACTTTTCCTCCACCTGACGCAGCCGTTCCTCGGGCACAAGACCCACCGCCGCGCCGATGTGGCACAGCCGCCGGTCCGCGTTATCCTGCCGGTGCAGCAGCCGGTACTCCGACCGGCTGGTCATAATCCGGTAAGGCTCTTCCGTGCCCTTGGTGACCAAATCATCAATAAGTGTGCCGATATAGCTGGTATCCCGGGTGAGAATCAGGGGCGCTTTCCCTTGGATTTTCAGCGCCGCGTTCACGCCGGCCACCAACCCCTGCACCGCTGCCTCCTCATAACCGGAGGAGCCGTTGAACTGACCTGCCCCGTAAAGACCGGAGATCTTCTTATATTCCAGTGTGGGCAGCAGGCTGGTGGGGTCGATGCACTCATACTCAATGGCGTACGCCGGGCGCATCATCTCTGCATTTTCAAGCCCGGGAACGGTATGGAGCATTTGAAGCTGCACGTCCTCCGGCAAACTGGAAGAAAAGCCCTGAATGTACATCTCCTCCGTATCCAGACCGCAGGGCTCAATAAACAGCTGATGGCGGCTCTTATCCGCAAACCGGACGATTTTCGTCTCAATGCTGGGGCAGTACCGGGGGCCTACTCCGGAAATGGTGCCGTCGTACATAGGCGACCGGTGGAGATTCTCCCGGATGACCCGGTGGGTCTCCTCGTTGGTATAGGTCAGGTAGCACACCGCCTGATTGTTAAGCTTATGGGTGGTGCGGAAGGAGAAGGGCTCGGGGGTTTCGTCCCCCGGCTGCAGCTCCATTCTGGAAAAATCAATGCTCCGCCGGTTCACTCTGGGAGGTGTGCCGGTCTTAAAGCGGCGCAGGGGCAGTCCCAGCGCCCGCAGATTGTCCGCCAAACCGATGGACGCGTGCATGCCGTCCGGTCCTGCGGACTGGACGCACTCACCGGTAATCACCGTACTGTCCAGGTACGTGCCGCTGGCGATAATCACCGCCCTGGCATCATACACCGCGCCCAGCTGGGTGCGCACACCGGTAACGCCCCCATTTTCTGTGAAAAGCTCCACAATCTGCGCCTGCTTCAGCTGCAGATTTTCCTGCAGCTCCAGGGCATGCTTCATGTATTCCTGATAGCGGCGGCGGTCACCCTGGGCACGCAAAGAGTGGACCGCAGGGCCTTTGCCCTTATTGAGCATCCGGTACTGAATACATGCCGCGTCCGCCGCAAGACCCATTTCGCCGCCCAAAGCGTCCAGTTCCCGAACCAGATGGCCCTTTCCCGTACCGCCGATGGCAGGATTGCAGGGCATATTGCCCACCGCATCCAGATTGATGGTAAACAGCACAGTGCTGCACCCCAGCCGGGCAGCAGCCAGCGCCGCTTCGATGCCGGCGTGGCCCGCACCGATGACGATTACATCTGCGCTTCCTGCGTGGTAAGTGTTCATAAAATGCGCCTCCGGAGTATTGCCTTTCGGCGGGAGCAAGCCCCCGCCCTACGGGTCTTTCTTTTCGGTCTGTAACACAAAGGGTCTGCACACCACCTCGCACCGGTTAATGGGGGTGCCCAGGGCGTGGAACTTCTCTTCATAGCCGGTCATAATGCCCACAATTCCGTTTTCGTGGAGATTCCGGGTGAGGTTATTCACCTGCAGGCCGCAAAAAGCAAATTCCTCCACAGAATATTCAAAAAGCGGTGCATTGTCGGTCTTAAAGTGGATTTCGCCGCCCTCTTTCACCGTGCGGCAGTACTTGTCCAAAAAGCTTCTGTGGGTTAAGCGCCGCTTGGCATTTTTCTTCCGGGGCCAGGGGTCGGGAAAGTTGATGAACAGCCGGTCCATCTCACCGAAGGCAAAGATTTCCTCAATGTTTGCCACGTCCATATCAATAAAAAACACGTTGGTAAGACCCATGCGCTGGGCTGTTTCCATAGCCACCACCATAGCCTCCCGGCAGCGCTCCACGGCAATGAGCAGCACGTCGGGATTGGCTCTCGCGGTTTCGGCGGTGAACTTGCCCTTGCCGCAGCCCACCTCCACCCAAAGGGCGGTACAGTCCGTCTTCAACCCGCGCCATGCGCCCTTATGCTCTGCCGGGGAGAGAATCCGGTAGCGCTCCGTTGCCGCCAACCGCGCGTCCAGATTCTTCATTTTTCGCATTCTCATAGCTAAAACCTCATGTTCTCCATAATTTCCGGATATAGTATACCAAAAAGCGACCCGCTCGTCAAACCTCTATTTTCATGATTAAGTATCTTGACTGCCCGCGAAAGATGTTGTAAAATCATAATCGGTAAAGTTTGAATAATTTAGAAAAATCTCGCATCTGGAGGAATTATATGCCTGACTTATCCTTATCCTCTTTCTGGGGTGAAATGACAAAAAATCCCCTGTTGTTTCTGGCGGTTGCCTTGACGATGGGTGTTATTTTGGTTAACGGCTGGACGGACGCCCCCAACGCCATCGCCACCTGCGTGGTTACCCGGTGTATGTCCGCAAGAGCCGCTATCATTATGGCTGCGATTTTCAACTTCCTTGGCGTATATATCATGACCATGCTCAGCCCCAAGGTTGCCCAGACCATTACCAAAATGGTGGATTTCGGCAACGACCCCGACAAGGCGGTCATCGCCCTGAGCGCTGCCATGTTCGCCATTGTGACATGGGCCACCGCTGCCTTCGTATTCGGCATTCCCACCAGTGAGAGCCACGCGCTGATTGCCGGTCTGTCCGGCTCCGCCATTGCCCTCAACGGCAGCTTTGCCGGTGTGAATGGGGCAGAGTGGGTGAAGGTGCTCTACGGTATTGTGATTTCCGTTACCCTGGGCTTTGGCCTCGGCTGGGGCGTATGCAAGCTGGTGACCGTTCTTTTCAAGAATATGGAGCGTCGGAAGACCGAGCCGGTATTTAAGTACGCCCAGATTGCAGGCGCGGCTTACTCCGCCTTTATGCACGGCGCCCAGGACGGACAGAAATTTATGGGTATTATTATTCTGTGCCTGTTTATGTCCAAGGGGCAGTCCATTCCTGCGACTATGCAGCCGGAGCCTTGGATTATGGTGCTGTGCGCTGTGATTATGGGTCTGGGCACTGCCATCGGCGGCAAAAAAATTATCAAATCCGTGGGTATGGATATGGTAAAGCTGGAAAAGTATCAGGGCTTCTCTGCTGACCTTGCCGCCTCCTCGTCCCTGCTGCTGTGCTCTCTTTTGAGCCTGCCTGTATCCACCACCCACGCAAAGACCACTTCTATTATGGGTGTGGGTGCTGTGAAGAATGTAAAGGCTATCAATTTCGGCGTGGTGAAGGAAATGTGCCTGACCTGGGTGCTGACCTTCCCCGGCTGCGGCTTGATCGGCTTTGTTATGACCAAGATTTTCTTGGCAATCTTCTGATAAAAGAAAGGAATTTACATTATGGCTAAATCTGACCGTTTCTATTTCGAGAACTTCGCCGCCGCAGCTGCCTGCTGCAGCAAGGCCGCTGTGTACCTGCAGGAATGCCTGACCAATTACGACTACGCCAACATCCGCACCATGCTGGAGAACATGCACGCTTTTGAGCACGAAGCCGACGGCGTGAAGCATGAGATGAACGCTGCTCTGGCCAAGGCCTTTGTGACTCCCTTGGAGCGGGAGGACCTGGCGCAGATCAGCGCCAATATCGACGAAGTGGCTGACTTCATTGAGGAGGTCATGCAGCGGATTTATGTAAACCGCATCCAGACGGTGATGCCTGAGGCGGTCACCTTTGCCGGCATGATTGTGGAGTGCTGCAAGCTGATGGAGGAGATGCTCAGTGAGCTGCCCAACTTCAAAAAGCCCAAGAAGCTCCATGAGATGATTATTAACCTGAGTCACAAGGAAGAGGAGTGCGACCGGCTGTATCTGGAAGCAACGCTGAAGGCTGCCGACTATTCCTCCGATGTGCTGACGGTGATTTTCTGGCGGGAGATTTTCGACAAGCTGGAAAAATGCGCCGATGCCTGCGAGCACGTAGGCGACAGCATCGAGACCATCGTGATGAAGAACAACTGATATTCCCCCGCAATAGGGCGGCGAAAAAACACAAAACGCAAGACGTAAAATGTAGGGGCGAGCATCGCTCGTCCGCTACCGCAAAAAGGACCTGCACGGACGACCAATGGTTGCCCCTACGGGATTTTCATAATTTTCAATTAAAAAACCGGGCGGTCGTTGACCGCCCGGTTTTTGTCTTTATTGGGAATGTAGGGCCTGGCCTCCGGACAGACCGCTGAAAACAGTCTTCGCAGGAAGACCGTCGGGGACGCCGGTCCCTACAGAAACACCAAACTATGGTTATTATAATTCCTCTTTCAGGGTGTCCAAAAAGGCTTCCTCGCCCCAGGTGTTGACCTTGAAAAACATACCCTGGCTGCCGCCGGAGGTAATGGCACACAGGTGGATGTCCGACCCGGACTGAAACACCGTTACGCTCATACTCACCCGGTTGCCGCCGGTGTAGCTGTACCGCTCGAACACCCGCACACTGCACCGGCCTGTGGGTGTCCGGTAGTCTGCCGATTCCTCCAGGGAAGCAGACATGCTTCCGTTCATCACCACATTTTCCACCTTTGACACCAGCGCGTCAAAATCGCCGGTGAAGGTTTGCTGATACATTGCCATAGGCCGCTCCTTTCTTTTGCTGCCGGCGGAGTCTTCCGCCGGCAGACTTGCGCGGTTTTACGCTTCTTCAGAGGCTTCTGCCTGGGCAGCCGGCGTCTCATTGCCCTGCTGTACAACCACCACGGGGGCAGGGGCAGCATTGTCCACCGCCAGTTTTCCGCCCAACGTGCCCATGATCAGGCTCTTGATGTCGATACCCATTCCGGCGCTGATGCCCTCGGTCACCTGAGTAGTACCGTTGACAATGTCCGACAGCAGCTTGGCGCTGTTGCCCTCGCCGTACATGGTAATCTTATCCACCTTGCTGAGGGGTTCGGCAACATTTTTCGCAATTTCCGGCAGGGCAGCCATAATCATTTCGATAACGGCAGCCTCACCGTATTTCTTCATGGCTTCTGCCTTTTTGTCAATACCCTCAGCCTCTGCCAACGCCTTCAGTCTGATGGCTTCCGCTTCCGCTTCACCCACAGCGCGGATACCCTCAGCTTCCCGCTCACGCTCAATCTTCTTGGCCTCCGCTTCCTTGGTGCGGCGGTACAGCTCGGCTTCCGCCTCCTGCTCAGCGGCATAGCGCTGGGCATCTGCCTTGGCGCGGATTTCCGCATCCAGTGTCTGCTTTGTGACCTCAACTTCCTTTGCCCGCAGCTCCGCGGTACGCTCTGCCCGGGCGATATCCGCATTGGCGGAGGTGACTTCGATGGATTTACGCTGCTGCTGCTCCTGAATGGAGTAGGCCGCATCCGCCTCTGCCTGCTTTACATCGGACTGCTGCTTCAGCTCCGCCTGACGGATAGCCAAGGCGTTCTGCTTTTCCGCAATTTCCATTTCGGACTGCACCTTGGCGTCGTTGGCTTCCTTGGCAGCCTGCGCCTGGGCAATAGCGATGTCCCGGTCTGCCTGGGCCTTCGCCACGGCTGCGCCCTTCTTGATCTGGGAGATATTGTCGATACCCAGGTCCTCAATCACATTGTTCTGGTCGGAGAAGGACTGGACATTGAAGGAAATCATCTCAAGACCCATCTTTTGCAGGTCGGGAATGGCGTTTTCCTGCACACGCTCACCGAAGGCCTTACGGTCGGTGACCATTTCTTCCAGACGCATCTGTCCCACGATTTCACGCATATTGCCTTCCAGCGTGTCCTGCACACGGCGGATAATCATTTCTTCGCTCTCGTTCAGGAAGAACTTGGAGGCAAGAGCCATCATCTCTTCGTTCTGACCGATCCGGATTTTAACCGTTGCGTCCACCTTCACATTGATGTATTCCGCGTTGGGGACAAAGTCTGTTGTCTTTACGTCAACAGAGAACATCTTCAGAGAAAGCTTATCCAGCCGCTCCAAAAAAGGAATCCGCACACCGGCCTTGCCTATCAGAATACGGGGCTTGCGGAAACCGGAGATCATATAAGCCGTATCGGGGGGTGCTTTCACATAACCAATGAGTACGATGACAATTAACAGCGCAATGGCTGCAGCAATACCTAATATCAGTTCCATACGTCAGTTCCTTTCTTTTTGATACATTGTCTCTTCTTAATTACCGGTGAGGATTTGCGCCAGCTTGGAATCGGCGTCCAGAATGATGGTCTTTTCGCCGCCGTCCAGGCTCTGCTTCAGTGCATCCAGCGCCAGAATGAACTCGTAGAAGTCTTTTTTATCCTGGCTGTCATAAGCCTGTGCCAGCAGGCGCATATACTCGGCCTCGCCCTCGGCTTCCAGCTTTGCCGCCTCGGCTTCCGCGTTGGAGACCAGAATGTTTACCTGCTTATCCACGTCATTGCGAATAATGGACGCCTCGTAGTTCCCGTCGGCGGGGAACTTGGGCGCCATTTGATTCCGCTCGGAAATCATACGGGAATACACCGCGTTCAGATTGCTCTCCGGCAGGTCGAACCGCTTGATTTTCACATCCAGCACGTTGATGCCGTAGACTACAGCCTTTTCATTCACAGTCGTGGCGATGCCGTCGTAAATCTCGTTACGCTTGCCGCCGTCTTCCATATTGATGATATCCGCCTGCGCCAGGGTGCCCATGGCGTTTTTCAGAGCGGTGTAGGTCTGGTCGCCCAGACGCTGCTGGGCTACATTGGCATTGCCCAAGGTCTGATAGAATTTCAGCGGGTCGGAAATCTGCCACAGCACGTAGCAGTCCACGGTCATATTCTGCTTATCCAGGGTAATCACCTCGGAGGGCGGAATGTCGTAGAGCTGGGTGGCGCTGGAGAAATACTTCACTGTGTGGAGAAACGGCACCTTAAAGTGCAGGCCCGGCTGGTCGGTGGTTGCCACAATCTTGGAAAACTCCACCACACAGGCGTACTGGTTCTCCCGGACAGTATAGAAACTATTAGCTGCCACGATTATCAGCAGCACCGCCGCAATGGCGATTATTATTTTCTTTTTCATCCCTGGTTACCTCCTGTCTGGGTGGATACCACCGGTTCCAGCGGCAGAAGCATCTGCACATCGGAGCCGGTCTCGGCAGTGTTGATATACAGCTTCACACCGGGCAGAATCTGAGAAATTGCCTCGTAGTACATACGGGATTTGGTAATTTCCGGATTCTGGGCGTACTCGGCGTACATGGCCTCAAACATCGCCACCTGCTGAACCGCCTCATTGATACGGTTCTGCTTCAGATACGCCGCGTTCTGAATCAGCTTATCCGCCTGGGCCTGCGCCTGGGGCAGCTGGGCGTTCTGGTATGCCTTGGCATCGTTGACCACGGTTTCCGCCTGCTGTTTGGCGGTTTCCACCGCCTTAAATGCCTCGATAACCTCCAGGGTGGGCGGCTCGGAGTCCTGAATCTTCACATCCACCAGGGTCAGACCGATGTTATAGTCGGCAAGAATCTGGGTAACCAAATCCTTTACCTGCATCTGAATGCGCTCTTTGCCGTCGGTGAGCACCGCGTCCACGCTGGACGAGCCTACCACATTCCGCACCTGAGACTGAATCAGATTCCGCAGGATTTCCTCCGGAGTGGTGGAGGCGAACAGGTACGCCACCGGGTCAGACACCTTATACTCCACGAAGAAGTCGATATTGACGATATTGTAGTCGCCGGTGATCATTGTGCTTTCCTCGGGATTGACCACGTAGCCCTTGTCGTTGTCGGTGCTCTGGTAGCCCAGCTCAAACTTCTGGTAGACATTCACATCCACCTTCTGCGCCTGCTGGATACCAAAGGGCAGCTTAAAATGCACGCCTGCGTCGGTTACATCGGTAACCTTGCCAAAGGTGGTTACCACCGCCTGCTGCTTGTCGTCCACGGTGTAGAAGCAGGTAGTGCCGGCAATCAGCAAGCACAGCACCACCGCCGCAGCCACAAAGAAATTACGAAATTTCTTCAGGTTCACCGGCTTTTTGTCATTTTCTCCGGGTTTCCAGCTGTATGTTCCGTTTTGTTCCATATTGCATCATTCCTTTCTCTAACGCAGTTAACATCCCTTCCGCCTCCTGGGTCATGCGGGCAGCCAGCCACCCGGTGAGCATAATCCGCAGCGTCTGCCGCACCCGCGCCTTGGCGCCGGGGACAGGCTCCTGATAATGCGCCAGCGCCTCATCCAGAACCGCCTCCCGGGATTCCTCCCGGTAAAGCTCCTTGGACCGCGCTGCCAGACGGACAAACATGAAATACAGAACGGAATCGTCAATCATGTCGTCGCTTTCATCATCCAGCTGGCCGTTTACATAGCCAAGCAGGCTGCAGATCCGCTCCAGAGGCAGCACCCCTTTCAGCATATTGATGTTCATGATGCGGCATAACTGCCGCAGGGTATACCGCTTGTTCTGCGGCTTGGTAAGAAATCCCCGCTTCACCCAATTCTGAATGATGTAGCCATCCAGACCGGTTATGGCGGAAATCTGACTCAGCACCATACCGCCGGGCAGAAACATTGCGTGGAATTGCTCCTCGATATGCTCCGCCTCCTTACGGGGGGCAGTGAGTACCGTGCCGGGAATTGTCCAGTTCATTGTGATCACCAACTTTCTTGGATTGCGGTACTATGATAATAGCAGATGGTCGGCTGATTGTCAATAGGGATTTTATGATTTTTTGAAAAAACAAAAACCGCCGGAGAAACTTCTCCGGCGGTATGTGCATTTTTTACGGATAATTAGCCGTAATATGTCTTTTTCAGTTCATCGCGGTCTACAAAGTAAAAGTATTGCTCGGCGGGAGAATCTGCAGCCGTTTTGCCGGTCCAAACAATTACCCGTCCCTTGCCTTTCTCTGCACTGGGGAAACCTTCATCTGCTGTGGGATAGTAGCTTGCCTTCATAATCTGATACTGCTCCAAAACCACCTCACCGGTCTTTGTGGTGGGGTCGTACAGAACAGCTTTCTTCTCATTTTCCACCACCAGCAGTTTTTTGTGCTCGAAACTGACCGCAGTGATGGGGGCATCGCCTTGATATATCGCAGATTGCGCATCGCCGGTATAACTGCTCCGGATCACCCGATTACCGTCGCCAAAAAACAAATCGTCTTGTATCAGGGTGGTGTAGTAGCAATTAACCGGTCCATCGGACAGCTGATAGTAAATGCCGGTGAGCATATCGTAGGAATACAGGAGGCCTTTTTGGAAGCCGCTTAAATCCTCCGGCATAGGTGTATAGAAGTTTAGCTGACTTCCGTCGAAGACACCGGTAGAGAAGCGGCTGATATGACCCTGGTAGCCGGCGGTGGGATCTTGGGGTTTTTTCAGCCAGGTCTCCTCATTGCTGCTGATAAAGTACAGCCAGGAGTCGTTTTCACTGTCTTCATTTTGCAGACCGCGCCACAAAACCACATGTCCCGACTTTTTGCTGTCATAGCGCTTGGCATCCATATCGTAGTGGGCATCAAACACCAAATGCCGGGTAAAGAGCGCCTTGCGCTCGCCGGTGCCCAACCGGTAGAGCACTACCTTGCTCCGGTCTTCCACCAGCAGCAGCTTGTCGTTGGCGTAGGTGCCGTAGTGGTCGATGGAGTTGATGGCTCCCGTTGTGGTATAGACGATGGTTTTATTGCCGCCGGGCGAGTAGTCATACTCACAGCGGATCACCTGCTTGCCGTCAGCGGTCACATAGTAAAGATGCTGGGATGTGGCATCAAAGCAGGAGACTTTTTCGTTGGTTACCAAATAGATCCTGCCGGTGGAGGCGTTGCACACATAGAGTTTGCCCTCCTCCAAACCCGTGGGATCGATCCGGTAGTAAGCTGTCATTAGAGGCCTGCCGGTATAGATAAAGGGAAAATAACCCGCCTTTACCTTGCCGTATTCCTCTGCCGATGGGGCAGGCGTGGTGAGGTTTTTCGTTTCCACGGGAAGCTGCAGACAACTGTAAACCCGATAGGGAATGGCGTTGTTGCCGGGATTGGGGGTCAAGCGCAGCAACAACAGCCACTCGGTTTTATAGGTACGGAAATCCTTGATTTGCTTGCGACACAAAAGGTACACCGAGCCGTCATCTGTCCGCTTGCCATCAATCATTTGGAAACCGTCCATGCCCTGATAGTCGGTGTGCTGCGAGTAATAGCAATCGTTTGCCCCATTATAATACAGCAGCGCCAAAGTAGATTGGTTGGTGGCCCTTAAAGGTATTCCCAAGTAGGCCTGCGTAACTTTGTCCATTTCTGCTGCCGGCAGTTTGAAGGAGTCCATTTGGGGGACATAGCCTTCCTGCGCCTCCAAAAAGGCATAATCTTGCTCCGTCAAGCCAAAGATCTCACTGTCTTGGCGAGTAAAGCCGTTATAGAAAAGGTAAGCAGGGTCAACGCTTTGCGGGGTAGAAAAACCGCTCCGCCAACCAACGCAAAGCAACTGATGATACCAATTGCTCGAATCCGCGGGTTTCTCCGCAAATATCTGGGTAAAGGCGGTCAGTTCATCCTCAGTCAGCGGCGTGCCGACAATGTCCTCCGGAAGCTTTTCAATCTCATCCGTTTTTTCGGTACTGCCGTTATTGCCGGAATTTTCCGTATCTTCGGTGGTTTCCGTGGTGCTGTCCAGCGTGGGGTCGTCCTCTGTGGGGTTGCTCCCGCCGGTGAAGGTGCAGCCCACGGCAACGGACACCGCCAAAAGCACTGCAATTAAGGTATACAGCGCCATTTTCGGTTTTTTTACAATCATGCTGATTCTTTGCTTCAGGCCCTTTGCACTGCCGGTCATGGTGGTAGCGGTTTGCAGCAGGTCTGTTTTCTTCCGGCAGGTCAGGTCCACCAGCACTTTGCCGTAGTCTGCCCGGTGGCTCTCGCCCAAACGGGCAATGGTTGCCTCGTCACAGGCAATCTCGCCGTCCTGCCGGGACAGCACCGCCGCCCACCAAACCAGCGGATTGTACCAATGCACCACAATACACAAAGCCCGCAGCACCGACCAAAGGGCATCCCCGTGGCGGTAATGGGTCAGCTCATGGGCAACGGAATAGGTCCGGTGGCGCGTCTCCTCCGCAACTGCCGGGGGCAGATAAATTGCCGGACGGAACAGACCGAACAGGCAGGGGGTATCTACCTTATCCGTAATGTAAACGGGCAGACCGCCCTCCTGGCCCGTCTTTTGGGCCTTTCGCAAGCCCAGGGAAAACCGCAGGTTGGAAAGCACAAACACCAAGCCCACAACCGCCATGCCCCCAAGCCACAGCTTGGTGAGCACTCCCTTTATATCCCGGATACGGGTGATGGACTGGGCCTCCTGGGTTGTAAAAACCTGGGGCACAGGCTTGGACACGGGCAATTCCGGCTCTGCGTGGTCCAAGGGCGGCGCATATTCGTAGTAGCCGGTGGCGGTGCCGTCTGCGTGATAGACAAAGTGCACCACCTGGTCCGCCAGTTCCATTTGCTGCACCACCGGCGCTTTCTCCACGGCGTTGAGCAGGCTGATGGGGGTACTGCCCAGCTGTACAGGAATCAGAAGCCGCGCCAAAACCAACCCCCACAGGGCATATTGGAGCGTGGGCTTGATTCTTCCCTGCAGCAACAGCCGCAGCAGCGCCACAATCACAATCAGAATGCTGCTGCTAACGATCCACTGGGTCACGGTCCTCCACCTCCAATCCGTCCAAAAGCGCATACAGACGGTCAATCTCCTGCCTGGACAGGGTATGCTTGTGGGTCATGGCGCTGACCAGCATACTGATACTGCCGTTGTACACCCGTTCAAGAAGGCTCTCGGTCTCTATCAGCGCCGCCTCGTCCCGGCGCAGCACCGGGCAGAAGGTTTTTACGCCCTGTACTACCGAACTCTCAATAATGCCCTTTTCCTCCATGCGGCGCAAAAGGGTCAGGGTGGTGCTGCGGCTCCAGCCCATTTTCTCTGCCATTGCGTCCACCGCCTCCCGGCCGGTCAGGGCGCCGGTCTGCCAAAGACACTCCATCACGCTCCACTGGGCAGCGGACAGGCCGCTTCTTTGATGTTCCATGAGAATCCCTCCTTTGTCTACATTTGTAACCAAAGCATACCATATCAGTCTACACTTGTCAACAAATCTTTTGCGATTTTTTTGCCGCAACCTCTTTACGAACAAGAAAAAGTGTTGTACAATAGATCCATTATAATGGGGTGGTATGGAAATCCCGGAATACAGGAGGAACGGACATGAATTGTTTGAAGTGCGGCAAGAAAACCACCGACGATCAATGCTTTTGCCCCGAATGTCTGGATTCCATGGACGCCTATCCGGTAAGACCCGATGTGCACATCCAACTCCCCTCCCGGGCGACCCAGCCCGTTCCCACAAAAGCCGGGCGGAAACGCCGAACCCTCGCTCCCGAGGAGCAGGTGGCGCTGCTGCGCCGCCGGGTACGCCGCCTCACCGTGCTGACGGTGGTGCTGGCGGTACTGCTGTGCGTCGCCGGTGCGCTGCTGCTCCGGGCGGCGAATAGCCAGGCTCTGCCGGAGCTGGGCAAGAACTACACTTTTAACAATCCCTTTGATTGATTGTTTCACGTGAAACATTAGACAGAAAGGACATTGCTATGGCAAAAATCATTGCTGTGGTCAATCAGAAAGGCGGCGTGGGTAAGACCACCACCGCCGTCAACCTCACCGCCGCCCTGCGGGACTTGGGAAAACGGGTGCTGCTGTGCGACTTTGACCCACAGGCAAACGCCACCTCCGGTTTGGGCGTGGACAAGTGGAAGCTGCGCAACAGCGTCTACGACGTGGTGGTCAACGACATTCCCACTAGAGACGCCATTGTGAGCACCAAGTTTGGAGACGTGCTCCCCGCGACTGCCGACCTGGCAGGCGCCGCTGTGGAGCTGATCTCCATGGAGAATTCCAACCGCAGGCTAAAAAACGCCTTGGCGCAGGTGGCGTGGGATTACGACGTGATTCTCATTGACTGCCCCCCGTCATTGGAAATGCTGACGCTGAACGCCTTGGCGGCTGCCGAGGGGGTTTTGGTGCCGGTACAGTGCGAGTACTATGCGCTGGAGGGTCTGACCGACCTGATGAACACACTGCGCATCGTAAAAAAGAGAATTAACCCCGCTTTAGAGATCTTCGGGGTGGTTCTGACCATGTTCGACGGACGGACCAACTTCTCCACCCAGGTGGCGCAGGAGGTGCGCCGGCATTTTCCGGGCAAGGTGTTTACCACCGTGGTGCCCAGAAACGTGCGGCTGGCGGAAGCGCCCAGCCACGGTCTGCCGGTTACCGTCTACGACCGCATGAGCCGGGGCGCTGTGGCCTACCGCGCCATTGCGGAAGAAGCGAATCAGAAACTTTAAGAGGTGAAACGGATGGCAAAAGGACTAGGCAAGGGTCTTGGGGCTCTGATGGGCGACTTTATGGAGGAATCCACCCAGAAAACACCCTATCAGCTGCTGCCCATTCATAAGATTGAACCCAATCCCAATCAGCCCCGCCGGGATTTTGACCCGGAGGAGCTGCAGTCACTGGCAGATTCCATTGCCACCCACGGTGTGGTACAGCCGCTGACCGTGCGGGAGCTGGAAAGCGGTTACTATCAGATAATTGCCGGTGAACGCCGTTGGCGTGCCGCCAGAATGGCAGAGCTGCGGGAAATTCCCGTGGTGATTATTGAGGCTGATGACAAAAAGGTCACGGAGCTGGCGCTGATTGAGAATTTGCAGCGGCAGGACTTAAATCCCGTGGAAGAAGCCCTGGGTTACAAAACCCTGATGGACGAATACGGCATGACCCAGGAGGAAACTGCCGCCCGGGTGGGAAAATCCCGTCCTGCGGTTGCCAATATGCTGCGGCTGCTGACGCTCTCCCCGGATGTGCTGGACATGGTGCGGACAGGAAAGCTCTCTGCCGGACATGCCCGGGCTGTGACCTCCCTAAAAAGCGAGAAGCTGCAGAAGGACGCGGCGCAAAGGATTGCGGCGCTGGGCCTGTCCGTGCGGCAGGCAGAATTGCTGTGCAAAAACCTTTCCAAGGAGCCGAAGCCCCAAAAGGAAGTGACCTTGGCGGTGGATTATGTGGCAGAATGTGAGAAAAAGCTGTCCAAACTGCTGGGCCGGGGTGTAAAAATCGTAAATGGCAAGCGCAAGGGCCGTTTTGAGTTGGAATTCTACGGTCAGGACGACCTGCAGGTGCTGCTGGATGCTTTAATGAACATAAAGAAATGAGGTAACAATTATGGAAAAAAAACTGTACAAGGACGCAAAAAACAAGAAAATCTGCGGCGTTTGCGCAGGACTTGCAAACTATGTATCCGTTGATGCCACGCTGGTGCGGCTGGGTATGGTAATCTTTGCCCTGTGCGGCGGCGGTATTCTGGCATACATCATCTGCGCCATTATCATGCCGGATGACCCCAATAATGTGATTGACGCGGAATAACCGCACACCAAAAGGAGAGAAACGGAAATGCTGGATATCAAAAGAATCAAGGAAAACCCCGCCGCAGTCAAGGCAGGTCTCAAGGCCAAGGAAGTGGACTGCGACGCCATTGTAGACAAAATTTTGGCGCTGGACGAAAAAATCCGCGCCTTAAAGACCACCACCGAGGGTCAGACCGCCCAGAAAAATAAGCTGAGCAAGGAAAACGGCAAGCTGTTCGGCCAAAAGAAGGGCTTGGAGAAGAAGGGTGAGGACACCTCCGCCATTGACGCCCAGATTGCCGCCAACTCCGCCGAGAGCGTAGCGCTGGACAAGGCCATTGAAAATGAGGCTGCCGAGCTGAAGGTTCTCTCCGAGGAATTCCGGATTGCCATGCTCAGCCTGCCCAACCTGCCGGATGCCGACTTGCTCCCCGGCGGCAAGGAGAACAATGAGCCCTTGCGTTATATCGGCAACAAGCCCGCCTTTGATTTTGCCCCCAAGCATCACGTGGATCTGTGTACCGATCTGGGTCTTATCGACTATGAGCGGGGCGTAAAGCTGGCAGGCGCCGGCAACTGGATGTACACCGGCATGGGCGCGCGGCTGGAATGGGCGCTGCTGAACTACTTTATCGACACCCACACCGCCGACGGCTATGATTTTATCCTGCCCCCTCACATGCTGGAGTACCAGTGCGGCGAGACCGCCGGTCAGTTCCCCAAGTTTGCTGACGAGGTCTACAAGATTGCCAACCCCACTGATGACCGCACCCACTATATGCTGCCCACCGCAGAGGCTGCCCTGTGTTCCATTTACCGGGACGAAATCCTCTCCGAAGCAGACCTGCCCAAGAAGCTGTTTGCCTACACCCCCTGCTTCCGCCGGGAGGCCGGTTCTCACCGGGCGGACGAGCGGGGCATGGTGCGGGGACACCAGTTCAACAAGGTGGAGATGTTCCAATTCTGCAAGCCCGAGGACTCTGACGCAGCCTTTGAAGAGCTGGTTACCAAGGCAGAGCAGCTGGTTGCGGGTCTGGGCTTCCACTTCCGTACCGTGAAGCTGGCTGCAGGCGACTGCTCCGCATCCATGGCAAGAACCTACGATATCGAGATTCTGATTCCCTCCATGGACGGCTACAAGGAGGTTTCCTCCGTATCTAACGCCCGTGATTATCAGGCCCGTCGGGGTAACATCCGTTTCCGTCGGGAAGCCACCGGCAAACCGGAATTCCTGCATACCCTCAACGGCTCCGGCCTTGCCACCTCCCGGATTTTCCCCGCATTGGTGGAACAGAACCAGCGCGCTGACGGCTCCATTGTGGTGCCGGAGGTGCTGCGGAAGTATCTGGGCGGCCTTGAAATTATAGAGAAAAAGTAATATAAAAATATTATGTAAACTATTAGGAGGTTTTGCAATGAAAAAGAACAAGAAACTTGTGGGCTTCTGGGAAGAATTCAAGGCCTTCGCCATCAAGGGCAACGCCATGGCGCTGGCTGTCGGTACTATTATCGGCGCCGCCTTCTCCACCATCACCAAGAGCCTGACTGACGACATTATCATGCCCATCGTCTCCATCTTCCTTGGCGGCATCGACTTCTCCGAGCTGAAGATCGTTCTGCCCCGGCTGTGGGGCGAAGCACCCCTGGATGCCAACGGCAATCCCGTTCTGAACACCCTGAACTGGGGCAATTTCATTTCCGCGGTCATCAATTTCTTCATCCTCGCCTTTGTGGTATTCCTGCTGGTAAAGGGCCTGAACAAGCTCTCCGAGATCGGCAAGAAGAAAGAAGAAGAGGCCGCTGCTGCAGAACCCCCTGCGCCCCCCGCACCCTCCAAAGAGGAGCTTCTGCTGGCTGAAATCCGGGATATTCTGAGGGAGAAATAAGCATGAAGCGGCGTGCTGCCCTGTGTCTGCTGGCGGTGTTATGTCTACTTGTCGGCTGCTCCGCCCGGGACGCCTATCCGGAAGGGATGAACATTGCCTGTAAGGATATTGCGCTGACTGTGCCCGGGGATTTTCTGGATTTGTCCGCAGACAGCTATGCAGGTGAAGCAGACTTTATGTTTGGTCACGATACGCTGATTTTTATGGGCCTGTCCGAGAGCAAGGACAGCCTGAAAAAGATGACGCTGGACCAGTACACCGGCTACGTGATCAGCGGCAACCAGCTCTCCTGCACTCCGCAGGTTTTCGGTGACGGCTATGTGTTTACCTATGAAGCGCCGGTGGAAGGCACTGCCTACACCTATGTGACCGCCACCTATGAGGGGGAGGAGAATTTTTGGATTTTCCAATTCTACTGCCCCAGCGACAAGCTTTCGGTAAACCAGCCGGAAATTGATATTATTTTGGAGAGTATCCGATCCCACGCTGCAAGCGGCAAATAAGACTGTATACTTTCCAAATTGAAGGAAGGAAAGAATATGTTTAGAATCGCACACAAAAGAGAACTCAATGCCAGTGTTACCCTGATGGAAATTGAGGCACCTTTTATTGCTAAAAAGGCAAAGGCCGGCCAGTTCATTATCTTCCGGATTGACGAATACGGCGAGCGTGTCCCTCTGACCATCGCCGGCTACGACCGGGAGAAGGGAACTGTCACCATCATCTTCCAGAAGGTTGGCTTTGCCACCAATGCACTGGGTCAGCTGAACGAGGGTGACTATATCCGTGATTTCGTCGGCCCTCTGGGCAAGCCCACCCCGGTGGAAGGCAAGAAAAAAGTCTGCGTGGTGGGTGGCGGCGTTGGCTGCGCCATTGCGCTGCCCTCAGCCAAGGCATTTAAGGAAGCCGGCGCGGAAGTGACCGTTATTGTTGGCTTCCGCAGCAAGGATATCGTCATTCTGGAGGAGGAATTCAAGGCCGTTGCCGACAAATTTATCCTCATGACCGACGACGGCTCGTACGGACGGCACGGTCTGGTGACAGTTGCCCTGCAGGAGCTGTTGGAGCAGGGCGAGCAGTTTGACGAGGTGCTTGCCATCGGCCCCATTCCCATGATGAAATTCGTCTGCAAGACCACCGAGCCTTTCGGCACCCACACTTCCGTGTCCCTGAACCCCATCATGGTGGACGGCACCGGTATGTGCGGCGGCTGCCGGGTAACCGTGGGCGGCGAGACCAAGTTCGCCTGTGTGGACGGACCGGAGTTTGACGGCCACAAGGTGGATTTTGCAGAGCTTATGAGCCGCAACAGTCTGTACCGCGGCCGGGAAGCAGAGGTCACCGAGAAGCACGCCTGCCGCATCGAAAAGATGGGCAAGGACCTGATTCAGTAAGGAGGTTGCGATAATGGCAAATATGTCTTTAACCAAGGTCCCCATGCCTGAACAGGACCCCAAGGTACGCGCCCGGAACTTTAAGGAAGTTACCCTGGGCTACACCGCCGAAATGGCTGTGGAAGAAGCCGGTCGGTGCTTAAAGTGCAAAAATCCCAAATGTGTGGAAGGCTGTCCCGTCAACGTGCGGATTCCCGAGTTCATCGGCAAGGTGGCAGAAGGGGATTTTAAGGCCGCCTATGAGATTATCACCTCCACCAACGCCCTGCCTGCTCTGTCCGGCAGAGTCTGTCCCCAGGAAACCCAGTGCGAGGCAAAGTGTGTCCGGGGCATCAAGGGCGAACCGGTTGCCATTGGCCGGCTGGAACGGTTTGTGGCTGACTGGTACCGGGAAAATATCAACGCTATGCCCGAAAAAGCGGAGTCCAACGGCAAAAAGGTAGCAGTTGTAGGCTCCGGCCCTGCGGGCATGACCTGCGCCAGCGATCTGGCAAAGCGGGGCTACGAGGTGACCATGTTCGAGGCGCTGCACACCGCCGGCGGCGTTCTGGTCTACGGCATTCCCGAATTCCGGCTTCCCAAATCCATCGTTGCCAACGAAATTACCAAGCTGGAGGCCCAGGGCGTTACCGTAATGACCAACATGGTCATTGGCCGGGTGCTGACCATCGACGAGCTGTTTGAAATGGGCTTTGAGGCTGTGTTTGTAGGCAGCGGCGCAGGACTTCCCATGTTTATGAACATTCCCGGCGAGTCCCTCAAGGGCGTTATGTCCGCCAATGAATACTTAACCCGTACCAACCTGATGAAGGCCTACGACGATGAGTACGACACCCCTGTGGTGAAGTCCAAGGCAGTTGCCGTGGTTGGCGGCGGCAACGTGGCAATGGACGCTGCCCGCTGCGCTATGCGCTTGGGTGCAGAAAAGGTATACGTGGTCTACCGCCGGGGTGAGGCAGAGATGCCTGCCCGTCTGGAGGAGCAGCACCACGCCAAGGAGGAGGGCATCGAGTTTAAGACCCTGTGCAACCCCACCTCTATCATCGGCGACGAAAACGGCAGAGTGTGCGGCATGAACTGCATCCGCATGGAGTTGGGTGAGCCGGACGCCTCCGGACGCCGCCGTCCCATCGAGATTCCCGGTTCGGAATTCGTGCTGGATGTGGACACCGTCATTATGAGCTTGGGCACCAGCCCCAATCCCCTGATTCGCTCCACCACCCCGGGTCTGGACACCAACCGCAAGGGCTGTCTGATTGTAAATGAAGACGAAATGACCACCCGCGACGGCGTATTCGCCGGCGGTGACGCGGTCACCGGCGCGGCAACGGTGATTCTGGCAATGGGCGCAGGCAAGAAAGCTGCCGCCGCCATTGATACCTACCTGCAAAACAAGTAACTACACAAAAAGAGGGCGTGTTGCTTTTGGCAACACGCCCTTAATTTTGCACTTTACGGGCGGCCATTGGCCGCCCCTACATAGTCTATCGTTCCTGTTCGTAGGGGCGAGCATCGCTCGTCCGCATTTTACGGGCGGCCATTGGC
>JAZQGT010000047.1:0-8830 GCA_045540155.1 Faecousia sp.
ATATACAGACATTTAGAGTGTGTTTTTTATCATCATCTACATTATATTTAACGAGATGTTCATATGCATTTTCAAAAGAAACGCTGTATCGCTATGTTGCTGGCCGGCGGTCAGGGAAGCCGCTTAAAAGTACTTACCGAAAAAACCGCCAAGCCTGCTGTTCCCTTTGGCGGTAAATACCGTATTATTGACCTTCCCTTGAGCAACTGCGTCCACTCCGGCATTGATACCGTGGGTATTCTCACCCAGTATCAGCCTTTGGAACTGAACGAATACATCGGCAACGGCCAGCCCTGGGGTCTGAACAAAACCCACAGCTGCGCCCAGGTGCTGCCCCCCTACGAGCGGCACGACAAAAAGAGCGGCTGGTACAAGGGTACTGCCAATGCCATTTATCAGAACATTGATTTTATCGAGCGCTTCAACCCGGACTATGTGGTAATCCTCTCCGGTGACCATATTTACAAAATGGATTACAGCGCCATGGTGGCGTACCACGAAAAGAGCAACGCCTCCTGCACCATTGCTGTGCGGGAAGTGCCGCTGAGTGAGGCCAGCCGGTTTGGTATCCTCAACACCAATCCGGACAACTCCATCTATGAGTTTGAGGAGAAGCCCGCAAAGCCCAAGTCCACCAACGCCTCCATGGGTATTTATGTGTTTAATTGGGATGTCCTGCGGGAGGCCCTTATCTCCGACGAGGCAAATCCCGATTCCTCCAATGACTTCGGCAAGAACATCATTCCGGGTCTGTTAAACGCCGGCCACAAGATGATGGCGTACCCCTTCGACGGCTACTGGAAGGACGTGGGTACCATCGAGTCTCTTTGGGAAGCCAACATGGAGCTTCTGGGCAAGGAACCGGTGTTCAATATCCGGGGAGACGAGCGTTTCAAAATCTACGCCCGAAACAATGCCCTGCCCTCTTCCTACATTGACGCGCAGGCAAAAACCATCAACTGTTTCATTGCGGAGGGTTCTGAAATCTACGGCACCATCCGCCACAGTGTCATCTCCACCGGCTGTACTGTGGGTCAGGGCGCATTGGTGGAGGATTCCGTCATCATGCCCGGTGTGGTGATTGAGCCCGGCGCCATTGTCCGCCACGCCATTGTTGGCGAGAATTCCAAAATCTGCCGCAACGCGGTAGTGGGCGGCGTAGCCGCCGCAAACGGCGAAATGCAGATCAGCGTCACCGCCAAGGGCACTGTCATCGAGGAAAACACCGTGCTTCTGCCCGGTGAAATGCGGTAAAGGAGGGAAATACTATGAACGTAATGGGTATTATTTTCGCCAACGACGCCAACATGGACGACCTGAGCCACAAGCGCACCATGGGTAGTATTCCCTTCGCCGGACGCTACCGTCAGATCGACTTCCACCTGTCCAATATGGCAGCTGCAGGCATCCGCCACATCGGCATCATCTCCCGGCAGAATTACCAGAGTCTGATGAATCACATCGGCTCCGGCGAAGAATGGGGTCTGGAGCTGGAAGAGGGCGGTCTGGAATTTTTGACCCCCTACGCCATGTCCGCTTACCACAGCTATCGCGGCAAGCTGGAGAACCTGTACTACGCCATGAACTTCTTAAACTACGGTCCGGACGACGAGTATGTGGTAATGGCTGACTCCGCCATTTTGTGCAACATTGACCTGAGCCGCGTGTTGAACGCCCACATTGCCAGCGGCAAGGATATCACCGTGGTCACAAAATCAGGCATTGCCGACGGCGCAAAGCAGCTGGACCTTGCTATCCGGCTGGACGATGCCGGCGAGATTGCCGACATGGCGGTAGATTACGTTGCCCCTGCGGATTACCTTGCCTCCATGGACATGTTCGTCCTGACCAAGGGTCTGCTGCGCAAGCTGGTGAAAGAATGTATCGCCCGGAATCTGTTCCACATGGACAGAGATCTGGTGCTCGGCTCCTGGCAGAATAACCTTATCTCCGTAAATGTCTACCAGTTCCCCGGACTTGCCATGTTCAACGAATCCGTGGAGGAGTATTTCCGCAACTCCCTGTCTCTGCTGGACAGCACTACCCGCCACGATCTGTTCTATTACAACCACCCTGTTTACACCAAGGTGCGTGACCGGGTTCCCTGCTACTACGGCGAGGCTTCCAATATCGATAACTGCATCGTAGCTGACGGCTGTATGCTGGAAGGCAATGTGCGTCAGAGCGTTCTGTTCCGGCAGGTAACCGTCAAGGAAGGCGCGCAGATTGATAACTGTCTGATTATGAACGACACTGTGGTGGAGGAAAACTGCGAGCTGAAGTATGTCATTCTTGATAAGGACGTGGTTATCCGGTCCGGTACCAAGCTCATCGGCACGCCCGCCAAGCCTGTGATCATCAAGCGAGGAGCGATTGTATGAAAATTGCCATTTTAGCATCGGAAGGCGCTCCGTATGTGAAATCCGGCGGTCTTGGCGATGTGATGGAGGCGCTGCCGTCTGCCTTAGCCGCAATTGACGGCAACGAGGTGGTGCTGCTGCTTCCCTATTACAAAAAAATTCTGGACAATCCCGCCTTTGAAACCGAACAGATTGCCCAGTTCCATGTAGCATTGGGCTGGCGGCAGCAGTATGCCGGGATTTACAAGCTGAAAAACCGCCATGACGGCGTGCAGGTATACTTCATCGACAACCTCTATTATTTCGGCGCCCGGGAGGGAGCTATCTACGGAGACGGCGATGACGGCGAGCGGTTTGCCTATTTTTCCAAAGCCTGCCTTGACACGCTGGTGTCTCTGAACTTTATTCCCGACATCATTCAGTGCAACGACTGGCAGACCTCTCTGGTGCCGGTATTTCTGAAAGCCCAGTACTACCCCCTCTTCCCGCACACCCGGTGTATGTACACCATTCACAACATTGAGTATCAGGGTTGGGCGCAGGGTGACTTCTTCGACGATGTGCTCACACTGCCCTGGGAATACCGGGAGCGGCTGGATATGGGCGGCGCAATCAATACCATGAAAGGCGCTATTGAAACTGCCGATATGGTCACCACCGTTTCCGAGAGCTATGCAAGGGAGCTGATGTTCCCTTATTACGCCCACGGCTTAAGCGATGTGCTCTCCGGCAACGCCGGCAAGCTCACCGGCATCACCAACGGCATTGATGTAAACACCTTCAATCCCGAGACTGACCCGGCGCTGCCTGCCCATTACAACGCCGATACCTTTGCATCCGGAAAAGCAGCCTGCAAGGCGGCGCTGCAGGAGGAAGTGGGTCTTCCCCAGCGCCCCGATGTGCCCCTGATGGTGATGGTCACCCGGCTTGCCGGTCATAAGGGTCTGGATCTTTTGTGCCACATTGCCCGGCGTCTTCTCTGGGAGGAGGACTGTCAGCTGCTGATTCTGGGTACCGGCGAAGCCCATTACGAGAATTTCTTCCAGGACTTGCAGCGGGAATTCCCTCAGCGGGTTGCGGCGAAAATTACGTTTAACTTGGGTCTTGCTTCCAGAATTTACGCCGGCGGTGACATCTACCTGATGCCCTCCAAGAGCGAACCCTGCGGCTTGAGCCAAATGAACGCCATGCGCTATGGCACTGTGCCCGTGGTTCATGCCACCGGCGGTCTGCGGGATACCGTTCCCCCTGTTGACGAAAACGGCGAGGGCGGTCTGGGCTTTACCTTCCAGAGCTACAATGCCGACGACTTCCTGCAGGCGCTGAAACGGTGTCTGAACCTGTACAACCAAAACAAGCCGCAATTCCGTGCTCTCCAGCGCACCGACATGCAGCAGGACTTCAGTTGGGGCAAGCCGGCAGCCCGCTACATGGCGCTTTTCAAAAAAATGCTGACGCAATAAGTGTTACACCGGGGCAGAAATGCCCCGGTTTCTTCTTGACCTTTTGGGTAAAATGGCGTATTCTATACTGGTAATTTATTACGTTCAGGAGTAAATACATGCGGATTTTATTTGATTCCCAGCAGCTGATTTACAAAGACCCCTTCGGCACGCTGACCCAAGGGCAGGAATGCAAACTGCATATTCACGTCCCCTCCTCCGTGGGCGCGGTGAAGGTGGAGTGCGTTCTCGATTGCGAAGGCGGGACGCCGGGCGTAGTTGCCACACTGGAAAAGATAAGCACCAAAGGTGCTTACGATATTTTCGGCGGCAGCTTTTCTCTGGCGAATCCCGGTCTGTATTTTTATTATTTTCGGATTTATAAGCCAACCGGTCCTTTCCGTCTGTTCAAGCAGGGGCACGACACCAACATGGAAGCCGGTGACCGCTGGCAGCTGACCTGCACACCGGCAGATTTCACCACACCGGACTGGGCAAAGGGTGCTGTTTATTACCAGGTCTTTCCCGACCGCTTCTGCAAGGTCGGCTCTCCTGACCTCACCGGCAAGCTGGAACCCTACACCGTCCACAAGAACTGGTATGAGGATGTGGACTGGGCGCCCAACCATCGGGGCGAAGTGCTGAATAACGACTTTTTCGGGGGTAATTTCCGGGGAATTACCGAGAAAATGGACTATATCGCCTCTTTGGGGGTTTCCATTTTGTACCTGAATCCTATCAGCAAGAGCTTTTCCAGCCACCGCTATGACACCGGCGACTATAAAACCCCCGACCCCATGCTGGGTACTTTGGAGGATTTTTCCGCCATGTGCGACGCCGCCCATGCGCGGGGCATCAAGGTGATTTTGGACGGTGTGTACTCCCACACCGGCTCGGACAGTGTGTACTTTGACAAGAATCGCACCTTTGGCGGCAACGGCGCTTACTGTTCCCCCGACTCCCCTTATTACGACTGGTACACCTTCCACCGGTATCCCCACAGCTACAACAGTTGGTGGGGCTTTGACACCCTACCCACTGTGAATAAGCTGGCCCCGTCCTTTATGGACTATATTATCGACAGTGCGGATTCGGTGGTGGCCCACTGGCTGGGTTTTGGCGCTGACGGCTTTCGGCTGGACGTGGTGGACGAGCTGCCGGACGCATTTGTCCTGCGGCTGAAAAACCGAATCCGTCAGATCCGCCCGGACGCACTGCTTATCGGTGAAGTATGGGAGGATGCCTCCAACAAAATCGCCTACGATATCCGTCGCCGTTACTTTGTGGACGGCGAGCTGGATTCCTGTATGAACTACCCCTTCCGCACCGCCATACTGAACTTTCTCAAGGGTTTCGACGATGGCCGGCAGCTGAAGGAAACCGTTATGACCATTGCGGAAAACTATCCGACGCAGGTGCTTCACTGCAATATGAACCTGCTGGGCACCCATGATACCCCCCGGATTCTCACCGCGCTGGTGGATGATTTTGAGGGCAGCCGTGAGGAATACGCCAAGCGCAGACTCTCCCCCAACAATCGGATTTTGGCGCGGCAGCGGCTGTTTATGGCATCCTTCTTGCAATACACGCTCCCCGGCGCCCCCAGTATTTACTACGCAGACGAGGCGGGCATGGAGGGTCACAAGGACCCCTTCAACCGCCGCACCTACCCTTGGGGGCGTGAGGACGAAGAGCTGCTCACCCACTACCGGGAATTGGGTATTCTGCGGAAAAACCAGGAGGCCCTGCGTCTGGGAGACATTGATTTCTTCCACGCCACTGACCGGAAGCTGGGCTTCAGCCGCAGCTGCGGCGGCAAGCGGCTGAATATCTATATCAACCGCAGCCGCGATCCGTGGGACATTCCCGCAGGCGCTGTACTGCTGGGACAGAAGCTACAAAAGGTTGCGCCCACATGGCTGTCCCTTGCGCCTATGGGCTTCTGCATTACGGAGGAACCGGAATGGAACAGGAACATTTTTTAAGCGGCTACTGCCGCACCGTTGACCAGTGCCGTATGGTCACCGCGGTAACGGAAAACGGCAGGCTTACGGAGGTAGACTGCTGTTATGAAAACTGCGTCCACGCATCCAGCTGCACCGTTGCCAAAGAAATCCAAGCACTGACTGAGGCAAAAATCGCCCCCTGAGGTATTGCTTATGAAATACATTTCCCAATTTGCGCTGATTTTGTTATTTTCCTTTGCAGGCGAACTGCTGCAGGCGCTGATTCCCCTGCCCGTTCCCTCTACGGTCTACGGCATGCTGCTGATACTGCTCGCCCTGTCCACCGGTCTGATAAAAGAGGAACAGGTATCCGACACAGCTTCTTTTCTTGTATCCCTCCTCCCCCTGCTGCTCACAGCGCCCGCTGTAAAGCTGCTGCAATACTGGGATCTGATCGGACCGAATGTTCTGCCCATCTGCATCATTTTAGTGGTATCCACTGTGATTGTCTTTGCCGTCAGCGGTCTGGTAACCAAATGGCTCAACAAAAACGGGGAGGACAAGAACAATGACTGATTTTCTCTCCTCCCTTTCCCTGTTTTGTCTTGCCCTGACGCTGGGCGCCTTCGCTGTGGCGCTCTGGCTGCAGAAGAAAACCCGCTCCCCGTTATGCAATCCCATCCTTATCGGTGCTGTGCTCATTATGGGCGTTCTGCTTCTCATGGATTTCGACCCCAAGGTATACGCCGACAGTACCGAAGGACTCACTTGGCTGTTAACCCCTGCCACCATTTCTCTGGCTGTGCCCCTGCATAAACAGCTCAAGGCGCTGAAAAAGAACCTGCCTGCCATTCTCACCGGTATTCTTGCCGGTTCGGTTGCCAGTCTGGTGGTGGTATTTTTCCTGTGTCGGCTGTTCTCTCTGGACCGGCAGATCACCGTATCTCTGCTCCCCAAATCCATCACCTCCACCTTTGGTATGGAGCTGGCGGAGCAAAACGGCGGTCTCTCCGCACTGGCGTTGGTGATCATCATTTTCACCGGTATTGTGGGCAACCTGCTGGGCTCTTCCCTGTGCAAGCTTCTCAAATTGGACGACCCTGTCAGCCGGGGCGTTGCCTTCGGCACTTCCTCCCATTTGGGCGGCACCTCCAAGGCCACGGAGCTGAGCACCCTGACCGGCGCTGTGAGCAGTCTGTCTCTGGTGGTGGCTGGAATTGTCACCACGCTGCTTTTCCCTCTGGTGTGTCATTTTTTATAATCATACTGCCGCGATGTCAAAAAACTTTCTGACATCGCGGCACTTCTTTTGCATTTTCAAAACCCCACCCCGGGGATAGAAATTCCAGTCGATTTATGGGCAAATTACCATTGACTTTCAAGGGCAAAACGAGTAGAATAAGACTGATATAGTATGTGTCAATATCCGTTGGCACAAATCAATATATAGGAGGAAATCACATTGAAGGATTGGGCATTCTTAACGACTGTCGAAGAGATGGAAGCTGCCACCAACGAATTGCTGGAAACTGCAAACAAGGTTGGCGCTGACACCTGGCAGAAGCGAGTCAAGGACCAGACTCCCCACTGTGGATTCGGCGAGGCAGGTACCTGCTGCCGCATCTGCTCCATGGGTCCCTGCCGTATCACCCCCAAAAGCCCCAGAGGTATCTGCGGCTGTGATGTGCACGGCATCGTTGCACGTAACTATCTGATCTTCACCGCCGGCGGCGCTGCTACGCACTCCGACCACGGCCGTGAAATCATGCACACCCTGCACCAGACCAAGGAAGGCGGCAACTATCAGGTCAAGGACCCCGAAAAGCTGATCCGCATCGCCAAGGAGTGGGGCGTGGAGACTGAGGGCAAGGACATTTACGATCTGGCCCACGAAATGGCAGAAGTCGGCCTGCTGGAGTACGGCAAGCCCTTCGGCACGCAGAAATTCGCAGAGCGTCCCCCTCAGCACACCAAGGATCTGTGGGCAGCCGCTGAAATCACCCCCCGCGCCATTGACCGGGAAGTTTCTCAGTCCATGCACATGACCCACATGGGTTGTTCCTCTCTGGCTGAGGCGCTGATCCGTCAGTCCCTCCGCGCCGGTCTGTCCGACGGCTGGGGCGGCTCTATGATGGGTACTGAGTTCTCCGACGTTATGTTCGGCACTCCCAAGCCCATCGACACTGAGGCGAACATCGGCGTTATGGAAAAGGACAATGTCAACATCGTTGTTCACGGCCATGACCCCAGCCTCTCTGAAATGATTGTTTACTACGCCAACGATCCCGAGATGATCGAGCTGGCCAAGTCTATGGGCGCCAAGGGCATTACCATTTCCGGTGTCTGCTGTACCTCCAATGAGGTTACCATGCGTCACGGTATCCCCATGGCCGGTAACTACCTGAATCAGGAGAACGTGGTTCTCACCGGCGCCTGTGAAGCCATCGTGGTGGACGTGCAGTGTATCTTCCCTGCGCTGGGCCCCCTTAGTAAGTGCTTCCACACCAAGTTCATCACCACCTCCCCCATTGCCCGCATCCCCGACTCCGAGTTCATTCAGTTCTCCGCTGAGACTGCCGGTGAGAGCGCAAAGGCAATCGTGAAGATGGCGATTGAGAACTTTAAGAACCGCAACCCCGAGCTGGTACATATCCCCAACCAGAAGCAGAAGGCAAGAGTCGGTTACTCTGTCGAAGCTATCAAGAAGGTTCTGGATACCGTTGCCAACTCCCAGCTGGACGAGTTCGGCACCACCAAGCCTCTGATCGAGTGTGTACACTCCGGCGTTCTCCGTGGCGCTGTGGCTATGGTTGGCTGTAACAACCCCAAGGTCCGTCGCGACACCGCTCACATCGGTCTGATGAAGAAGATGCTGGAAAACGACATCATCGTCATCACCACCGGCTGTTCCGCACAGGCTGCTGCCAAGGCAGGTCTGATGGATCCTGTCCAAGCAAGAGAGTACTGCGGCGCAGGCTTGAAGCGTGTTTGTGAACTGACCGGCATTCCTCACGTACTGCATATGGGCTCCTGGGTGGATATCTCCCGTATGATGGTCCTGGCCTCCGACATCGCCAAGGAC
>JAZQGT010000048.1:0-4959 GCA_045540155.1 Faecousia sp.
CTTCTTCGCCGTACTTCTCAACAAACTGGTTCTTGAAGTCGATACGGGCAGCGGTCAGGCGCTCCTCACGGACGTTCTTGTCGTCGGTGTCCAGAGCGTACTCGATCTGGCCCAGGCCGTAGGCGATCAGGTCGTCCAACAGGTCGTGGTTGACAGCGGCCTTTTCAAAGGTGAACTTGGGCTTGCCGATCTCAGCGACGATGCCGTTAATGAACTTAACGATCTCCATGTTGGTCTCGTGAGCTACGCGAATGGCCTCGTAAACGATGGCCTCGGGAGCCTCATTGGCCTCGGTCTCAATCATAACCACCTTCTCAAAGGTGGAGGCGATGCAGACAAAGCAGTCGCAGGCGTCACGCTCCTCAGCGGAGGGGTTGACAATATAGCGGCCGTCAGCCATGTGGGCAACATTGGTGGTAGCCACAGGTCCGTTCCAAGGCACATCGGAGGATGCAATGGCAATGGATGCGCCCAGAGATGCTACGATTTCCACGGGGTTCTCGTAGTCGTTGGCAAAGACAGTGCAGGTAACCACAGTGTCGTTGCGGAGCTCCTCGTCGAAGAGAGGTCTCATGGGACGGTCGATAATACGGCTGTTCAGGATGCCCCGGTCGGAGGGCTTGCCCTCGCGGCGGTTGAAGGAGCCGGGAATCCGGCCCACAGAGTACATTCTCTCCTCAAACTCGATGGTTAAGGGGAAGTAGTCAATGCCGGACTTGGGAATCGGGTTGCAGGTGCAGGTGGTGAGCACCACAGTGTCACCGTAGCGGCAGATGCACTCTGCGTTGGCAAGCTCGGCTACCTTACCGGTCTCTACGGTAAAGGGACGGCCGCCGATTTCCATTTCAAACACTTTGTGATTGGGAAACTGCTTACGTGTAATCATAATATAACCTCCTTGATTTCTTTTGTGTGTTCGGGAGGTTTAGCACTTGAGTCAGCTGTCGGCATGCGACAACTCAATCAACTGCTAAAATTCTCCCGGGGAATACAGGTTTACATACGACTGGTACAGCGAGAGATTTTGCTTCAGGCTGCGTCTTTGCGGAGGGAAGACATACTTTGGGTATTTCCACCCACACAAAACGCAGAATGAAGTAAAAGATCCGCTGTAAAACAGGGGCGACGGTGTCGCCCCTGCAAATGTCTTACTTACGGATACCCAGCTTGGCGATCAGCGCACGGTAACGGTTGATGTCCTTGTTTGCCAGATAGTCCAGCATCTTGCGGCGCTTACCAACCATCATCAGCAGACCACGACGGGAGTGGTTGTCGTGCTTGTGGGTACGCAGGTGATCGGTCAGCTCGTTGATACGGGCAGTCAGGATAGCCACCTGTACTTCGGGAGAACCGGTATCGCCCTCATGGGTTGCGTTTTCCAGAATAACCTGGGTCTTCTTTTCCTTCTGAATCATTGTTTTTTCCACCTTTTTTGAATTTACCCTGCGCCAAGTAAAGGGTCGGTGTCGTCCCAAAACTGAGCCGCGGGCATAGTTTTTGCGTCTGGCCATAGCCAGCCCGACTATGTTAACACAGATTTTTCCAAAAGTAAAGTACTTTTATTCACTTTTTTCAAAGAAATTCCGGGCTTGCCGGGCATTTTTGCAAATTTCTTCCTGCAGTTGGGCAAGATCTGCAAACTTCTGTTCCTGCCGGAGAAAAGCGCAAAAGGCAAGGGCTAGCTCTTTTCCGTACAAATCCCCCTCAAAATCCAGCAAAAACGCCTCTACCGTTACGGTGTCTCCTCCCACGGTGGGGCGGTTACCGATATTGGTCACGGCAATATATTCCCTGTCCTCCACAAACACCTTACAGGCGTACACGCCATATTTCGGTGTGAGCAATTCCTCCGGCAGGCATAGATTTGCCGTGGGAATACCAATGGTGCGGCCCAGCTGCTGTCCAGCCACCACCGGTCCGGAGAGAATGTGGGCGTGGCCCAGAAGCCGGTTGGCCTGCTCCACCTTTCCCTGTTCCAGCAGGCGGCGGATACGGGTAGAGGAGATTCTTTCTCCGTCCATCATTTGCTCCGGAACGACCACACAGGACAGATTATTTTCCTTGCAAAAGGACTGTAAAACAGCGACATTGCCCTGGCCGCCGCAGCCAAAACGAAAATCATTTCCGCAGACAAAACCGGCAGCGCCCTGCTCTACCAGACCCTCCAAAAAGGTCCGCCAAGGCATGCCCAGGGTCCGGGCATCGGTGTTATAAACAGTTACGGTTTCCATGCCGTACTGCCGCAAAAGGCGCACCCTGTCTTGGGTGGTGACCAGCATATCGGGTTTCTGCCCACTCAGCACAGCCGCCGGCGGCAGGTCAAAGGTGACCGCGCCGGTTTTACAGGCTTGCTCTGCTGCCAGACGGCGGCACTGGGTCAGCAGCGCCTGATGTCCCAGATGCACCCCGTCAAAGAAGCCTAAGGCGTAGATTACTTTATCTTTCATAATCAAGTCACTTCAAAAAAACTTTTAATGGTTGACATAATCCCATTTTCTACTTTTGCCAGCATCAAAAATTCTCCGTCCTGCCCGTAGGCGCGGTAAGTGCCGTCAGCAAGGCTTACGGAAAAGGAATTGCCGTTGCGGCAGCGCAGAGTCTGCTTGGGCGTGAGGGTAACTGCCGGGTAGTTCATAAACATGGTATCCACATTTCGCAAAAATACACCGGGATTTCCGCAATCGACCAGCTGCGCCAAAGGGATGGCGTCCTGCTGGGTATAAGACCCGGCGCTGACACGGCGCAGCTGCGCCATACAGCCGCCGCAGCCCAGAGCAGCACCGATATCCTTACAAAGGGTGCGGATATAGGTGCCCTTGGAGCAGTGAATCCGCAGACGCACATCATCCTTCTCCATACCCAGAAAATCCAAAGCAAAAATAGTTACAGTCCGGCTTTTCCGCTCCACTTCCTTACCGCGGCGTGCCAGGTCGCACAGCTTTTGTCCGTTAATTTTGATGGCCGAATACATGGGGGGAATCTGCTGAATATCGCCCTTAAACTGCTCCAGCGCCGCCTGCACCTGCTCCGCTGTCACGGAAACAGCCTTGGTTTCCAGCACTGTGCCGGTGATATCCTCGGTATCGGTGGTAATGCCTAAGCGCAGCACAGCCTCATAGGTCTTGTCCGCGTGCTCAAAAAACTCCACAGCCCGGGTGGCGCGCCCCACAAACACCGGCAGGACACCGGTGGCCATAGGGTCCAAAGTGCCCCCGTGACCGATGCGCCGGGTCTGAAACACCCCCCGCAGCTTGGCGGTCACATCCTGACTGGTCCAGCCCGCCGGCTTGTCAATAATGATAATTCCATCCATAAAAAGTTCCCTTTGAATTGACAGTTGACAATGGACAATGACAGCCTGCGCGCCGATTCGTCATCCTGAGCGGAACGAAGTGGAGTCGAAGGATCTTTGTGGTGCGCAGATTCTTCGATTCGCTACGCTCACTCAGAATGACAGGGTCTTCTAAAAACGTCCATTTTCCATTGTCAATTTATAATTTGATTTCCTGTTTCAGTCTTTCCACTGCCTCATCCATAGAGCAGTCCAAACTTGCGCCCGCTGCGCCCTTGTGACCGCCGCCGCCAAACTTTGCGCACACCGCGGCAGCGTCGCAGCCCGGCACTGCCCGGACAGAAATTTTAATGCGGCCGTCCGGCTCTTCCCGGAGCGTTGCGGCAATCTTAACCCCCTCAATGGAGCGGGGGAAGCCGGAGATATTCTCCAAATCGTCCTCAGTTGCACCCAGTTCCTGCTCCACAGCTCTCGGCAGAGGGCAGATGGCAATCGCCCCATTCTGCAAGAAAATTGCATGCTCCACCAAATATCCCTGCACCCGCAGGCGGGCCAAAGAATTGGTGTCAAACAGCGCCTGGTTAATGGCAAACAGCTCGTCGCTGCGATATGCGCACATAGCGGCACATTCAAGAACTTCCGGAGTAGTATTGGCATAGCGGAAGCAGCCGGTGTCGGTTGAGATGGCGGTATAAAGGGCATTTGCCATAGGCTTGTCAACCTGAACCCCCATCAGCAGCAAAACTCTGCAAACCAGCTCTCCGCAGGCAGCAGCTTCCGGCTCTACATATTCCTTTTCCGTAAAGGAAGTGGCAGTGGCATGGTGGTCAATCCGCAGAGCAATTTGGTCTGCATGCTGAGAAAAAGCCTCCGGCAGCATGCCCTGTGACGCAGTATCCACCGCAACGAGAATGTCGCTGTCCTTTACCTGTTCGGTAGTCAAGCCCTGGTGCAAATGGGCATATTTTTCCGTAATCTCCGGGTTGCGAAGAATGTGGGCAGTTTTACCCAGCTGCCGCAGACCCCGGCACAGCAGGGCGGCGCTGCCCAGAGTGTCCCCGTCGGGACGGCGGTGGGTCAGGATGACAAAATTGTCCTTGTGGGATAAATACTCAGCTGTCTGTTCCTTCGTCAGTATCTGCATCTTTTTCTACCTCTAAAGAGTTAATAAGGGCAAGCATTTTTGCGCCGTAGGTGATGGAGTCGTCCAGCGCCCAGTTCAGCTCCGGGGTATAGCGCAGATTCAGCGCCTGACCCAATCCCCGGCGGAGATAGCCGCCGGCGGATTTCAAGCCCTTTAATGCATCGGCTGCCAGTTCTTCCTGCAAAATGCTCACATACACCTTGGCATAGCGCAGGTCGGGGGTGGTTTCCACATGGGTAACGGAGATCATGGTATCCTGCACCCGGGGGTCTTTCAAATTACGAATCAAAGAGGACAGTTCCTTCTGAATTTCCTCATTGATTCTTCCAATACGATTAGATGCCATAAAAACACTCCTTTCGTCGTGTAATGCAAAATGCATAATTACGAAATCATTTGCACTTTGCATTCTGCATTTTGCATTGGTAAAAAACTGCGCCGCACCGCAGCTGCGGGGCGGCGCGTTTTTTACCCTTTAATTTTCTTCATGGCGGAGCACTCGAAAATGTCGCCTTCCTTAATA
>JAZQGT010000049.1:0-16271 GCA_045540155.1 Faecousia sp.
TCGTCTGTACCTACAAATGTATTCCATGCTGTTTGAATATGCCCGAAGCTCTCTGTCCAGTGACGCTCTGGCAGAAGAGGCAGTGCAGGATACTTTCATTATCGCTTGTCAAAAGCCGGAGGCATTATGCGAAAGTCCTAACCCGGAGGGCTGGCTTGTTAACACGCTTAAAAATGTTCTTTCCAATACAAAGCGGAGTCAAAACATTGCGCGACGAATCCTGCTGGAATACTTCGCCTCCAATATCAACGACATCTCCGTATCTGATGACCGGATCGGTGTGGAGATCCTGTATGACAATATTGCTGATTCGGAAGAGTTTAAGCTTCTGAAAGAGGTTGCTCTGGATGGCCTGTCTTATTTGGAAATGGCCCAGCTTCGTGGTATCACTGTTGGTACTTGCAGAAAGCGAGTAGAACGAGCTAAGAAAGCTTTGCAGAAAAAGATTAAACTATAATGTCGCAAAAAGACTATTTTATTACATACACCCTCGAAAGGAGGAACAAAAATGCCCAATATGCAAGACCGCAAGGATAATCGGCTCAGCCGGTTTGATGCCATGAGCACAGAAGAGCTTCAGGCATTCTTGCGGGAGGATGCTTCAAAACCAGTGGGCGAAGAATCCGACACGAAAGAAATTCTTTATGTGATGGAGGTGCTTGCCAGACGAAGAAAAGAACAAAACGGAGGAAAGCCCCCAGTGGATGCACTGGAATCCTTCAAGCAAAACTACCACACGGAAAATGAAACTCCTTATATTTCTGAGAGTGTTCCTGTTGCCAGAAAGCAGAGCAGCAGTGGACATTGGAAACGGGGCCTTGTAGCAGCTGTAGCAGCGATCTTTATTCTCGTAATCGGTAATTCTATCACCGCAAGTGCTTTAGACTTTGATCTGTTTGCAATTATCGCCAAATGGACACAGGAAACTTTCCATTTTGGATATGCCGGACAAGTAGAGGAAACTAATGCACCAAGCCCTGAATATTTAAATCCATGTGCTTCACTCCAAGAAGCCCTAACTAAACAAAATATACCATTAGAACTTGCTCCGACTTGGATTCCGAATGGTTATAAAGAAGGCGAAGTTAAAGCCTTTGAAACACCTAACCAACGGCAGATATATGCAAATTACCAAAACGGCGATAGTTCTATTCGAATTAGAATTACTGAATATCTAGATGACCACCCTGCACAATTCGAGCAAAGCGGCTTGCTGATTGAGATATACAAATCTTCTGGGATTGACTACCACATTTTTGATAACGAAGGTCAGCTGCAAGCCGTTTGGCTAAACCAAAACTTTGAGTGCTATATTTCCGGCTCAATAACCCTCTCAGAAATGAAAACAATAATTGATTCAATTGAGAAAGGTTAATTTCTATGAGATTTTATAAGGGCTTAACAAGAATTTTAGCATTGTGCTTGATTATTTCCCTGATTTTTCCCGTTTCTGTATCAGCAGCTACCGTAGAAACAGCCCAACCTTATGCAAGCAGGTATCTCTCTACATACAACACATACATCTGTCGTGTGGGAACCAACGGAGAAATTCAGATTTGGTTCGATGTTATGGGAACTGGTACCATGGATGAGATTGGTGTTCTTTCCATTGAATTGTATGAGGTTGACAGCAATGGAAATGAAACATGGCTCAAGACTTACCAGCACGAAGATTATTCCTCCATGCTAATTGAGGACGATTGGGTTCATTGTTCCTATGTATCTTATCAAGGTTCCACAAACAAAACCTACAAAGCCTATGTCTGCATCTGGGCAGGCAAAAACGGTAGTGGTGACACCCGCTATATGTGGGCAACAATGTAAAACCGTCCTACGCACAAAGCCACGGGTTCTCCCGTGGCTTAATTATTGGTTGTGGCAAAGGCAGCCAAAACAATAACCCCTGAGGTTTTTAAGCCTCAGGGGTTATTGTTACGCTGAACGCAAATACATTCCTCACGATGTGCAGGGTTCGTATTTGCGCGTCATGGTGACCCGCCGGAGATTCGAACTCCGGACCCACTGCTTAAAAGGCAGTTGCTCTGCCAGCTGAGCTAGCGGATCATAGTTGGCTGGGATGGCAGGATTTGAACCTACGAATGCCAGAGTCAAAGTCTGGTGCCTTACCGCTTGGCGACATCCCAATGTAGGTAGTCCGGCGTCGGACACACGGGGTATTATAGCATGACAGGATTATTTTTGCAACTACTTTTTCAAATATACACCAAAAAGAAGGAAATTTTATATGCTGTATAGGAAAACAAAATAATGAAGACCCTCCGACGGATTGGTCGGAGGGATAGGTTTATCGCAAATCCAGAGGAACAAAGGGTTGGGGCTCTTTTACGCCGATGTAGGCAGGTCGGATGATTTTGCCTGCGCTCTGGATTTCCTCAATCCGGTGGGCGCTCCAGCCGGCGACCCGGGATACGGCAAACAGGGGCGTATACAGCTCTTGAGGAAGACCCAGCATCCGGTATACAAGACCGGAGTAGAAGTCCACATTGGCGCTGACACCTTTGTAGATTCTTCGCTTTTCTGCAATGATTTCCGGTGCCATTTTTGCCACCTTCCGGTAGAGGGCGTATTCCTCCTGGCAGCCTTTTTCCTGGGCCAGGGACTTTGCGCAGTCCCGGAGAATGTCTGCTCGGGGGTCGGAAAGGGAGTAAACCGCGTGCCCCATGCCGTAGATCAGTCCCTTGCGGTCGAAGGCCTGTCCGTCCAACAGCTTTACCAGATAATCCCGGATTGCGCCGTCGTCATTGGTGTTCACATTGGCTTTCAGATCCTGGAACATCTGCACCACCTTGACGTTGGCACCGCCGTGCCGGGGACCTTTCAGAGAACCCAGCGCCGCGGATATGGCGGAGTAGGTATCCGTTCCCGAGGAGGACACCACCCGGGTGGTGAAGGTGGAGTTGTTGCCGCCGCCGTGCTCCGCATGCAGCACCAGCGCCAAATCCAGAATTTTACTCTCCAGACGGGTGAACTGTCCGTCCTCCCGGAGCAGGTGCAGCAGATTCTCTGCCGTAGAGTATTCCGGCTTGGGGTGGTGAATGAACAGACTCTTGTCCAGATGATAATGCTGATAGGAATGGTAGCTGTATACCGCCAGCATGGGGAAGGTGGCGATCAGCTGCAGGCACTGCCGCAGCACATTGGCAACAGAAATATCGTCGGGATTCTCGTCGTAGGTATACATGACCAGCACACAGCGATTGAGCAGGTTCATCATATCCTTGCCGGGACTTTTCAGGATGATATCCCGCACGAAGGACGGGGGCAGGCTGCGCAGCTCACTTAATTCCTGCTTAAAACGGTCCAGCTGCCGGGTATTGGGCAAAGTGGAAAACAGCAGCAGGTACACAATTTCCTCAAAGCCGAAATGGTCGGAATCCATGAAGCCGTTTACCAAATCGTGGATATCAATGCCCCGGTACTGGAGTACGCCGTTGCAGGGAATGGCATTGCCTTGGGCGTCGATTTCTTTGGACTTACTGAAAGAAACCTCGGTAAGACCTGTGACAACGCCGCTGCCGCTGGTATCCCGCAGACCGCGGTATACGTGATGTTGGGTATACATCTCCGGCATGATTTGGTTGTTTTTGCAGGAGAGTTCAGACAACTCCCGAATATAGGGTGTGATTTCAGAATAGGATTGCCGCATGCGGATACCTCCTTTGAAAATATTGGAATTTTATTATACAGGTGTTTTCCTGTGGGGATATGAATAAAACGTAAATTCTATTGAAACCGTCTGGCGTAGCCGCACCGGCGGCACAGGTCTTCGCTGGCCTGCTTGCGGGAGAATCCGTCGTAAATGGCTTTTGCCCGGGGGGATTCCAGTATGTCTGACAGCTCCTGGCGGAACAGGTTTCCCAGCGTCAGGTCACCCTCATGGTCTAGACAGCAGGGGACCACCGTGCCGTCGCACAGAACGCCCAGCTGGTCCCGCAGGCCGTAGCAGAATACTTTTTTGCCGCCGTCTTCTGCCTGCAGGTCCGGCCAGTCAAATTTGTCACCGTATTCCAGATATGTCCGGTCGGCCAGCCGGATGCCCTGCCGTTGGGTGATCCAAGGCTCTGGAAAGGCAAGGCGCAGCGACTCCAAAATTTCATTGTTTCGCCGGTCTGCGCCCCCGTGATTCCAAAGGCGGTAGACCACGATTGGACCTCCCTTTGCTGCCTGACCGAAGGCAAAGCAGTCTGCAAGATAGCGTTCAAAGGGCACGGATAAATCGTTTGCCTCGAAAGCGTGGAGGGAGATATTCACCTTATGCAGGGCGGGGGAGGACAGGAGCAGCGCCTGCTGCCGGGGCAGAAGCGTGCCATTGGTGGTGAGAATCACCCGAAAACCGTTCCCGTGGGCGATGTCCAAGAATTCTTTTAACTGGGGGTGGCAGAGGGGCTCACCCATCAGGTGGAAGTATAAAAATTCTGCATAGGGGCGCAGCTTGGGGGCAAGAAGGCTAAATTCCTCCGGGGTCATCCGCCTGGGCGGACGCCGGGTGCCGGGGCAAAAGGCGCAGCGCAAATTGCACACATTGGATATTTCTATGTATATTTTTCGAAATCTCATGGCTGCCTCCCGTTCTTTGTGTTAGAGTATAGCATACAATGGGGAAAAATCAAAATATTTTTTAGCAAAAGCCGACCCAAACGGGTCGGCTTTTGCGTTACATTTTTTCCGGAGCGGAGAAGCCCAGAATGTCAATACAGGTTTCCAGCACCCGTTTGGCCAGGGCAATCAGGCTGATGTAGCCGGCCTGCAATGCCTTGTCCTCCTCAGTGAGGATGCGGGTTTCATGATAGAACTTGTTCACTGCGCCCGCCAGCTCATAGATGTAGGCGCAAATCAGGTTGGGGGCAGATGTCTTGGCTGCGTTTTCCAGAGCCGGCGCGGCTTTGGTGATGGCAAGCATCAGCTCCTTGGCATAGATGTTGGCAGGCACCTGAATGGGCAGGTGCTCCCAAGCGCCGTAGCGGGAGAGAATGGACTTGACACGGACGATGGTATACAGGATATAGGGTCCGGTATTTCCTTCAAAGGCGGCAAAACGCTCCATGTCAAAATTGTAGTCCTTGGTGGGCTGGTTGCTCAAATCGCCGTACTTCAGCGCCGCCATGGCGATTTTCGCGGTGGTCTCCTCCACCTCTGTCTCGTCCACGATTTTGTTCTCCACCACCTTGGCGCGGACAAAATCGGTCATGTCGGAAATCAGCGTTTCCAGCCGCAGAACGCCGCCGTCCCGGGTCTTGAAGGGTTTGCCGTCGGCGCCGTTCATGGTGCCGTGGCCCACGTGCTCCAGCTGGGTTTCGGGCTTTACAATGCCTGATTTTTTGGCGGCGCGGAATACCTGCTCAAAGTGCAGGTTCTGCCGTTTGTCGGTAACGTAAAGCATCTTGTCCGGCTGCCAGTCCTGCATACGCTGGACCATGGTGGCAAGGTCGGTGGTGGCGTAGATGGCGGAGCCGTCAGACTTGATGAGGATACAGGGAGGAAGCTCGTTCTTATCCCCCTCCTCGGTGACGGGAATGACCCACGCACCCTCAGACTGCACCGCCACGCCCTTGGCTTTCATATCTTCCACCATAGCGGGGATATAGGGGTCGGCGTCACTCTCGCCCAGCCACTGCTCAAAATACACGCCCAGATTGTTGTAATTTTTCTTCAAATCCGCAACGGAGACGTTCATCACATGCTGCCACAGTGCCCGGTAGCCCCGACGTCCCTGCTGGAGCTCCAGGGTGGCCTGGTGCGCTTTGTGGGAGAATTCCGGGTCTGCCTTTTTGCCGGAGGCGGTGGGGTAAATTTCTTCCAGCTGGTCCACGGTGAAAGGGGCTTCGGCGGGGTATTCGCCGGTAAAATTCTCGTCAAAATAAGGAAGCTCCGGCGCTCTCTCCTGCATTTCCGCGATAATCAGACCCATCTGCAGGCCCCAGTCACCCAGGTGGATGTCACCGATGGTGTTGTAGCCCAGGAATTTGTGCAGCCGCTTCAGCGCCTCGCCGATGATGGCGGGCCGCAGGTGACCGATGTGCAGGGGCTTTGCCACGTTGGCGCCGCCGTAGTCCACCACGATGGTCTGACCGGCGCCGATTTTTTCTACGCCGAAGTCCGCCTCGGTGCGCATCTGTTCCAGATAGTTCTGCAGAAACGCATCGGACAGCTTCAGGTTGATAAAGCCGGGCATGACTGCGTCACACATAGAAAAATCTGCCTTATCCAGCTTTTCCGCCACGGCGTTGGCAATGGCAATGGGAGCGCATTTGTACTGCTTGGCGGCAGACAGTGCGCCGTTGCACTGGTATTCACACAGGTCGGGGCGGTTGGACACCGTTACTCTGCCAAAAGCGGCATCGTAGCCTGCACTTTCAAAGGCCTGTTCCATCTTGGCGGTGATGATATCTAATATTTTTTTCATAGTTTTATTACTCCTCAATGTATGTCATCCTGAGCGACCATAGGGAGTCGAAGGATCTTCATAGTGGAATTTGTGTTAATCCCAGTCAGCAGATAAATCTTTCCACTCAGGATTTTGTTTCGCAATGAGTTCATTTTTCTTTCTGCGTACCCACCCTTTTAGCTGCTTTTCCCTGGAAATGGCACCGTATACATCTCCGGTTTCCTCAAAATAGACCAATTTGTGCGTGTTGTATTTGCTGGAGAATCCCGGCACAAGGTGATTCCGGTGTTCGTATAGCCGTCGGGGGAGGTTGTTTTTCACGCCGATATAAAGAACCGAATCATTCCAATTAGATAGGATATATACAAAATACATATCAATTTGCTCCTTGATAGTGGAAAGATCCTTCGGCTTCGCTCAGGATGACAGGGTGGGGGATTATTGCGCCTTTTGTTGTGCCAGCCATTCCAGATACTCGTCATAGGTGCCGTAGCGGTCTACGATGGTGCCGTCCGGCTGGAAGGCAATCACCCGGTTACAGGTGGAGGTGAGCATTTCGTGGTCGTGGGAGGCAAGGAGCACGACGCCGGTGAAGGCTTCCAAGCCCTTGTTCACTGCCTGAATGGATTCCATATCCAGGTGGTTGGTAGGCTGGTCCAGCAGCACCACGTTGGCGCCGGAAAGCATCATTTTCGACAGCATGCACCGGACCTTTTCGCCGCCGGAGAGCACGTCCACACTCTTGAAGGCATCTTCACCGGAGAAGAGCATACGGCCAAGGAAGCCCCGGAGGTAAACATCGTCCTTCTTGGCGGAGTACTGACGCAGCCAGTCCACCAATTCCATTTTGTTGCCCTCGAAATATTCGGAGTTGTCCTTGGGCAGGTAGCTGCGGGAGGTGGAAACACCCCACTTTACAGAGCCTTCGTCCGGCTCCAATTCGCCCATGAGAACCTTGAACAGAGCGGTCTGCGCCAGCTCGTTTTCACCCACGAAGGCGATTTTGTCCGTGCGGCCCACGGAGAAGTAGACCTTATCCAGCAGCTTCACCCCGTCCACGGTGACGGATACGTCATTGACGGTGAGAATGTCCTTACCCAGCTCCCGCTCGGGCATAAAGCCCACGAAGGGGTAGCGGCGGGTGGAACAGGGCATTTCCTCTACAGTCAGCTTGTCCAGCAGCTTTCGGCGGGCGGTTGCCTGCTTGGCTTTTGCCTTGTTGGCGGAGAAACGCTGAATAAACAGCTGCAGCTCTTCAATCTTTTCCTGATTGCGCTTGTTCTTGTTGCGAATCATTGCCTGCACCATCTGGGAGGATTCGTACCAGAAATCGTAGTTGCCCACGTACATCTTGATTTTGCCGTAGTCAATGTCCACGGTGTGGGTGCAGACGGTGTTCAGGAAGTGGCGGTCATGGGACACGGCAATTACCATGCCGGGGAAGTCCAGCAGGAAGTCCTCCAGCCAGTTGATAGCTTCGATGTCCAGATTGTTGGTGGGCTCGTCCAGCATAATGATGTCGGGGTTTCCGAACAGCGCCTGGGCAAGCAGAACCTTCACCTTTAATCGGGGGTCGGTGTCCGCCATCAGGTCATAGTGCATTTCCGTGGGGATACCCAGACCCTGCAGCAGGCGGGAGGCATCGGATTCCGCTTCCCAGCCGCCCAGCTCGGCAAATTCGCCCTCCAGCTCCGCGGCGCGGATGCCGTCCTCATCGGAAAAGTCCTCTTTTTCGTAGATGGCGTCCTTTTCCTTCATTACATCGTACAGGTGCTGGTTGCCCATAATCACCGTGTCCATAACGGTGTATTCGTCATAGGCGTTCTGATTCTGCTTCAGCACGCACACCCGCTTGTCCGGGTCAATGACCACAGAACCGGAGGTGGAGTCCAGCTCGCCGGTGAGAATCCGCAGGAAGGTGGATTTCCCCGCGCCGTTGGCGCCGATAATACCATAGCAGTTGCCGGGCAGGAATTGCAGGTCCACGTGCTGGAACAGCCACTGGCCGCCGAACTGCATACTTAAATTGCTGACTGTTATCATTTCATACGCTCCTCTGTTTTGGCACATAAATATTCATTATAATTGTAGCAGAAATGGCAGAATAATCAAGGGGAAACTTCCAAATATGAATATTCCGAGAATTTTTCGGCAGGGGGTTGCATTTTTTGATAGGTGTGATATAATTTTAGCACTCGAACAAGATAAGTGCTAAAAAGGAGACTGATTATGGCAAAGAAACAGTTTAAGGCCGAGTCCCAGCGTCTGCTGGACTTAATGATTAACTCTATATACACCCATCAGGAGATTTTCCTCCGGGAGATTCTCTCCAACGCCAGTGACGCCATCGACAAGCTGGCCTACACCGCGCTCACCGATGATAAGGTGGGTATCCAGCGGGACAAGCTGGCCATTACCGTTACAAGAGACAAAGCCGCGGGAACGCTCACTGTGTCCGACAACGGCATTGGCATGACCAAGGAGGAGATGGAAGAGAATCTGGGCACCATTTGCAAATCCGGCTCTCTGGGCTTTAAGCAGCAGATGGAAAAGAATGAGGAGATTGACATTATCGGTCAGTTTGGTGTGGGCTTCTATGCAGCCTTTATGGTGGCGCAGAAGGTGACTGTGATTTCCAAAAAGTATGGGGAGGACACCGCCTGGAAGTGGGTGTCCGACGGCGCTGACGGCTACACCATCGAGGAAACTCAGCGGGAATCTGTGGGTACAGATGTGATTATGGAATTGAAGGCTGACACCGAGGATGACAAGTACTCCCGGTTCCTGGAGGAGTACGAGATTCGGCAGCTGGTGAAGAAGTACTCAGATTATATTCGCTACCCCATCCGTATGGAGGTGAGCAAGTCCCGGAAGAGGGAGGATTCCCCCGAGGACAAGCCGGAATACGAGAGCTACATGGAGGAGGAGACCCTCAACTCCATGGTGCCCCTGTGGCAGAGAGCCAAAAAGGACGTAACCGAGGAGGAGTACACCCAGTTCTATCGGGAGAAGTTCTTTGATTATACCAAGCCCCTGCGCACCATCCACTCCAGCGCCGAGGGCACGGTGTCTTACAAGGCGCTGCTGTACATTCCCGGCAAAGCGCCCTTTGATTTCTACACCAAGGATTATAAGCGGGGCTTGCAGCTGTATTCTGCCGGCGTGATGATCATGGACAGCTGTGAGGATTTGGTGCCCGAGCATTTCCGTTTTGTCCGGGGTGTGGTGGACAGTCAGGATTTGTCCCTGAACATCAGCCGGGAAATGCTGCAGCACAACCGGCAGCTGACGGTGATTGCCCGGAACATCGAGAAGAAGATTAAGTCCGAGCTGAAAGGCATGCTGGACAGCGACCGGGAGAAGTATCAGGAATTCTATTCCGCTTTCGGCAGGCAGCTGAAGTACGGCGCGGTGGCGGATTACGGCGCGCACAAGGATGCGGTGCAGGATTTGCTGCTGTTTTACAGCCATAAAGAGGGCAAGCTCATCACCTTCAAAGAATATGCGGATGCCATGGCTGACGGGCAGGAGAAGATTTACTATATCTCCGGTGAGAGTGTGGAGCGCCTTTCCAAGCTGCCCCAGGTGAAGCTCCTGGCGGACAAGGGCTACGATGTGCTGATGTTTACCGATGAGGTGGATGAGTTTATTCCTCAGACCTTGATGACCTATCAGGAGAAGGCATTCTGCAATGCCGCCACGGAGGATTTGGGTCTGCAAAGTAAGGAGGAAAAGAAGGAACTGGAGGAAAAAGCCGAGCAAATGAAGGGGCTTCTCACCTTTGTGCAGGAAGCTTTGGGTGAGGCGGTTCAGGAAGTGAAACTCTCCGGTGTATTGGGTGACAGTCCTGTGGCGCTTACTCCCGGCAGCGGTATGAGCTTTGAGATGGAGAAGTATATGCGCCGGGCAAATCCCGACATTCCCTTCCCCAGTCACCGGATACTGGAACTGAATCCGGAGCACCCGGCGGTGCAGGCCATGCAATCTGCCATGGTGGGGGACACCCAAAAGGCAAAGGACTATGCGGCTCTGCTCCATGGGCAGGCGCTGCTGATGGCAGATTTGCCCCTGGAGGACCCGGTGGCGTACACCCAGCTGGTGTGCAAGCTGATGAAATAACAGCACAATCACAACAAAAGCGGTGCAGAATCATTCTGTACCGCTTTTGTTGCGGAAATCATCGTAGGGACCGGCGTCCTCGACGGTTCATTTGTCAATACCGACGTTTTTTGGACTGTCCGGAGGCCAGTCCCTACAGTTTTTGCGTATCGGTGCATTTGCTTTTTGTGAGAAATATTTCGGAAAATATCTTGCTATTTCTGCCGGATTCTTATACAATATACATTGTGTTTGATTGCGCCAAAAAGGGGAGAAGGGGACATGGAAATGAGAAAGCTCGGCTACGATAATGATAAATATATCCGCACCCAGTCTGCCCATATCCGGGAGCGGATTGCCCAGTTCGGCGGCAAGCTGTATCTGGAATTCGGCGGTAAGCTGTATGACGATAACCACGCTGCCCGGGTACTGCCCGGTTTCCAGCCGGACAGCAAGCTGCGGATGCTGCTGGAGCTGAAGGAGCATGTGGAAATGGTCATTGCCATCAACGCCGGTGACATTGAAAAGAATAAGGTTCGGGGAGATCTGGGCATTACCTACGACCGGGACGTGATTCGCCTGATTGACGTATTCCGGGGATTTGGTCTGTATGTGTCCAGTGTGGTGCTGACCCGGTTCAGCGGTCAGAGTATGGCGAAGGCTTTCAGCGCCCGGCTGGAGGCAATGGATATTAAGGTCTACCATCATTATGATATTCCCGGCTATCCTGCCAATATTTCCGGCATCGTCAGCGATGAGGGCTACGGCAAAAATGACTTTATCGAAACCACCCGTCCTTTGGTGGTGGTTACCGCCCCCGGTCCCGGCAGCGGCAAGCTGGCCACCTGTATGAGTCAGCTCTACCATGAGCACAAGCGGGGCATCAATGCGGGCTATGCCAAGTTTGAAACCTTCCCGGTTTGGAATCTGCCTCTGAATCATCCGGTGAATCTTGCCTATGAGGCGGCAACGGCGGACCTGTCTGACGTGAATATGATTGACCCCTTCCATCTGGAAGCTTACGGAGAGACCACGGTGAATTACAACCGGGACGTGGAAGCGTTTCCGGTGCTGAAAGCCATGTTTGAGCGGATTTTGGGAGAATGTCCCTATAAATCCCCTACGGACATGGGCGTGAATATGGTGGGCAGCTGCATTACCGACGATGAAGTGTGCGCAGAAGCCTCCCGGCAGGAGATTGTCCGCCGGTACTATACCGCCCTGTGCGACCAAAAGCAGGGTAAGGCGGCTGACAGTGAGATTTTTAAGCTGGAACTGCTGATGAAGAAAGCCAATGTGACCGAGGACGCAAGGCGCGTGGTGGAGCCGGCATTGCTGCGGGCAGAGGAAACGGGCAAGCCTGCGGCAGCCATGGAGCTGCCGGATGGGCGCATTGTTACCGGAAAGACTTCCAGTTTGTTGGGCGCATCGGCTGCCCTGCTGCTGAATGCGTTGAAAACCCTGGCGGGGATTGATGACGATTTGCATTTAATTGCGCCGGAGGTAATTGATCCCATTCAGCATCTGAAGGTGGATCATCTGGGTAACCGCAACCCCCGTCTGCATACCGACGAGGTGCTGATTGCGCTGTCCATTTGCGCTGCTACCGACCCCAGAGCGGAACTGGCCATGGAACAGTTGGGCAAGCTCCGGGGCTGTGAGGTGCACTCCTCGGTGATCCTCTCGCCGGTGGACGAGAAGATTTTCAAGCGGCTGGGTGTGAATCTCACCTGCCAGCCCAGATATAAGATGTAAAAAAGAGTGGCGCAAGCCACTCTTTTTTATTAAAATAAGGTATCAATGGAGGCGAAGCGGTAGCCCATGTCCTCCCATTTGGTCAGCAGTTCGTCCAGAATTTCCGCGTTGGTGGCGGAGGTGGAGTGCAGAAGCACCACCGCGCCGTTGTGAATACGGGGCAGGAGCTTAGAAAATGCTTCTTCCGGAGTGGGTTGGGCATCGTTGTTCCAGTCCACGTATGCAAGGCTCCAAAAGACAGTTTTATAGCCCAACTCCTTTGCCATGCGCAAATTTTCCTGACTGTAAATGCCCTGAGGAGGGCGGTAGTATTTGGGCAGGTCCTTGCCGGTGGTTTCCTTGAACAGGGTTTCCAAATCCTGCAGCTCCTTGGAAAACGCGTCTTTGTCCACCAGCTTGCTCATGTCAAAGTGGTGCATGGTATGGTTGCCCACAATGTGCCCCTCGTCTACCATCCGGCGCACAAGGTCGGCGTTCTTTTCTATGTAGTTGCCCACCAGAAAGAAGGCTGCCGGGGCATTGTGCTTTTTCAGCACGTTCAGAATCTTCTCTGTGCAGCCGTTTTCGTAGCCGGAGTCAAAGGTGAGGTAGATTACCTTTTGGGAGGTATCCCCCAGATAGGCAGCGTCATATTGCTGCAGCTGCTTTTGCCCGGCAGGTCCGCTGGGCGGCTGACCCTCCGTCTGAAAGGAAAGACCCCATGCGCCGGTTTCCAGAGCCAGACCCCAAAATTGGGTAATTGCCAGTATCACTGCGGCGCATACTGCGCCCAGCGCGATCCATAAATCTTTTTTCCCCATAGACATCCCTCCTGTGGACAGTCTATGGGGAAAGCTTCCTTAATATACAAACCGTTTCAGCTTTTTAGATAAGTGCCATGCCAGCAGCAGCTTGGCAATATCCGGCAGCAGATAGGGGAGAACGCATTTTATAAGAATCAGAACCAAGCCACCGCCGGTATATACCCAATAGTACCAGATGCTTCCAAAAAGATAGCAGGTGAAAAGGCCTGCCAGCATGGCAAAAATCTGGCGCTTGGGAAGCAGGGAGGTGAGCAGCCAATAAACAAGACCGCAGGCGAGAAACCCGGTCAGGTAACCGCCGGTGGCGCCCAGCAACGCGCCCACACCGCCCCGGAAGCCGGAGAACACAGGAACGCCTGCTATGCCCAACAGCAGGTACACCGCAATGGAGAGGCAGCCATACTTGCCGCCCAGCACGCCAAGGCACAGAAATATGCCGAAGGTTTGCAGTGTGACAGCCACATCCCCAAGGGGGAAGGAGATCCAGGCGCAAATACACAGCAGGGCGGAAAAAATGCCGCAAAAAGCCATATTCCGAATTTTCATAAGCTGCGCCTCCTTTCCCGGGGATTAGCATAACAGACAGAGGACGGAATGTCAAATTGTTTGGGATGCCTTTACAGAGAGGAAGAAAGGTGCTACAATGAAACAAATTTTGGAAGAAGGGGAATGCAATTATGGGAACGCTGGTCAATGCTGCGCTGATCCTGTTGGGCGGTATCATTGGACTGATTTTCAAAAGGGCGGTCAGCAAGGAGATGGAGTATTCTGTTCATAAGGCCACCGGTTTGGCAGTGGTGATCATCGGCATCTGCGGTGTGCTGTCATCTATGCTGAAAACCAAGACAGACGGCAGCATCTCCAGCTCCGGAGAATTGATTTTGGTGGTGAGCTTGGCACTGGGAACCTTTATTGGGGAACTTCTGAAACTGGAGAACCGGCTGAATAAGGGTTGCAAGTGGATCGAAAGAAAGTTTGGAATGTCCAACTTTTCTGCAGGCTTTATTACTGCGACCATGATCTACTGTGTGGGCGCTATGGCCATTGTAGGCTCCATCAATGACGGCTTGCTGAGGGATAGCAGCACCCTGGTGACCAAGGGCATCCTTGACGGCATTACATCGGTGGTGCTGGCAGCGTCGCTAGGTTACGGCGTGCTGTTCTCCGCGATCCCGATTTTACTGTATCAGGGAGGTATGACGTTGCTGGCAGGCTTGCTGGAATCTGTGCTGGTAGGGGATCTGCTGCAGAATATCTGTATGGTAGGTTATGCGCTGGTCATGTGTATCGGTATCAACTTCCTTACGAATGGCGATAAGAAAATTAAAACTGTGAATATGCTGCCGGCACTCCTTGTGCCGGTAGGGTACGAAATCCTCAAAAATGTAATTGGATAAAGCAACAAAAATTATTGAAAAATTTTGTGATTTTTCCTGAAAAAGTTGTTGACAAGAGGCGGCTTTGGTGGTATCATAATCGGGCACGCATAGGGGATACTATGCGCTTGCACTGCGATGATGCAGGAGATTGCGCCTAAAAAGCGGTAACTTCTGCGGAGTATGTCCGGTCATCGGGCGGCTGAACTGCGTTCTGTTTTGCGCTGCGTATATCGCTGCGGCAGAGGAAAGGTCGGCCTTGCGTCGGCCATTTTTCTTGGCTCGGAATGATACGCACGGTAGCGTGAACAAAACAGTTCGACCGTACCCAGACACTACGCAAACTGAGTACGTTAAATTCAAGGAGGAAACAAACCATGGCAAACCAGGAAATGATCCGCATCCGGCTGAAGGCCTATGACCATCAGCTCATCGACTCCAGCGCGGCAAAGATCGTTGAGACCGCAAAGCGCAACGGCGCTGCTGTCTCCGGCCCCATCCCCCTGCCCACCAAGAAGGAAGTTGTCACCATCCTTCGCGCTGTTCACAAGTACAAGGACAGCCGTGAGCAGTTCGAGCGCAGAACCCATAAGAGACTGATCGATATCCTCAACCCCAACCAGAAGACTGTTGAGGCTCTCATGAGCCTGGACCTTCCCGCTGGTGTTGAGATAGAGATAAAGCTGTAATTCCTATACATTATATATAGGAATTCGCCGCTGCCCGCACTGTACTAGCATCGGGCGACGGGTCATGTTGGCAAAGAGTTCCCAATGCTCCGCGTCAACCAATAACCTAAAAAAGGAGAAAACCAAACATGCAGAAAGCAATCATCGGCAAGAAAGTGGGCATGACCCAGATCTTCGATGAGACCGGCAAGGTGATTCCTGTTACCGTTGTGGAAGCAGGTCCCTGCACCGTTACTCAGAAGAAGACCATCGAAAATGACGGCTATGAGGCCGTACAGCTGGGCTTTGAGACCATCAAGGAGTCCAAGCTGACCAAGCCCGAGGCAGGCCACCTGAAAAAGGCCGGCGTTGAGGCTGTTAAGTATCTGAAGGAGTTCCGCCTGGAAGACTGCTCCGCTCTGAATGTGGGCGATGTGGTTAAGGCCGACACCTTCGCTTCCGGCGACTGGATTGATGTTACCGGTATTTCCAAGGGCCACGGCTATCAGGGCGTCATCAAGCGTCACGGCGCACACCGCACTGATATGACCCACGGCGGCGGTCCTGTTCACCGTCACGCCGGTTCTATGGGCGCTTCTTCCCATCAGTCCCGCATCTTCCCCGGCAAGATCGGCGCAGGTCAGATGGGCAATGAGCAGGTTACCATTGAGAACCTGGAAATCGTTAAGGTCGACGCAGAGCTGAACATGATCGTTATCCGCGGCGCCATCCCCGGCCCCAAGGGCGGTCTGGTCTATATCCGCAATACTGTGAAGACCCATAAGGCAAAGCAGGCTGGTGCAGACATCAGCAAGAACCCGCAGAAGGCTTCCGGCAGAAACCCGCAGAAGGCTTCCGCAAGAGGCTAAGGAAAGGAGATCTTAAACTATGCTTAAGACAAATGTTTACAATATGTCCGGCGAGCTGGTTGGCGAGATCGAACTGTCCGAAGCTGTGTTCGGCATTGCTCCCAATGCTGCAGTTGTCCACGATGTGGTCAAGAACCACCTGGCCAACACCCGTCAGGGCACTCAGAGTGCACTGACCCGCGCTGAGGTTAGCGGCGGCGGCCGCAAGCCCTGGCGTCAGAAGGGCACCGGCCGTGCCCGTCAGGGTTCCACCCCCGCTCCCCAGTGGGCTCACCGTGGTATCGGGTTTGCTCCAA
>JAZQGT010000050.1:0-81885 GCA_045540155.1 Faecousia sp.
CGTACCTGAACCGGATCACCGGCACTCGGCGCAGCGTCAGCAAAGGACTCTATGTTAGTGTCTTTTGCGCCTCTTGAATACAAGGGGATACGCTCGGCAAGTCGGAGATGATGATCCTTTCAAAGTCTCTGATGAAGCCAACTACTAACCTCTGTTCCCAATCGAATATCGCAAAATTAACTCTCTTTTCGATTTGACAAATGACTGTCACTTCGAAATGATTTATGACTATCGTTTCGAAATGAGGATTTGCACCTGCGTGATACAGCCATTCGGCTCTCTGCAAGTTGTCATTCGCCTTGGTGAATGACAAGCTGCAGGAAGCCGAATACGATGAGCACAAACCTACGAAAGCAGGTGCCGGAACTGTCGTTTCGATATGATATATGACTGTCTTTTCGAAATGATCTATGACTCTCTTTTCGAGAGCCGAGCCGTTTCTATCGGACGCAAGTCAGATAGAAACGGCTCGGAGACGAGGTCGGAGAGCCGTGATTAGCAGGGCATAATTCCCCGCGTCAAAATAGAATCAGTAAGAAATGAGAGTATATGTCCCCCTTTTGACAGTGGGTGAATTATGCCCTGCGGACTATCCTTTCGATATGACATATGACTGTCTCTTTGAAATGACATATAACTTTCTCTTCGAAATAATATATCAACTATCGCTTCGAGATGATATATCAACTATCACTTCGAAATGACATATCCACTATCGTTTCGAAAGTCTTATAGATTAATCATAGAGCAATCTCAGATAATCTTTGTCTTATCAACTATCCCCTAAAGATGACTATAGAAAGAGTGACTGTCCTTTCGAAAAAATCTATGACTATCGTTTCGAAATGATATTTCGAAAGGTAACTGTCATTTGGCACGCCAACGGCGTGCGAGGGTTCTTGCCGATTGAATTCCTGACCAAATTCAATCGGCAAGAACCGGCGACAAAAATTTTCGTACGCAAAACCGTTTTCGTCAGCGAGGAACTCTAAAATTTTCGTGACGAAAATGACCCCTGAAATCTCTATTTTCGTACAGAGATTTTTTCGCAGTGCCTTGTCCCTGCACTGCGTTAAAATATATCAAAATTATAAGCCAAGGTGTTTGCCTCTGGCTTAGGAAAGGAGAAACGCTTATGGATAATAAGCCCAACGCACCGCCCGAAACAGATTTAGTAATCCCTGAAAATCTACCGCCGCCCAAGGTGAAGAATCCGGGCCTATTAAAGAATCTGCTGGAACAAATCAAGTCTATTTACAAGCACTGCAACGAGAAAAGCTATAAGACACGGAAACGGCACTACGAAGCCGCGAAGCGGTTCTGTAGATTCTTGGCTGACAATTATCGTCTTGAGAAGTTCAAGAATGTGGAGGACCGACACTTCCGAGCCTACGTTGACTATCTGAAAGAGTCAGGGGCCGCCCCTGCTACCATCCAATCGGATCTGTCCGGTATCCGCTTTTTCCACAGACTGTCCGGCAACAAGAACAAGCTGTCCAAAAACAACTGCCTGGATCTTCCCAAAAGAGCGGTTGGTGTCGAGAATCGTGCATGGCTCCCCAAGGAAATTGAAAAAGCAAAAGAGCTTGCCGGAAAGATGGGTAGAACCGATGTTGTGATCGCCAGTGACTTTATCGAGGCTTTTGGATTGAGACTGGAAGAATTATGCACAACAAAAATCGAGTATCTGATGTCGGCAAAGAACACCGGTAATCTGATCGTTCATAACGGCAAGGGCGGTCAACCCCGTCCTATCAAGCTAAAGCCGGAGCAGAGAGCATTGATTACCCGATACTTGGAGTATTTTCGTTCCGCAGGGTTTCAGCCCGGTGATTATCTGATTTCAGGCAGTGAAAAACACGGTGTAAAGAACGAGATCAAGTCTTTGCAGAACTGGATGAGCTATAACAGAGAAAAGTTTATGGTCAAGGATCGTGACAAGATTGTGGAAGAAGGCAAGAAGAAAAGACACGCCACCATCTCCTGGCACGGACTTCGGCACAGCTACGCACAGAAAACTCACGAAGAAGTATCGAAAGAAAAGCCCAGAAAAGCGGACAAGATCGTTAGCGAAAATCTTGGACATCATCGTTTTACGGTAACAAGAATTTATTTGCCGGATGAAAAGACTAAGAAGAAAACCCAGTAACCCCGCCACTATTTTTTATTTATGAAGGTATTTTTCAAATTGAACACAATGTCCCGACAAGCTTGGGACTGATATATATGGAAACAGGGACAGATTAACACAGGGCGGTGGCATCCGTCACCGCCCGTAAGGAGAGAATTATGATGTTTTTTAGTTTGGCCGCCTCCGGCAGAAATGGAGGCAATTAAATTTAGGAGGTGTCGCTTATCAACAATCCGAAAATTGTTTTTAAGTCGGACGTTCCCGAAGAAGCTCTCAACTCTCTTGCTGCAGTATTTATTGAACAAATAGAAAAGCTTTTGGAAACCGAAGAAGGCAAAGCCGAGTTTGAGAAGTTTATGAAGGAACATTCCGATAAAAATAAAGCCTAAAGCTACAGGCAGTGCCGATGTCGCTGTCGGCACTGCCTGATAAATTTTCGTCAGCAAAATCAGTCTAAAAATTCTTGTATTATATTCGTAATTCGTTTTAATAGCAAACGTATATAATATTAACTTAAAACCTTATCTGTGTTATAATGTACACAGTTCATATGGAGGTGATGTTAAACATGAACATTGTAGGAGAACGGATGAAAGAACTGCGAGTAAACGCCCGTTACTCGCAAAAACAACTGGCCGATCTGTGCGAAACCACCCAGGCATCTATCGGTCGGTACGAAACCGGACTTGCCGAACCGCCGCTAGAAAAGCTGCTTTGGTATGCTAACTTCTTTGATGTATCTCTGGATTACATCTTCGGAAGAACGGATAACCCCAAGGGGATGGTCCACAGTACGGACGCTCTCAAATCTGTGCTTAAGGATGAGGGTAGCGTGGAGCAGCTGATGGCAATGTGCTTTACCCCGGGTACGGCATTCAACGAACGGCTGAAAGAGACCATCGCTCAGGTTCTTCAGGAGGTGAAGAACGAATGATTGGTGTTATCTACGCAAGATATTCCTCGGATAGCCAACGAGAGGAAAGCATAGAAGGTCAGCTTCGTGAATGCTACGCATTTGCCGAAAAGCAAGGGATTTCAATTTTCGATACCTATATCGACAGAGCATTATCAGCAAAGACAGACAATCGACCGGCGTTCCAACAGATGATCAAGGACAGCGAAAAGCAAAAATTCAATGTGGTGATCGTTTGGAAGCTTGACCGATTTGCCCGTAACCGTTACGATTCGGCAACCTATAAATCAAAGCTGAAAAAGAATGCGGTTAAGGTAATATCAGCTACCGAAACAATTTCCCAAAACGCCGAGGGCATCTTGCTTGAATCAATGCTGGAAGGTATGGCAGAATACTACTCCGCAGAGCTTGCTGAAAAGGTTGGCAGAGGTATGACCGAGAATGCCTTAAAATGCAAGTTCAACGGCGGTACTGTTCCCATAGGTTATACCATCAACAAAGACCAACTATTTGAAGTAGATCCCGTAAAAGCTCCCTACGTGATAGAAGCATTCAAAGCCTATGCAAACGGCAAGACGATCAAGGAAATCAGGGATATGCTCAACGCCAAAGGGGTAACAACCTCTCTCGGTTCTAAAATTTCCATCAATATCGTCACAGATATGTTAAAGAACCGACGGTACATTGGTGAGTATAGGTTCCGGGATATTATCCAAAAGGATGGCATACCAAGGATCGTACCACAGGCATTATTTGATAAAGTGCAAATTGAGCGTAAAAAGAACAAGAGAGCCACAGCAAGGCACAAAGCCGAGGATGACTACTTACTGACCACCAAGCTGTTCTGCGGCAAATGCGGTGCTTATATGGCCGGCGAAAGCGGCACAGGGCGAAATGGAACTGTACATCGGTACTACAAATGCAACACCGCTAAGTACAAGCACACCTGTGATAAAAAGACCGTCAAAAAGGACTGGATCGAAGATATCGTCATTAAGTACACCCGTGAAGTGATGAATGATGAGGTAATCGAAGATATTGCCGGTATCGTATTTCGGAACTTTCAAAAAGAGAACCCCGTCATACAGCTACTGAAGCAACGGCTCAGCGAAACGGAAACCGCACTGAACAATCTACTCAAGGCAATTGAAGAAGGCATTATTACTTCAACGACGAAACAGAGAATGCTCGAATTGGAGCAAGCAAGAGATGAGATAAACTTAAAGCTCATCAAAGCAGAGATGAAGAAGCCCACCATCACAAAAGAGGGCTTAATACTATGGTTGAAGCAAATTCAGGCCATGAACTTGGAAACGAAGGAACACAAACAAAGACTGATCGACATTTTTGTAAACGCTGTATATCTCTATGATGACAAATTGGTCATAGCGTTTAATTATAAGGAAGCAACTAAAACCGTAACTCTCAAAGAGGTAAACGGTTCGATTATAGAATGCTCTGGCGCACCAAACAAAAAGGACATCCGTATGGGTGTCCTTTTTATTTGGTTAAGTCCCACCCCCTTTTTTTCAAATGACCAACGGTCGCCACTGCAAATATCATGTAGGGACTGGCCTCCGGACAGTCCGCAAAAAGGCAGCTTTCACAAGAGGACCGTCGGGACGTCAGTCCCTACACTTCCTCCCCATCTTCAATATGCGGCAACAACTCTAATTTCAGCAAGTACTGTAACAACTCCTTACTTAGGTACTCCTTTGTGGCAAATGCGTCCTCAGCGGGGGGCGCATGGGAATATGCCTCACAAGCAATGTTGTCCGGTCGCTTTTTTCTCGCCCTATTATACGTGCAATGTCCACAATTCACCCGAAATATTTTTCGCCTATCAAATGTATAGTGCCGATAATAATAGGCACAATTCTTACAATAATTCTTCTTCATATAAAACACCTCCTCGTCTATTATAGAGTTTATAACTCTATAAGCCAGTAGAGTTATAAACTCTATGTTATGCTGTATGCGAGGTGATTTTATGAGCTACACAGATAGAATCCGCGCACTGCGTGAGGATAGCGATAAAACACAAACAGAAATTTCACAGCTGCTAAAGGTAGGACAGAAAACATACTCGGACTACGAGTTAGGCAGAACCAGAATTCCCGTAGACAGCCTAATCATTTTAGCAAAGCTCTATAACGTCAGTATGGATTACATTTGCGGGGTCAGCGATTCCCGCAAACCTTTCCCCAAAGCTTAAACACCCCGGGAGGTTTCTATGGACTTTTTACCCATTTCCAAAGAGGATATGGCAGCGCGCGGCTGGGAGCAGTGCGACTTTGTGTACATCATCGGTGACGCCTATGTGGATCACCCCTCCTTTGGCCATGCCATCATCAGCCGAGTGTTGGAAAATGCCGGCTACTCTGTTGGCATCATCTCCCAGCCGGACTGGAAAAATCCCAAATCCATCGACGCGCTGGGCAGACCCCGGTTAGGCTTTCTGGTGTCCGGCGGCAACATGGATTCCATGGTGAACCACTACTCCGTCACCAAGCACCGGCGCAAAAACGACGCCTTCACCCCCGGCGGCGTGATGGGCAAACGGCCGGACTACGCCACAGTGGTTTACTGCAATCTGATCCGCCAGACCTATCGGGACGTGCCCATTCTCATTGGCGGCATTGAGGCAAGTCTGCGGAGGCTGGCCCACTACGACTACTGGTCGGAGAGCCTGAAACGCTCCATTTTGCTGGATTCCCAGGCAGATCTTCTGATGTACGGCATGGGCGAGAAGAGCATTGTGGAGATTGCCGATGCCTTAAATTCCGGTATGAACGTCCGGGATATCACCTACATTGACGGTACGGTTTACCAGACGGACACCCTGGATGAGAGTCTTCCCACCATTGTTCTGCCCCACTACAGTTTAATGAAAGCCAATAAACGGGACTATGCCGAGAGCTTCCGTATTCAGTACGGCAACTGTGACCCCTTCACCGCCAAGCGGCTGGCTGAGCCTTACGGCAAAACCTATGTGGTACAGAATCCGCCCCAGAAGCCGCTGACCCAGCAGGAGATGGACGCGGTGTATGCCCTGCCCTACTGCCGCACCTACCATCCCAGCTACGAAAAGCAGGGGGGCGTGCCTGCCATTGAGGAGGTTAAATTCAGTCTGGTGAGCAACCGTGGCTGTTTCGGCGCCTGTTCGTTCTGCGCGCTGACCTTTCATCAGGGCCGCATTATCCAGACCCGGAGTCACGAATCCATTCTTGCCGAGGCTGAGGCCATGGCGCGGGACAAGGACTTCAAGGGATATATCCACGATGTGGGCGGCCCTCCCGCCAATTTCCGCCACCCTGCCTGCGAAAAGCAGCTTACCAAGGGTGCTTGCGGCGGGCGGCAGTGCCTGTACCCCACCCCCTGTAAGAACATGAAGGCAGACCACTCCGACTATGTGGCGCTGCTGCGGAAACTGCGGAAAATCCCCGGGGTGAAGAAGGTATTTGTCCGCAGCGGCATCCGATTTGATTACCTGCTCTCTGACAAAAAGGATACATTTTTTAAGGAGCTGGTGCAGTTCCACATCTCCGGTCAGCTGAAGGTTGCGCCGGAGCACGTGTCGGACGCGGTGCTTAGTCGCATGGGTAAGCCTGCCAACGCGGTTTACAACCGGTTTGTGGAAAAATACTACGCTCTGAATAAGCAGTACGGTATGAATCAGTTTTTGGTTCCCTATCTCATGTCCAGCCACCCCGGCTCTACGATGAAAGAGGCGGTGGCGCTGGCGGAGTATGTCCGGGACATGGGCTACAATCCCGAGCAGGTGCAGGACTTCTACCCCACCCCCTCCACATTGTCTACAGTAATGTACTACCCCGGTCTTGACCCCAGAACCATGGACAAGGTCTATGTGCCCACCGACCCCCACGAAAAGGCCATGCAGCGGGCGCTGATTCAATACCGCAATTCCAAGAATTACTATCTGGTGCGGGAGGCGCTGTTAAAGGCGCACCGGGAGGATTTAATCGGCTCTGGACCAAAGTGTCTGATCCGCGCCGTGCCCCCCAAGCCGGGCGGTTACAAGGCTCCCCCCAAGCCGCCTGCAAAAAGACCGTTGAAACGGACAAACCCTGCTAAAAAACGCAGATAACTTCCCTTGACTTTTCCCAAACACAGTGGTATCATTGGCAGGACAAGGAGAGTTGTCCGAGCGGTTTAAGGAGCTAGTCTTGAAAACTAGTGATTCCGAAAGGAACCTAGGGTTCGAATCCCTAACTCTCCGCCACAAAAGAAACCTCTTTTGCCTATCAAGGCAAGAGAGGTTTTTTCTTGCTTTTACGAGCAAAATAAGCTTAAACCAGGGGTTGGAGCGGTCGATTAGATCGCACCACCCCTGTTTTTGTATTCTGAAACAGTAGATTGCTAGGTTACGTTTTGCACTTCTTTACAAAGCAAAGAAGTAGTCAAAGCAGCAATCGGCGGGATTTGAATAGCGAAATTTGTCAGAAAAGCAGCATGTGTTACTTATAATCCGTTGACTAATAAGCAACATAGAATGTACAATTTTTATAGATGCTTACATTCTAAGGGGGATTGCTATGTTGAAATATGATGTTGGAAATAGAATTAAGTACTTACGAAATAAAATGGGTATATCTCAAGAAAAGCTGGCCTTAAAGGCAGATTTAGATAGAACATATTTGGCCGGAATAGAATCTGGCAAAAGAAATGCTACATTGGATAGCGTTGAGAAAATAATAAAATCGCTAGATATATCCGTAAAAGATTTTTTTAATTTTGATTTAGATGTTGCCTATGAGTAACGTGTGTAGTATAATTTAGGAGGATCACAATGGAACCTAAGATTGGCAAATTTCCCATTGAAGTTTTTGGAAGAGTGTATACAGATATTAGTGACCAAGCTATAAATGAAAGAAAAATGCAGTATTGCCCCTATTTGGGACGTGAGTGTACAAAACCCAGGAAGAGTGAACCCCATATAAAAGTAGGTATATGCTCTGTTGGATATAAAGGTTCATTCACTGATTCTTATAGACCGGTAATTATTTGTCCTTCTCGTTTCTTGGAAGACACCGTTTTTACATCTATTCAAGAACGTTTTTTCCCTGATTGGAAAAAGGTCAAATGGGTTAAAGAAGTAAACATGGGTGTAAGCGGAAACGTAGATTATGTTGCTGTAAAAATTGATGAAAGCACGAATACTCCTATTGACTTCTTATGCGTAGAATTTCAAGCAAATGGTACAACGGGTTCTCCATATAGTTATGTAAAAGATTTATTGCAAAACGGAAGATACGATAGCGATTATACATTTGGTTTGAATTGGGCAAATGAGTTTATGAAAACCATGATGCAGCAAGTCTACAAAAAGGGAAATGTTGTAAACACCTGGGGCAGAAAAATTGTATTTGTAATTCAAGATGCAGCAATGGATTATCTTAAAAGCGCCGTTGACACTTCTGATTTAAGATGCAATATGGATGATCCGGTGCATTTTATGACCTATAACGAATTTTGGGACGAAAAATCATCGGCATATAAATTGAAGCCCGCCGAATGGCTTAGTGCAGATTTAGAAGGCATAAACAAAATTCTTGCTGGCGCGAATGCCCAAGATTATTTGACAGATAAAGGCTTTTTAGAAAATGCTATCAATAAAGGCAAAGTAGATGGAGTTTTATAATGTTTAACGAAGTACTTTGTGGAACAAGCAGATATAAACTAGTAGTTGGCGACAGTATTGAGGTATTGTCGATGCTACCTGATAACTCTATTGATTGTGTTATAACTTCGCCCCCTTACTGGCAACAACGAATATATGAAGACTATGATGGCGAAATAACCAATATTATTGGAGCCGAAAAAAGTCCCGAAGAATATGTTGCCAATTTAATGAAAGTTGTTCGTGAAATTAAACGTGTGCTGAAACCATCGGGAACCTTTTGGCTTAACATAGGTGATAAGTTTGTCAATAAATGCCTCATGGGCATGCCTTGGCGAGTTGCCCTCGCTATGGAAGGCGAAGGTTGGATTTTGAGAAGTGATATCATTTGGGATCAGATTAAAGGAACGCAAAGCTGCAAGGATCGCTTTAGAGATATTTATGAACATGTTTTTCAATTCGTAAAAAGCAATAAATACTATTTCGACGCAGAATCTATACGAATTATTCCTGAAGTAGATGCTCGCGAAACGTCCGAAGGAACGATGATTTCTGCAACTGGAGTTAGCGGAAAAAAATACTTTAAGCAAATCGAATTGTCCCCAGTGCTAACTGCCGAAGAAAAAGAAAAAGCTATAAACGCGTTAAACGAAACATTAGAAGAAATGCGACGCGGTGAGGTTGTCGATTTTAGGATGACAATTCGTGGTGAGCAGCGCAGTTTTCATAGCGAAAACTCTAAAGTTAGCGGACGAGCTAAAGAGCTGCAAGAAAAGGGATTCTATATTATGAAAATGCGCAAAAAAGGGTTTCTGCCATCTGATATTTGGAGAATTGTACCTGAAGATAAATGGAGAAAGGATGCGCATTGCGCTGTTTTCCCCGAGGAACTTCTGAAAACGCCTATTTTATCAACGTGTCCTGTTGATGGAATCGTATTAGATCCCTTTTCGGGTACCGGAAGCACCGTTAGTGCGGCAGTCAAATTGGGCAGAAAAGGAATTGGCGTTGACTTAAGCGGAAAATATACAGAAGTGGCAAAAGAAAGGTTAGAGAATATTACCTGCCAAAGCAAAATTGACAGCATTGACAGCTTAGTATAACACGTTACTTTTCGCATTTCTTTTCCCAATCTGCGCTACTTTTCGTCACTATTTCGTAAAAGAAAAGACCACCAGGTTGGTGGTCTTTTTTATTGGCATTGTGGGAATACAGATTTGTAGGGACTGGCCTCCGGACAGTCCACTAAACAAACCGAATCCCAAACGGACTGTTGAGGACACCGGTCCCTGCATTTTTCAAAAACAGTTGTCAATCCTCGTCAGCCGTGTTATCATAACAAAAACGGCAGGAGGTTTTCTATATGTGCAAAAAAGCGATTCTCTTCGATCTGGACGGCACGCTTACCGACTCCGGCGAGGGCATCATCAACTGCGCCACGCTGGCGTTAAAGCATTTCGGTCTGCCTGTCCCATCCAGAGAGGAACTGGGTGTTTTTGTAGGGCCACCCCTGGAAAAGACCTTTGCCCGATTCGGCGTGCCGGAAGACCGGCTTCAGGAAGCGGTCGATGTGTTCCGCAGTCGGTATCTTGTGGTGGGTAAGTTTGAAAATTCCCCCTACCCCGGCATTCACCAACTGCTGGAAACCCTGCAAAAGCAGGGACACCGGCTGTTTGTCGCCACCTCCAAGCCGGAAACCACCGCTTTGGAAGTACTGGAAAAATTTGAACTGACCGGGTATTTTGAGGTCATCTGCGGCGCTACTTTTGACAATACCCGTTCTCACAAAGCCGATGTCATTGCGTATTTGCTGGGTAAAATCGGCGCGCAGGAAAATATTCTCATGGTGGGAGATACGGAATTTGATGTGCTTGGCGCAGCCGCCCACGGGATACCCACCATTGGGGTCAGCTGGGGTTACGGCAAGGTTGCCGCCATGGAACAAGCCGGCGCCATAGCCATTGCTCACAGCATGGAGGAGCTGCTCCTGCTGATCAACCAATAAAGAAGACGTGTTGCAAATCTTTGCAACACGTCTTTTTTTATGCAGCAAATACATCCAGCATCCAGATTACCAAAGGCAATACCAGAGATAGCACGCTGATCAGCCAGGGGTACAGCGTTCTCTTGGAGCAGAACATCAAAAGCAGGCACAGCGCCGTCAACGCCAGTGGGAACATCACCGCAATGCCCCGGGTGACCATGATGGGAGCGCCTCCGTTCAGCTGCACATTCAGCCACACAACCTGGGGCAGCAACCGCGCATTGCGGATTGCAAGCGCTACCGCGCACACAGCTACGGGAATGGCCAGCAGCACACTCCGGGTTTTGTATGCCAGCTTCCCGGTAAGGGAAAGCACGTACCATATTTTCTTCAAAACCGCAACGGTCTTCTGCCACCCTGTATTTCCGGAAACGGGGCGTCTGTTCTGAGAAATTGTTTTTTTCATAATCCACCTCCGGTGGTCATAATCTTCATCACGGAACTATTTTACCACGCCATGCTCCGTCTTGCAAGGACATTTTATTCCGGCCCGTTTTTCTGCTGGATTTCCCTTTTTTAGAAAGTCCGTTTTATTGGACTTTTCTTTTTGTATGCTTACAGCAGAAAACAAAACAAGGAGGTATTTCCAATGAAAACAACCGTGTGTAAATCTTACTGCCGTCCCGCTTTCCCCTATCCCAATGCGGCTACCCGCCGTGAAGTTTTCCAAAAACTGCTGGATACCGCATTGGTAGCCGCCAGCGGCATGGGAATTGCCGCCATGCTGTTGCTGCTCACGGTGCTGTAATTATTTCTTCCTGTTGTCCCGGTACAGCGCGGCCAGACCCTTAATCAGCAAATCCTTATCATAAATCATAGGTGTCTTGCACAGCGGCACAATGAACTTGGCAATACCGCCGGTGGCAATGACAGTGGTTTTGCAGCCCAGTTCCTGCTCCATACGCTCCACCATGCCGTCCAGCATGCAGGCTGTACCCATCATAATGCCGGATCGCATGGCGTCAATGGTATTTCTGCCGATGGCCCGTTTGGGCTGGTCCATCTGCAGACCCGGCAGCAGGGCAGTTTTATCCGTCAGCGCGTCCAAGGATATCCGCACGCCGGGAATGATACAGCCGCCGATATGGGCGCCGTTCTGGTCCAAAACGGACATGGTGGTTGCCGTACCCATATCAATGACAATCAGCGGCGGCTTGTGCTCTTTCAGCGCCGCCACATCCGCTACCACCAAATCCGCGCCGGTCTGACCGGGGTTTTCCAGCCGGATATCCAGTCCGGTCTTGATGCCGGGGCCTACCACCAGGCTGGTCTTGCCGGTGAGCTTCTTGATGGCTGTCTGGAAGGAGTTAAGTACCTGGGGCACCACCGAGGAGATAATGCACCCCTCAATCTCCTCCGGCTGTACGCCGTACACATCCAGCAGGATTTTCAAGTCCACACAGTACTGGTCGGAGGTCTTGGTGGCCTCAGTGCGCAGTCTTGCCTCAAAGGCGATGGTGTCCTCCCTGACACCGCCCAGCACAATATTCGAGTTTCCAATGTCGATGGTTAAAATCATACCGATTCCTCCAAATTGGTTTCTGTTATCAAATAGCAGGCGGTAATGGCCTGTCCGTCGGTTTCCAAAATGCCTGCGGAGCTGCCGGCACTGCCGGGGTTCAGCACCCAAAGGCCGTCCTCCTCCCGGTGACAGTCTGGGATATGGGTATGGCCGTACAAAACGACCTGCGCGCCGTTTTTCCAGGCATCTGCCAGCAGAGCGCCAAGACCCATTTTAACGTGGTGAAGATGACCGTGGGTCATATATACCGTCACACCACCTAAGGCATAGCACAGCATCAACCGGGCATTCACCGGGCTGCGGTATTTATCGCAGTTACCCGCCACCTGATGGAATGGAATGTGGGGATAGGTTTCCGCCAGGCTTTCGGCGTCATCATAGTAATCCCCCAGATGCACCACCGCGTCCGGCTTTACTTTCTCTATACACCGGCGCATAAACCGCAGGCTGGAATGGGAATCTGACAAAACAAGTATTTTCATAGTTCACCAATGCCTTCCCTTGCGCATACAATGTTTGTAGATGTATTATAGCAGGCATTTGGACAGGAGGCAATCATCATGCAGAAAAAATCTCAAGATTTTTCCATGGAAGAGGTAATGCGTTTGGCAAAAAGCCCTGCCGGGCAGCAACTGATTGCCATGCTGAAGCAGAAGGATAATGCCAAACTGGAACAGGCAGTAGCGCAGGCCAAGGGCGGTGACTACAGCCATGCCAGCCAGACCTTAAGCGCCATGCTCTCCTCCCCGGAGGCACAGCGGTTACTGAAAGAACTGGGAGGAAAGTAATGGAGGATATGGAATCCAAGCTGGGCGCAATTCTGGGAAATCCCCAGATGATGGAGCAAATTATGTCCATCGCCCAAAACTTTCAGTCAAGCCCGGAACCTGCTGCAGCGCCGGCAGAGTCCGGTCCGGAGATTGACTTTGCCATGGTCCAGAAGCTGACCTCCCTGATTGGAAAAACTGGCATTGACGCTCAGCAGCGTTCCCTTTTGCAAGCCCTTGCGCCGTATTTGAGCAGTCAGCGGATTCACAAGCTGGAGAAAGCCATGCGGGCGGCAAAGCTGGCAGGTATGGCATCGTCATTTTTAGGCAGGTGAGGCTATGTATAATCGCTATGTTCCCCAGCAGGACGGCTCACACAAACGAAACCGGGTAGAAGACGCGCCCCGCCCTGCCCCCATTCAAACAAGCCCACCGCCGCCGGTACATCAGCCACACCAAGCGCCCCCGCCGGTAACTCCCATCAGCGGATTTCTCCGACGGCTGATTCCCAAGGATTTTGACACCGGGGATTTAATTGTGGTGCTGCTGCTTTTGCTCATGGCAGGCGACAAACCGGAGGAGAAAAACACCGCCCTTCTGACTCTGGCGTTGTACTGCTTTTTGTAAAACACGAAATAGGGGCCGGCGTCCCCAACAGTCCTTTCACAAGGTTATTCGGACTGTCCGGAGGCCAGTCCCTACATAATGATTTTTCCATGAAAACAAGGCGTGTTGCTGTGCAACACGCCTTGTTTTCATACTTTATTACCGGCCAGGAATACCTGCTGAATGGCAATATCCCCATCGAATACCACAATATCCGCGTCAAAGCCTTCCTTCAGCTGGCCCTTGTCAATTCCCAGAATTTCCGCGGGAACCTTGGTCAGCATCTTCACAGCAGTAGGAACGGAATAGCCGCAATCCTTAACCATGGTCTTGATCAGTACATTGGCAGTAGCAACGCTTCCGGCAAAGGCAGACCGGTCCTTCAGCTTGCAGACCCCGTCCTCCACGATAAACTCCGTGCCGCTCATAACGCCCTCTTTGATGTCCGTGCCGGCAATTTCCAAACTGTCGGTAATCAGCGCCACCTTGTCCGTGCCCTTGTTCTTCACAATGAGCCGGATCAGGTCCGCAGGCAGGTGCTTGCCGTCGGCAATAATTTCCACGTACATATCCTCTTCCAAATAGGCGCTTTCAATAATGCCCAACCGGCGGAAGCCGTGGTCACGGGTGATGGTGGAGGTACAGGAATACAGGTGGGTAATCAGATTACAGCCGTTTTCCATTGCCACCTTCATATCGTCATAAATGGCATCACTGTGGCCTGCGGAGGCGATGACACCGTGGCTGGTAATGAACTTGCAGAATTCTCCACCCATGTCATTTTCCGGGGCATAGGTCCACCGTTTCACCGCGCAGCCGTTTTCACGAATCAGGCGCTCATAATCCGCCTGCACGGGAGGGGTGATATAGGCGGTATTCTGCGCGCCGCACTGGTTTTTGGAAAGATAAGGTCCCTCCAGATGGGCGCCCAGAATAGTGGGCGCTTTGCCGCTTTCCATGGCCTTACGGATATTGATGACCGCCTCCTCCATCACCGGGAACGCGCCGGCAGAGATGGTGGGCAGAATGCAGGTGGTGCCGTAATACAGATGGTACTTGCAGCCCTCTATCACATCGTCCACCGTGCTGTTCATAAAGGCGTAGCCGCCTGCGCCGTGGGTGTGCAGGTCAATAAAACCGGGGCTTACAAAGCTGCCTGTGTAATCATAGCTTTCCTCACAGGGCAAATCTCTCTTGCTGATTTCGGCGATTTTCCCGTCTTTTAAGTACAGAAATCCGTCAAACAGGCTTTCGCCCACAATGAGTTTGTCACTTTTAATCTTAATCATCAAATCACTTCATTCTCTTGAATTTCAGCTTAATTTGGTGCCGGGTGTGGGACAGGCTTACGTCCTCAAAGTGGGCCTGACCGTCGTTGCAGCCCAGCTCTGCAAACTGGGTATCGTTACTGAGAATCCGCTTCAAGTTCTTGGCTTCGCCGCTGACCTTCGTCACGCCGGACACCACGTACTTCTTGCCGCCGCAGGTGTAGCGGAAGTGCACCGGATACACAGAGCCTTCGCCGTACAAGGTAAACAGCACATAGTCCACCGGCTTATTCTCCATGGCAAAGCGAATGGTATTGACACCGCCGCTGACCTTGGCAGAGGTTCTGTGAACAGTAGCGGGAATACGCTTGTCCTTGTAGTGGATTTCCACAATCAGACGGGGCGTGCCGTACACGCAGTGGAGCATCAGCTCTGCATAGAATACGCCGCGGCGCTCGTTCTTCTCAATGTCAGCAATCAGGTTATCGTAATTTCTCTCTCTGCCGATAAACTTGTTATCGAACTTATTGAGGAAGGACGGCACACCCGGGCGGTACTTTTTCCACATCTGCTGACCGTGCTCGTAGGCATCCCGGCTCATTTCCTTCATTTCCTGCAGCTGCTTCACAAAATAAGCAGGCTTTTTGGCGCGGGTTTCGTAGTTATCAAACACTTCCACGCACAGCTTATGCTGCAGCTGTCCCAGGTAGCCGTCCAGCAGGAAGCTGATGATATCATCCAGAATATCCTTCTGAACGCCGTCTTCCATCTGAGCGGAAATTTCCTTCAATCTGTGGTAAGCATAATCCGACACATTGGTGGCATAGTAACGGGCAAGATTTCTGTTTTCGCAGATTTTGGTATTGTTGGGCTGGAAGCTGCTGCCGTCGGCTTCCAGATTCAGCACAATCTTGGCTGCCTCTTCACTGCCCAGATATTCGGTGTAAATCTTCACCTTGTCTTTTTCCGTTGCCTTGCCGCTCCAGAGTCTGCCGGAATAGGCAATGGCAGGATAGGAGCAGTGATAGAACCGGCTGGCCCGCTCCCACACCGTCATCAACGCGCCCTTGGGGTGATACTTGGAGGCGTACTGGGTAAAGCCGTCGGTATTGTACAGCTTGGAGGTGCTTTGGGCAAAGGTGCAGAACAGGTACTCAAAGCCCAGCTGGTCATAGTAACGTTGCCAATCCTTCTTCTTCCGGTTCAGCCAGTGTCCGCCGGGCTCGTCTGCAATGAAACCGTAGTTCCAGTTGCACATGATGATGTCCCGGGGCAGTCTTTCCACCACGTCCAGGTACTGGAAGAAATCGTCCCACATCATCATGGTCTTGCCGAAGGATTTCACCAGATTGTAGGTGCGCATCAGGTGCTGATAGAACATCTCCTGCTTGGACACACCGTTTTTGATTCGCTCTGCGCATCTTTTGCACACAGCAAAATCAAAGGGCTCGTCCATACCCACATGGACGTACTGGCTGGTAAACAGAGGAATCACCTGGGAGAAGTAGGTATCCAAAAATGCCATGCCCTCGGGATTGCTCAGACAAGCGCAGTCACCAAGACCGGTGAAGATGGCTCTGCCGTCCACGGCCGCATCCTGACATTCCGCAATAAATGCCAGCTCCGGATGGCGCATAAAGTTCTCCACGTGGCTTAGGTTTTCCAAAGCGGGAATCACATCCACGCCCACCTGATTGCCGTAGGCAACAATCTCCCGGATTTCGTCAGGCGTATAACACTCATCATCATTGAAAAACGGGGTGCATTCCACCTTGATCGCCGCTTCCAGATAGACCAACAGCGCGTTATAGCCGTTTTCCTTGGCAAAGTCGATATAGCGCTTGACAAACTCTACGGTCTCCTTCTGACGGGCAAGGTCAATCTGCAATGCAACAATTTCCAGCTTCTTTTTCATGGTTCAATCCCCTTTGTGCAGCGCTTACTTCAGCAGAGCAGCGCTGTCGCTGTCGGTGTACATGATGGCGTTTTTGTGGTTTCTCATGGCGGTTGCGGGAACTGCCTCGGAGATTTCCGCGTTCATGGTGTCATACACAGCCTGCGCCTTCTTATCGGTGGGCACCACGCAAAACATATACTTGGCAGATACCATGGTGGGAATGGTCAGGGTAACCGCGTACTGGGGCACTTCGTCCAGGGTATCGAAGGTCTTGTCGTTGACCTGCTGGTTACGGCAAACTTCGTCCAGCTTGACCGCCTTGATGACTTCCTTGTCGTTGAAATCGGCAACAGGGGGATCATTGAATGCCAGATGGGCATTCTCTCCGATGCCGCACAGCACGATGTCGATTTCTCTTTCGCGGAGCAGCTTGGTGTAGTTTGCGCAGACAGACTCCACATCACCGCTGCCCACATAGTTGACACTCTTCAAATTCACCTTGTCAAAAATGGTGGTCTTTAAGTAGTAAGCGAAGGTCTTTTCGAACTTGTCTTCCAGACCTATGTACTCGTCCATGTGGAAAGCATTGATCTTGGACCAGTCCACATTCTCCTCCAGCAGGTGCTTCAGCACATCATTCTGAGAAGGAGCGGCAGCGAAAACCATATTGATCTCATCCTGCGTTTCCAGCAGCTGGCGAATACGTTCTGCGGCGTCCTTTGCGGCCGCCTTACCCATTTCATCACGATTTTCGTACACCCGGCAAACCAGATTGTCCTTTTTAACTTCCTTAATCATAAATACCCTCTCCTTTGCGGTATAATTTCCCTTGTATTATACCATATACTTCTAAATTGTAAATAGAAAAAGGCGCATTCGGCAAGGGTTTTTCACGAAACAAACGCCTTCTCATAGATATGTAGGGGCGGCTATTAGCCGCCCGTTTGTAAAGAGGAGATGGCTAACGAGAAAGACCACCCGACGGGTGGTCTTTCTTATGAAATCACTTTGTATTAAAGGAAACAGGTTTATTGATAAGGCCGACAATATAGTCAGCTGAAAGGTTATAAAAACGGCACAATGTTACCAAATCATCAATTTTAAGCTCAGCCCGGCCAATTTCAATGTGATTATAGCCCTGCTGACTTTTATTCAATACCTTTCCTATTTCCGCCTGTGTCATATCACGGTCTTCCCGAATATTCCGAAGTCTTTCCCTGTAATCCATAGCATCCTCCACCAATATTTATGTTTGTATTTTATCATACTCATAATTTGAGTATTGTCATTCACTCAAACATTGAGTAATATAATATAAAACAATTTGGAGGTATTTTATGAATATCCAGCGCTGCTCCGATTGCCACTATTACTTACGGCACTATACGTTTGACCGGCGAAAAATCTTCCGCGTTCACTGTGGACATTGTACTTTCAACAAGGTAAGACGGAAACAACCGGATTCAACCGCTTGTGAAAACTTCATGCCCAGCACCCCACAGGAAGATGCTTTTGTATCCAAGGAATATTTGAGCAAAGAACTGCTTCAATACTTACTCAATTTGGAACTGTTACCGAAAATCGAGGACAGAGGATGAGGGATTCGATTTAATTAAAGTTACGCTCCGTCGAGCCGTCGCGCGCAACAGTTCCCGGACTGTTGCATTTAGATGGGTTTGAATCCCCCTCAGCCGAAGCCAATAATAAAAGCCACCCAAATGGGTGGCTTTTATTATTGGCAGAGGATGAGGGATTCGAACCCCCGCAAACGGAGTCAGAGTCCGGTGTGCTACCGTTACACTAATCCTCTATCACACGGACGAGATTCATTATACGCAAATACCAGAAAAAGTCAAGCACTTTTTTCCTTATCCGGCGTATTTTTCTTCCCGCCGCTATCTATCTTTCCCCGAATCGGCAATCCTATTCACCCTTGCTCCCAAGGAAAGGGTTTTCCCTTCAGAACACGGGACTTAATATAGGAAAACGTCTCTTTCTCGCCCTTCTCGCTGAGCATTTCCAGCAGATAATCCAGTTCCTGCCGGGTCTGAGGATGCATACGGTTTCGCTCCATGCTTTTGCGGAAATATTCCAGCGCCGCCCTGTCGGTATACGCTTTTCCCTGATAAGTCATACAGGCTGCCCGGCGGTCCATCACCATCTCCACCAGATACTTGCGGGGCATGGGCAGCGCCTCATACTGCTTGGTCTGCAGATTCATGTCTGTCCAGTACTCATAATGGTGCCGGTTGCGGCCCTTATGGTGCATCCACGCCTCGCTGTACCCCTTTTGCTCCCGTTCTGCACTGTTGGGGCTTCGGATACCTTGGTAAAATTTCGCGCCGTTCCAAAATTCCGTGGGGGAATATTTGGACAGGTCGTGGGTCAGCCCCTGTAGGTACAGGCCCACCCGGAAACAGCCGCCCAGCACCAGAAAGCGGTGCTTGGTTATGGTCTTAAAATGCTGCCACGCCTTCATGGGCTGCCCTCCTTTTCATAATTCAAGGGTGCGGAAAGCACCCTTGAAACCGTTATCTTGCCAGGAAACCGATCTTCTTGTAGACCTTCCGTAAGGTCTTTTCCGCCTCATAGCTTGCCCGTTCCGCACCGTTGCGGTACACGCTCTCCAGATAGGCTTTGTCTTTGAGCAGGCGGGTTGCCTCCTCGCGGATGGGCCGCAGGGTCTCGATGACCGCCTCGCCTACCCGGGGCTTGAACGCGCCGTAACCCTGACCCGCAAACTCCGCGCTAATTGCATCGTAGCTCAGACCTGTAACAGCAGAGTAAATACTCATCAGGTTTGCCACACCCGGCTTATGCTCCGGGTCATACCGGACGCAATTTTCCGTATCGGAATCGGTGATGGCGCGCTTGAACTTCCGCTGAATGTCCTCAGGGCGTTCCATCAGGAACACACAGCCCTCGGGCATGGACTTGCTCATCTTGCTCTCGGGGGCGTTTAGGCTCATAACCCGGGCGCCGGTCTCCGGAATGTAAGGCTCGGGAATCTTGAACACATCGCCGTAAATGCTGTTAAACCGCTGGGCAACGTCCCGGGTCAGCTCGCAATGCTGCTTCTGATCGTGTCCCACCGGCACCAGATCCGGCTGGTACAGCAGAATATCCGCAGCCATCAGCGCAGGGTACGTAAACAAGCCGCCATTGATATTCTCCGCATTCTTGGCGGATTTATCCTTAAACTGGGTCATGCGGGACAGCTCACCGAACATGGTGTAGCAGTTCAGCACCCAGCCAAGCTCCGCGTGCTGGTGCACATGGCTCTGGACAAACAGGGTATTCTTCTCCGGGTCCAGTCCGCAGGCAATATACTGCGCCAGCTGCTCCAGGGTACGGCGGCGCAAATCCGCCGGGGTCTGCCGCACAGTAATGGTATGCATGTCCGCCATAAAATAGAAGCACTCGTACTGCTCCGCCCGGCTGCTCCAATTCTTGATTGCGCCCAGATAATTGCCCAAATGCAAATCGCCGCTGGGCTGAATGCCCGATAACATTCTTTTCTTTGCTGCCTCTTCCATTTCTTTCGCCTCATTTTTCATAATTTCCTTGATTTTACCACACTCCTTAGAAAAACGCAACGGGAAATTGACTTTCCCCCGGCATCTATGCTACAATAGCAAAAGAATTCCAATGAGAGGTAATAGATATGGATTATCAAGCACTTGCTGATTTGCTGTTTCCCAATGTAACTGACACCCCGGAGTTGCTGGAAGAGAGATTTCCGCCCCGGAACTACCCGGAGGGTGCAGTCATCACCCGTATGGCTCCCTCCCCCACCGGCTTTGTCCACTTGGGCAATCTGGTGCAGGGTCTGACCAGTGAGCGCATGGCGCACCAGAGCGGCGGCGTGCTGTTTTTGCGGGTGGAGGATACCGACGCCAAGCGGGAGGTGCCCGGGGCTGTGGAGGTGCTCATCAACACCCTGAAGCACTACGGCATTGCCTTTGACGAGGGCGCTACCATGGACGGTGACAGTGGCAATTACGGTCCTTACCGTCAGCGGCAGAGAGCGGCAATCTATCACGTATATGCCAAAAAGCTGGTATGTCAGGGTATGGCGTACCCCTGCTTCTGCACAGAGGAAGAACTGGGCGCTATGCGTGAGCGCCAGGAGGCGAACAAGGAGACCACCGGTTATTACGGAAAATATGCTATATGGCGTGACCGTTCTATGGAAGACATCCAGGAGCAGCTTGCCGCAGGTAACCCTTGGGTGCTCCGTTTCCGCTCCACCGGCAGCATTGAAAACCAGTTCAAGTTTGATGATCTGGTAAAGGGCAAGCTGACCATAACGGAAAACGATATTGACCACGTGCTGCTGAAATCCGACGGCATTCCCACCTATCACTTCGCCCACGCAGTGGACGACCACCTGATGCGCACTACCCACGTGGTTCGGGGCGACGAGTGGCTACCCACCCTGCCGTTCCACATTCAGCTGTTCAATGCCCTGGGCTTTAAGCTTCCCAAGTATGTGCATATCGGACCGCTGTTGAAGATGGACGGCACTTCCAAGCGGAAGCTCTCCAAGCGGAAAGACCCGGAATTGGCGCTGACCTTCTATAAGGCAGAGGGCTTCCCGGTAGAGGCGGTTTATGAGTATATTATGACGCTCTTAAACTCCAACTACGAAGACTGGCGCAGAGCCAACCCCACCGCCCCCGCTTCGGAATTTAAGTTCAGCCCCAAGAAGCTGAATCCTGCCGGCAACCTTTTTGACTATGCCAAGCTGACAGATGTTTCCAAAAATGTCATTGCCACTATGGATGCGGACAAGGTCTACACCCTGCTTACCGAATGGGCGCAGGAGTTTGACGCAGATTTCGGTGAAAAGCTAAGCGCAGATCCTGCCTACGCCAAGGCGATTCTCGCCATTGGCCGGGGCGGCAAAAAGCCCCGTAAGGACATTGCCGTTTGGACAGAGGCCAAGGCCTATATGGGCTTCTTCTTCGACGCGTATCTGGAAAAGCCTGTGTTTGACGAAAAATTCTCCCCGGACACCGTCAAAACCGCCCTTACCAAATTCCTGGAGCGGTTTGACATTGCCGACGATTCCTCTGTCTGGTTTGACAAGGTCAAGGCAATCACGGAAGAAATGGGCTTTACCACCGACATGAAGGCCTACAAGGCAGACCCCGATGCCTTCCCCGGCACTGTGGCTGATGTGTCCACCTTCATCCGGCAGGCAGTCACCGGCAAAACCAACTCCCCCGATCTGTACACGGTGATGCAGATTCTGGGTTACGACAGAACCGTGGCAAGAATCAAGGCGGTTATGGAATCCCTATAAGTTGCAGCAGTCTCTCAGTTTTTCTGAGAGGCTGCTATTTACTCTCTGATATTTTTTTGCAAAACCCAACCTTTGATTCTTTTTTTGCGTCTTATAAGTGATCGCCCGAAAGACCTTTTTGAAAGATACACAAGAGAGGACTTAAAATGACACATTATGTAAACCACTCAGACGATATCTTGGTGGAATTGTCCCTGCTGGGAGACCAAACTGCCTTTGAAGAGTTGGTAATGCGGCACGAGCGCGCCGTGCTGGGTACCGCCTTGAAGGTCACAGAGAATCATTTTTCCGCACAGGATGCATCCCAGGATGCCTTTGTTTCCGCGTGGATCAATTTGGATCAGTTGAAGAGTCGGGAGAAATTCGGCCCGTGGGTATGCAGTATTGCCAAAAACAAGGCGCGGACGCTGGTAGTCCACTACCGCAGCGCCATACCCGATATCAGCTTGGATTTGCTGAAAAATATGTCCTCTCAAGACGAAAACGACACCCTCTGGGAGATGCTTGGCCTGTCCCAGGACGATTCCGCTGAAATGCTCCGCGCTGCGGTGGATTCCCTCAGCGAGAAGATTCGGCAGGCTGTCAAACTCCATTATTTTGAAGGTCTTTCCATTGCCGACATCGCCAAAGCCCTGTCCCTGCCGGCAGGGACGGTGAAATGGCGGCTGAGCGAAGGGCGTAAACAACTAAGAAAGGAATACGGCCTTATGGAAAATACATACGACGATAACGAGAGCATCCTCACCCGTGTTATGCGGCAGGTGGAGCAGCTGAAGCTGTGGCGGCTCAAGGAGGACAAGACCGGCTTTGAAAAAGAGTACCGGCAGGTATTGAAAGCCGTAGAAGAACTGGAGGAATCCAAAGAAAAGCAGCACGCCCTGGCCGACACTCTAATGGCCGGCTATTGGTGGCTACCCGGCGAGAAAAATGATGCCGTCCTTGCCAAAATGAAGGAAGCTGCTTTGCTGGGACACAATGAGCAGGTTATGGAGACTGTAATAAGTGTAGAGCAGGATAAATACAGCGGTGCTGAACGGCTTGCATTTATGAAAGACACCCAAATCCCTTGGTTGGAAGAAAACGGCTTTGTAAAAGTAATGGGTAGTACATATTTCTGGTACGGTTACTATTCCAAACGGGAAGGTCATTACGAAGACTGCATCAGCGCTTACCAAAAGGTTTTGGAGCTGCTAAAGCCGGAGGATGTGTACTACGCCAACGCCTTAGCGGCGCTGGAGGTTGAGGAAAAGCCCCACCGGCTTGGCTTATCTGAACACCAATATCATCTAAATGCCACCGGAGAAGTCTATAAGTACATCGACGGCAAGCTGTATTTTTGGTCGCAACCCGGCTATAGCGGGGGTGGTATATATAGCTTAAACTTAAATGGCGCACTGTTTTATAACTGTTCAAGAGTAAACGAATTGCTTTATGACCCGGCGATGGCAGTGGGTGATATTGTAAGCGACAGCAAGGGTAATACCCTCACCTATCGGGAAAACGGCATCACCGTGGAAACCCCCGCCGGAAGCTTTGAAAACTGTTCTGTTTATGTTTTTGAGGGCAACTATTACGGTCTTACCTATTGCGAAACTGCGTTTTGTCCCAATATAGGTATCGTACAGCAAACAGTGACCTGGGGCACTACCAACACTTGGCTCCTGGCAAGCTACACCATATTGGGTGGCACAGGACTTTTGCCCTTTGCTGCAGGGAATACATGGCGATACATTACATCCCCTATGGGTATGAAATGCGAAATTGACAACACCTTTACAGTCACCGCAGCTATGGAAGACAGCGTGACGGTAAGTGCCAGCAAATTCATTCATCTGCTTTCCTATGACGAAAATTCCTGGGAGGGCAATATGCTGCAGGTGCGGCAGGAATACGCCGTAGAGGAAAAGGGTACATATAGGCTGATAGATGTGAGCCAGCCCCTTGCCAGTGCGGCAGAGCTTGCCGCAACCAAGCGAGAAAAGGTACACACCGCCATCGCCACCAACGTAATGGAACGAATCTTCGCTACCTCTCCGCAAACCAACCCAAATTGCACAGAAATCGGTCGCTGGAATTTCTTCCAGATTCATCCCGTGGTCGCAACAGACGGCAAAATTCGGTTGGAGGGTGACCGTACCTATGATTTCGAGTGGAAGGTCGTACCCATAAAAGGCAACGAGGCCCAGAAGATACTTTATAATTTCCTCTATGACATTCTCTGCGACGCGGCAGGATGTGTATGGGATGATGCTTGGGTGCCCGGGTATCATATTGACAAGGACATTACAGGCTGGGGAGAAACAGAACATCTTGTATTTGATGTACTGGAAGACGAGCGTGTAAACACAAGTGCAGGGGAATTTACAGGTTGCCGGCGCATCACCTTCACCCTCACCGGCAAAGGCCGTGGCTACGGTTATCGGGGCGGCAAGATGGACTACTGGTTTGCGCCGAATATCGGCATTGTAAAATTCTCCCGTCCCTACGGCAAGGACAATGCCCTGGATTGCATTTGGGAACTGACCCGGTATGAGGGTACAGGCGAGGGCTACTTCCCCATAGGTGACGGATTGTTCCGCCGGTATGAGCCCACCGTTTTGGGTGACGGCTATCACGCCTGGGTGGAATACACCTTCGACCAAGATGAAAGCGGCACTGTTTTGTTCCGCAATGCTCTGGGTGCGCAGGACCGCGCCAATTACGAAGCCGACAAGGCAAACTAACCTTATTTATGCAAAAAGGACGCACGGATGTGCGTCCTTTTATTTAGTTTTTCAGGCTCTGCATGGGTGCGGGGATTCTGCCGCCACGGGCAATGAAATCTGCCGCAGATTCCTGATGTACCGGCATTACCGGCGCGCTGCCCAGGAGTCCCCCCATCTCCACCCGGTCGCCCACGGTCTTGCCGGGGGCAGGGATAATCCGCACCGCGGTGGTTTTGGAATTGACCATACCGATTGCCGCCTCGTCGGCAATAATGGCAGAGATAGTCGCCGCGCTGGTATCCCCGGGAACCGCAATCATATCCAGTCCCACAGAACAAACGCAGGTCATGGCCTCCAGCTTGGAAAGTGTCAGCACGCCGGACTCGGCAGCGGCAATCATGCCCTCGTCCTCGGACACAGGAATGAACGCGCCTCTCAGGCCACCCCCATGGTTGGCTGCCACCACGCCGCCCTTTTTCACCGCGTCATTCAGCAGCGCCAGCGCGGCGGTGGTGCCGTGGGTACCACAGACTTCCAGACCCATCTCCTCCAAAATCCGGGCAACAGAGTCACCCACCGCAGGAGTCGGCGCCAGGCTCAAATCCACAATGCCAAAGGGAACGCCCAGCCGTTTGCCTGCCTCCACGCCAACCATCTGACCCATACGGGTAATCCGGAAGGCGGTCTTTTTAATGGTTTCCGCCACCACATCAAAGGGCTGGCCCTTAACACCTTGCAGTGCATGGTATACCACGCCCGGTCCGGAAACGCCCACATTCAGTTCTACTTCCGGCTCGCCCACGCCGTGGAATGCACCCGCCATAAAGGGGTTATCCTCCACCGCATTGGCAAAAACAACCAACTTGGCGCAGCCCAATCCATGGTTATCCGCGGTCATTTCCGCAGTTTTCTTAATAATTTCACCCATTTTGGCAACTGCATCCATATTGATACCGGCCTTGGTAGAGCCTACATTCACACTGGAACAGACCAGATTGGTCTGCCGCATTGCCTCGGGAATGGAATCCATCAGAATCCAGTCGCCCCGGGTAGCACCCTTCTGCACCAAAGCAGAAAAGCCGCCGATAAAGTTCACGCCGCACTCCTGGGCCGCCTTGTCCATAGCAATGGCAAGGGGTACATAGGAATCCGTATTGCAGGCGCTGCCCACCAGCGCAATGGGGGTAACGGAAATCCGCTTATTCACAATGGGAATGCCAAATTCCCACTCAATATCCTGTCCCACCTTCACAAGATTCTCCGCCCGACGGGTAATCTTGTCATAGATACGCTGGGCGCAGACCTTCACATCCTCATGGGCGCAATCCAACAGGGAGATGCCCATGGTGATGGTGCGAATGTCAAGATGCCGCTTGTCGATCATATCCTGGGTGGCTAAAATATCCTTAACGTTCAGCATAGCGTCTCCTTATACCCGATGCATTGCCTGAAAGATTTCTTCCCGCTGCAGGCGAATGGACAGTTCTGTCTCCCTGCCCTTTTGCTCCAGCTTTTGCGCCAGTTCCGCCAAGGGAATGGAGCAGGCAGATACGTCCACCACCATCATCATGGTAAAATATCCCTGCATAACCGTCTGGCTGATGTCCAGTACGTTTATCTGGAAGGAGGCCAAATCCGTACATACTTCGGCGATAATGCCCACCCGGTCCTTACCGACCACCGTTACAATTGCTTTCATCTTCTCTCCCTCTCACAGCTCGTAGTCCGCGCAGACACGGGTATCCAAAAAGTCCCAGAAATGCGCCTTTGCTGCCAGATGCGCCGGGTGTCCGGCGTAATTTTCCAGCGCTTCCCGGCTTTCAAACTCTGAATACAGAGCATAATCCATGCCGCCCTGATAAGCCTTCCGGATTTCCATCTGGGTCAGGCCGGGAATCACACCCACCAGCGGCTCCAGCTGCGCCCTGATGATGGCAACAGCCTCGTCTTTATTGACACCCTCTTTGAATGTGTACAGTACAATATGCTTTACCATAACCTTCTCCTTATAAAACGATACCGGAACCGGCAAACCGGTTCCGGTATGTAATGCTTACTATGTTTACTCAGCAGCCTCTTCCGCCACTTCGTCAGCAGCCTCTTCCTCAGCCGCAGGCTCCAGCAGAGCGCGGATGGACAGGGAGATCCGCTTATTCTCAGCGTCAACATCGGTGATCTTCACCTGAACCTCCTGACCTTCGGTCAGAACGTCCTCGGGCTTGCCGATACGCTTGTCAGCAATCTGAGAAATGTGAATCAGACCGTCAACACCGGGAATAATCTCTGCAAATGCGCCGAAGGTCATCAGCTTCACAATCTTGGCGTTGACCACATCACCCACATTGTAACCGGTCATAAACTGATTCCAGGGGTTCATCTCAGCGGTCTTATAGCCCAGAGAAATCTTGCGCTTCTCGGGATCGAAGGAAATGACGTAAACGTCAATCTCGTCACCTACGGATACCACGTCAGCAGGAGTCTTGATGCGGTTCCAGCTCAGCTCGGAAACGTGAACCATGCCGTCCACACCGCCGATGTCCACAAATGCGCCGTAGGAGGTCAGGGACTTGACAGTACCGTGGTACTTCGCGCCGACCTCGATTTCGCTCCAAAGCTTCTCCTGAGCAGCCTTGCGCAGCTCAGAGGAAACCGCACGGATAGAACCGATCACACGGCGGCGTGCCCGATTGACTTCGGTAATTCTCAACTCAGTGGTCTTGCCCACCAGAGCAGCCATGTCGCCGCCCTTGGCAACACCGGACTGGGAAGCGGGGATAAACACACGGATACCCTTTACGTTGCAAACCAGACCACCCTTGTTTTCCTCGGTGATAACGCCCTCGATGGTAGTCTTTTCCTCACACCAGGTAGCCATTTCGTCCCAAACCTTCATGCCGTCCAGCTTCTTCTTGGACAGCTGGCAGACACCCTCCTGGTCGTTGACGCGGACCACGAATACCTCGATTTCGTCGCCGACTTTCAAAATGTCCTCAGGCTTTACAGTGGGGTCTGCGCTGACTTCGTCATACGGAATGTAGCCGGCATGGTTGGTGCCCAGATCAACCTGGCCTTGGGTAGCGCCGATTCCGGTAACGATGCCGATAACCTTATCTCCTGTATTTAAAGTCTTGATGGACTGCTCGAGAAGTTCCTCAAAGTTCTCCTCCTGCACAGCCTCAACATTAGTAATTTCGCTCATAGTCTTGTTGACCTCCTTTATAATCCACGCCGGCGTCGATGCACCGGCCGTGATTCCAACATCAGCCACACCGCGAAAGAATTCGGGATCCAGCTCTGATGCGTTATCCACCAGAACGACCCGATCGCAGTGTTCCCGACAAATCATTGCTAATCGGCCTGTGTTGGAACTGTGAGTGTCACCTACAACGACCATAGCCTGACAGACTTTACTTAAATTTGCCGCTTCGCTCTGCCGGGATTCAGTAGCTTTGCATATTGTATCAAAGATTTTCAAATTAGTAAACACTTTTTTTGCAAAATTTTCGCAAGTTTTCCACAATGCCTCCTGAGAGGTGGTCTGGCAGACCATGCTGATGGGGGTATCGGGGGAAACAGCGCCGGAATTCACCCAAGCTGCCAGTTCATCAGCGTTTTCGAAAATTTCGCAACGGGAACACCAGCCGGCAATCCCTTCCACCTCCGGGTGAGCGCGGGTGCCGATAATAACCGGCAGTCTTCCGTCAGCTTCCGCGCGGCTGACGATGCCGTGAATCCGCTTGACAAAGGGGCAGGTGGCATCCACCACCTGGGCGCCGCTTTTTTCCAGCGCCTCCTGTACCGCTTTGGTGATGCCGTGGGAGCGGATAATCACCGTCTGTCCGGGCTTTGCCTCCTGCGCCGATTCAATCACCTGCACGCCCATTTCTCGGAAACGGTCTACAGCGTGGCGATTGTGAATGATAGGGCCCAGCGTACAGACCTGCTTTCCGGATTCCGCCGCCTGCTCCACCAACTCCACTGCCCGGTTTACCCCAAAACAAAAGCCGGCACTTTTCGCTACACGGATACTCATAACGGAATCTTCTCCTTAATAATCCGGGTCATTTCCCCAATGACGCCCTCAATATCCAGCTCAGACGTATCCAACTTGATGGAATCCCTCGCCATTTTCAGCGGCGCGATGGGGCGGTGGGTATCCTGATAATCCCGCTGGATAATTTCCTTCAGCACCACCTCATACACAGCCTTCTGGCCCTTGGCCAGCAGCTCATCGGTACGGCGTCTTGCCCGCACCTCCGGGGAGGCAGTGAGAAAAATCTTCACATCGGCCTTGGGCAGCACCACTGTGCCGATATCCCGGCCGTCCATAATCACATTGTGTGCCTTTGCCACATCCCGCTGCATGTCCAGCAGCACCTCCCGCACCACAGCGTGGGCAGATACCAGGCTGGCTTTCTGAGATATGTCCTGGGTGCGGATTTCGTCGGTCACATCCATGCCGTTCATAATCATGTGCTGCTTGCCATCTTCATCGTATTCAATCTGAACGGTCAGCTCATCAATGTACCGCTCCACACCGTCCACATCCTTGGGGCTGACCCCCAGCAGGTCCAAAAAATATGCCACGGTGCGGTAAATCGCGCCGGTATCCACATAGTAATAGCCCAATTCCTTGGCAAGACGCTTTGCCATGGTGCTCTTTCCCGCACCGGCAGGACCGTCGATTGCGATTGCGTATGTCTTTGCCATTTTCGTTTCCTCCTTATTCTTCCTGCTGCCGCAGCTTTAACAGGGCATTTGCCTCTAAGGTCACCACTTCGTCCGCCGTCAGACCCAGCGCCTCCCCCGTTTCCTGAGGGGATTTCGGCAGCCCGCCCTCCAGGCCAAACCGCAGGGTCAGCAGCCTTTGCTCCTGCTCACTTAAGGCAGAAAGCATATCCAGAATCCGCTGCCGTGTCTGGAAATACGCGGTGTTCTGCACCTCTTGATTATCCTCGGGGGACTCCTGCCGGGGCTGTCGGGACTGCACTATCTGCTGCCGGGCTCTTGCCTGATTCAGCATAGCGGAATATGCAGCTGCTTCCTCCACCGTCACGTGAATCGCCTCCGCCACCTCCTCCAAGGTGGGGTTTCTGCCCAACTCTGCCAGCAGCCGCTGGTCCATATCCCGATAATCCTCCATGCCCTGCCGCAGCTTTTGTCCCACGCCGCAGGAATGTGCCTGCAGGAGCACTGCCTTGCTGAGATACTGGTCAATCCACCAGCTTATGTGGTTTACATAATCTCCGTCTGTGTAGTTCAGGATTCCCTGCCACAGACCCAGGCTTCCTTCTTGAATCAAATCCAACAGCAGCACGCCCCGCCCGGTCATGGCGCAGGCCCGTTCCACCACATGGCTCAACGACAAATTTACCAGCTGCTGCCCCGCCGCATCGTCACCGGCAGCATATTGCCGGGCAAGCACCGCTACATCCCCTGCAGCAGGCATGGCAGCCAGCTCCTCCAAATACAGACGCAGGGGGTCATTTTCTTCCAGGCCCGCCAAAAGCCGTCCGCTTTGTGCCAGCTGCTGTTCCTGCCGCAGCCGCAGGGCTGCCTCGCCGCTGCCGTTTTCCCTGGGCAGATCGGAGATATCCAGCGTGATGCCTTTCTGCTCCAGTGCCAGCAATGCTTCTTCCCCATCGTCCTGGGACAAGTCCTCCAGCAGCTCCAGACAGCGGAGGGCAGATATGGTGTCTCCCGGGCGCAGGGCGCTGATTGCCTGCTCCCAGGGGGTTTCTTCAAATACAAATTCCATCAGTACAGAAAATCCTCCAATCCCAGACCGGCGCCCAGCTGCTGCAGCTTGTCCATTGCCTGACGTTCAATCTGACGGGCGCGTTCCTTGGTAACGCCCAATCTTTCACCGATGGCCTCCAAGGGGTAGCAAACGCCGTCCTCCATGCCAAAGCGTAGCCGCAAAAGCCGCTCCTGCCGCTCCGGCAGCTGCCCCAGCAGGGCATCCATGGTCTGCTTCAGCTCCCGCCGCACCAGTTCCTCCTGGGGCTGGGGCGTCTGCAAATCCTCCAACAGCACCTGCAGGGTGCTGTCCTCCCCCTCACCTGCAGGGGCGTCCAGAGAGCATACCTCCGGTATCAGTGACAGGTACTGCTGCACTTTTTTCACAGAAATACCGCTGTGCGCGGCAAGCTCCTCTATTTCCGGCTCACGTCCAAGGGTTTGCTTCAGCGCCGTCTTGGCTGCAAGCACCTTCCGGATGCGCTCGGCAGTATGTACCGGAACACGAATCAGCCCCGCGTGATTTAAGATACAACGGCTTACACCCTGCCGGATCCATTTGGTGGCATAGGTGGAGAACCGGTAATCCAGGGTATAATCAAACTTCTTCGCCGCAATCAGCAGACCGATACTGCCCTCCTGAATCAGGTCCAGCAGTGGGACACCCCGGCCGGCATATTCCTTGGCCACCGACACCACCAGTCGCAGATTGGCGCTGACCATTACGCGAATCGCCTCCTCGTCGCCGGCAGCGCACCCCTTGGCCAGTTCCCGTTCCTGATCAGGTGTCAGTCGGGGAATGGTGCGAATCTGCTGCAGATACTGCTGCGCCTCATCCTCTCCGTGGCTGACAAAGGAATCTGATTGTTCCAGCAAGGTTACACTCATGCTTTCGTTCCTTTACTTTCTTTGAACTTATTTCTGATGGCAAGCAGATCATCGTCAGAAGAAACTGTCCGGCTCCGCTGCTCCTCCAGAATAATTTTCATACAATCCCGGAAAGCCGTCTCGTTTACAGGACCGGTCTGTTTCTGACAAATGCCTGCCAAATGGGACATCTCCTCTGCCCCCATATCCTCCAGCACCGCCAGAGAAACATCCATTCCCCGGTTGTGGCGGTTTTGCAGCTGGGTATACACCCGTCCCAGAAGGGGCACGGAAAACTGCTCCCCGGTAAGACCTGCGCACAAATCCAGCAGCGCCGGTTCCCGAAGCGCCTGGGCGATGACACCCTCCTCTGCCAGCGCAGAGCGCATATTATCATAGCGGATGGACCGCTCCTTGGGCTGCAGCGCACGCATAGGTGCCAAATCCACCTTTTCCTGTTGCTTTTTTTCCTTGGCAAGCCGCCGCTTAAAGGCTTTGTTGACCTCCAGCTTCATGGCATCACTGCTGATACCCGCAGATTCCGCCACACGGCCGCCGTAGACTTCCCGCTTAATGGAACTGTCCAGTGTGCAAATCAGCTCCGCAGCTTCCTGTACATACTGAATCTTCTGATCGTCAATACCCAAATCGTACTTTCCCCGGATGGCGCTCAGCTGATACTCCACACGGTTGGAGCAATCCTCCAGCAGAAGCTTAAACTTATCCGCGCCGAATTTCTGCAGAAATTCATCCGGGTCCTTGGCATCCTTTACCTGCAAAACCCTGACCTTGATACCCGCATTTTCCAGCATGGGAATGGCCCGTTTAGCCGCCCGCTGGCCGGCCTCATCACCGTCATAGGTGAGAATCACCTCTTCGGTATACCTGCTCAGAAGGGTTACCTGATCCTCCGTCAGAGAAGTACCCAAGGATGCCACCGCATTATCAAAGCCGAACTGATGCAGGGTTACCACATCAATGTTGCCCTCCACCAGAATAATGTTAGGCTGTTTGGTCTTCTTGGCAAAGTTCAGACCGAACAGATTTTTTCTTTTATTAAAAATCAGTGTTTCATTGGAGTTGAGGTATTTAGGTTCAGACTTGTCCAACACACGGCCGCCAAAGCCTACCACATTCCCCCGCACATCAATGATGGGGAACATCAGTCTGTTGCGGAATCTGTCATAAATACGGCCGTTTTTCTCGCCCACCAAATCCGCCGCCCGCAGTTCCTCATCCGTATATCCCTTTTTGCGCATGGCGTCCACCAGCGCATTCCAGGAATCCGGCGCATAACCCATGCCAAACTGCGTCACCGAACTCTTGGTAAGGCCCCGTTTGCTGATATAGGCGCGGCATTCCGCGCCCTCCGGGGCATAGAGCTTTTCGTTGAAAAACCGTCCGGCTTCCTTCATCAGCGCCCAAAGACGTTCCTGCTGGCGGTACCGGCTCTGATACTGCTCATCCTCCGGCACTTCCATGCCCACCCGCTTTGCCAATGCACGGACAGAATCCGGGTAACTCAACCCCTCCAGCTCCATCATAAAATTGACTACGCCGCCACCCTTGTGACAGCCAAAGCAATAATAAATCCCCTTATCGGGCGCAACAGAAAAAGAGGCAGTTTTCTCCCCGTGGAAAGGGCAAAGTCCGAACAGATTGGCACCGGAGCGTTTCAGGCTCACATACTGGCCAACCACTTCCTCAATGGGATTGCGGGCCACCAATTCGTCAATAAAAGATGCCGGAAATGCCATGCTTTTCTCCCCTTTCCTGTAAATTACCTGATATTATATCACATTATCCGCGGACATGCCACCCCATAGGGGTAAAAAGTTCCGTGTATTTATCCACCGCGTAATTGTCGGTCATGCCGGCAATATAGTCGCACACGGTGCGCTCCATGCCCTCCAGAGACATCTGGGGCTGGAAATCCTCCGGCAGCGCCTCCGGATGGGTGTAATAGTATTCATACAGACGCTTTAGCATCTCCCGCGCCTTGGCCTCCTCCCCCTTTGCCACGGGATTGCGGTAAACCCGCTCAAACATAAATTCCCGCAGCTGCTGCAGCGCCTGCTCCACACTGGGAGAGAGAACAATGTCCCCCGCTTCCCGGGAGGTGGTAATCATATCGCACACAAGGGTGTTGATTCGTCCGGAATAGGTTGTACCCAGGGTTTTTGCCACCGGCTTGGGAATATCGCTGCCGGAAAGGATTCCTGCCCGGACAGCATCGTCAATATCGTGGTTTACGTACGCCATACGGTCTGCCCAGCGGACAATACGCCCCTCCATGGTCTCCGGCACGAAAGGACCGGTGTGACCCAGAATGCCCATGCGCACCTCGTAAGTAAGGTTCAGTCCCTCACCGCCGTTTTCCAGCACGTCCACCACCCGCAGGCTCTGCTCATTGTGGCAGAAGGGCTGTCCCATTGCCTCGGACAGGGCCACCTCACCGGCATGGCCGAAGGGAGTATGTCCCAAATCATGGCCCATGGCCGCCGCCTCCGTCAAATCCTCATTGAGATTCAGCGCCTTGGCAATGGTACGGGCAATCCGCGCCACCTCCAGGGTGTGGGTCATACGGGTGCGGTAATGGTCACCCTCCGGCCGCAGAAACACCTGGGTTTTGTGCATCAGTCTGCGAAATGCCTTGCTGTGGACAATTTTATCTGTATCCCGCTGATAAGCGGTACGTACATCCTCCGCTCTGGGTTCTTCCGGGTGCAGCCTTCCTCTTGACTCGTCGGCAAAGGCCGCCCGTTTGTCCAGCTGGATATGCTCCAAGGCCTCCAATTCTTCCCTTATGGTCATATCTCTCACCCCTCCACCGGAAATGCCCGGTATTCTAAACCTATTTCCATACCCTCCACTGTACCGGAGGTCATATCAATAATTTTATCCAAAAAACGCTGGGCATCCGGCTGCGCCACCAATATTTCCAGCTCCACCTCTGCCCCAAACTGGGTATCCCGGATGATGCCCCCAAAGGCCTCGGTTTCCAGCTTGATGCGCTCATAAAAGGTGTAGGGGCAGGGCACATACAGCACACTCCACACCCGTTTTATGGATTTGCCTGCCGCATCCACGGCGATTTTCGCGCCCTTGGTGTAAGCCCGCACCAGACCGCCGGCGCCCAAAAGGATACCGCCGAAGTACCGGGTTACCACACAGCACACATTGTAGAGGTTCTCCTTTTGCAGCACCTGCATCATGGGATTGCCTGCCGTACCCCCCGGCTCCCCGTCATCTGAAAACCGCATGGCGCCGTTTTTCAGCACATAGGCCCAGCAGTTATGGGTGGCATCATAGTGCTGCTTTTTCATTTCCGCAATGCGGTTTAGTGCCTCTTCCTCGGTTTCCACGGGCCAGACTCTGCCGATAAAACGGGATTTTTTCTCTGTGAATTCGTCCTCACCGAACCCGGTGGGCACCAGATATTCCTCCAAGACTTAACACTCCTTTGTGATATAGTCTTTCAGTCTGCCGTAAAGAATGGGGTCTACAACGGTCTCCACCACGATTCCATCCCCGGTATAGTCAACGCTTAACACCTGGGCGCCGGAATGGAGGGTCTCCACCATGCCACCCATGGAGTACGGCAGGGTCACCACAATATGGTGCCGGCTGTGTCCCAGGGCATCTTCAATGGCTTTCAGCAAGGTGTCCATACCGTAGCCGTGCTTGGCGGATATTCTCACCACGTCCTGCCCCACAGGAATGTCCTCGGCGCTGACCAGATCTGCCTTATTATAGCACTGCAGCACCTTGGTACCCGGCTTTGCAAGTTTGGCAATCAGGCTCTCTACCACAGCAATATGCTCCTGCCGGTTGGGATCAGAAGCATCAATCACGTGCAGCAGCAAATCCGCGTATTCCAGCTCCTCCAGCGTTGCCCGGAAGGCATCCACCAGATGGTGGGGCAGCTTTGCGATAAAGCCTACGGTATCCGACAGAATCACATCCAGATTATCTGACACGGTCAGCTGCCTTGAGGTAGTATCCAGCGTATCAAAAAGCCGATTGTTCGCAGGGATTCCTGCATCGGTCAGCTGATTCAGGAGTGTAGATTTTCCCGCGTTGGTATAGCCCACAATGGCCACCACCGGCACGGAGTTTTTCTGCCTGCGCTCCCGCTGCACTCCACGCACCTGCCGCACCTGCTCCAGTTCCGATTGCAGGCGGGCAATCCGCTCCCGGATATGCCGTCTGTCGGACTCCAGCTTGGTCTCGCCGGGACCCCGGGTGCCAATGCCGCCGCCCTGCCGGGACAAGGATTTGCCCATGCCGGACAACCGGGGCAGCAAATCCTTATACTGGGCCAGCACCACCTGCAGCCGACCCCCCCGGGTCTTGGCGCGCTGGGCAAAAATATCCAGAATCAACGCGCTCCGGTCCAAGACCGTTACACCCAGAATCTCCTCCAGTGCTCTAATATGACCGGGGGACAGTTCGTTGTCAAACACCACCATGGTGGCTTCCGTAAATTCCGCCAGCATCCGCACTTCCTGCGCCTTACCCTCACCGATAAAGCTGTGGGCATCGGGGGCATGGCGGTTTTGCAGCACCTTTCCGGTGCAAAAGCCGCCGGCGGTTTCCAAAAGCGCTTCCAGCTCCTCCAGAGTTTCGTCGGTGGCAGTCTGCTGGGCGGTAAAACAATCGGCGTTTAAGCCTACCAGCACCGCCCGTTCCTGTATCTGCTCGTCAAAATTTCGTTCCATAGGTCCTCCGGTGCAATTTGCATTCTTTCTCATTAAATAGTATAACACAAAGAAGTACCGCTACACAACCAAAATCTTTGCTTTTCGGGGGAAAATGCGCAAAAAAGTCCGTACTGCAAAAGCAGTACGGACTTTACGCTTATTTCAGACCAAATCTCTTATTGAACCGATCAACACGTCCACCGGTGTCAACCAGCTTCTGCTTGCCGGTATAGAAAGGGTGGCACTTAGAGCAGATTTCAACCTTGATGTCCTTTTTGGTGGAGCCGGTCGTAAAGACGTTACCACAGGCGCACCGAATTGTGGTCTGTTCGTAATTGGGATGGATACCTTCCTTCATGTTGTTCACCTCTTTCTGATAGGGTAAAGGGCATAAAATGCCCGCAAATTCTTCAATCGCCCGAGTATCATACCACAGTCGGCACTATAATGCAAGTGTTTTTTTGAATTTTTCTTAAAAAATATCAAAAGGCCCAGTTTCCGTTGCGGAATATGGGGACTACCTTGCCCTCACGGGTAATGGCGTCAATGTTCATGGTGGCGCAGCCGATCATAAAGTCCTCATGGATCATGGAGTCGTTAATACCCAGCGCCCGGCACTCCTCCAGGGTCTTGTTGTGATGGTCGGCAATGGTATCGGCGTAGCCCATGCCCAGTGCCAAATGGCAGGCGGCATTTTCGTCGAACAAGGTGTTGTAAAACAGCAAACCGCTTTGGGCAATGGGGCTGCATTCCGGCACCAATGCGCATTCACCCAGATAGGCAGCTCCCTCGTCCATCTGAATCATGGTGTTCAGCAGCGCCTCGCCCACCTCTGCCTTGGCTTCCACCGCCTTGCCCTTTTCGAAGCGGATGGAGAACTTATCAATCAGCTGACCCTGATAGGACAGCGGCTTGGTGGCATACACAATACCCTCAGCCTCACCTCGCTTGGGAGATATGAAGCACTCCTCAGTGGGAATATTGGGATTGTAGTAAATGCCCTGCCGGCTGGTCTCTCCGCCGCCGCAGAAGACAGCCTCGGGAATCATTCCAACGGTTAAGTCCGTGCCGTTGTCTGCGGTAAAGTGCAGCTTGTCGATGCCAAGGCTATTGAGGTAAGCGCAGCGGTCATGAAGATTCTTATTGTGCTGCTCCCACTCTCCGATGGGGTCAGCGGTAACACGGGAGGTATCCAGAATCGCCTCCCACAGCTTCTCCATCGCCACGCTGGTGCGCACCCCAGGGAATACCTTTCTTGCCCATGCCGCGCCGGGCACAGCGGCAATACACCACTGCTGCCTGCCTTCCCGCTGGTCAACATAGGGCTTCAGAATTGGGTATACCTTCTGATTTGCCTTGGCAAGCTTCCTGGTATCCATACCCTTGAGTCCGTCGGGATCTTCGGAAATCAGATGGATACGGGCAGGCAGGGTGTCGCAGTAATGCTGCTGCCGCGCCTTCTGCAAATCTGTAACCGTAGACAGGGTTTTTAAGGATTGGTTACGCACGTGGATTTTGGACAGTGGCTGATAGCTCCACTCCACAGTTACCTTGCTGGCCTTGGCCTTATAGGCCTCCTCCACCACCATTTTTACAAATTCCGGCTGATCCAGCTCTGCGTAAATCAGCACCTCCTGCCCCTTCTGCACATTCACGCCGCAGCGGACAATTAAGTTTGCATAGGCTCTTAACCGGGTTTTGTTCATAAAAAGCGCTCCTTTCGGTACATTTTCTTCATAGTAACAAATTTCCCCAACTTCGTCAATCTATGTTGCAAATTTTAGCAGGAAGGTTATAATGGAGCAAAAGGAAGTGATACCATGCTGACCAAAGAGGAATTTTCCGTCCATTTACAAAACGCCCTTTTGCTGGACGGCGCCACCGGCTCCAATCTGCAAAAGGCAGGCATGCCCCGGGGGTGCTGCACCGAGGAGTGGATTCTTGCCAATCCCCAGATTCTGGTGGAATTGCAGCGTGAATATGTAAGAGCGGGGAGCAATGTTCTGTATGCCCCCACCTTTCAGGCGCAGCCAATCGCCCTGGAACGGGTAAACCTGCACAAGCAGGCGGAGGCAATCAACGCCCATCTGGTGGCGCTAACCAAATCAGTATCCGCGGACGTGCTGGTTGCCGGAAACTTAACCACCCTCGCTGCCTTCTGCGACAGCTACGACCCGGAAAATTTTGACCTGCTGGTGGAAAACTACCGGGTGCAAATCGCCGGGTTATTAGAAGGTGGCGCTGACCTGCTGGCGGCAGAAACCCTCATGTATCCCCAGGAGGCGGAAGCGATTTTCACCGCCGCAGAATTGGAGGGCGCGTCTGCGGTGATATACACCTTCACCATGCAGCCGGACGGCAGCCTGTTCTCCGGCATGGACGCAGCGCCTGTACTGCGGGAATTGGAAGAAGCCGGCGCCTGCGCCGTGGGCTTTAACTGCGTAGCAGCGGATATGATGACCGCGGGTCTTGTTAGCCGCCTGCGGCGGTATGTCAAGGGGCCTCTTGTTTGCAAGCCTAACGCGGGAACGCCGGTCATCGGCGCTGACAATCTCCCTCACTATCCCATGAATCCCCGGGAATTTGCAGAAATTGTTGCTGATTGCCATGCCATGGGGGCAAACATCCTGGGCGGCTGCTGCGGCACAACGCCTGGACATATTGCGGCTGTAAAAGACAAGCTTGCCTTATAGTAGGGACCGGCATCCTCGACGGTCCGCACACAAAGGATGTATTTACGGACTGTCCGGAGGCCAGTCCCTACAAAAATACACCCCACAACCAAACAGGGCGTGTTGCCAAGCAACACGCCCTGTATTTTATGCAATTTGTTCGCCTGCAAGCCAGACCTGACCGCGGTTCAGCGCTTCATCACAGATGATGAAGTCTGCCCGTTTACCCGGGGCAATCGAGCCAATCTCATCATCGCAGCCCAGCGCCTTGGCAGGGTTCAGCGTCGCCGAGAGGATTGCCTCTTCTTTGGAAATACCGAACTTCACTGCGTTCTTCATGCCGTCATACAGATTGGTGGCAGCGCCCGCAATGGTGCCGTCGGTGAGCTTGGCAATACCGCCCTGCAGGAACACCCGCTGACCGCCCAGCTCATACTCGCCATCTGGCATACCGCAGCACCGCAGGGCATCGGACACCAGGCAGATTCTGCCCGGGAACAGCCGGAACGCCATGCGCACAGAGCTGGGATGCACGTGCAGACCGTCGCAAATCAGCTCTGCCTGCACCTTTTCATTCTCGGAAGCCGCGCCGATGACACCGGGTTTCCGGTGGTGAATGGAGGGCATGGCATTAAACAGATGAGTCAGATGAGTGGCTCCGGCATCAAAAGCCGCCTTGGCATCCTCGTAGGTGGCATCGGTATGGGCAACGGAAACCGTGCACAATTTAGAGGCTTGCCGGACAAATTCCACAGAGCCGGGCAGCTCCGGCGCCAAATCCGCAATGGTAACAAGACCACCGCAGCCATCAAAAAGTTCTTTGAAGGCGGCGAAATCGGGATTCCGCAGATACGCGCCGTTCTGGGCACCCTTTTTCTTCTCGGAGAAGAAGGGGCCTTCCATCTGGATACCCATAATCCGGGCGCAGCCGGCAGGCTTTTCCTCTTTCAGCTTTGCGGCGGTGGCAAAGGCCTTGCTGAGCACCTCATAGGGAAGGGTCATGGACGCAGGGGCGAAGGAGGTTACGCCGTTCTTGCCCAGATACCGCGCCATAGAAACCAAGCCGTCGTACTCTCCGTCGGAGAAATCCGCGCCGGAGTTGCCGTGGTTATGGACATCCACCAGGCCGGGAATCACATACGCCCCGTCCAGATCAACGCCTGCCTCCTCCGGCACGCAGTCCAGAATCTCTGTAAAAGTTCCGTTTTCTACCCGGAAGCTGCCGTGGACAAACTTTCCGTCCACAAAAATATTACCGTTTTTATAGATCATGGCTTACCTCAATTCCGGCAGGCTGGCTGCTGCCACAGTCTGGCCCACCCGGCGGGTCTTCTCTTCCGGAAGCATAACCGTGACAGTGCTTGCAAGCTCCGGATATTCGTCTGCCAGCACCTTGTTGCACTGGGCAATCACGTGGTCGCCGCCCACACCGGAGGCAACACGGCCCAGCACCAGCAGGCACTTTACATCGTAGAACTGGGCGTACAGCACCAGCGTATGGGCAAGGTATGTACCGATATCGTCGAAAATCTGCAGCGCGCCGGTATGTCCCTCATTGGCCAGCTTCTGCACAACCTTCAGCTTTTCAGCAGGTGTCAGGCCGGCATCCAGCTCGATGCCCGCATTGGGCGCCAGCTTAATCACTGCGTCCTGGGAGAAGTACTTACAGCCCACGCCGTAGTCAAAGGACCACTCGTCCTGCATAGCCTCCTCGCTTACGTCCACAGGGGCAAAGGCAAGCTCATTGAACCAGCCCAGAAGATTGCCGTCGGCGTTGACGTAGCCCACAGCCTCGGAAGTGCCCATGGCAAGACCCATTACGCAGCCCCGCTCCATACTCATAGCGCCTGCCAATGCGGTCACATCGCCGTCGTTGGCCACCACGATGGGCACATCGCCAATCTCCTTTGCCGCCCGGTCAAACACGGACTTGACCTCCTCCCGGCGCTCTCTGGGCACTTTTATGAACAGAGAAGAAACCATGGGGCTGTTGCCGATGAACACGCCAGCAGAGGACACGCCGATGGCATCCACCCGAGGCATTTTGGATGCGGCAGTCTTAAAGGACTCCACAATGCCGTCAAACTGATACTGGGGGTCGGACTGGGTCTTGGGATGCCAGACCACCTCCTCGGAATAGACCGCCACGCCGTCAATAACCGCAGAAACCTTCCGGTCAGAACCGCCGGCATCAAAGCCGATACGGCAGCCTTCCATGTGGCCGCCTGCGGAAACGGCTGACTCGTTGGCCTCAGGGAAATTCTCCTTGTCAACAGAGAGCACCTCAAAGGGCCGCTCGTATACATCTTCCATAAACTGCACATCAAACGCTCTGTCGCCCTGGGGGGTATATGCCTTCTGCAGCCGGGCAATCACAGCGTCATCGCCGTTCAGGTACACCCGGAAGCCGCCCACGCTCCACAGCAGGAATTTCACCGTACGCTCGGCGTAGCGGTAGTTTGCCTCGGCAAAATCCCCGCCCCGCAAAAAGGTGTTCAGCACGGTAATTTTACCCGCTTCACGCTCCACCGCCACAGAAAACGGAACAGTCGCGCCGTCCAAAAATGCCTTTCTCCATACGCCGAAGGGAATAAATCCGCTGTCCAGCTTGGGAGCATTCTTAAGATTCACTTCAATACCAAGATACTTCATTTTTACGCTCTCCCTCTTAAGTTTCATACAATCTTCAGTAAGCCGAAAAACTCCGGCGTGTGGAAATCAAGCCGCTCCACCTTGGACCAGCTTCCCCAGTGAGGCTGGGCGGTTTCATCGCCGCATTTATAGAAATTTCCCCGCATTTCATGACCGGGAGCAAAGCGGCAGGGTCTTTCATAGAGCTTTTCCAAAAGCGCCTCGGAGATGATGCACCGCACCTGCCAGTAATCGGCAGTTGTGGTCACCTCCATTTGGGGCTGAGGCAGTCCCAGTTCCAGAAGCTGGGGGCGCTTTCTGCCTGTGCCGAAACCGCAGCGCATGGCGCCGGCGGCGTTCATTTCCACATTGATATAGCCGTAGTCCGGCAGCTCCGGAAAACAATTCAGGAAAACCTCCATGCAGCTGTCCTTGTATACCGGGTCATCTGCATGGCTGTAAAGGGCTTTGGGGTTACTTTCATAGCACCGCATGGTCACCTCAAAGCCGGTACCCGGAATATAGCGCATAGATCCTTCCGTTCTGGGGGCAGGCACACCCTCAGGGCGGTGGTTATCTATGGAGAACCGCTCCGGATTTCCATAGGTGCTCACGTGATAAACCTGTGTGCTCATGGCAGAAATCTCCTTATGCGTTAAAGCCGTTGGGGTTGTTCTTCTGCCAGTTCCAGGTATCCCGGCACATATCCTCCAGGGTCTTCTCTGCTGTCCAGCCCAGCTTTTCACGGCTCTTGGCAGGGTCTGCATAGCAGGTGGCCAAATCGCCGGGACGGCGGGGAGCAATCTTATAGGGAACAGGCACGTTATTTACCTTCTCAAAGGCCTTCACCATATCCAGCACGCTGTAGCCGGTGCCGGTGCCCAGATTAAATACGTCCGTGCCGGTATTGGCAACTGCATAGCTGATGGCAGCCACATGGCCCTTGGCAAGGTCCACCACGTGGATATAGTCCCGCACACCGGTGCCGTCATGGGTATCGTAGTCATTGCCGAACACATTCAGATACTCTCTGCGGCCCACCGCGGTCTGGGAGATGTAGGGCAGCAGGTTGTTGGGGATGCCCTTGGGGTCTTCGCCGATCAGGCCGCTGTGGTGGGCGCCGATGGGGTTAAAGTACCGCAGCAGCACCACGGACCACTCCTTATCCGCAAAGGCAATATCCCGCAGGATCTGCTCACCCATATACTTGGTCCAGCCGTAGGGGTTGGTACAGCCGCCGGTCTTGGCGTTCTCCTGCAGCGGCATCTCATTTCCTGCGGTGTACACAGTAGCGGAAGAGGAGAAGACAATCCGCTTCACATTATGGGCAGCCATCACCCGGCACAGGGTCAGGGTAGAGCCCAGATTGTTGGAATAGTAGCGCTCGGGAATCTCCACGGACTCACCCACCGCCTTCATGCCGGCAAAGTGAATGACGCAGTCAATGGCGTGTTCATCAAAGACCTTGGAAAGGGCAGCTTCATCGCACACATCCAGCTCATAAAACAGGGGGCGCTTGCCGGTAATGGTCTCCACGCGGTTGAGCACCTCCGGGTTGGAATTGGACAGATTGTCCACAATCACAACCTCCATGCCCAGGTTCAGAAGTTCAACACAGGTATGGCTGCCGATATAGCCCATACCGCCGGTCACTAAAATTTTCATTTTTGGCTCTCCTTTACGATTTTTTGCATGGTCTCCCACTTACTTTCCATATCCGCCACCAGCTTGAACTGGGTTCTGGCTCTGTCCAGATTCTGACCCTCATAGTGGGTGCGGAAATAAGTGTCGCCGTTTAAGTAATCTGCCAGGAACCGGATGCCGCATTCCAAGGTCATCATCTTGGCGCCCATGGGTAGCATTTCCACTTCCAGGTCGGTAAGGCTGCCGTTGCAGCCCTCCAAAAAGCCCTCGGTGTAGGTGCGGAACAGCTCCATGTCGCACCACACCTTGTCAAGGTCCTTCTCATCCTCTGCGGCAGTGGATGCGCCGAAGCGAATGGAATCGCCGTAGTCATAGAGGGAAGAACCGGGCATGATGGTGTCCAGATCAATGACACACAGAGGGGTTCTGGTATCGTAGTCAAAGAGGATATTATTGAGCTTGGTGTCGTTGTGGGTAACCCGCAGGGGCAGCGCGCCGCTGTTCAGACGGTCCACAATCTCCCCTGCCTCACCGGCGCGGTCCAGGGCAAAAGCCAGTTCCTTTTCGCACAGGGCTTTCCGGTTCTGGAAGTTACACTCCATAGCAGCGTACAGCTGGTCATAACGGGCGCGGGTATTATGGAAATCCTTGATTGCCTCATGGAGGGTCTCTGCCGGAAAATCAGACAGCTCTCCCTGGAACCGTCCGAAGGCAAGACCGGAATAGTAGAAATCCTTGGGGCTTTCCGCCTTTTGCAGGCACACGGTGGAGTTTACAAAATCGTACATTCTCCAGTATTCCCCGTCGGCATCCTTATAAAAGGTCTTGCCGTCGGTGGTAGGCACCAGATGCATGGAGGCTCTTTCGTCCGCGCTCTTTTTCGCAATGTGCGCCGTGGTGGCTGCGATATTCTCCATGAGCTCCTCGGGCTTGGTGAAGATATTCTTGTTAATCTTCTGCAGGATATAGCTGAGGCCGGAATCGCAGGTGACAAGATAGGTTTCGTTGATGTGTCCGCAGCCGTAGCGGGAGCACTGGGCGGGCTGTCCCTTTACCTGAAATTGCAAAATCAGTTCGTTCATAGATAAACCTCCAAAGGCTGTAACTTTACTTTGTCAAGTTTATACTAATCCCTCCCGCTGTTAATTGCAAGCAAATCGGGTATGCCATGAAATAAATTGATAAATTTTATATAAATTTTGCAAAATTATTGCAAAATTTTTCAAAACATGATAAAAATAAGATAAATGAAGGAGGTGCTTGCCCCCATGCAAATCAGAAACCTCACCCAAAGGGATCTGCAGTTTTTCGGAGAGATTCTCCCCCAGTGTCCGGCAGAGGACAGCAGGTATAAGAAAACGCAGCTGGTCTTCACCGCCTCCGACCGGGTTGCCCAGTATCAGGCGGACTCCCGGGTGGTGCTGGACTACGTTTCCGGCATGTCGGCGCTGGCGGTCTTCCGGGATAACCGGACCGACATTTTCTATCTGGACCGGGTGGTTTCCCTGCTGCCGGGGACCCGGTTCTCTGTTCTGCCCATGGAGGACCGCTGCTGTGTGGACCTGCTGACGGACGGGACGCTGCAGCCCGTGGCGCACATTCCCGTCTCCCAGTTGGAAAACACCCCCAAGGGGCTGCAATTTGAGAAGATCTACACCTTTTTGTATCAGGAATGCTCCCATAACTTCTATTTCCGGGGCGAAAAGCACCTGCCCTACGAGCTGGTCTATGTGGACCGGGGGGAGCTGCACAATCTGGTGCAGGGCCAGGACATTCTGCTTCAGCAGCAGCAGTTTATGGTAATCGACAGCAACCACTGGCACACCCAGTATTCCGACCTGCCGGTGAGCTTTCTCACCATATCCTTTTGGGCATCGGACAGCGGTCTTTCCGCCATTGCCAATAAGCCGTTTCCCCTCACTCCCCAGCTGAAAATGCTTTTCAAGAAAATGCTTTCCCAAGACACCCAAGCCCCCTACGGCAGCGATTGTCTGGAAGCGCTGCTGAAAATCCTGCTGATTGAGCTGCTGCAGACCCAGCCGGACACCCACGCTCAGCATCCCCCTGCCGGTCACTGGGAAAACAAAATCATGGACACCGCCATTCAGCGCATCTCCCAAAACCTGCAAAAGAAGCTGACGCTGGAGGAGCTGGCGGCTATGGTGCACGTAAGTGTGCCGTATCTTTACAAGCTGTTTCAAGACCATCTGGGTACATCACCGGGCAAATACATTACAAAAATGCGCATCGAAGAGTGCAAGGTGCTCCTGCGGGAGAGAAACCTGACAATGGGGCAGATTGCAGAGCGTATGGGGTTCTCCAGTCTGCAGCATTTTTCCCGACAGTTCCGCAATATCTGCGGTATTACCCCCACCCAATATGTGCGCTCATTGCGATAAAAAAAACGGGCGGCCACTGGCCGCCCGTATGTATTGCATTGAAAGATTTTACAAAGTCATTCAGGGTTTCCAAAGGGGTACGCAGGCAGAATGTTCGTTGTGTAATCGGCTATACCGCGACCCCTTTGGCCGTCTGGGGGTTTCAGGATCATACGGAAGGTCCCGGCGGCTCTTTGCATACTTTCTCGCCGGAGAGAAAGTATGCACGTTCTTTTTATAACGGACCGTCGAGGATGCCGGTCCCTATAACGTTGTATCAATTTATTGTATTATTTCGTACCATTTGATTTCATTGGGTTCCAGATGCAGGGGGAATGCCTCTTTATTGGTGTAAACGGTGGTATCCTGGGGGGCATAAGTGTTATTGACCACGCAGAACTTGCCGTTGTCCACAAAGGCATGTACTTCAACATTGTAATTATCGGCATACCATTTGCGCAGCAGTTCTTCCCCGTGAGCAGACCACAAAATCGCCCTGTGCAGCACACGGCTGTTTTCGAAGGAATAGGGCAGTCCGGAGATGTAAACGGCACGTCCCTTGCCGAAGCTGTTCACCGCCAGCTGCACCTGGCCATCCTTCTGGGCGAGGATTTGGGTGTTTTCCAGGGCATAGACGCCCTTCTTCCCCTCTCCAAAATCTATTGCGCCCGCTGCATCCTGCAAAATAAAATGCGGGTGGCTGTCCCGGTTGTACTTGCCGTAACCCAGGGTAAAGCCGGTCTCCTTCTCCACGCCCAGCACATCCGCCAGCTGAAAAAAGCGCCCCTGGTACTGGTGTCCGGTGGGTTCTCCCACACCGATGAAGCCACCGCCTCTGTGGACAAAGCCTCGGATGGCAGCCGCAATTTCCGGGTTTTCCCATTCCCGTCCCCCGGTATGGGCAGTGTCGCCATCGCCCACATTCAGCAGTACATCTATAGAATCCAATATGCCTGGGTCAGCTTTAATATCGTCAAAGGAGATAAATTTCACATCAAAGGGCGCGCCGGAAAGGGCCTCAATGACACCGGCATAGGAATAGTTCTCCTTATGGTACAAGGCGTGGTGCACCATGTGGCAGCCCCATGCCCGCTGTTTTCCCCAGCAGTTGAGCACCGCCACAGTCTTGGCGCAGTAGGGTGTGGTGCCCTTGATATTGCCATACAGTTCCCGGAACTCGTTGCACACCGACTCCACATAGTCCACAAATTCAGGAAATTGCAGTGCCAGCTTCAGGTAGCCCCCATAGCCAATCCGGTCAATGGGCTTGCGTAAGATGGCGCGGCGGGCGGTCACCCAGTTCTCCTTTGCCTCCCGGACCGGGTCGCCGCCCTCATGGAAGGTATCCGGAAAGAAATAGGGCAGGAAACGTCCCTCCGTGTACTTCACGCCGGGGATATCGGAAATAAGGCGCAAGGTTGCACCGTTACCCACAGAGCCTACCACCGCATCCAGACCGATGGTCCTGAATTCCTCCATAAAGGGCTCTGTGCCGATGAAGTGGTCACCCAAAAACATCATGGCCTCCAAGCCGTATTGGTGAGTAATGTCCACCATTTCTTTGGCAATCCGCGCCACTTCCCTGCGCTGAAACGCCATAAAATCCTTGTATTCCTTGGATGGAATCCGGTACTGATTGTTGTAGTAGCCCTGGTCCACAATGAACTCGGGGCGGAATTGATAGCCCACCTCCCGCTCAAACTGCTCCAGAATACAGGGAGAGACCGAGGCGGAATAGCCATACCAGTCCACGTACTTCTGCCGTTTCAGCGCATCGAAAATCAGTGTAAACTGGTGGAAAAAGGTGGTGTAGCGGATTACATTCACATAAGGATGGTCGGCAATGAATTTTTTCAGCCGTTCCATTGTAAATTTGCGGGTCTTTGGCTGACGGACATCGAAGGTAATCTGATGGTCAAAGTCCTGCCAGTCATTGGTGATGGCGTTGTACATGTGTACCGGGTCCCAGATAATATAGGCAAGGAACGCCACGGTATAGGCATGATACGCCTTGGCGTTGCGGATTGTGACACACCCGGTTTTGGCATCGTAGTCCCAGCTGTGGGGACTGACCGGTTCACCGGCAGTTCTGTCCATCACCTCCCACCAGCGCTTGCAATCGTCCCGGGTGTTTACCTCCAGCAGTTCCCCGGAAATGCCCTGCATCAGTTGGATAGAGAGGGAATCCCCTGCCGCCGTGTGAAAGCCGGTCATAATATAGCACTGCTGGACTTCATCGGGGTTTGCCTTTGCCCAGGCATTGTCCTTGCGAGTGGTGTAGTAGGTGGCGTAAATCTTTGCGCCGGTATTTTTCAGTTCTTGGGGAAAATCCGTGCCGTCGCAGTCGCGAATGGCATCGGCGCCCCAGCGTTTCATAATCTCCAGGGTTTCCGGCACCACGTCTATATCCGTGGGAACGGTAACACGCCCTGTGCTTTTAAGGGAATCTTCCATAGGGTATCCTCCGGGGAATTATTGATAGGGTTTGTTATACAGCAGCAGCGCCGTCAGCAGAAATACAATACCCAAAAGCATCAGGCCCAGTCCGGTGAGCTGACCGGTCAGGCGCCAGCCAATAAGGGTCAGCGCCAGTCCTGCCACAAAAAACAGTATAATCAACGCCGCCCGCAGCTTGGTGTGGTCTTTCCAAAACATAGTTTTCACCTTATCCTTTCAGTCCGCCCACAGTCATGCCCTTGGTCAGATTCTTCTGCACACAGATATACAGCACCAGCACCGGCACCATAACAAGCACCAGCCCCGCGTACATGGTGCCGTAAGCAGCAGCAGACTGCTGCGCCTGCATCAGATTCAGCAGCCCTGCAGGCAGCGTCCATTTGGTTTGGTCGGTAATCAGGGTTTTGACGATGATGTACTCATTCCAAAATGACAGGAAATTAAACAGAATCACCGTAATAATGGAGGGCTTTGCCATGGGGAAGATAATCTGCACCATGGTCCTTCCGTAGCCTGCGCCGTCAATATAGGCAGCCTCCTCGAAATCATGGGGCAGCGTGGCAAAGTAACCGGTAAGCAGATAAACGGTAAAGGGCAGCGCCGTTGCCGCATAGATAAGCGCCACCACAAAATGGTTATTCAGCAGCATACCGCTGCCAAGGACGGAATACAGCCACTTATCTCCGTCGCTGAGCATCAGATAGATGGGTACCACAATATAATTTACATTCACAAACAGACCTGCCATCATGCAGGTGTTCAGCAGCCGTCTGCCGGTAAACCGGAAGCGAGCGAGGCAGTAGGCAGCCGGGAGCGCCACCACCAGCAGAAGAATCAGCGCCATGCCGGTGACCAGCACGGAATAGCCCATAAAGCTGCCCATTTTCGCCCCCTTCCATGCCTGTACAAAATTCTGCCAGTGCAGGTGGGTGGGCAGTGCCCAGGGATTGCCGTAATGCTCACTGGTCTGCTTCACCGAAGCGAGAAATACCCACGCCACGGGCACCAGAATTAGGATCGCCAGCAATCCCAGACACACATAAATGAAGGTCTTGTACAGACGCTCCTTTCTTTCCGTTTTCACCGTGCGCACCTCCTTAATACTCCAGGGATTCCCGCCGGGTAACTCTGTTGACCAGCGCCGACAGGGCAAAGGAAATCACGAAAATCACCACGCCAACCGCCATGGAATAGCCGTAAAGTCCCTCATTTTTCATATCATACATATATACCAGCGTTACCTTTGCCGCTCCCGCCGCGCCACCGCTGCTGCCAACCATGGCGTTGACGAACAGAAACGCCATGTTGATGGTGGAGATGATAAAGAAGGTCAGTGTGGTGCGGATATTGGTCCAAATCATAGGAATGGTAATCTGCAGAAATTGCGTCCTTCTGCCGGCGCCGTCCAGCCCGGCGCTTTCGTACACGGACTGGGGAACCGATGCCATAGACGCCATATACATCACCATATAATAGCCGATGGCCTGCCACACCATGGCAATGACAATGCTGGTGATAATATGGGTTTCGCCTTTCCACAGGATACTGTCCGCGCCAAACAGATTCAGCAGACTGTTTGCAAGACCCTTGTCCACATCGTAAATGGCGGAGAAAATGCCGGAAATCACCACCACGGACAGAATGTTGGGTATGTAGAACACCACCCGGAAGAAGTTCTGCCCTTTCAGCTTTTCCCGGGTCAGAATGCCGGCAAAAAGCAGCGCCGTCCCCATGGTAAAAACCGTCACCAGCACGACCAGCAGCAGGGTATTCTGCAGGGACTGAATAAAGGTGGCACTGCCCAACAGATTCCTGAAATTATCCAATCCCACAAAGGTGGCGTTGGGGCTGAACGCGCCCTTTTCAAACAGGGACAGCCGGAATACGTTAAAGGTGGGAATTACCATAAAAACGACAAATAGCACCATCGCCGGTGCCACGCACAGCCAAAGGAAGGCTGTTCTTCCTGAAAACTTTTTCATACTGAGCCACTCCTTTTGTAAATTTTTCCGTAGCTAAAAAAGGGTGGCAATCATGCCACCCTTTTTACGGACAGAATCAGCCTTTAATGTTGGCACGCATCTTTTCCGATGCGGTTTTGATGTTCTCAATATACTCCTCAATGGTCAGCGAGCCGGCAACCAGCTTATCAATGGGCTCAAAGAACACACCGGAGGTGGTTACATCGGCAATGGCATCAAATGCGGCAAAGTTGCCCATGGCGGCCTTTGCGCCGTTGTCGTAGATGGAGTAGAACAACTTGTTCTCGCCCTCTAACTTGTCGGCAACGCCCAGCACCGGCTGGATAGCGCCGGACTTTTTCGTCGTACCGTCTTCCAGCTTCACTTCGGTATTGGCAAAGATGTCGCACGCCTTATCGGAATACAGGAATGCCACAAACTGTTCCGCCTCTGTCTTGTTCTGTGCGCCGGCAGGAATCCATGCCTGCTCAAACCAGCAGTAGGAGTAGCCGTCGCCGCCCTCTTTCACTGCAGGCAGCGCGGTCATGCCCCAGGCAAACTCATTGGTGAGGGTGGACAGCGCGCCTGCCATCTCGCCGGTAATCCAGGTGCCGTTGGGCATAAACAGAGCCTCGTTCTGCATCACCATCAGCTGATTCTTGGTAAAATCCTGATTATTTGCCTGGGCGGGAGTCTTCTCATGGGTGTAGTCCGCCAGCTTATCTAAAATAGCAAAGAGGGTCTTTGCCTCCTGGGTATCCCATACGCCCTTTTCATAATGGGTAGCCTTATCGAAGAACTCCGCGCCGCCGATGGAATACATCAGCGCGTACAGAAAAGCATCGTAGTAACCGGCGGTGGGGTAAGTGAACAGAGCAATGCCCTCGGCCTTTGCCTTGTCGCCCAGCTCCCACATTTCATCCCAGGTAGTGGGCACGGTCCAACCCTTGCTCTCAAACAGCTTTGCGTTGTAGAACAGGCCGCAGGGAGAGTAGAACATGGGCGCCATGTAGGTCTTGCCGTCACCGTAGGGGTTGGTCAGGCTGGTGTCGGTAAAGCCGCCGGCAATCTTCTCGGAAACCTTCTTGTCTTCACCGGGAACCTGCATATTCAGCACATTGGTTAATTCGTGCAGGCCGTTTGCCTTAATGAGCTGCTCGGTCAGGCCCGCGGGACGGCCGGTAGCCAGGTGCACAACGTCAGGATACTGACCGCCCTGCATCTGGGGGCCAATGACATCTTCCAGATTCTTGTTGGTAACCAGCTCCACCGCGATACCGGTCTGGTCGGTGAAAGCCTGACAAACCTTCTCCCACATTTCAGAGCCGTAAGCAGTCTCAATAGCCGCTACCTTGATCGCATTGCCGCCCGTTTTTCTGCCACAGCCGGCGAACAGGCCAAGAACCAGCACGCAAGTCAGCAGCAGTGCAACAAACTTCTTCATAAACGATCCTCCATTTTAATAATTGTTGTTAGAATGAACGCATTGCCGCGCTCACTACCAACAAATTATAGCAAAAGATATTTTTAACACAAAACATCTGCTTGCTAAATTCTTTATTATTATTGCTTTAATTATATGATTTTACTGTCGGATTTGGGTATTTACGAAAAAGTTTCCAAATTATTCTATAAATTGTCCTGTTTCTCCAATTTCGCCATGTCTTGGAACTATCTTTTAATGAAAACCATTTGCTAGTCATGAATCGAAAAAGCAAATATGCGACATTATAATAACCTTAACAAATTAGGCAGGAGGACGCCGCCCTTGAGCAATCAGCGCTACACCGTACCCAACGCCCATGCCGACGCAGGAAAGCTGTCCAGTCTGGAGTTTGCGTTCTCGGCGCCCGAGAATGCCAATGCAGGCAATGGGGAAGCGCGGCTTCTGTATGTCACAGCGTCTGTCTATGACAGCGACTGGCACTCTGTGGTCCATTCCCACGCCTTTTCCGAGCTGTTCTTTGTAACCGGCGGCAGCGGCAAATTTATGTACAACGGACAGACCACTCCCCTGCGGGCCAACGACCTGCTCATTATTAACCCCTACGTAAACCACACCGAATTCTCCCAGCAGGAGGACCCTTTGGAATACATTGTTTTGGGCATCGACGGTCTGCGCTTCTCCACCCCCGGCGGAGAAGAACACACGCCTGCCATATACCGGCTGAAAAGCGCCCCCGCCATCGGCACCTATATCAGGCAGCTGTTCTGCGAGGCAAAGGAGCAGGCGCTGGGGTATGAATCCGTATGCAAATTTCTGCTGGACATCATTCTGACTCTGATTTTACGGCAGCAGGAGCTGCGCATTGCCATCACGTCCTCGCCGCATATCCAGCCCTTCTGCGCCGGGGTAAAAGCACATATAGACGCCCATTTCAAGGACAATATTGATTTGGACACCCTGGCATTGATAGCAAAGCAGAATAAGTACTACCTGGCCCACGCCTTTTCGCAAGCCTACGGCATCTCCCCCATGCGATATCTGATGAAGCGCAGAATTGACGAGAGCATGTATCTGCTGGCAAGCACGTCCATGCCGGTGTATGATATCAGCGACATTATCGGCTTCTCCTCCCCCAGCCACTTTTCCCATGCCTTTAAGCGCATGACCGGCTGTACGCCAAATGCCTACCGAAAAAGCCACAAAACCAAAGAAATATAAAAGCACCGGTATCCTTTCCGGATACCGGTGCTTAAAAACGATATTTATGTACCGAAGTGGGTCAATAGGGCGAAAATACAGGGCAGAATAATCAGCGCCAGCACGCAGGAAACAAAGCACAGCTTGGCATTATCCCCTGCCTCTTTTTCATAGCCGCAGCTTTCCGGATACACCACAAGGTTCAAGCCCAATGGCATACACACCAAAAGTATGGGCAAAAACAGAAGCTTTCCTCTCACGCCGCAGAGCATCAGCACCGCGCCAAAGAGCGCCGGAATGCCAATCATACGGATTGCCGAGAGATAATAAGGGCGGATGCCGGTAAACAGCTTTTTTAAGGGAAATTTGCCCAGCATAAAGCCTGCCAGCAGCATAGAACAAGGTCCAAGACAGCTGGATGCGCCGGAAAGGGCATCTGTTATGGGGGCAGGCAGCTGAACGCCCAAAAGGCCAATGGCAATACCGATAAATACCGCTATAACGGTGGGCATAAGCAGCAGGCGCAGCAAAGAAAAATGCGTCCCCTTCTGAAACAGGGCAAAACCGTAGGACGAGCAAAGAATCATCGTAGGCAGAACAAAGATCATAAAATCCGCCAACATTTCCGAACCAAACACGCCGGCAATCACTACATAGCCAAAGTAACCGTAATTCGGAAATGTAAAGGCATAGGTCAGAGAGCTTTTCTCCACGCTGTTGCAATGAAAAGGCTTGGCAAGCAACCAGCCCACCAGCACCACCGCTCCCGCAATCAGCACGCCAAAGCCAAACAGCGTCAGCTTTTCGCCAATCACATCCATTCTCACATTTCGGCTAAGATTATAGATGCTGTTTCCGGGACTGAATACAAACACACACAAAAGCGACAGCACCCGTCCTGCCTGATCCGGCAGAGAGTGTTTCCGCCGGAGAGAATAACCAACGAAAATATAAATCAGCAGCTGCGCCACGTTGCTTAATGTAAGGTTGAACACTTCCTGCATAACCATTACCTTCTGTCATAGGAAATTCACATTGTCGTCTCTACGGCAAGCGTGTCAAAGGAGGGAGTCTCCCCTTCACTTCGTTGCATTATAAAGCACCAGGATTGGAAATGCAATGCTTTTTGAAAATTTTTTCTAGTCTCCGCCACCGGCAACAAAACGCTACTGTGCTATTTGAATAGTGGTGCTGCTCTCCTGTTGCGGTGCCCGGCATCTGCCTGCGTCGACAGCGCTCCTTGGCATCTGTCCACCGCTGCCACTCCCTCGGGTCGCTCCTCCCGCCACCGGCTGCGCTCATCCGCGCCGCATTTGATCTTTCAAATCTGTCTTTTGTCCATATCAAAAGCCCCGTCCATCCGGACGGGGCTTTTGATATGGAGCTGCTAGCCAGATTTGAACTGGCGACCTCATCCTTACCAAGGATGCGCTCTACCGGCTGAGCTATAGCAGCATTTCCTGACAGCCTTGCCATTATATCGCAGCCACGTAAAATTGTCAACCCTTTTTTACATTTTTTTGCGCGGGAGAAGTTCACTGCACAAAGCGCTTCCCAATATAAGCACTGCTCCCAACACTCCCTGCCAGCCAAGGGGCTCCCCCAGCCACAATGCCGACAGCAAAATCGCCGTCACCGGGTCAATGTAGCTAAAAATCGCCACGCTTTGGGATGACAGGTGCCCCATTGAACCAAAGTACAGCCAATAGGCAAGTCCCGTGTGGACAATGCCAACCAATGCCAGTGCCAAATAGCCGCCCATATCCATTCCGGACATGTCAAAGCCCCGGGTCAGCAGACAGTAGGGCAAAATAACCGCTGCAGCCGTACCCAACTGCACCACTGTTTTATCGTAAGCAGAGATTTCTCCCAGCTTCTTATTCAAAAACATTACCATTGCATACAGCACCGCCGCCCCCACAGCAAAGGCAATCCCTTTGCCGCCGGACACACCGCCCCGGAGCGCCCCCGACACAAGCACCATGCCCACCAAAGCCGTACCGGAAAGCAGGAGCTTTCTGCCTGTCAGCCGTTCTCCCAACAGGGGCGATGCCAGTACCAGGAACACCGGTGCCAGATAATAGCATATAGTCGCGGTAGCAACAGTGGTATGCTTGTAGGCTTCAAACAGCAATATCCAGTTGCACCCCAATGACGCACCGGACAGCAGCAGCACTGCCGCATTTTTCCGTATACTATGCCTGTCCGGCTTTTTCCCCGTCATTGCCATCACAGCCAGCAAAAAGATCAGCCCCAGTACACCCCGGAAGAAAGCAACAGTAGCCGATGGCAGCGGAATATGGCGTACAAAAATGCCCACTGAGCCGAAAATCGCCATGGCGGTCAACATTCTGCCCTTTGCTCCGTTCATCTCATTTCCCCCATTCAGGATAAGCCTCAAACCGCCGCACTTCCCCTTTGTAGGGAAAGGATACACAGCAGGAATACAGCATGGGCGCAGTAAGCGCGTCCCGGCTGCCATACTTATGGTCACCCACCAGAGGATACCCCCGGCTGGAAAACTGCGCGCGGATTTGATGGCTTCTGCCGGTGTACAGCCGAATCCGCACCAGACTCTTCTCCCCCGGGAGCAGGCATTGATAGGTCAGCCGGGCAGCCTTTACGCCGGCACGCTGCCGCTTCACCACAAACACCTTATTCTTCCGGCTGTCCTTAAACAGCAGGTCCTGCCAATCCCCGTCAGGAGGCGGTGTTCCGTGGACCAATGCCACGTATTCCTTCACAAACAAGCCGTCCGCAATAGCTTTGGACAGGGTCGCTGCCGCCGCTTTATTCCGGGCGAAAACCATCACGCCGCCCACATTCTGATCCAATCGGTGCAGGGGGTACACCGCCCCGCCTAACTGCTCCTGCAGCTGCGACGGCACCTGGTGCTCAGAATCCAGCCCCACCGGCTTGATGCACACGGCAAAATCCTCGTTCACATACAGCAGTTCCACCCCGTCACCTCCTTTTTTATTCAGTATACCAAACTTTCCTCCAATGTCAATTTATGTTGAATTTTTCACCGTTTTCTGTATAATGAAACCAGACAAGGAGGATTGACCATGACCACAAAGGATTTTCAGGAAAAGAGACCGCTGGTCATTTTTCTGCGCTATTTCAGAAACCACAAAAAGCTGTTTGCCTTGGACGTGCTGTGCGCGTGCCTGATTGCCGGTATTGATTTGACCTTCCCGCTGGTGACCCGCAGCGCTCTGTACGATATGCTGCCCGGTCAGATGTACAAGACCTTTTTCATTGTGATGGGGGCAGTGGTGGTCTGCTATCTGCTGCGCTCTGTGCTGAATTATATCGTTGCTTACTTCGGTCACATGTTCGGCGTGCGGGTGGAGGCGGATATCCGTCAGGATTTGTTCCGGCACATGCAGACCCTCAGCTTTGATTTTTACGACAAAAACCGCACCGGTAAGCTGATGTCCCGGCTGACTTCCGACCTGTTTGAACTGGTGGAGCTGGCCCACCACGGCCCGGAGGATTTGATCACCTCCTCCCTGACCATTGTGGGCGCGCTGATTGTAATGGGTTCCATTCAGTGGCAGCTGGCTGTCATCGTGCTGCTGATGATTCCCGTATTCCTGACGCTGGTAATGTGTATGCGCCGCCGCATGAGCCGCGCCTCTGCAGCCTCCAAAGAGACCACCGGTCACATCAATCAGGAGATTGAGTCCAGCCTGTCCGGCGTGCGCACCGCAAAAGCCTTTGCCAATGAAGAGGCGGAAAGCCGCCGTTTTGATGCTGCCAACACGGTTTTCAAAACCGCCAAACGGGAATTTTACAAGGCTATGGGGCTGTTCCACAGCTCTGTGGAATTCTTTCTGTGCAGTCTGAATGTGGTGGTCATCGGTGTGGGCGGCTATTACGTCATGCGGGGCGAGATGGACTATCGGGACTTGGTCACTTTCTGTCTGTACATCACCTCTTTTGTGGGGCCCATGCGGAAATTATCCAGCTTCTCCGAGCTGTTTGCCAACGGCTTTGCGGGACTGAAACGGTTTATTGAAATTATGCGCATGGAGCCCACCGTCAAGGATAAGCCCCACGCGCCGGCGCTTCAAAATGTACAGGGCGCCATTTCAGTGGAGGATGTTTCCTTTGCCTACGGAAACGATTTGGATGTGCTCCACAACGTGAGTCTGGAGGTTGCTCCCGGGGAAACCGTGGCGATTGTAGGCCCCTCCGGCGGCGGCAAGACCACGTTATGTCAACTAATTCCCCGGTTTTACGATGTATCCTCCGGCACAATCCGCATTGACGGCAGAGATATCCGGGAGGTAACCCAAAAATCCATTCATCAGAACATTGGCATTGTGCAGCAGGAGGTATTCCTGTTTGCCGACACCATTTTTGAAAATATCCGCTACGGCAAACCCGATGCCACCATGGACGAGGTCATTGCCGCTGCCAAAAAAGCGGAAATCTATGAAGATATTCTTGCCATGCCCCAAGGCTTCCAAACCTATGTGGGCGAGCGGGGTACGTTGCTGTCCGGCGGACAGAAGCAGCGGGTAGCCATTGCCCGGATTTTTCTGAAAAATCCGCCCATACTGATTCTGGATGAAGCCACTTCTGCGCTGGATTCGGTAACCGAGGCCAAAATCCAGCGGGCCTTTGACGCCCTGTCCCAGGGGCGTACCACGCTGATTATCGCCCACCGGCTGTCCACCATTCGAGCAGCGCAGCGGATTGTATCCATCGCCGACGGCGTAATCACCGAATGCGGCACCCACGATGAGCTGATGCAGAAGGACGGCATCTACGCCAAGCTGTACCACACCCAAAATGCGCAATTCCATTAAATCCGAAAAATTCCCCTTGCTATTTTCAGAAAGATAGTGTATACTGTTGGGGTGCCTGCCGGTGTGATGGAATTGGTAGACGTAGTGGACTCAAAATCCACCGATGGCGACATCGTGCCGGTTCGAGTCCGGCCACCGGCACCAAAGCCCTAAAGGCAACAGCCTTTGGGGCTTTACTTATTACCTCTTCACTCTTCACTTTTCAATAAAAATGCCTTTAGGGCTTTGAAGTAATAAGTAATAGTGAATAGTGAAGAAGTTGTGGTATCCGCTTCGCGGATGATTTATAATTCGTTATTTAAGGGAATATACTGTTATTCGATTGCAAAAAAAGAAATGTCCGACTAACGTCATACTCGAAAAATTCCCGCTGTGCTTTAGTTATCTCCCAAGCGGCGTTATTGATTTGCGGTGATTGAGAATATATAATGATAGTCAGAAAGCGCGCCTTCTAAATCACAAAATGAAGGAGGAAAAAACGATGACAGAACTCAGAATTCCTGAGGTCATTCTCCGCGAAAGACGAAAAAAAGGTCTCACCCAAGAAGAGCTTGCTGCTCAACTGAGTGTTTCCCCCCAGTCTATATCCAACTGGGAACGGGGCGGATATCCGGATATCACCCTGCTTCCCCGTATTGCTAACTTTTTTGGCATTTCCGTTGATGAACTCATCGGAAATGACGAAACCAACCGCAAAGAAGATATTGAAGATTTCTGCAAGAGATTCTGGTCCATCACAGAAACCAAGCAGGGTTTTGCTGATCGACTTTCCCTTGCCAAGGAATACTATCAAAAATACCCCGGTGACTATGAGATCATGCACGCACTGGGTTATGCAATTGTGAATAATATGGAAACCATTGCCCAGGATGCAGATCTGATGAAGGAAATTCACGAAAAGATTATGGCAGGGTGTACAGACGAAGGATACCGCCGCGATTCCATCCATTATATGTGCTATGCCTGTACTGATGAGGAACTTGAAGACCGTATTGGGAACAGCGAACTTAGCTGGTCCGAAGCAGTAGCAATCGGTGAAATCCGTGAGGATAGATATCTTTTGCAGGACCGCATCCCGGAATACTACAGCCAGCGCAATTCCAACGATCTTTTGATTTTTATGCAGTATATTGGGCGTAATAACATGAATTACTACAAAAAAGAAGATGCCTTTGTGTTTGCCGAACCGAAACGGACTGCTGCGTGGGAACTTCATAAATTGCGTCTGCTGGAAAGTTTTTCAGATAACGGAGAGATCCCAGAAGCATGGAGTGGCTGCTATGCCGAGTTTACGCTGAAAGCAGCAGGTGCACTGATCGGCTGTGGAAAGATTGACGAGGGTTTTGCACTGCTGGAAAAAGCTTTTCCGCTATATGAGCGTTGGCTGAAAATCCCTGTTGGGACCTTGATGGATGTAGGTTGTGATGCTGTTTTTGGCGGCGCAAAAATCACAAAGTTTGACAAAGAAAGCTGTACGGTTCATGTTCATTTTCAGGACGGAAAAAAAGTGTGGACACCATATTTGTGGCTTTTCTGGCAACTTCCCGGAGACATTGCAGTAGCTATGGGCCAATGGTGTTGGTTCAATAGCGTAAAAGAAGATAACAGATACAAGGAGCTGTACGCAAGAGCAAAGAAACTTGCTGGAAAGTAACGACTTTCTTTTCAGACTGACGTGCCAGAAAAAGCATACCTTGGCGTGTTTTTTCAGTTATATTCGCCTTCGGGCAGTTTTTGGGCGAATACAATATCACCTCTGCTTTAGTAGAAATATGACTATTATGAAAATATCACTCCGTCGCAAGGCGAAATATCACTAATAGTTAAGATAAAAGTGAATTACCGTCACCAAAAAAACGTTGGTATTACTCACTTTTTGCTTGAATCCCATAAGACAACCCATCCCAAATAAAAGAGAGAGGCTTTCGCCTCTCTCTTCTATTTTTATATTACCAAATAACCACTCTCTTGGAGGGAGCAAGATACATACCGTCGGTCTTCTTCACATTGAAGGCAGCATACCATTCGGGGAAGTTTCTGGGGGGCATATTGGCCCGGAGGCAGGCAGGACCGTGAACATCCACCTGCAGAAGCAGCGCCCGATATTCAGGCTTTGCCTTCTGACACCACACCCTTGCCCAGTTTGTAAAGTACTCCGCAAAGGAAACACCCTCTGTTTGAGACATGATATCCAGCGTTACCGCCATACCGCCGTTGTCGGCAATGTTTTCGCTGACGGTGAACTTGCCGTTGACAGTACCCCAGGGCAGTTCAATGCCATCAAACTGCTTTATCATAGCCTTGACCTTTTTATTAAACTTTCTCTCATCGGCCTTTGTCCACCAGTTGTTCAGGTTGCCCAGTTCGTCGCACTTGGCGCCGTTGGAGTCAAACGCATGGGAGATCTCATGGCCGATTACCGCGCCGATGCCGCCCAGATTCTCACTTCTGGTCTGATGGATAGAGTAGAAGGGCGGCTGCAAAATCGCTGCGGGGAAAGTAATGTCATTGACAAAGGGATCATAACAGGCGTTTACCATGTGCCCGGGCATTGCCCAGTGCGTGCGATCCACAACCGCACCCAACTTCGCAAAATTATCCTCCATGCGGATTCTTCTCAGAGCGGACACGATATCAAAGAGGGATTTGCTCTCGTCGAACACTAACTTATCATAAAGCGCTTCCACCCGATCGGGATAACCCAGTTTCAAACCCATCTTGGAAAGTTTCAGGATTGCCTTCTCCTTGGTGGCAGGCTCCAGAATATCATTGCTTTCAATCCGTTTCTGATAGGTGGCAACGATCTGCCGGACGATCTCGGTAATATCCTTCTTGGCTTCCTCGCCAAAGTATTTTTCACCGTAGTACAGACCAACAGGCTCACTGTACATTCCGGAAGAGAGCTGATAGGCAAACTTCTCGGGAGAAGAAACCGCGGCAATGCCGGAGATCGCTCTGCGGAAAGCGCCGCCCAAATCACGCAGCTCCTCGGACAGCAGCGAGCAGCTGCCCACCAGCGTAACCACATAGGCCCAGTTTTTGTACATTTCAAAGGTATCCTGATTGAATACTTCCCTGAAGTTCTTGAAATAGCGTGGCTCGGCGACGATGATCTCTTCGGGCACAAAGCCAAACAGGTCGGAAAGCAGCTTCTTCAGGTTCAACGGCTTCACCATGCCTGCCACGCGCCCGGTTTTCATGGGGTTGTACATCTTGGTGTACTCAGACCACTCCTCGCTGCTCTTGACATACTTCGCAACCAAGGCGTCAAAAGCCAGTGTGTCCCTGATCAGAACATCACATTCTTCCTCGCAGTGGCCTGCGTGAGCCAAAATCTGCCTTGCAAAACCGCTCCACAAAATCAGCAGCTGCTCTTTTTGCTGTTCCTTTCCTTCCTTGTAATAGGAAGCATCGGGCAGGATCACGCTGGGGCCCTGGACCATCACGCAGTGGTGGGTAGTATCCTTCATATTGGGCTCCACCGCAATGCTGATGGGCATAGCAATCCCCTTTAACAGAAGCTCCTTTGTGTGGAGATTGTAGCCACGCAGGGTGCTGAGTTTTTTGAGAATAGCCAGGTTCTTGAGTGCCGGTTTCATTCCGTGTTTTTTCTTTCTTTTCACATCCTTTGCCAGAGCAAACAGTGTGCAGGCTCTTGCAAGGTGGTCGTTGGGGTATGCTGCTTCTTTGCACATGGCATTGAATTCGCCGATCATCAGCTTTTCCACATCGTCGCGAAGGGCGGCAAAACCGCCTGCCACGGGCATATCATCGGGAATCACCAATTCCTCCAGCTTTGCTTGGTTCACATAGGTATACAGGTCATCTTGAATTCTTATTTTTTCCATAATTTTCTCCCTTACAGCAAAAGCAATTATGATTTAGGATGTTTTCATTATACCAAAGCAAATAGATTTTGTAAATAGAAAGACAGAATCCGCCATGCGCCTTTCCCACAACGCGGGAAAGCCACGCCGCCGGCGACGAAGATACCGGAAACTGCAAAAACTAAATCGAGTCCACCGCCACTACCGAAATACAGATTCTTCAATTTCTCCGCTTTTCTTTTTTCAACAACTGTGATATGATAACAAAAATGTGCAAAAGGAGGGGCTGTCATGACGCTGGCGCAGTTTTTTGCGAAGAATCCTAAGGTTGCCGTGGCTTTTTCCGGCGGCGTGGACTCCGCCTATCTTCTGTACGCTGCAAAGGACTGCGGCGCGCAGGTGCAGGCATACTATGTAAAGACCCCCTTTCAGCCCCGGTTTGAATATGACGATGCGGTGCGTATGGCAGGACAGTTGAACATTCCTATGACTGCGCTGGAGCTTGACGTGCTGGCAGACCCCGCCATTGCCGCCAACCCCCACAACCGGTGCTATTTCTGCAAGTACAAGATATTCACCGCCATTGTGCAGCAAGCGGAAAAAGACGGCTTTCCGCTGGTTTTGGACGGAACAAACGCCAGCGACGATACCGCTGACCGACCTGGAATGGCGGCGCTGCAGCAGCTGCAAATTTGCTCCCCTCTCCGGGAATGCGGTCTGACCAAGGAAAAAATCCGCTCCCTTTCCCAAGAAGCGGGGCTTTTCACCCACGACAAGCCGGCTTACGCCTGCCTTGCCACCCGGATTCCCATGGGGACACCCATCACGGAAGAACGGCTTTCCAAAACCGAGCGTTGCGAAAGCTTCTTAAGAGAACTGGGATTCACGGATTTCCGCATCCGGCTTATGGATGCTGCCGCTAAAATTCAAGTAACCCAATCCCAAATCCCCCTGTTGCTGCAGCACCGGGAAGTGATTTTTGCAGAGCTGAAAAAAGATTACGATGCGGTCCTTTTGGACCTGGAGGTACGCCAATGAACACGGATATCAGAGCATTGCTGCAAGGGGTGCGCAGCGGCAGTGTCAGCGTGGATGATGCCCTTTTGACCCTGAAACAGCAGCCCTTTGCGGATTTGGGCTATGCCAAGGTGGATTTGCACCGACCGGTGCGGCAGGGCGCCAATGAAGTGATTTACGGCGCAGGCAAGACCCCGGAGCAAATTTGCGGCATTCTGGACGCCATGGCGCAGAACGGGCAGAAAAATGTGCTCATTACCCGTCTGGACCCAGAAAAGGCCGCTGCCATCGGGGAAAAGCTCCCCATTACCTATTATGAAAACGCCCGGGTCGCCGTTGCGGGAAAAATGGCCGAACCGGGCAACTGCGGCACCATTGTGGTAGCCACCGGCGGCACCAGCGACATTCCCGTAGCCGAAGAAGCGGCGCTTACCGCCGAATTTTTGGGAAATACCGTGGTGCGGCTGTATGACGTGGGCGTTGCCGGTCTGCATCGGCTATTGAACCACTCGGAAGAATTAATGGGCGCCAATGTGGTAATTGCCATTGCGGGTATGGAAGGCGCCCTTGCCAGCGTGGTAGGCGGACTTGTGGACTGTCCGGTGATTGCCGTGCCCACCAGTGTGGGATACGGCGCTGCATTTGAAGGACTGGCGGCGCTGCTGTCCATGCTCAATTCCTGCGCCAGCGGTGTGTCCGTGGTGAACATCGACAACGGCTTCGGCGCAGGCTACCTAGCAAGTATGATTAACCACATGGGAGGCGGCAAATGAAAACACTCTACCTAGATTGCAGTATGGGCGCAGCGGGAGATATGCTCACCGGGGCGCTTCTGGAGCTGTTCCCCAACCCGGCGGAAGTTCTGCAGGAGCTGAACGCCTTGGGTCTGCCCGGCGTTACCTTTATGGCGGAGAAAAGCACCAAATGCGGCATCACCGGCACCCAAATCCGGGTACTGATAGACGGTGACGAGGAGGGGCAGCCCCTCCGCCATCACCATAGCGGTATGGAAGACATTGCCCATATTGTCAGCCACCTGCAGCTCCCCCCCGCTGTCCGCAGTCATGTCCTGGAAATTTACACACTGATTGCCCAAGCCGAGAGCAAAGTACACGGCGAACCGGTTATGCAGATCCATTTCCACGAGGTGGGCGCTATGGATGCGGTGGCGGATATCACTGCCGTTTGCTATCTCCTTGACAAGCTGGGAGTGGGCGAAATTTACGCCTCCCCTGTCCATGTAGGCAGCGGACAGGTACGCTGCGCCCACGGCATTCTTCCCGTTCCCGCACCGGCAACGGCAGAAATTTTACAGGGTGTCCCCATTTACGGCGGGGAAATCAAGGGCGAGCTGTGTACCCCCACCGGCGCGGCGCTGCTGAAACATTATGTAAACCAATTTGGCAGTATGCCTGTCATGGAGACCGCCTCCATCGGCTACGGCATGGGCAAGAAGGATTTTGACGCTCCCAACTGTGTCCGGGCAATGCTGGGCGCTGCCGCCGGGCAGACGGATGACGTATTGGAGCTATCCTGCAATTTAGACGACATAACCGGCGAAGCCATCGGCTTTGCCACGGAGGAGCTGTTAAACAGCGGCGCATTGGATGTGTGGACCACCCCCATCGCCATGAAGAAGAACCGCCCGGGAATTCTGCTGACAGTGCTGTGCCGCGTTAATGACAGAGAAAAATTCCTATCTCTTATTTTTCGCCACACCACCACCCTGGGCGTGCGGGAAAACCGCCTGCATCGCTATACCCTCACCCGCAGAACCGAAACTGTGCAGACCCCCTACGGCCCTGTGCGGCAGAAGATTGCCGCCGGCTACGGTGTAGAACGGAAAAAATACGAATACGAGGATATTGCCCGGCTTGCCCGGGAAAACGATTTATCCTTGAAGAATATTACGGAATAAGGAGTAACTGGGTATGGATACTGCATTAAACTGGGATTTTACAATGGCCAATTACGGCGCTGTGTGGTCGTTTCTGGTGCAGCTGGGACTGCTTTTGCTGTTTCTGATGCTGGGCAACATTCTCCGCAGGACAATCCCCTTATTCCGCAAGTGCCTGATTCCCTCTGCCCTGCTGGGCGGCGCGCTGCTGCTGATTGTGGACATTATCTGCAAACACTGCGGCTTCATACTGGTGGATAACCGGATGATGCAGGTGATTACCTATCACTGTCTTGCCATCGGCTTCGGGGCAATGTCGCTGAAAACGGAAAAGAGCACCGTCAAATCCAGCCGTTCTCAAATACTGGAATTTGGCGCCTTGCAGGGCGGCACTTACATGCTGCAAGCCTTTGCAGGCCTTGCCATTACCATCATTTTCTTCCTGCTGACCCGATACGGCAAAACGGTGATTTCCTATGTATGCGGTCTGATTCTGCCTTTGGGCTTCGGACAGGGCCCCGGCAACGCCCTGACCTGGGATGTGAATTTCACCAATACCCCCGCCGCCCAGTTTGCCGGCAACGGCAGCTTCGGTCTGTCCCTGGCATCCATCGGCTTTGTGGTAGCCTCTGTTTTTGGCGTGCTGCACATTAACATCGGCAAGAAACGGGGACATATTCAAATCCGCGAGGCCCGTGATGAAACAGAGTTCATTGACCTGACCAACCCCTGCGGCAATGAGATTCCCGACAACGAATCCGTGGACAAATTCTCCATTCAGATGGGCTTTGTGGCGCTTGCCTACGCCATTGCCTTCGGCTTTATGTGTCTGCTGGGCGTACTGTCCAAGTTTACCAACAGCATCGCCTGGGGCTTTAACTTCCTGTGGGCCTCTTTGGCGGCTATGGCAATCAAAGCGGTGGTAAAGCTGCTGCAAAAACGAAATCTCATGCACAGAGCCTACATCAACAACTATCAGATGGACCGGATTTCCGGTTTCTCCTTCGATTTGATGATTGTGGCAGGTGTGGCTGCCATCGAAATCAACGACATCAAAAACTACATTCTTCCCATTGTTATTCTCAGCATTGTGGGTACAATCATTACTTACATCTACATTCGCCGGGTGGCAAATCACTGCTTTAAGGACTTTGAACACGAGTTCTTCCTTATGAGCTTCGGCACCCTCACCGGCACCGCCTCCAACGGCATGATTCTGATGAAGGAAGTTGACCCGGGTCTCCGCTCCCCTGTGTCCGGCCTGTACATTCTCTCCAACTTCCCTGCCATGGTGATGATCGCGCCGCTGCTGTTCCTGCTGAGCTTTGCAGGCAGTTCCTTCACAAATGCCTGTATTGCCTGCGGCATTTTCTTCCTGCTGTGGCTCTGCTATACCCTTTTCCTGTTCCGCAAAAAGCTGTTTCGTCGGAAGAATGGGTAGTTTGACAATTCTTGTTGATTTTTCCTGGAAATACGATATAATGTAAGGGATACAAGATGGGTCTCCCCCATCGCAAAAAACATTCTTTTATCAACCTGTATGGGATATTGAAGGAGTCGTTGTACATGATTATTACACAGAAGAAACCCATTGAAGAGGTTATGGCTCTGGTGGGCAACGCCAAGACCGTTGCCATCGTCGGCTGTAACAGCTGCGCTACCGCCTGTCAGACCGGCGGCGAGGCACAGATTAAGGAACTGTCCGCTATTTTGGAGCAGGCCGGCAAGAAGGTAGTGGCTACCACCATTGCTGACTACTGCTGCATGAATCTGGGCGTAAAGGCAAAGATGAAGCCCATCAATGCCGCCGCTCCCGACTGCGTTATCTGCATGTCCTGCGGTGACGGTGTGCAGTGTGTTGCCAAGAACGCAGCCAACATCCCCGTCTACCCCTCCAACAACACCATGTATCTGGGCGAAGCCGTCAAGTTCGGTGTCTGGGAAGAGTCCTGTCGCTTCTGCGGCGACTGTGTGCTGGGTCAGACCGGCGCTATTTGCCCCATCACCCAGTGCGCCAAGAGTCTGGTGAACGGCCCCTGCGGCGGTCAGAAGAACGGCAAATGCGAGGTCAATCCCGAAAATCCCTGCGCCTGGATTAAGATCTATGAGCGTCTGGAAGCCACCGGTCAGCTGGAGAAGCTGTCTGTACGCCGTAAGGACAAGGGTTACGGCGATTTCGCTTATCCCAGAACTATCAGCCTGAGGGGGAAGAAATAATGAGCATTTTGAAAGAAGCACTGGAAAACGGTAAGTTTGGTATTACCGCTGAAATGGCCCCTCCTAAGGGATATGATTTCACCGAGCAGATGGAAGCTGCGGAGCTTTTGAAGGGCAAGGTACACGGCGTGAACGTGACCGACATGCAGTCTGCCAGCCTGAAAGCCACCGGCTTGGGTCTGTGCATCAAGCTGAAGCAGGCAGGCGTAGAGCCCATTTTGCAGATGACCGGCCGCGACCGCAACCGTATGGCGCTGATGGGCGACGCGCTGGCAGCCGCTGCCTTTGGCATCGACACCATGCTGGCCCTCACCGGCGACCACCCCGTGGTAGGCGACTGCCGGGATAGCAAGCCTGTTTACGATCTGGACTCCGTGGGCATCCTGCAGATGCTCTCCGATATGGAAGCTACCGGCAACGACTGCGGCGGCAATGAGCTTGCCGGCGGCGCTCCCAAGTTCTATAAGGGCGCTTCCGTTACCCCCGTGTACGAGCCGCTGTTCCTGCAGATTAACAAGCTGCGTCAGAAAGTGGAAGCCGGCGCTATGTACATTCAGACCCAGGGCATTTTCGATCTGGATACTTATAAGCGCTTCCTGGAAGCCGTTGATAAGGCGGGCATCAAGACCCACATCATGGCAGGTATTATTCCTCTGAAGGCTGCCGGCATGGCAAAGTACATGAACGAAAACGTGCCCGGCATTGATGTGCCTCAGCACATGATTGACCGGCTTGCCGCCGCTGCTGCAGAAGGCAAGGAGAAGGGCGTTAAGGGTCTTCCCATGCAGCTGGGCATTGAGATGGCAGCCGAGATGATTGCCGAGATCAAGGCGCAGGGCTTGGGCGACGGTGTGCATATCATGGCCATCGGCGCCGAGAAGAACGTGCCTACCATTTTGGAAAAGGCAGGCCTTTCCATCTAAAACAGCAAAAAGAGCCGATTCTTGTGAATCGGCTCTTTTTTTCTCGAAAAATGTCGAAAAAATACCCCTTGTGTACGCTTGCTATCAATGCCATAATTTGGTATTCTATAATCAGACTGATAACAAAGGGGGGAGGAACATGCACAAGCTGTTGATAGCAGACCCTTCCGAACCCTTTACCGACGGTGTAAAAGAGATTTTTGAAAACGAATTTGACCTGCAGGTATGCCACGACGGAGAATCCGCGCTGGAGGCGCTTATTTCCTTCCGCCCGGATGTGCTGGTGCTGAATCTGATGCTCCCCTATAAGGACGGTCTCACTGTTTTGCAGGAGAGCGCCCACCGTCCCCGGGTGATTCTTGCCATCTGCCCTTATATCAACGCCTACATTGAGCAGGTTTCCGCAGACTTAGGCGTGCAGTACATTATGATTATGCCCACAGTGAACGCCCTGCGTGTCCGGCTGACGGATATGATCGCCTCTTGTATCGCGGCAAAAGAGGATCTGTCCGCCCAGATAGCGGTGCACCTGCACACCCTGCGCTTCCCTACCCATCTGGACGGCTACCGGCAGCTGTGCGTGGGCATTCCTCTGTTTGCCCAAAATCCCGGTATGCGCCTGTCCAAGGAACTGTACCCGGCTATAGCAAAGCAGTTCGGCCTGCCCGATGCCCGGACAGTGGAGCATTCCATCCGCAAGGCTATCCATGCTGCCTGGGCAAAAAGGGATCCGGTTGTCTGGACCAAATACTTCCCGCCGAAACCGGACGGCGCTATCCCCTGCCCCACCAACAAAGAATTCATTTCCCACCTGGCGGAAATGCTGACCCAATAAAAATCACCCCCGGCTCTTACGAGCCGGGGGCTTTCTTACTGTCCGGCCGCGCCGGACCGCTCATGCTGCGTGCCAAAATAAAAGGACACCACCATAGATACAATGATCATTACGTTATCCGGCTGAATTGATCCTTTCAAAGCCAGCACCGAAAACACCGTAACCACCGCAAAGGTTACAATGGTCTTCACCTTCAAAAGCTCCGCAACCTTTTGCGCAATTCCATTCATTTGCCCTACGCGCCCCTTTCCAAATCTGTCAGTCTGTGATTGATTACCTTAATCTGCTCTTCTACCACCGGCATCCGCCGGGCAAATCCGTTATGCTCCCGTACCTCCCGGGTCAGCTCGTCAATTTTGGTATCTGTAACCGCTTGGGAGACCTTCATGGCATTTTCATTCTTCTTTGCGGTTGCCATGCAGGTGACCACCACCCCTGCCAGGGAAAGGCATCCGGTAATCAGCGCCGCCAATACGGCTTCGCCCATCAATGATCACCCCATTCCCAGCAGCCTTTTCCAGGTCTTGTTCTTGGCGGTAATCTCACCGTCAACGGTGCACGCATTATCCAGCTGGAAGTGTGCAACAGCAGCTGTAAACTTACTGCCGGCGACACCGTCTGCTTTGCCGACCTCCGTGTAGCCCAAGGCATACAAACGCTTCTGCACCGCCTGCACAGCCCCGTGGGTACGGTTTCTATGCGCAGACAGGGTCACGGTCTTGGACAGTGTTTCCGGGCCGGCTATGCCGTCCACGGCGCCGCCGCAGGCCTGCTGCACATCCTTAATGAACTGCACAAGGGAATACCCTGCCGTCTTCTTTTCCAAGCCAAGGAACTCCGCTGCCGCCTTTGCGTAGGCGATGCCCAGGGCTTTCAGCTCTGCGTCGTCGTTCCAGTCCTGAATATCCTTGAGGTTGTCTACGAAAGCGCCCTCGTTCAGAACTGCCGGCATAGCGGTGTATTTCAGCACGTGCAGGTCGGTGCGGATCTTCACGCCCCGGCTGTTCTGCCCGATAGCCTTGACATACTTTTCGAAGATTCTGCCAAGTTCTACCCGCTTCTGATTATACACCAGCGCCTCGTAGCCATCACCGCCACCGGCATTGAAATGGTTGGATACAAACAGGTCAGCGCCCCAACTGTTAGCATCGTTGCAGACCGCCGTTAAGCTGTCATTCGAGTAAACGCGGGTTTCGCACACGAAATTTTCCAGCAGATAGTCATTCATCTGCTGGGAAACCGCAATATTCAGCTTGCGTTCCGTCTCAAAGCCCACTGCACCGGGGTCCCGGTCAGAATGGCCGGGATTGATATAGATTTTCTTCATTTCGTCCATCTCCTCTTTTCCTTACCCCTGCATATAGGCATTATTTCCTGGGGCAATTTTGAAATAACCGTAGGATGTAGCCTTGCTCTCGTTATAGTTTTCAAACACATCGCTGCTCTGTCCACCAAAAGCAGTGTAATCACCGCTGTACAGGGACAGGTCCGGAGCTACGCTCAGTGCCCCCACAGGAGAAGCTGCCACCACACTGCCACCCTTTATAACAATTTGTTCGGCAATAATACCCTTGCCGTTGGTGGGATGCCACCAAACAGTCTTGGAGATGAGGGTACCGCCCTCCACAACCAATGTCTTGACCTTCGTGGCCTGATACCCCACATCAACCTGAACCGTACCGCTTTTTATGGTGATATTCTCCTTTCCGCAGCCAAGGCCGTCATTGCCGTTAATGCGTAAAGAACCGGTGCCACCGATAACAATATCACAGCCGTTGGCGGACAAAGGCGCAGAACCCGTAAGGGTATTTTCCCCTACCAGCGTAACCTGTACCGGAACTGTGTTGCCGGGCAGGCCAATGCGACCGGGATAGCCGGTAATTTCCGTGACATTTGCATCACGTAAAATGACAACGGGAACGCCGCTATCGTTTAACATCACCTTTACGTTCCAGTTATCGGGAAGCTGCCCGCCGCTGTACTGCGTCCCCCTGCCGTTCTCATCAACAACAATGCCCTTTACCGGCGTACTGGGGCTCACATCCAGGTAGAATTTCACTCCACCCACCGAAACTGTCATAAAGAACGCCTCTACAATGCTCTTAATCTGCTCCGACAATTCCTCCAGTCGTTCCACCGGGGACACACCGCAGGTAAGCAAGGCCGTATTACAGTCTTTCAGGATTCCCGCATTGTAGCTTTCCATTTCAGAAATGCCGGCGGCATACCCTGCGGTTTCACCAACAGCATAACCCTTGCCGTAACCCGTGCTTTCACCTGCAGCATATCCCACATCATATCCGCCATCGGCGACCGTAACATCAAATTCCGGCTGGAAAGACCGGTCTGTTTTTGAGAATTTTACGTCAAATCTCATACCAGACACCCGTCCTTCAGAATCCTGTCTACCGTGGCAACCATAATATTGGATGCCATTCTGGCATCCCCGCAGCCCACCCGCAGCTGAATTTCCACATTTCCCTTATCCGCATCAAACCGCAGCGTCTCTTCCTCCGTGAGCGTAACGCGGAGAGCGTTTTCCTCCACTGCGCAGTCAGCCAGTGTTTTCTCCAGAACAACCTGTTGCTGCTGGGCAAAGCACACATTCAGCGCGGTAATCTGTCTGCCGTCAAAGGGCAGCGTAAAGTTAAATGTCGGTGTCGTACCTCTGAACATTTATTGCTCCTCCTGTTCTAATTGATCTACGATTCCCATTGCAAACCTCCCTGCTTCCATCTGCCGATAATATGGATATTAACAGCAGTTGACCACTGCACCTCGCCAGATTCCAGGATATCGTCAGTGGGGTGCACAGTAAGGTGTAAATACGGGGAGTAATTGCTATTCGCTACATACAAATCCTTAAACCGCATAGGGCATGGACATTGGTAGCAAGTTGCATTTATGAACGCATCGTCGTCAATAAATGCAAAGGGCAGGCTGATATCCACAGTTTTATATACGCTGAAGGTAGGTCCTATCGCTACCGCAGTCCAGCACTCTGCCATGCCGCTTTCCCACTTGCGGTATATCCATCCACTGATTTTGCCCTGCTCCACCGGAAAATCCACGGGATAATTGTTGATTTTCAGTGTGCCGTTGATATTGAAGTCATGTTCACCCCAATCAAATATAGGTGTCGCTCTTGCCGTATATTCTTCGGAAAGAACCGTTTCCAGACTATCTGCCGCTCTTGTCTGGAAGGTGTAGGCAGATTGGTAATTCAAGCCTGTCAATGCGCTCTCTGCCGTATAATGACCCGTCCCGGGCACAGGCGTCATTGTGTGCCACTCTTCTTCTGTATCCAGCCAAGCCTCACCGCTCACCTTATACCGATATTGAACAGTCAATGTATTGGAGGCTTTGCCAAAGGAGCCTTTATAATAATTGCCGCTTGCACGGACAGTCATGTTGCCGTCTGTATCCGGCTGCGTATGCGCCAAATCACAGGTCAGCCGGATATACGGCACAAGCTTCCCCTGGGCAGCCTTGTCCACCGTGACACTGGCGCTATTGCCTCTGCTGTCCGTTGCGGTGAACACCAGCATGCCGCTGTCTACGTTAGCAAACACACCGGAGGCGGCCGCAATGTGCCTGCCCCCGCAAACCGCTTTCTGGCTAACCAGCGAAGCGCCCTTGATTGCTTCTGCTCCAGTGGAAAAAGACGCGCTGCTGTGGTAACGCACCAAAACGCTGCTGTCTCCCGTCAATGCCACAGTTGCGCTGTTGCTGTCCTGTACCGCCGGAGAAAGCGCAGGGTCTGCATTGACCACAGAAAACACCGCCGGCAAATACTGGCCGTCCTGCAAACCGCCCACATTGCTCCAAAGATGGACAAATACCGTCATACTCTTCCTGTCGGGCATGGCATTTCTTAAAGTATTGCGTTCCGCCTCTGACAGGGAGAACGTGTAGGTTGTTGCAGTTTTTGAAAGCTCCCGATAGGGAACATAAACAACCGTCTTCGTTTCGTCCAGAACTGCCGCCTGCAAACTGTCTGCCACCGTTCCGGCAGGGTTGCTGTAGGTAATGGTGGGATTCCCCTCATCGGTGAAATTGGACACCGTCAGCAGAGAGGCCCTTCTGGGAATCCCCGTAAGGGGCCAGGTTCCGGACAGCGTCATCGCCGGCGGGCCGTAGCTGGTCCAGTTCTGCACATTGGGGACGGACACGCTATAGGGCATGTCCAGCGTTCCGTCGCTGTTGTGGGCAACCGTAACCTGCCCGGCGGCAATGGTCTGGGTTGTGTGATTAGCGGTAAGATTAAAATTAAAGTGATTGATGGCTATGCTCTGACCGCCCACAGAGATCCCCCAGCTGTAATCGTCAGAGGAAAACCGATTGTTGTCCGTGTTGCTGATGGTGAACAAATAGGAAACCAGCGACGAATTATCCGCAACACTGATACTTTCCTCGGTGAGCGTCAGGGTAATCACATAGCCGTTTGACCATGATTTCCACCCGTAATCACCTGTTGAAAACACTTTTGTCTGCAGCGCCATGTTAACCTCCTATCCAGAAACAGGCTGTTCTGTCGTTATCCAAGCTTTCAAACCGACTTCTGCCGCCCACAATCAGATAGGTAGACGCGTGTAAATCCACTGCGTCCACCCCCTTGCTGTTGGCGGTGAGAACAGCGCCCCCATTTTTATAGACCGTCATGCCGTCCTCGGTAATCTGTGTTTTAATCTCTCTTCCCTGCTTCTGTACCGTCATGCCGGTTTCGTCAAAGGTATAGCCGGCAGCGGTACTGACCTTGGCCACGCCGTCATCCACAATGCTCTGCACCTGCACGGTAAGACCGGACGCGCTCTGCTCCACTACGGACATTCTGTCTGTAACCTCATGGAGTCCCGTTTGCTGACCTGCCACCTTTACCTGCAATCCGTCCACGGTAGTCTCCAGGGCAGTCATTTTTCCGTCCGCTTCCCGATTTTCAAGCTTCAGGCCTTCCACACCCATCTGCAGCTCCAAAACCTTTCCGCTTAAGGTTTTGAACCCGGTATGATTGGCAGCGGTTGTGCTGTCCCGGCGGGCGCTGCCCGTGCATACCAATTCCGCCCGCTGCCCGGACTGGATCTTGGTCATTACATAGACTGGAAACGTTCTGCCGTTTTTGTCGGCAACCTGTAAAATATCTCCCGCCTCTATTTGGGCTGCAACCGATATAAAAACACTGCAAGGGGTGTAATCCACCCCTTGCAGTGTTTCGTAAATCACCTGCGCCGCTGCTTGCAAAGCCTCCTCGCTGTCAGAAGCCAGCAAACAGTTTCCGGTAATCACATATCCGTTGCTGCCGCTGCCATATATGGCGCCCACATCCGACTCCGTCAGCCGAATCTGTACCTTGTCGATGGGCGCCACCCGGTAGTCTTCAAACCGCAGGGCATAGATATCATACCCGACATCCTGCCCAACGACCACATCCTTGGGCGTGTACCACGCCAATTCCACTTCCCCGTCCGCAGTTGCCCTGCAAAAACGTCCGCATGCCTCGCCCACCCACTGCATCAGCTGCCTGCCTGTAATATCCCCGGCAGAAAACCGTTGCACCGGCCAGTCGCCGTTGGGAAGCACTTCATTGCGCAGTGTCAGATTGCAGGCAGCGCAGACCATCTTTGCAAAGTCATGCAAGGTATACGGCCACCCGTCCAGACTCTCCAGCCACTGGGACAGATTTCTGTCCAGCCAGCTCACCCGGTCATAGGCGGTAATTTTGCACATATTGGCGCTGGGACGGACAGGCTCCTCGGCGGTAAACAGCCCCACCTTGGTCCTGACGCCGTCCTCATCCACCTTGTAGAGGGTCAGCTCCATGCCGGCGGGGATGGAAAGTCTGCCCGCCGGCGTCAGAATGGTGGCCTCCAGCATATTGGCGCAGGCAGACCCCAGCGTCAGCTCCCTGCCGGCGTTCACCTGTTGGGTGATGGTCACGCTCTGCAGCGCATTGGCAGTACCTGCCCCGGAAAAAATTTCAGTTCCGTCGGGCAGGATCATTAAATTCTTCAGCACCGCGCCACCCCCTAACATTCAATAATGCTGAATTGGTAATTCCGGAGTTGTCCCCCGGGGGCGCTGTGCCACAGGATTCCGTGCTTGCTGCGATATGCGGTGGTCACCGTCATTTTGCTCAAATCCGTGTAATCGGGGTAGCTGAATTGGAAATGGCTCTTCCCCGCAAACAGGCTCTCCATGTAGGAATACTCCTCCCCGGAGAGATACGCATAGGAAAAGCTCCACTTTCCAACATCCCGCCGCACCACAATCCGATGCATGAATGCGCTCTCGTCTCTGCCGGAATCAGACGCGTCAATATCCTCCCGGGAGACCTCCACATCCGCATCCGGCGCCAGCATAGGCTTGCCGTCAATCAAAAATAACTCCGTCAGCTTTCTCATGCCAATCCTCCGTTCACCACAGCCATTTTCCGCTGATACCGGGACATGGCATTGCCAATCACATCGTCACCAATCTGAATTCCCAGCACCGCCTGCAAAATCTCCCGCTGCACCTCTACGGACGCAGTGAATCCTGCCATCATAGCCGACGTATTATCCTGCATCACCAACGCCACCGCCTCCTGAATGGTAGCTAGGGGCGCTTCAATGTTGGTACCGTGTCGCTGGTCGCCCACCATAGCCAAGAAAGGTTTGTTGGGGGGCAGGACGGCGCCCTTGGCCAGATACGGGATTTGGGGTACACTGATAGTATTCAGTCCGGAGAATGGTGTCAGTCCCAGAATATTAATATCCTTGATTTTTTGCAGTGCAGTATTGATTCCATTGAAAGGAATGCTGATTGCACCGTTTAATCCCTTGATAATACCATTTACAACGGTCTTAAAGACTGTTAATATGCCGTCTTTGATGTCAGTAAAAATATCACCGGCGATAGAGAAAACTGCCACAACACTTTCCCATGCCTCCGAGAACACTTCCTCGAAGAAAGATGCGACTTTACCAAATATCTCTTTTACAGCCTCCCACGCCTGCGATGCCGCTTCGGTGAATCCGTTCCACAATCCAGAGAAGAACTCTGCAACAGGCTGGACAACATTTTCGTTGAACCAACCTGAAACGATACCCCAAACTACTTTGATGATCTCCCAACAGCCAGAGGCCAGGACACCGATGTTGTAAAATACATTCGAAAAAGTTTGACCGATGCTCACAAACAATTTGGAGAACCATTCAATAGCCGGAGAGAAGAATTCCACAATGGCATTCCAGCAAGCGGAAGCAGCTGTGGAAATACCCTCCCACGCATGCGAGGCAAATGTAGAAATATCTTTCCATGCACTGGCTGCCCAAGCAGAAATGTTGGCCCATAGTTCTGAGAAAAATGCACTTATCTCATCCCAGTATATGATGATCGCCGCTACAGCCGCAGCGACGGCCGCAATAATCGCCACTAACCAACCGACGCTAATTCCGAGAGCCGCAGCGATTGCAGCCAAGCCACCCGTAATTGCAGGAACAAGTGTCCCCGTTATCCACGCGCCAAGAGAGGCTATTGCTCCGCTTAACTTAGGAAACATCGCCGCTAACAATCCCACTTCCGGTGCCATAGCGCCAACGGCACCAATGTATTCCGCAATTTTCGCCGCAATAGAAAGTGCTCCAAATGCTCCACCAATACTTCCAATAAGGGTTATAAAATTATTAATACCTTCTTGATTATTACTAACCCAATCAGAAATCCTAGTTAGCGCATCTGCAAAACCGTTGATGGTATCAATAATCACGCCACCTGTCCACTGAGCCAACGGTTTCAAGAACTCATCCCACAGCCATTGACCCATTGGCTTTAATCCTTCAATTGCTACATTGAGAAAATCCAGGGCCGCACTCAGCAAATCAAGAAATGCCGGTAAAACATCTTCAATCGTCCACTCAGCTATCGGCACTAGGATGTTGTACCAAGCCCATTCCAAACCCTCAAACAGTTTGGTGGTTAGCGGTGCGATTGCCTCTTTTAGTCGCCCGAACTCCTCCACTGCGGGTGCAAAATCGATTTGTTTCAGCGGTTCAATCAGTTCTTTGAACTTGTCCACAATAGCTTGTAGCTTTGGCGAAAAGGTATCCTCCACCTCTGTCGTGACCACGATGTTGGTGCCACTGGACACGCTGCCACCAGATGTTCCAGAAGGAGATTCACCACTCCCCGTATTGGATTGTAGAATGTTCAGTTCGTCAAAGTTTGCCAGCGACTTCTTAGCCGCCTTTCCTGCCGCCGTGGTGGCCGCCTCCAGTTCCTCCTCCGCCTCTGCTCCCGCCGATGCTGAAGATGCTACCGAATCATTAGAATTTGCCAGAGTACTAGTCTGTACCGAAGCTTTTCCAAAGAGAGCCCCAACCACAGATGCAACCGCATTAGCAAATTTCGTTACAGATGTAATTGCAGTATTTATGATTGGCAGAAGCGTCTGAATAATGGGATTGATTGCGTTGCCGACCGCCACCTTCAGGTCGTTGAATCGGAAGGACAACTGCTGAAGTTGCCCCGACAGAGTGCCTGCCACAGTTGCGGCATCACCAGTCTGATATTTGGTTTCCTTCAGAATCCCGCTGACTTCCGCCTGGATCTTCTGCTGCTGTGTCAGGTTGTTGGCCGTGGTACCGATGGATGCAGCATATTCATCCCACATCTTGGCAATATTCTTTGTGACACCCGCATTGTCGACCAGAATGCTATTTTCGTTCTTCAGGCCCTCAGTTGCAGACTCAACAGCTTCACCCATGGTGTAGCTTGCCTGTCGTCCATAAGCCGAAGCATCTTTTAGGGCAGTCATTACCTGTTTAATTTGTCCGTCGTCATAGCCTCGGGATGCCAGATTCTTATAGGCGTTGATGGCATTTGTTGCGGGAATCAAGCCATCTTCCACATACTCTTCAATAAAGTCCTGAGCATCTGAAAAACTGCGTCCCTGACCCGCCAAGATGCTTTTCAAACCAGTCAGCGCATCGGACATTGTCCGTGCAGCCTGTGAGGATTCAGTGGCAAACTCGATGATTTTCTTAGTGGAAAAAGCTGCAGCCAGCATTACGGCAATGTTTTTTAGTGTGTTCCCAAGACCGCCTAACTGTCCAGAAATTGTTTTAATTCCTTTTTCAAATCCACTGTTATCCAACTCTGTGGAAATAACAACTTTTCCGTCACTTGCCAACATCTCACCTCCTAAAAATAGGTATAGAAAAACCCCACCATTTTCACGGTAGGGTTTATGTATAAAATTGTAATTATTTCTTACCAGGTTTCCATTGATAACCGCACTTCAAGCAGGTACAGATGATCTTTTTGGAACCAATTCCGCCGGCGATCAGGCCAACATCCAGCCCAACAGCAGCACCGATAGCACCACGGGCAAAACCAAATCCTTTTTGATTTGCGGATATGCTTGTGGATAAACACTTGGGACAGTAGACTTGTCCGGATTTTTCCATATCTGCGATTTTAGCTTTGCGTTCATCCTTTTTCTTGCTGGGATACCAGATCGGTTCCGTATCAAATGTTCTAGAAGATGTAGATTTTGTTTCCTCGCCAAATAATTCATCAATTGTTTGCTTTGCCTCCAGCAATCCCATCCCTGTATCTTGCCGAAGTATCCGAATTGCTTCCAAGCGATTCGGCATATACTGCCCATATCGACGAATCATCTCAGGTCTCTCATCAGATGCACTGTTAGCAGCTGACACAGCGGCAACCGTTTCTTTCAGCCTCGTTCCACAACTAGAGCAGAAATTTGCATCTCCACAATCTTTTCCACAATTAGGGCAAAACATAGCGATCACACTCCTTTGCCCTTATTATAAGCAAGCACAAATCAAAAAGCAAGGAATTATTCTCCCAGCAGCTTCTTGAGCCGCTCCTGTTCTGCAATTTCTTCGGCAGAATATCGTTTTTTCAGATCTACCTTATCTTTGTTCTTGCGGTAGAATTCCTGTTCCCACTTTTCCAGCTTCTTGCCCTTACGGAGCTTCTCCCGGATGGAAACCAATGTGGAAAGCTGACCTTCGCCAATGGCGTTGAAATAGGACACGAAAGTCCACCAATGCAGAAAAGGTAAGGCTCGAATTTCTGTTCCTGCCACCTTGTTCACATCAGCAACGATTACCTGTGCATCCTGTTCCCAGTCCATCAGCTTTGGGGCAGGTTTGGCATCTTGGTCATCGCAGGAGATAAACTCCACCAAATATTCGATGGCTTCTTGAAGATGCTGTTGAGGAATTTCACCCTCATAAAACAATGCCAGCGCAACCTTCCAGCGGACATACTCCGGCTGATCTGGATCATCCAGATACCGGAAGATTTCCAGAATGTCCCGGTAGTCTGCATTGATTGGGTATTCGACACCGCCGATCTTGGCGGAAGTCGGCAGATTCCAAAGGTTCATTACTGTGTCCTGCGCTGAGCACGGTTCAGCTTTGCTTCCGCAACAGCCTTGTCCGCCTGCTGCTTGGCGCAGTTCTCCGCGCCCTCTACCATGATAGGCTGCAGCGCAGCCAGGAAATTGGTAATGACCCGCTCGCCGTTGCTTGCCACTGCCAGCAAGTTGACACCGCCCAGTAACTTGTCGAAGTCATTGCCCTCGCCGAATACTTCGGTCAGGATCTTCTTGGTCTCCCGGTCGGCCTCTGCCATTATCCGCAGTACCGTAGCGCCGTTCTGCTCCTGGTTTTCCGCCTTTTCGATTTCCCTCGCCTTGGCAACCAGACCGTCCTCCACGGACTGGATCTTACCCATAGCATCCATGAACCGGGCATAAACATTAGGGTCACTGGGATTGAAGCGCAGTACGCCGTTGTCGTTGATCTGGTATTCCTTGATACCACTGTCAATAATCAGCTTTTCCATATCATTGCCTCCTTAGTGTGGTGCCCCGCCTGACACAGGCGGGGCGGTCATTGCTCAGTTTGCGGTAAAGGTCTTGGTGCTGGGATTGAAGGTACCAGCAGTCTTCACGCCGGTGTAGTGCAGGGTGAAGGGGATCTGATAGCCGGTAGTATCGCCACCGTAGCCGGTGACCTCGATATAGGCCTCCTCCTTAATGGCGGGATAAGCGCTGTCTTCAGCAGCCTCCCACAGCTTGACCTCCACCACGTCGGTCTTCAGGTCATCCAGCACCAGATTGCCATCGATGATGGCCTGCAGGCGGGTGAACAGAGCAGATTCCTTCTCAGCGTAGAAAGGCTCGACAGAGCCGGTCTTCTCATAGCTGGAGATCAGAATACTGGTTTCACCCAGGATGTTCTTCTTGGTGTCCACCTGGGCCGCCAGCTCGGGACTGAACTCCTCCAGGTCCTTACCCAGCCGCTCATAGGCAGCCGCATCCCCATTGGCAGCGGTGTTGATAAAGTGCGCCAGATACTTTCTTTCGATTTTTGCCATATTTATTTCACCTCATAAACTTTTATAAAATCCGCAATCAGCGTAACCGTGTATGTGCCTGTGCCCACCCGGGAAACCTCCTTCAAAGCGCCCCCGTGGGCCTGCATCCGCTCCCGGGACGGCACATCCCCAAAATGGGGGGTAAGCCCGGCAGCGCTCTGCTGCTGCACCCAGTTCTGAAAGTCCAGCAGCCATTGGGCATTGTCCGTACCGTCACACTGCCCTGCCGCATGCCGATAGAGCGCAAACCGATACCTGCAGCTTACCTGCAGATTCCCCAGCACATCCTCCTGCCTGCCCGTCTCTTCCAGACCGGCGGGAAACAGACCGGCGTGCCCCGGTCCGTCTTCCGAGAAATCCACCGACAATGTGTCCCCCCAGCCGGGGTAGGTCTGCAGCCACCGCCGCAGCGTTTCCAAATCCGTCATAAATGCACCCTACTTTCTTCCGGCTTCCGTGTGGCAAAACTGACCCTGCCAGCGGTATGCCGTTGCATAGGCAGCCTCTCCCAGCCCGGGCACCAGCGCAGGCACAAAGGTATTCCACATTTCCTCCGTTACCTTAGGTCCGACTCCGTCAAAAACCCGGTCGCCGGGAAATACCAGCTGCTCCGCGCCGGGCTGTACCAGCAGAAAATTCCGTTCCTTCCGCTTTCCCAGCGTCTCAAAGGATACCGCGTCCTCCCACTGTAAAAAGCAGCCTCCCAGCACCTGCCGATGGATTCCCTCCGGGGTCTTTCTGTAAACCGTCACCGTCTGACAGCACATACCGTAATCCACAGGCACGGTCATCCGCCCACCCCCCGGTAAATATCCAGATAAATGCAGGCTCTCTCATATAACGTCTGCCCCAAAGAAGGCCTGTCCGTCTCATACCGCACCGCTACGCTGCCCACACTGGCAGATGCAACACCTTTGTTCCTGTTTTCCCAAATAGCCTCTGCCATGGCGCACACAGCCATGTTTTCCGCCTCCGCGCCGGAGGACTCTACCCGGTAGACATTCTTTAACCTGTCAAGATACCGCTGCGCCTGGGCAGCCACACCGGCAAACGCCTTTTCCGGGATGGCGCTGCCCACATACTGGTTTACATAAAATTCAAAATCCACCATAGGCAGGGTCTTATTCCGCCGCGATGGCAATGTCCTTGAGCACAGCAGCCTTCAGGGTGTTCTTCAGTACCACACCGGCCACCAGCTCCACCTCGCCGGTCTTGACCGCGCCGGGAGAATTCAGGTCGGGCATGTAGGACTGAATCACGCCGTCACCCATGGGGGAAATGCCGTGGAAACCGTCCAGACCCAGAGAAACCGCATAAATCGCAGTCTTGCCGTTCTCAGTTGCCACCACATCCTCAATGGAGGTGCCGTTGTAATACTGACCCATATCCACCATGGGCACACCGGCATAGGTCTCCACAGTGCGGCCGAAGTCATCCTGGCTCCGCTCGTAATAACCGGCGCGGCGGGCAATGGAGCGCAGCTTTACAAGCATAGCCCGGTTCATCAGCAGCATGGAGGGAGTGCCGTCCAGGGTGCTGATAAAGCTGTCCATCTCATCCAAAAATGCGTTGTAGTTGTTGTCCAGCTCATCGGAGGTCTTCAGGCTGACCTGGCTGGTAAGCTCATTGGCAGTGCCGGTGAGCAGCTTTTTCAGACCGTCAAAAGTACCGGTCACGTAACCTGCGCCGGTAGCATCACCGGTGCCGTTAATGACCAGATTGTGGAAATAGTTGGCGGTAGCCTTAATCTTCTGCTCTGCCTGGAATGCCATTTCATTGGCAGCGCCGGCAGTATTCTGAATCACCCGGTCCATCTGGAACGCACCGCCCATGATAATGGCATTGGCGGTCTTTTTTTCCTTCTTTGCCTCACCGGGCACATACTCCCCGCCCACAGTACGCACGGATGCAGTGGAGGGGGACTTGAGCTGAATGTAACCGTAGGTCAGCGTGCTGCCGCCGGTACCGGGAGAGATGACATTGTCAAACACCATCTGATCCAGCAGCAGCGAGCTGCGGCGGAACATATCCACGATCTGCTGATCTACCTTGTCGGCCATGCCGACCTTTGCTTCCTGTAAAGTAATTGCCATAATAAAATCTTCCTTTCAATATTATTTACTAAATCGTTCTTTTAAAGCACCTGCCAGGGTCTGGGGATAGTTCTCCTGATGCGCCTGCTGGGTGCCGGTGCCCCTTGCGTAAGGGGGCGGTGTGGGTTCGCTGTCAAACAGGTAGCCGCTTTCCTCCTTCAGCTGGGAAAGGGCCTGCTCAATGGCAGCCTTGGGATCCTGGCTCTGCCGCAGGGATTCCACATCCAGCAGAGCGGTGATGGCCTTCAGATTTCTGCCCCGGCTGGCACTGACCGCATCTGCGATCATTCCGTCAAACGCCATCCGGGCCAGCTGTGCAGAATGCTCGCTAACCGCTCGGTTGTACTTGTCCTCCCACTGGGCAGCTGCC
>JAZQGT010000051.1:0-25819 GCA_045540155.1 Faecousia sp.
CTGAAGCGTAAGCAGAAGTCCGAAGCTGCCCGTAAGAACAAGAGAAAGTTCTATTAATTCCCTCTTGATATACGCAAATTACCCCCGCAGGGTTTTCCTGCGGGGGTTTTGTTTCAGAGCCTGCTTAATTCCTGATACAGACCGATGACTGCCTGTACGCCCAGCCTGTATGCTTCTTCCGCAAGGTGTGCCAAATCTTCCTTTGTTCGCTGCAGCGTGAAGACAGCCCTGTCCGGAAAAACCTCTGTTTTGTAGTGACAGCGCAAATTTTTATCCTCCAGGGGTAGGCTGTGTGACAGAGGGACGGGCGCTCCCTTGCTGCCCTCCTCTGTTACCGTAATTTGTATACATTCCGGCGCGGTTTCCAGATAAACCCCCTGCGTAAGCCAAGGCGCAAGGTAGTCCTGCAACCGGGCGTTTACCGGTACCGGCGGTAGAAACACAGGGCAGTTTAACTGCTTGGCATAGGGGATGGTTACTGCTACAGGACAGGGCAGTGCCTGTAAGATCGTGTCAGCCATGTCAAGGGCGCTGTCCGTGGTCTGCCCTTGAAAGTCCAGTATCACCGCACGGACAGAGAATCGCTCTGTCAATTCCTGCAGCTGCCCGGCGATGGCAGGGGCGTCATGCCCCTCTATGGGCATACTGTCATCCAAAAGCAAAATGCTGTTTTTCGGCAAATGTTCCGGCATGCCGGAAAGGCCTGTGCCGTAAGGGGAGAAGTGGCATGCCATGTAGGCAAGACGGGGAGGAGAATATGTCTCCATTTCCCACGCCGTCATGGCAAGAAACACATCAGAAAACATGGACAAATCCCTCCCGGCGTGGTATAATACTGCTGTATTCTATGAAAGCGGGTTTTCGGATATGCGTTTTTCTCTGCTGCCCACTATGATGGCAGACAGCATTACTGACCTCACCCCCCAGCTTTTGCAGAAGCGGGGAATCCGGCTGCTGATGCTGGATTTTGACAATACCATTGTGCCCTATACCACCAATGTACCTACGGAGCGAATGGATTCGTGGCTGAAAGAAATGGCGGTATCGTCTGTTGCCGTGTGCGTGGTGTCCAACAGCAAAAGGGACCGGGTGAAGGTGTTTTGCAAGTCCTATGGACTGGAGTGCATTACCCATGCGAAAAAACCCTTCTCCAAAGGAATTAAGGAATGTCTTGCCAAGTACGGCCTGCCGGAGACAAGCTGCGCCTTGGCGGGAGATCAGATATACACGGACGTGCTGGGTGCCAACGGCGCCGGTGTGCAGTCCATACTGGTAAAGGCCATTGACAATCATAATTTCTGGCTGAAAGCACGGCACGTGCTGGAAAAGCCGTGGATTTTTGCAGCAAGAAAAAGGAGAATCGAACATGAAGAATCTTGATAAATACTTATCTCTTCTGAATGGGGAAGTAAACGGTCTGTTGCTGACCAGCCGTTACAGCCGCCATTACGGCGCAGAGTATGACATTGCCGAGGGTGTTGCCATTGTCAGCAAAGCCGGCTGCCGTTACTTTACCGACAGCCGGTATATTGAAGCTGCCCAGAAGGGTATCAAGGGTTTTGAAGTGCTGATGGTTGACAGAGAGCATCCCTACAGTCTGCTGATTAACGAAGCCATTGCGGATTTCGGTATCACCGCCCTTGGCTACGAGGAAAACTACCTCACCGTTGCGGAGATGGATGCCTATGAATCCAAGCTGAATGTGAATTTATTTGTTGCTATGCACACTCAGATCAGCGGTTTCCGTGCGGTGAAAGAGGACTGGGAACTGGAAAATATGCGCAAGGCACAGGCAATTACCGACAAGGCCTTCGCAGAAATCTGCACCCGCATCAAGGCAGGCATGACGGAAAAGGAACTGCAGGCCGAGCTCATCTACTGTCTGTACAAAAACGGCGGCGAGGGCCTGTCCTTTGATCCCATTGTGGTGTCCGGACCCAATACCAGTTTGCCCCACGGTGTTGCCACCGACCGGGTGATTCAGGCAGGTGACTTTGTCACTATGGATTTCGGCGTCCTGTATAACGGCTACTGCTCCGATATGACCCGTACTGTTGCGGTAGGCTATGCCACCGAGGAGATGGAAAAGGTTTACAATACTGTCCTGCAGGCGCAGCTTGCAGGTCTTGCAGCTACCCGCGCCGGCGTGGCCGGCAAGGACATTGACGCTGCAGCCCGAAAGGTGATTGCCGATGCAGGTTACGGCGCCTACTTCGGTCACGGCTACGGCCACAGCCTTGGTTTGGAGGTTCACGAAAGCCCCAGTCCCAATGCCGCCAACGACCAGCCTATGCCTGTGGGTGCGGTAACGTCTGCCGAACCCGGCATTTATCTGCCCGGTAAATTCGGTGTCAGAATCGAAGATGTGGTGATTTTTACGGCAGATGGCTGCGAAAATATTACGCACAGCCCCAAAAATTTGATAATTGTCTAAAAAATGCGATTTCCCCCTTGCAAAATGGGCAATATTGGGTTAAAATATATCAGCTAACATATTATATAAAACAGCCCGGAAGGGCATACATTTAGGAGGATATATAAATGATTTCTGCAGGTGAATTTAGAAACGGTGTTACCTTTGATATGGACGGCAAGGTAATGCAGGTTGTTGAGTTCCAGCACGTGAAGCCCGGCAAGGGCGCAGCTTTTGTTCGCGTTAAGATGAAGAACGTGATTACCGGCGGCGTGACCGAAACCAGCTTTAACCCCTCTGCCAAGTACCCCACCGCTTTTGTTGAGCGCAAGAAGATGGAGTACTCCTACAATGACGGCGAGCTGTACTACTTCATGGACGGCGAGACCTATGAGCTGGTTCCCATCGACAAGTCCGCTCTGGACGATTCCTTCGCATTCGTCAAGGAAAACGATGTGTGCACCATTATGAGCTACAAGGGCAATGTTTTCGGCGTGGAAGTTCCCAACTTTGCTGACTTGATTGTTACTTCTACCGAGCCCGGTTTTGCCGGCAACACCGCTACCAATACTCTGAAGCCCGCAACGCTGGAGACCGGCGCTGAGGTGAAGGTGCCCCTGTTCATCAACGAGGGTGACAAGATTCAGATTGACACCCGTACCGGTGAATACCTGGGTCGTTCCAAGGCTTAATTCTTACTAAGTAAGGAGAATTATTATGACAATTTCTGAAAAGTCCGCCTACCTGAAGGGTTTGATGGATGGTCTGGAGCTGGATACAGAGAAGGCTGAAGGCAAGCTGATTTCCGCCATCGTAGACCTGCTGGGAGATGTCACACGGAAGCTCACCGATGTGGAGAACACCACCATCGCAATTTCTGACGAGCTGGATGAAATTGAGGAGGATTTGGATGCCATCGAGGACTACATTCTCGACGAAGAGGATGAGGACTACGAGGATTACGATGACGACTTCGACGATTACGACGAGGACGACTTCGACGATGAAGGCTTCGATTACGGTGACGAAGACACCACCATTTATGAAGTGAAGTGCGCCTGCGGTAATGTGATCAACTTTGATGAGGACACCCTGGAAGAGGGCAGCATCATCTGTGAGAACTGCGGCGAGACCTTGGAGTTCACCTTCGAGGACGAAGACGAAGAATAAGAAAATTCAAAATTCCCACCGCAGTTGCGGTGGGAATTTTTACATAAAAAGACGCACTGTCAGCGATGCCATAAAAAAGCCCACAAAGTCGGCAATCAGCGCCGCCGGGAGGGTGTAGCGGGTCTTTTTGATGCCCGCGGCGCCGAAATAGACACTGACGGTGTAAAAGGTTGTCTCTGTGGAACCCAGCATCACCGCGGCCGTCCTGCCAATTTGGGAATTTACCCCATACTGCGCCATTAAATCCGCCCCTACTGCCAGCGCCGCGCTGCCGCTGATGGGACGGATCAGTACCAGCATTGCCGTCTCCGGGGGGATTCCCACAAAGCGAAAGGCAGGCCAGAGGAAGGCGCTGATTGCCTCCATGGCTCCCGATTCCCGCAGCATGGTTACCGCGGTCAGAAGCAGCACCAGTGCGGGCACGAGGGTAATCAGCAGCTTTAACCCGTCGGCTGCGCCGGACAGGAGCAGGTCGTAGCTGTTTTCTTGCTTGCGTAAGGCTATCAGCGATGGCATCAGCAGCAGGATGGGCACGATGTAATCGGTCATTTTTTCCAAAACCTTTCAAAAAGCCATGCGGCAGTTACCCCCAAGCCGGCGGAGCAAAGACTGGTGAGCCATACTGCCGGCAAGATATCAAAGGGGGTTGCGCACCCCAAGCTGGACCGCACGGCGGCAACATTTGCCGGAATCAGCTGAATGGACGCAGTGTTGAGCACGATTAGTTTGCATAACTCTCCGCTTGCCACACCGCCGCACCCCCGTGCCATACGCTGAGCAGCCTGGATTCCCATGGGCGTGGCCGCGTTGCCCAGTCCCAGAAAATTGGCGCACACATTGGCAGACAGACAGTTTTCCAAATGGGCATCCTTTTTGGTTGAGGGGAAGATTCGCCCCAATGCCGGGCGCAGGAGTTTGGAGAGCATACCGGTGAGTCCGGCTTTCTCCATCAGTTTTCCAACACCTGTCCACAGGCAGATAGAACCCGCCAGGGAGATTGCCAGTGTAATACCGGCCTGCGCGCCTTTTGGGACAGCCGAAGCCAGTGCTGCGCCGTTGCCGAGAAATGCAGCGGCAATCAGGGAAATTGCCACCAGTCCTGTCCAGATCCAGCTCATAACCATAAAAAATCCCTCCCGAACAAGCCTATGCGGCTTTCGGGAGGGTTATTTCAAATTTCCAGCGCGGCATCGTATACCGCGTTCTTGGGCAAATTCAGTTCTGCGGCAGTCTGCTTCACCGCATCCTTGCGGCTGAAGCCCTCTGTCATCAGCTCTGCCACCCGGGCGGCGGCATCGGCAGTGGTGGGGACGGCTTCCTGCTTCGGCGCAGCGCCTGCCACAATCAGCACAAATTCGCCTTTTGGCGCTTGCTGAGTATAAAGCCCCACAGCATCGCCCAATGTGGTGCGGATCACTTCCTCATGCAATTTGGTCAGTTCCCGGCACAGACTGATGGGACGGTCCGCACCGAAAACAGCAGCCATATCCTCCAGGGTGGTCAGCAGCTTGTGGGGCGCCTCATAAAAAATCATGGTTCTCTGCTCGTTTATCAGGGACTCCAGATGCTCTCTGCGGCTCTTTTTTGCGGTGGAGAGGAAGCCCTCAAAGCAGAATCTGCCGGTGGGCAGACCGGAAATACTGATAGCCGTAATGGCGGCGCAGGGTCCGGGAATGGCGCAGACGGGAATGCCGGCATCGGCGCACTGCCGCACCAGATCTTCGCCGGGGTCTGAGATGGCGGGACTGCCTGCATCGGACACCAGCGCGCAGGTTTCCCCGGATAAAATCCGCTGCACAATCATTTCGCCTTTCTGCGCCTTGTTATGCTCAAAGTAGCTGACAAGGCTCTTTTTGATTCCCAAGTGGTTCAGTAACTTCAGACTCACCCGGGTGTCCTCGGCGGCAATGAAATCTGCCTGCTCCAGCGTTTCCCGGCAGCGGACGGAAATGTCGGAGAGGTTTCCAATGGGTGTGGGGACCAGATAAAGCATTCCAGGCATGGGCGTACCTCCTAGATGTGATACAGTCTGCGGTAATATGCCGAGGGCTGTCCGTGGGCATCCTGCAGACATTCTTCTTCGATAATTAAGCCGGGTTTTGCACCCTTGCGGCACTGCAGCAGCACCAGCGCAATGGGGTCACCCGGGCGGTGGCGTAAAAGACATAGTCGCTTTGGCTCTAGCTTTTGGGCAGTGGCACAGGCGCAAAGCTCAGAGAGCCGTTCCGGCTTGTGCACCAGAAAGAAATCCCCGCCAAAGCGCAAAGACCACGCCGCTGCCTCAAACAATTCGTTAAGGGTGCACAGCTGCTCGTGGCGCGCCTGGGGACTTGCCTTGGCGCAGGGTCCGGCAGCAAAGTAGGGCGGGTTGGATACGCAGCAGTGAAAGCTGCCGGGAGTAATAAAGGAGGAGATTGTTCGTATGTCGGCGCATACACTGGTAAGACGGGAGGTAAGACCGTTGGCAGCGCTGTTATGCAGCGCCATGCGGTGGGCATTTTCGTCAATCTCTATGTTGGTGACAGCGCAATCCGGATTTGCCGCGCACAGCAGAAGTCCCAGCGTGCCGCAGCCTGCGCCCAAATCCAGCACCTTGGCGTTTTTGGGCAGGCGCACAAATCCGCTGAGAACCATGGAATCTGTGCTTAAGGGAAATGCACCTTCACACAGCTCCAGCGTGAATCCGTTGTGGAGATATTCCATACCAGCCTCCTTGATGGTTAAGAAAAAATCAGCCTGCGTACTGGGGATACCCAGCGACGCAGGCTGACAGCGGAATCGGAGAATCAGCCTTCTACGATTGCTTCAGTGGGGCAGTTGTCAGCGCAGGAGCCGCAATCGACGCAAACGTCAGCGTCAATAACGTACATTTCGTCGCCCTCGGAGATAGCCTCTACGGGGCAGTTATCAGCGCAGGCACCGCACTTGACGCAAGCATCAGTGATTTTGTAAGCCATGATTTTCCCTCCATTATGTTTGTTATGTTCATTCCACAGGGAATGCACCTATATTCTAACATGGATTTTGTAAAAAGCAATCCCTTTTTTCAAAAACATCTGTATATTTTTCCCTGCCTTTGGAAAGAATCTCCGGAGGCAGGAGGTACTTATGCGATATAGCGTGCAAACACAGAAGCTTTTGCTGTCGGCAGCGCACATTGCCAGAGATTTTGGCCATGGCTACGTGGGCAGCGCCCATTTGCTCATAGCCATGGCAAAGGGAACAGATACGGCGGGCAGACTACTCCAGAGCGCCGGCGTGGAAGCAAAGCTGGCACAGCAGCTTTCAGCTGTCCTGTACGGTGTGGGAACCCCGGGCTTGCCGCTGCCGCAGGGCTTTTCCGGACAAATGCGGCAAATTTTGCGCTCTGCGGGGCGGGAGGCAGGTCTTCAGCGCAGCGCCCGGGTAGAGCCTGTGCATATACTCCTGTCGCTGCTGCGACAGGAAAAAACGGCAGCCCGGGAGCTGCTGATACTATGCAGTGTAGATACGGAGGCGTTGTTCAGCCACGCAGTGGAGACGCTTAGATGGAATGGGGATCGGACGGCAGTTAAGGAGGCGGTTAAAACGAAGCTGTTGGAACAGTTTGGGGAGGATTTGCTGCTGAAGGCATCCAATATGGAGCCGGTAATCGGACGGGAGCGGGAAATTGATACGGTTATCGGCATTTTGAGCAGAAAAAATAAGAACAACCCGGCGCTGGTAGGAGAGCCGGGGGTGGGGAAAACCGCCATTGCCGAGGGGCTTGCCCAGCGAATGGCGTCCGGCGCTGTGCCGCCCCAGCTAAAGAACAAGCGGCTGTTTAGTCTGAATATGGCGAATTTGGTGGCAGGCACCAAGTACCGGCGGGAATTTGAGGAGAGACTCAGAGACGTACTGGGGGAGATCCGGCGTAGTGGGGATGTAATTCTGTTTGTGGACGAAATGCACACCATTGTGGGCGCCGGCGCGGCAGAGGGTGCCATTGACGCGGCAAACATTTTTAAGCCTGCGTTGGGTCGCGGGGAACTGCAGATGCTGGGCGCCACCACCTTAGAGGAATACCGGAAATTCATTGAAAAAGACCCGGCGCTGGACCGGCGGTTCCGTCCTGTGATGGTGGAGGAGCCGGATAAGGAGGCGACGCTTGCAATCCTCCACGGACTAAAACCGGGTCTTGAACGGCACCACCATATCCGCATCTCCGAAGAAGCGGTACAGGAGGCGGTGCGACTGTCGGTACGGTATTTGCCGGACTTGTACCTGCCCGATAAGGCCATTGACTTGCTGGATGAGGGCGCGTCCCATGCCCGCATGGAGGAGATGTACGCGGTCAATACCAGTCAGCGGCAGGAGCTGGAGGAGGAGCTGCAGGAGGCAGTACGGGAGAGCCGGTACGAAAAAGCCGCGCAGCTCCGGGACAGAATGCAGCGCTTAGCAGTGCGGGGAGGGGAAGGCCGCCGGAGCAGGACAGTGACCGGCGCAGATGTGGCTTGGGCGGTGTCCGCCCGGACGGGGATTCCTCTGGGAAGGCTTACGGCAAACCGCAGAGAGCGGCTTCTGCAGTTGGAAACCATTCTTGCCGATCAGGTGATCGGCCAGCAAAAGGCAGTCAGTCAGGTTGCCGAATGTGTACGGCGGGGTCTGAGCAGCATCCGGGAGGAGGACCGCCCTGCGGCAAGCATTTTGCTCACCGGTCCTACCGGGGTGGGGAAAACGGAGCTGTGCAGGACATTGGCAAAAGAACTCTACGGCAGTAAGGATGCCATGATCCGGCTGGATATGTCGGAGTTTATGGAAAAACACGCTGTGGCGCGGCTGATTGGCGCGCCGCCCGGCTATGTGGGCTATGAGGAGGGTGGCAAGCTGACGGAGGCAGTCCGCCGCAGACCCTACTGCCTGGTGCTGCTGGATGAACTGGAAAAGGCCCATCCGGACGTAACCGGAATTCTTCTGCAAATTATGGAGGAGGGCGTGCTCACCGATTCCACTGGCCGCCGTGTCAGCTTTCGCAATGCGTTGGTGGTGATGACCTCCAATCTGGGTGGAAACCTGCGCAGTGACGGACTGGGTTTCCAACCAACGGGACGGGAAGGTCAGTCTATGGAGGCGCTGCGTCAGCACTTTACCCCGGAGTTTTTAGGGAGACTGGATGCCATTGTACCCTTTGCGCCACTGCATCAGGAGGCGATGGAGGGGATTGCCCGGAAGTATCTGCATCAGCTGCAGAGCAGGGCGGCTGCTGTGGGGATTCAGCTGTCGTTTCCGGAGGAGCTGGCAAAGGAGCTGGGCCGGGAGGGAAAACGGCAGGACGGCGCCCGGCAGATTCGCCACAGGGTTCAGCAGCAGGTGGAAGGGCCACTGGCAATGTATCTGCTGAAATGCGCCAAGAAGCCCAGCAGGATAAAAACAAGGCTAGAGGACGGAAAACTGATATTTCAGCCGTAAAAAGGACGCTTGTTCTATTTTTGTAGAACAAGCGTTCTAAAATTGCAAAAAGATGGTAAAATTGTAGAAAATTTTTGAAAAATCTGCGAAAAAAGTGTTGATTTTTGAAAAACCATCTATTATACTAGCAGTAAATGGAGCAAAATGGTAGTAAAGTGGAGTGAAATGGAGTGGAGGTGATCGCAAATGATAGGAAAATATTCTGCCAAGCTGGATGAGAAGAACCGTCTTTTTGTGCCGGCAAAGCTCAGAGCGGAGCTGGGCGAGGATTTCTACGTCACACTGGGCGTGAATTGCGGTCACCGCTGTCTTACAGTTTACACAGCTGCCGACTGGAACACCTTGAGTCAGAATTACAACACCTTGCCCATCTCCCAGCGTTCCGCAGCCACCAGCCTTATTTTTATGAATGCTACCCAGTGCAGTCCCGATAAGCAGTTCCGCTTCGGACTGACCCAGTTTTTGCTGGACTATGCCGGGGTTACTCGGGAAGTAATGATTGTGGGTCGCGCAGGGCAGGCGGAAATTTGGGACGCAGAGGAGTTTAAGCGGTTCGAGGAAGAGAACCTTACCCCTGAAAAGGTGCTGGCATCCCTGGAGGCAACCGGACTATGAGTGAATTCCACCATATTTCGGTGCTTTTGCAGGAGTGTCTGGAGGGATTGAATATCCGACCGGACGGCATCTATATTGACGGCACATTGGGCGGCGCGGGTCATTCCAGCCAAATTGCAAAACGGCTGACCACCGGCAGGCTCATCGGTATTGACCGGGACCCGGTTGCCTTGCAGGCAGCTGCCCGTCGGTTAGCGCCCTATCAGGACAATGTAACACTGGTCCATTCCAATTTCTGTGAAATGGGACAGGCAGTTAAAAATTTGGGTCTTTCCGGTGTGGACGGCATATTGCTGGATTTGGGTGTGTCGTCTCCCCAGCTGGATGACGGCGCAAGGGGCTTTTCCTATATGGCGGATGCCCCCTTGGACATGCGGATGAACAGTGAGGATACGCTTACGGCGCACACTGTGGTCAATATCTGGCCCCAGGAGGAACTGAAGCGTATTCTGTATGATTACGGCGAGGAGCGGTATGCGCCCCGGATTGCAGCGGCGATCTGCCGCAGACGGGAGCAATCCAGCATTGAAACCACCTTGGAGCTGGTGGAAATCATTCGTTCCGCCATGCCGGCGCAGGCGCTGCGGGAAAAGCAGCACCCGGCTAAACGCAGTTTTCAGGCAATCCGGATTGCGGTAAACGATGAGCTGGGTTCTGTGGAAAAGGCCATGGCGGAGGCAATTCCGCTGTTAAATCCCGGCGGCAGACTGGCAGTGATTACCTTCCACTCTCTGGAGGACAGAATCGTAAAAAATGCCATGACGGAGGCGGCGAAGGGCTGTACCTGCCCCCCCAGCTTCCCGGTGTGTGTCTGCGGAAAGAAACCGCAGGTAAAGCTGATCAGCCGGAAACCCATAGTGGCATCCGACGAAGAACTGGAGGCAAATCCCCGTTCCCGGAGCGCAAAGCTGCGGGTGTGTGAAAAAATATAGTACAGAAAGGAGCAGGCGAAATGGCACAGCGCGTTGACGTACAGTATGTGAAGTTTTATACACAGGGCAGCGCGGCAAAGCGCATTGCGCCTGCCATTCCTTTGCATACCGGCGCACTGCCTCAAATAAAAAAACGCAAGCGCGTACGCGTCTATGTTGACCCGGTGGCTACCCTTGGCATCGTGGTGGCGGTGTGCATGCTGATTATGATGGCAGTGGGTGTTTCCCAGCTGCGGCAGGAGCAGAGCAAGACTGCTGCTATGGTGGCGCAAGTGGAGCAGCTGCGCCAGGAAAATGAGAGCCTGCAGGCAAAGTATGAACAGGAATGTGATTTGGAGGCCATTGAAAAGACTGCCTTGGCGCTGGGTATGATTCCTGTGGAGCAGGCCTCCCACATTTCCATTGAAGTGGAACTTCCCCAGCAGGACAATGGGGAGCAGGTGAGCCTATGGCAGCGAATCGGAACTTTTTTAACGGGGCTGTTTGCATAATGATTGTCCCGGCCAATACACTTGAATAAGCTGCGATGGGCGGCGAGGGATTCCCTTGCTGCCCATTTTTAGGAAAGGTTGGAGTGTAATGGCAAAGAAGGCTAAGAAACGGGAGTATAACCGTATTCGCAGAGATACCGGTCAGCACAGGCGGATTACCCTCACCGCAATTTTTATGGGTATTTTGGCATTTATTCCCGTGACGGTGCAGCTTTACAACCTGATGGTTACAGACTATAATTATTACGCTCAGCTTGCCCTGCGGAATCAGACCCGCACCACCCGGGTGACCGCCGACAGGGGCGTTATTTACGACCGGAATATGAACATTCTTGCCTGCAGCCAAAGCGTGGAGAATGTGTATCTGGACCCCCATGAGCTGAAACAGTCCAAGGCGGATATTGCCGCCGTCGGTGAAAGATTAGGGGAGATTTTGAATTTAGACCCCCAGTGGATTTGTGAACAGGCCAAGGATACAAAAATGCGCTACAAGCAGGTGGCAGCACGTATCGACGAGGAAACCGCAGCAAAGATTCGCAGCTATATCAATGAGCAGGGAATCTCCGGCATCCACTTGGAACCCAATTCCCAGCGGTACTATCCCTACGGTTCGTTGGCATCCCAGGTGATTGGCTTCACCAATGCCTCCAATACGGGCTCAGAGGGGGTAGAGGCGGCCTATAACAGTTACCTGGAAGGCTCGGTGGGCAGCGTGATTACCACCAAGGGCAACAATGAAATGGATATGCCCTTCTCCTATGAGAATTACATCGCCTCCCGGCAGGGCGACAGCGTGGTGCTGACGCTGGATATGACGGTGCAGGCGTGCTTAGAGAAGCAGATGGAGCTTGCCATTGCCCGTTATGATGTGCAAAACGGCGCATTTGGCATGGTAATGAATGTGAATACCGGGGAAATTCTTGCCATGGCAACCCTTGGTAGCTATGACCCCAACAATTATCTGGAGGTGCAGGATACCAAAACTGCATTGGAGCTGGAACAGCTCCGGCTGGAGTATCTTTTGAATCCGGAGAACTCGGAAAGCTATGCTGAAGGGAAAAAGGCCTATCAGAATGCGCTGAATACAGCGCTTCTGAAACAGTGGCGCAACCGCTGTATCTCCGATGGCTATGAACCGGGTTCTACCTTCAAGGTGATGACGATGGCAGCGGCGCTGGACTGCGGCGCCATTGATTTGGAAACAAATTTCCACTGCTCCGGCGCGGAGCAGATTCCCGGGCGGGCGCAGCGGCTTCATTGCTGGCGTTCCACCGGTCACGGCGCGCAGAAAACACCGCAAGCGCTGCAGAATTCCTGCAACCTTGCCTTTGCCCACATCGCATTGAAGCTGGGCGGAGAGCGGTTTTATGAATATGTAAAGAATTTTGGGATTTTGGAAAAAACCGGCATTGATTTGGCAGGGGAGAGCAAGGGCGTTTTCTTCTCCAAGGAGCTAGTGACCGATACGGACAAATGGGGTACAGCGTCGCTGACCTCCGGTTCCTTCGGACAGACCTTTAAGTTAACCCCTTTGCAGCTGGTCCGGGGGATTGCCGCGGTGGTAAACGGCGGCAGGCTTTTGGAGCCTTACCTGGTTTCCCAGGTGATGGACGCTGATGGCAATGTGGTTTTGGAGCAGGAGCCCACGGTTTTGCGGCAGGTAATTAAAGAGGAGACCTCGGAAACCATGTGCTCTCTTTTGCAGTCGGTGGTGGAGGAAGGGACGGCTAAAAATGCCAAGGTTGCCGGCTTCTCCATTGGAGGCAAGACCGGAACCAGCGAAAAAATCGACGTTTTCAATGAAAACGGTCAGCGGGTGCAGGATAAAATCGTCTCCTTTGTGGGGGTTGCGCCCATGGACGATCCGGAGTATATTGTACTTGTGGCGTTGGATACCCCGTCCCGCAGCACCGGTATCTACATTTCCGGCGGCGTGATGGCTGCTCCCACGGTGGGGGCGGTGATGGCGGATATTCTGCCCTATCTGGAGGTAAAGCGCAGCTATGGGCCGGAGGACGCGGCAGGCCGGGAAGTAACCGTGGAGGACTTTACAGGCCTTCTTTTGCCGGAGGCGCAGAAGCAGTTAAAGGCGCTGGGACTGACCGCCCAGACAGTAGGCGATGGGGATACGGTAACCGCCCAGATTCCCACAGCCGGCAGTACCGTTCCCGGGAACAGTCAGGTGCTTTTGTATTTGGGCGAAGAGCCGGAGGAAAGACTGGTTACCGTTCCGGACTTTACGGGCATGACCCGCCAGCAGGCAAATGATGCGGCAGGCCTTTTGGGCATGTATATTCTGGTCACCGGAAATGACGCTATGGACGCAGTGGTCACCGCCCAGTCTGTCCCTAAGGAAACACAGGTTTCTGTGGGAACCACCGTTAAATTGGAATTTACCCATACCAACGCCGCCGACTGAGACGGTGTTACAAAGGAGAGCGTGTTATGAAATTAAGCCAGCTTCTTGCAGGAATCCATGTACTGGATGCCAATGTGCCCATGGATATGGAAGTGCCGTCCGTGGTCTATGATTCCCGGAAGGTAACAAAGGGCTGTGTGTTTGTGGCAGTGGCAGGGTTTGCTGCCGACGGCAACCGGTACATTCCCATGGCGCTCCAAAAAGGCGCTGCTGTGGTGGTTAGCGCAAAGGCGCAGGAGGGAAGTGTGCCCCATGTACAGGTGGCATCCGACCGGCTGGCGCTGGCGCAGCTTGGCGCGAATTTTTATGACCACCCCGGCAAGGCCATGAAGCTCATCGGTATCACCGGTACCAACGGCAAAACCTCGTCCACGCTGCTGCTGAAGCACGTTCTGGAGCAGGTGCTGGGCACAAAAGTGGGCTTGATGGGCACCATGGAGAATATGATTGGGGAGCTGTCCATTCCCACGGAGCGCACCACCCCCGAGAGCTTTGAATTGCAAGGGCTGCTGGCGCAGATGCGGGACGCAGGCTGCACCCATGCTATTATGGAGGTTTCGTCCCACGCCATCGCGCTGGAGCGGGTGGCAGGACTGCACTATGACGTGGCAGCCTTTACCAATCTGACAGAGGATCATTTGGATTTTCATAAATCCATGGAAGATTACTGCGATACCAAGGCGGCGCTGTTCCGCCGCTGCCGGGCGGCAGTGGCAAACAAGGACGATGCCTGGTTTGACCGCATTACGGAAAATGCCGCCTGTCCGGTACTGACTGCCTCTGTAAAGGGTGAGGCGAAGCTGAAAGCGGAGAATCTGCAGCTGCTTTCCCATGGCATTTGCTTTACCGCTGTCTATGGCGGCGAATCGGTGGAAGTGAAGCTGCCCATTCCCGGAAAATTTACCGTTTACAACGCGCTGACCGTGCTGGGCTGTGCTATACAGCTGGGCATCTCTCTGTCTGATGCCGCTGCCGCGCTGGCAAGCGCCAAGGGCGTCAAGGGCAGGGTAGAGGTGGTACCCACCCCCGGCAAGGACTATACCGTGCTGATTGACTACGCCCACACCCCCGACGGCCTTGAAAATGTGCTGTCCTCTGTGAAGGGGTACTGCAAGGGAAGGCTTATCGCAGTCTTTGGCTGCGGTGGTGACCGGGATCCGCTGAAGCGTCCCATTATGGGCAGAATCGGCGTGGAAATCGCGGATTACGCTATTATCACTTCCGATAATCCCCGCACAGAAGACCCGATGAAAATCATCGAAGACATCCTGAAAGGGGTGGATTCGTCAAAAAACAACTACGAAGTTTTGGAAAATCGCCCAAAAGCAATTCAACACGCTATGGACATTGCCCGAAAAAATGATATAATTATACTGGCCGGAAAAGGGCATGAAACTTATCAGGAGATCTGCGGCGTGAAGCACCACATGGATGAACGGGAAGTGGTTGCCGCCTATCTGGAGGAAATGAGGAACAAATAATGGGCAGAATTACCTTGCAGCAGGCTGCACAGTGGTGCGGTGGCCGTATAGACCCCAAATATAAAGACGTTACCTTTCTGGGCGCCAACAACGACAGCAGAAAGCTGGAGAAGGATCAGCTGTTCATTGCCCTGCAGGGAGAACGGGACGGACATGACTTTATCCCGGCGGCACTGGAAAAAGGCGCTGCTGCGGTGCTCTGCGCCCGTTGTGACGGGGATTATCCCGCCATCGTGGTAGACGATACCCGTGCAGCCCTGGGGCAGATTGCCAAGGGAGAGCGGGAGCGTATCGGTATGAAGGTGGTGGGTATCACCGGCTCTGTGGGTAAGAGCACCACCAAGGAAATGGTCTCTGCCGTGCTGGAGAGCACCTACCGGGTGGCAAAGACACCTGCCAACCATAACAATGACGTGGGCATGCCCATGGCAATTCTCTCGATGCCGGAGGATACCCAGGTGGCGGTCCTGGAGATGGGCATGAATCATTTCCGGGAGATTGCTTATCTTGCTGCTATTGGAAAGCCTGATGTGGCGGTGATAATCAATATCGGCACCATGCACATTGAGCATCTGGGTTCCATGGAGGGTATTCTGCAGGCAAAGCTGGAGATTTTGGAAGGTATGCCGGAAAACGGCACCATTGTCCTCAACGGCGACGATTCCCTGCTGTGGAATCAGCGCAAGGCACTGAACAGAAAGGTTACCTACTTCGGTGTGCGTAACGGCGAAAGCGATGTGCTGGGTGAAGAGGTTTGCCAGGAGGAAAACACCTTGTCCTTTCATGCAAAAGCAAAGGGAACAGCCTTTCCCGTTACCCTTATGCTGGAGGGAGAGCACTATGTCCACGATGCCCTGGCAGCCATTGCCGTGGGTGTGGAGTTGGGTGTACCTGTGGAGCAAATACAAAGCAGTCTGAACGGCTTCCGGAATATGGCAGGCCGGCAGGCGATTTACCAGAAGAACGGCTTTACCATTATTGAGGACTGCTATAACGCAGGACCTGAGTCCATGACAGCGGCACTGACGGTGCTGGGCAACCGCCCCGGGCGTCACGTGGCCGTGCTGGGAGATATGCTGGAATTGGGCGTATGTACCGATGCCGAACACTATAAAGTGGGCAGAATTGCCGCGGAAAAGGCAGATGTGCTTCTGACCTACGGTCAAAATAGCGTGCGTATGCTCTACGGTGCGATTACCGGCGGCATGTCCCAGGCGAAGGCCAGAGGCTTTACGGATAAGGACAGCCTCGTACAGGCGCTGAAGCAGCTTGCAAAGCCCGGTGATGTGCTGCTGTTTAAGGGCAGCCGGGGTATGCGCATGGAGCAGATACTGGAAGCGTTTTTGGAAGATGAGAAGTAATTACGGAGGATAACTATGCTCAGAGTTTGTATTACGGTGCTGGTATCTGCTGTGCTCACCGGCATTATCGGACGCTTTTTGCTGCCGGTGCTGCGGGCGCTGAAGGCAGGTCAGTCCATTCGGGAAATCGGTCCCACATGGCATAACAGCAAGGCAGGAACGCCCATGATGGGAGGACTCATGTTTATTCTCTCGGCTGTTCTTTGCCTGCTGGTGAGTATTCCTTCCATGCAGGAAAAAACAGTGTTTTATGTGCTTGCGCTGGGCCTGTGCTTTGGTCTGGTAGGTTTTTTGGATGACTTCTTCAAGCTGAAATTCAAGCGGAATCTGGGCCTGACGGCGATTCAGAAGGCCATGCTGCAAATGGCGGTTTCCGCGCTGTATCTGTATCTGCTGTACCTGGAGGGAAGCGTAACCAGCGATTTGTACATTCCGTTTTTGGATAAGACCTTCTACATACATCCCATGGCATACATTTTCTTTGCTATGTTTGTAATGGTGGGCTGTGTGAACGCGGTGAATCTCACCGACGGCGTGGACGGTCTGTGCGGCAGTGTGACCATTCCTGTAATGGTGTTTTTTACCGCTGTGGCGGTGACTGTGAAAAAGTTCGATCTGGCATTGCTGCCTGCTGCCCTGACGGGCGGACTGGTTGCGTACCTGTTCTATAACTGGCACCCTGCCAAGGTATTTATGGGGGATACCGGCTCGCTGTTTTTGGGCGGAATCGTTTGCGGTATGGCTTTTGCGCTGGATATGCCCCTGGTCCTGATTCTTGTGGGCGTTGTCTATATAGTGGAGACGCTTTCTGTGATTCTACAGGTCGGTTATTTCAAGCTGACCCACGGCAAACGGTTGTTTAAGATGTCTCCCATTCACCATCATTTTGAGATGTGCGGATGGAAGGAAGAAAAGATTGTTCTGGTATTTACCGCGGTTTCTGCGCTGATGTGCCTGGCGGCATGGCTGGGGATCGGAGGACGGCTGGGGTAAGAAAGGAGTATGGCATTGCAGAAATATCTGTATGCCAAAGAGAACCGCCGACTGGGGAAAACCCGGACAGGCGAAGGTGTTGACCTCCCGTTTTTATTCTTACTGCTGCTGCTTTTGGGCGTGGGACTTGTTATGCTGTATTCGGCAAGCTATGCCCAAAGCCATTATGACACCGGCTATACCCAGTCTACCCGCTATTTGCAAAAGCAGGGGCTGTGCGCTCTCATTGGCTTGGGCGCAATGGTGGTAATGAGCCGGATTCCGCCGGAGTTCTGGCTGCGCTGGGCGTGGGCGCTGTACGGTATCAGCATTGCGCTGCTGCTGTCGGGGCTGGTGTTCGGTCAGTCCGTCAACGGCGCGCGCCGATGGATCAATATTGCCGGACTGCAATTCCAGCCGTCGGAAATCGCAAAATTTACGCTGATCGTATTGTTTGCCAAGCTGACCCGGGATTTCGGCAAGCAGGCGCGGCAGTTTCGCCGGGGCGTGCTGGGGTTCGGTGTTGCGCTTTTGGGAATCCTGGTGCCGCTGGCACTGGAAAAGCACCTGTCTGCCATTATGCTCATGGGCATGGTGGCGGTGGTAATGATGTATGTAGCGGGCACGCACCCCAAATGGCTGCTGGCAGGCGCCGGTGTGGCGGTGGTGTTCGTGGTGGTATATGTGCGCTTTATGGGATACGCCGGCGACCGGATTACCGCCTGGCGGCACCCGGAGCAGGACCCGTCGGATACCGGCTATCAGATACTGCAGTCGCTGTATGCCATCGGCTCCGGTGGGTTGTTTGGGTTAGGACTGGGTAAGAGCAAGCAGAAGTATCTGTATTTGCCGTTCCAGTATAACGATTATATTTTTGCAGTGATTTGTGAAGAATTGGGTCTTGTGGGCGCGGTGCTGATTATCGCCCTGTTTGCGGCGCTGATTTTGCGGGGGTATTGGATTGCCCTGCATGGAGCAAGCCGCTTCCAGACGGTTCTGGCGGCAGGCCTTGTGACGCTGATTGCTGTGCAGACCGTATTGAATTTAGGTGTTGTGACCAATTTGCTGCCCTCCACCGGCATTGCGCTGCCGTTTTTTTCCTACGGCGGAACAGCGCTGGCGGTGAATTTGGGAGAGATGGGAATTGTGTTAAGCATTTCCCGTTATCGGAACAGACCGGCGCAACAGGAGGAAGTTTTATGAATGTGATTTTTACCTGCGGCGGCACGGGCGGCCATATTAACCCTGCCATCGCGGTTGCCAATATCTGGAAGGAACGCCACCCGGACAGCAAAATCCTCTTTATCGGCGGCAAGGGCAATATGGAGGAGGAGCTGGTTCCCAAAGCCGGTTACAGGCTGGAAGTCATGCCGGCGTTTGGCTTGGAGAGAAGTCTGTCTTTACCCGCGGTCCGGAACAATCTGCGGGCGGTAAAAAGCGTTGTTACCGCTGTGGGCAGATGCAAGAAAATCATCAAAGAATTTAACGCGGATGTGGTGGTGGGCACCGGCGGCTACGCCAGCTTTCCGGCGCTGCTTGCGGCACGGCGGCTGAAAGTACCCACCTGCGTTCACGAGGCAAATGCCATGCCCGGCCTTACCACACGGCTGGCAGCCGACTGGGTAGACAAGGTGATGGTATGCTTTCCGGAGAGCGCAAAGCACTACCGTCACCCGGAAAAGGTTGAGGTAGTGGGTATGCCCGTCCGCCGGGAGTTTATTTATACCAAAAAGTCCGAAGCCAGGAAAGCGCTGGGTCTGGATGAAAAGCCCGTGATTGTGTCCGCCTTTGGCAGTCAGGGCGCCAAGGCGATGAATGAAATGATGGGAAGGCTTTTTGCCATTGAGCAGGAAGCGGGCTTTCCTTTCCGGCATATCCACGCTGTGGGCAGCTATGGCTGGAGCTGGATGCCGGATTACGTCCGTAAGCAGGGGGTAAAGCTGGAAGAGACCCCTGCCATTACCATGCAGGAATACATTTACAATATGCCCACGGTGATGGCTGCCGCAGATGTTATTATCAGCCGGGCAGGGGCGTCCAGCTGCAGCGAGATTGCCGCATCGGGCACACCCTGCGTGCTGATTCCCTCTCCCAATGTAACTGACAACCATCAGGAAAAGAACGCCAGGGCCTTGGAACGGCAGGGTGGGGCAGTTGTTTTGCTGGAGAAGGAATGCACCGCCCAGCGGCTCTATCAGGAGATTGCAGGGCTTTTGGAGGACACACAGCGATATACCGCCATGGAAAAGGCGCTGTACACAATGGCAGTGCCGGACAGCGCAGAGCGTCTGTGCGCCGTGATGGAACGGCTGGCAAAGAAAAAAGGAGAAAAATAATGGATACCAAGGATAAAAACAGACTGCATGTCATGGGGAACAGAACCCGGCGCAAGGAAACTGCAACGAGCCGTCCCCAGAAACAGAACGTGCAAATCCTTTATACACCGGCAAAGCCCTTCAACCGCAACCGTTTTCTGCTGCGCCTGGCCACGGTGGCAGCGGTGGTGCTGGCGCTGGTGTTTGGTATGTCCATCTTCTTTAAGGCGCGGCAGGTGACGGTCTCCGGCGCAGAAAAGTATACCGCGTGGGAAATCAAACAAGCCTCAGGCATTCAGGACGGCGAATCCCTTTTGGGCTTAAGCGAGGCAAAAATCAGCGCCAGAATCCGTACGGCGCTGCCCTATGTAGGGGATGTGCGCGTGGGAATAAAATTGCCGGATACGGTTATGATTGAAATAACGGAGCTGGAAGTGGTCTATGCAGTGGAGGACAGCAGCTCTGGGTGGTGGCTGCTGGATGCATCCGGCAGAATTGTGGACAGCACCGATGCTGCAGCCGCCAAGAATCACACTAGAATTGAAGGCGTAAAAATTCAAGACGCCGCCATCGGACAGCAGGCAGTTGCCGCAGAGCCGGAGACAGAGGAGACCGGTGAAAACACCCAGACAGAATCCGGTCCTGTAATTCCCACAGTTCCTGCCATACCTGCAAGACAGCTGCTGGACGCGGCAGTGCAGATACTGACAGCCCTTGAAAGCAACGGGGTGCTGGGCAATGTTGATACGGTGAATGTATCTGAATTGACAGCTCTGGAGCTGTGGTATGAAAACCGCTACCGGGTATCCTTGGGAGATACCGCCAGACTGGATTATAAAATTGCGGCCATGAAGGCGGCAATCCGGAAAATGGGCGAATACCAAAACGGCTATCTGGACGTAAGCTTTACAATTTGGCCAAATGAAGTTGGTTATCAGCCGTTTGATAGCAATTCCGGTACAAAAAATTGAAAATCTTTGACGAAAAATGAGAATTTCTATTGACCGAATCCATTTTTTGCGGTAGAATATACGAGTACTATTGTAATTATGGCAGATATAATGACCCTGTCTGCAAAACCATACATAGGAGGAAAGCATAATGGCAGAAATGTTCCAGGAACGCGTAGTGAAAATCAAAGTAATCGGTGTCGGCGGCGCCGGCAACAACGTTATTAACCGCATGATTGAGGCTGGTGTAGGTGGAGTTGACTTCGTCGTCATCAACACGGACAAGCAGGATCTCAATAAATCCAACTGCAAGAACAAGGTGCAGATCGGCGAAAAGCTCACCGGCGGCATGGGTGCCGGCTCCAAGCCCGAAATCGGACAGAAGTCCGCTGAGGAATCCAGAGCGCAGATCGCCAAGATTCTGGAGAACACCGACATGGTCTTCATTACTGCCGGTATGGGCGGCGGCACCGGCACCGGTGCAGCACCCATCGTGGCTGATCTTGCCCGTGAGGCAGGCTGCCTGACTGTGGGCATTGTGACCAAGCCTTTCAAGTTCGAGGGCGCTAACCGTATGCGTCAGGCAGAGGCCGGCATTGAGGCTCTCCACGAGAAGGTTGACTCTCTGGTGATTATCCCCAATGACCGTCTGAAGTACGTTACCGATCAGAAGATCACCTTTGCCAACGCTTTCGGCATCGCTGACGATGTTCTGAAGCAGGCGGTGACCTCTATCTCCGAGCTGGTGGGTTATTCCGACCGCGTCATCATCAACCTGGACTTTGCTGACGTTTCCGCCATCATGAAGGATGCCGGCCGCGCACACATGGGTGTGGGTGTGGCTTCCGGCCGTGAGAAGGCTGAGCAGGCTGCTCTGGCAGCTGTGGCAAGTCCTCTGCTGGAGACTTCCATCAATGGCGCTACCGGCGTGCTGGTGAATGTTACCGGTTCCTCCGAGCTGACCCTGGATGATGTGGAGACTGCTGCCGGTATTGTGCAGGAGGCTGCCAACCCCGACGCAAACATTATCTTCGGTGCGACTTCCTCCGACGAGTTTGAGGACGAGATGCGCGTCACCGTTATTGCTACCGGCTTCGAGCAGAAGGAAGCAGCCGAGGAGGCAAAGGCAAGCGGCAAGAAGGCAAGCTTCGCCGACGACGATGAGGACATCTTTACCCTGTTCAACCGCTGATTAAAACGTTTGTGGCATCCCGGACGGTTGTCCGGGATGCCATTTTGCTAAGTGGGCTGTATTCTGGAGGAATTATGTCTGACAATAAGGGAAATTTAATGCACATCGGAATGCGGAAGGTAAAGAGCCTGCTGGCCATTTTGATTGGCTTTATTATCTGGCAGATGATCCGGCTCGTTTTTTCGGATTTGGAGTTTCATCCCATGTTTATCTACATCTACGGCTTTTTGGAAATACGGGATACCTCCGAAAAAACAAAAACCTTCGGTGTACAGCGAATAAAGGCAACGGCGGTTGCGATTGCAATCGGATTGCCTATGTTGTTGCTGCGGATTTTTATGCATACCAACCTGGAGAGCGACACCTTGGCAGGACTGCTGGATTTGGTGTTGATTCTTGTGGGTGTGTTGGTTGCCCTGCAGCTGGGTGAGAGAGTTTGCTGCGGCGCCATGACCGGTCTGGCGGCGGCGATATATATTATTCTGCTGCTGTACCACGCTGATGATAACCGGTATCTCTATGCGGTGGTGCGGGCATCCCAGACGGTGATCGGTGTGCTGGTAGCATGGTTTGTGAATGTGCTGCTGTTCCCGTATCCCGGCAAAAATACAGAAAAGTAGAGATGGATTATGAACGCTTATAATGCGTTGGCAGCCAGTTACGATAGGCTAACCAATGATGTGGATTACAATGCAACGGTGGATTTTTACTGGGAGCTTTTGTCCCGTGAGCGGCTGAAGCCCCGGACTGCGGTGGACCTTGCCTGCGGCACAGGCTCTGTGGCGCTGCTGCTGGCAGAAAAGGGTCTGCAGGTAACCGGTGTGGATATGTCCGAGGAAATGCTCTGTATGGCATGGCAAAAGGCTGCGTGGCTGGAAAATCCCCCCATGTATGTCTGTCAGAAATTACAGGAATTGCATCTGCCCGTTGGCGTGGATCTGGCAGTCTGCGCCCTGGACAGCTTAGACTATATAACCGATCCGGAGGACTGCCGGGAGGCAATTTACCGGGTGTATAAAGCCCTGAATCCCGGCGGATGTTTTATTTTTGATGTAAACACTCCCGAAAAGCTCCGGGCAATGGACGGACAGGTGTTTCTGGACGAGGACGATGACGTGTACTGCGTCTGGCGGGGCGAATTTGATGAAGAAACCAATATCTGTTCCTACGGGATGGATTTGTTCCAGCGGACAGGGAATGTGTGGCAGCGCAGCTTTGAGGAGCATCGGGAGTATGCCTATTCTCAGGACCAGCTGGTTGCCTTTTTGAAGGATGCGGGGTTTACCCATATTGAGGTGTTTGCCGACCGCTGTCTGTGCGCTCCCCAGCCGGGTGAACAGAGAATTTACTTGAAAGCCAGAAAGGGTAAAATCAAATGAAGGACTATTTAGTGCGGGGTATGTCCATGGACGGCTTTGTTAAGATGGTTGCCATCCGCTCCACCGAGACGGTGCGCCGTGGCGCAGAAATCCAGAAAACCACCCCCAATGCCACGGCTGCCTTCGGACGGGCACTGACAGCCTGCTCCATGATGGGCAATATGCAAAAGACGGAAAACGGGTCTATGACCCTGCAAATAAAGGGCGACGGCCCTATCGGCACCATTGTGTGCGTGTCCGACCCGGTGGGCAATGTCCGGGGATATGTGTATGAGCCCAACGTTCCGCTGGCAGAGAAGTATCCCGGCAAGCTGGATGTGGGCGCCACAGTGGGCACCGACGGTATGCTGACGGTAATTCGTGACCTGCAGATGAAAGAACCCTATGTGGGCTCTGTGCCGCTGGTGTCCGGTGAAATCGGCGATGACGTGACTGCCTACTTTGCCCAGAGTGAGCAGATTCCCACCGCCTGCGCCCTTGGCGTGCTGGTGGACAGGGATTGCAGCGTCAAGGTTGCCGGTGGCTATCTGATTCAGCTTCTTCCCGGTGCGCCGGAGGAGACCATTGATTTAGTGGAAGCCGGTATTAAGCGGGCCGGCGCGGTCACCGCTATGCTGGAAAGCGGTCTGACCCCTGAGGACGTTCTGGGGCAGGTCTGCGGTGACTTGGGCGTGGTATTTATGGAGACGACTCCCGTGGAATACAAGTGCTACTGCTCCCGTGAGCGTGTGACAGCAGCCCTCATCAGCCTTGGCAAAAAGGAACTGACGGAAATTATGGAGGAGGGGAAGCCCTTCCCGGTGGAATGTCAGTTCTGCGACGAAAAGTATGTATTTACGCCCGATGATATTGGTACGTTGCTGGATACTATGAAGGAGGAATAAGAAGTGGGTTTTATCAGCTTTGCCCTGCAGGGGAATTATAAGCGGTTTTATGGGGATTTGAAGGAGCTGTCCAAAAAGACCCACAAGCCTGCCTGGTTTATGTTTTTGGATACGGCAGTCTGCGCCCTGCGGTATGGCTCCGGCTTGCAGGACTATCTGAATTTTGAGTTTTATAACAAAAAGCACGCCCAGCGGAAAACCTATGTAAGCGTGGGATATTTGGATAAGGCCATTACCCGGCTTTCCAATATCAAATGGTCGCCCTACATTTCCAATAAGACCAATTTTCACAAGAATTACGGCAAGTATACCCGCCGGGATTTCTTCGATCCGGATGGCGGTTTCGAAGCCTTTGAGGCGTTTTTGGAGCGCAACCCGGTGTTTATCTACAAACCCCAGATCGGTCAGTGCGGCGAGGGCGTTGCCAAGATGGTTACCGCGGAAATTGAAGACCGGAAGGCATTCTTTGAGGAAGCCATGGCTGCAAAGGCCTGCCTGGAAGAGCTGGTGGTGCAGCACCCCGCGTGGGAGGCACTGTGCCCCGGTTGCGTCAATACCATGCGCATTATCACCGGCGCGGCAAAGGGACAGTCCTGGCTGCTCTTCGGCGCTACAAGAGTGGGTTCCGGTACTTCCGTTGCGGATAATTTCCACATGGGCGGCAGTGCGGTGCTGATTGATATGGAAACCGGCAAGCTCACCGGCAACGGCATCGACAAGAAGCTCAACGAGCACGAGTTCAGCGCCACCGGTATCCGCTATGACGGCTATGAAGTGCCGTTCTTTGAGGAAATCAAGCAGATGTGCCTGGAAGCGGCGTTGGTGAATGATGAGATTCACTTCATCGGCTGGGATGTGGCGGTAACACCGGATGGCCCGCTGCTGATCGAGGGCAACCGGGGTTCCGGATTCGATTTGCCCCAGGTTTTGGCGAAGAGAGGCCTTAAAGATATGGTGGACGGACTGATTGAAAAGGTAGACGCATTGGAGCGGGAAAATTGATTGTTTGACTGCCGCCCGGAGCAATTCCGGGCGGTAAAAAATGAACAGAAAAAAACAAAAAAACCCCTTGACAAAACAACTGTCTGTGTGTATAATGAACCACGTCGCTGATGTGCGATGCACAGAGGCAACAGCCGTTTGGGAGCATAGCTCAGCTGGGAGAGCATCTGCCTTACAAGCAGGAGGTCACAGGTTCGAGCCCTGTTGTTCCCACCATATACGGCCCGGTGGTGCAGTCGGTTAGCACGCCAGCCTGTCACGCTGGAGGTCGACGGTTCGAGTCCGTTCCGGGTCGCCAAATTTATATGCATCTGAGCAGAGCTTTGCTCTGCTCAACATGCCTCTGTAGCTCAGTCGGTAGAGCAGTGGACTGAAAATCCACGTGTCGTTGGTTCGATTCCGACCGGAGGCACCAAGATGCGGGTGTAGCTCATCCGGTAGAGCGCCACCTTGCCAAGGTGGAGGTAGCGAGTTCGAGCCTCGTCACCCGCTCCAATTTTAAGTCTCCGAGCGTTTAGGCTCGAACAATCATATGCAGTAGTCCGGTGGACTGCTGCTCGCGACGGCTAGACGGAGCGAAACCTTAATTTTTGCGTCAGCAAAAATGCAAGCGAGCCTCGTCACCCGCTCCATTAAAAACAAGGAACGCACAGCGTTCCTTATTTCATAATATGGTACCGTGGCCAAGCGGTAAGGCAAGAGTCTGCAAAACTCTCATTCCCCAGTTCAAATCTGGGCGGTACCTCCATGAAAAACGACAAGTTTCAACAGAAACTTGTCGTTTTTTTAATAATATCCGTTCCTGCCGGAACGGAT
>JAZQGT010000052.1:0-34195 GCA_045540155.1 Faecousia sp.
CTCATAACAACTTCTTTTCGTATCCCCATAGGATACTTTTTCATGCCTTTCTTACCGGACATAATAACACCCCCTGATGTAGTTATTATCCTACATCAGGGGGCTTTTTGTCTATTGTCCGTTTTTACTGGTTCAGTTCAAGCGAGCATCTGCTTTTTTATATTACAGCGTAGCGGCCATGACTGCCTTGATGGTGTGCATTCGGTTTTCCGCTTCCTGGAAGACGATGGACTGTTTGCTTTCAAACACCTCATCGGTAACCTCCATGGCGGTGATGCCGAATTTTTCGCCCATCTCCTTGCCGATTTTGGTTTTCAAATCGTGGAACGCCGGCAGGCAGTGCATAAACACGGTGCTTTCCTTGCCGGTGGCAGCCATAAGCTCTGCGTTCACCTGATAGGGAGACAGCTCCTTGATGCGGCTCTCCCACACCTCTGCCGGCTCACCCATGGACACCCACACATCGGTGTAAATCACATCCGCATTCTCTACCGCCGCAGCCGGGTCGGTTTCAAAGCGCAGCGTTGCGCCAGACTGCTTTGCCACTTCCTCACACTGGGCAATCAGAGCCTTGTCCGGGAAGTAGCTCTCGGGGCAGCAGGCGGTGAAGTTCAGTCCCAGCTTGGCGCAGCCAACCATGAGAGAATTGCCCATATTATACCGGGCATCGCCCATATACACAAAGTTTAAGCCCTGCAGCTTGCCGAACTGCTCCCGGATGGTGAGCATGTCCGCCAGAATCTGGGTGGGGTGGAATTCGTTGGTCAATCCGTTCCACACCGGCACCGATGCATACCTGGCCAGTTCTTCCACGATCTCCTGCCCAAAGCCCCGGTACTCAATGCCGTCATAAATGGAGGCAAGCACCCGGGCGGTGTCGGCGATGCTCTCTTTTTTGCCGATTTGAGAGCCGGTGGGGTCAAGATACGTCACGCCCATACCCAGGTCATAAGCCGCCACCTCAAAGGAGCAGCGGGTGCGGGTGCTGGTCTTTTCAAAGATCAGCGCAATGTTCTTGCCTTCGCACAGCCGGTGGGGAATTCCCGCCTTTTTCTGCGCTTTCAGCTCCGCAGCCAAGTCAATGAACTGCAAAATCTCTGCCGGGGTAAAGTCCAGCAGCTTCAAAAAATCTCTGCCTTTCATAGATCACAACACCTTTGATAGGAAAGTTTGCAGGCGCTCGCTCTTGGGGTTGTCAAACACCTCCGCAGGAGAGCCCTCCTCTGCCACCAGTCCGTCATCCAGGAAGATCACCCGGTTGGATACCTCACGGGCAAAGCCCATCTCGTGGGTAACCACCACCATGGTCATGCCGGACTTAGCCAAAGACTTCATAACGTCCAGCACCTCGCCAACCATCTCCGGGTCAAGGGCAGAGGTGGGCTCGTCAAAGAGAATCACCTTGGGATTCATGGCAAGGGCACGGACGATGGCAACCCGCTGCTTCTGTCCGCCGGAAATCTGAGAGGGATAGGCGGCTGCTTTTTCCTCCAATCCAATGGCGCGCAGCAGTTCCATTGCTCTCTTCTCAGCCTCCAGCTTCACCTGGGCAATGGAACTGCCCAAGTCGAACAGGGGCTTCTTATTTTTCCTGAAAAGATTGCCTGTTTTGATCAGACGGTTCTTAAAATTCAAACTTCTTCTTTTCTTCTTTGCGATCGTCACCGGCGCAAGGGTGATATTATCCAACACGCTCAGGTTATTGAACAGATTGAACTGCTGAAAAACCATACCGATTCTTTGGCGGTGGATATTAATATCCACCTTCATGTCCGCCAGATCCTCACCGTCAAACATAATAGAGCCGCCGGAAGGATCTTCCAGACAGTTGACGCATCTTAAAAAGGTGGATTTTCCGCATCCGGAAGGACCAATAATGGCAACCACGTCGCCCTCGTAAACATCCAGGTCAACGCCCTTCAGAACCTCGTTATCCCCAAACTTTTTGGTCAACTTTTTTACTGATAAAACTAACTGTTTTTCCATATTATCTTTCACTCTTCTTCATTTTTGCTTCCAACACTCTGACGCCCCAAGAGATCAGCAATACCATAACCAGATAGGTTAGCGCCAGCATCAGATAGGGCATGGTGTAATCATAGGTGGGATCACCTAACTGCTTGAAGGATTTGTAAAGGTCCGTCACCGCAATAAAGCTTACGATGGAGGTTTCCTTGATTAAAACGATAAATTCATTGCCCAGCGTAGGTAAAATATTTTTCACCGCCTGGGGCACCACCACCTTCAGCATAGTGGTGGAGTAGGTCAAACCAACGGCTCTGCCGGCTTCCATTTGTCCTGCATCCACGGATTGGATACCCCCGCGCATGATCTCGCTGACATAGGCGCCGCTGTTCAGGCCGAACACCACCACCGCCACCGGGATACCGGAGTCCACCGTAATGCCCATTGCAGGCAGCAACACCCAGTAACCGATCAGCAGCTGCACCACCATAGGCGTTCCCCGGAACAGCTCAATGTAGCACACGCAAATCTTGTCTAAGATCCTGGGCACGCGCTTGTACTTGGGCATCACCCGCACCACCGCAATCAACGTACCGATCACAATGCCGATCAGCAGACCGAACACTGCGATCTGCAGGGTCGCCCACAAACCGTTCAGCACATTCTCATAACCCCGCTGGGTGATGAACTGCTTTATAAATTCATTCCACATTTCTGTTATATTCATAGCATTAACCAAAGTAAAGGCTTAGCGCTTCCACTAAGCCTTTACTTACCTTTTCTGATTTTACTTACTTCTCGGCGCAGATAACGTTCAGCATATCCACAACGGTACCGGCGGAATCCAAATCGGTGTTGTCAGCCTTGACAACGCAGACGATGGACTCGGTGTAGTAGGGAGTAGAAAAGTTGATAACGCCCATACGCTCAGTGGTGATGGTAATGCCGGACATAGCAATGTCAACATTCTGCTTGCCGACGGCGCCCACAACTGCGTCAAACTCCATATCGTCGATGACCAGCTCCATACCCAGCTCGTTGGCGATCAGCTGCGCGATCTCCATATCGATGCCATAGAACTGGTTGCCTTCCTTGTACTCCCAGGGAGCAAACTCGGCGTTGGAAGCCACCACCAGCTGCTTATCAGCCTTGCTGCCGTCCTTGGCAGCGGAGGTGATGCCAACATACTTGTCCTCTTCGCCATTCATATACTTTTCCTTGATGGCGTCAATCTCAGCAGCCTTCTCCGCGAGGATGTTGTCGATCTTGGTCTTCAGCTCAGGCTGGTTCTTGTCGATACCAATACCATAGTTCTCGCTGGACAGAGCGATCTCGATGATCTTCAGGCCTTCGATCTCTTTGCTCAGAGCCTTCGCTGTGGTCTTGTCAACGAACAGGTAGTCAGCGTTGCCGTTGATCATATCCTTTGCAGCCAGAGCGAAGGTGTCATAGGATACGGTCTTGGTGTTCTTCAGCACATCAGCGTACATAAGGCTGGTGGTGCCCTTTTGGGCAGCGATCTTGGTTTCTTCGCCCTTTGCGCCGCAGGCGACCAGGGACAGCGCCATAACCAGAACCAGCGCCAAAGCAATAATCTTTTTCATATTTGTTTCCTCCTAAATAAATTGTTGTATGTAGTTTATTTGTTCGTCGGCGGAGACTTCATTGGTACCGCCGGCGGAAATTCTGCTCTCCACACATCGTCGCAGGTCGATGGCTTCAAACACATCCTGCCCGAATAAGGGATGGAACTGCTGATACTCTTCCAGAGACAGCGCTTCCAGCACCGTATTCTTCTCAATGCAATATGCCACAATCTGACCCACCAGCTTGTAAGCGGTGCGGAAGGGGATGTCCTTCTTGGTCAGGTAATCTGCCAAATCCGTGGCGTTGATAAAGCCCTTCTGCGCCGCGGCGTACATATTCTGAGGCAGCGCCTTCAAGGTTTTCAGCATGGGGGGGAATACGGTCAGACACTGCTTTACTGTGTCAATGGCATCGAAGATGCACTCCTTATCCTCCTGCATATCCTTATTGTAAGCAAGGGGAATGCCTTTGAGAACCGTAAGCATTGCCATCAGATCCCCGTACACCCGTCCGGTCTTGCCCCGGACCAGCTCCGCGATGTCCGGATTCTTCTTCTGGGGCATAATGCTGGAGCCGGTAGTGTAGCTGTCGTCCAGCTCGATGAACTTGAACTCCCAGCTTGCCCAGAGGATAATCTCCTCGGAGAAGCGGGACAGGTGCATCATCACCGTGGCGAATGCGGCCAGCAGCTCCACGCAGAAGTCCCGGTCGGACACGCCGTCGATGCTGTTTAAGGTGATGCCGTCAAATCCCAATGCCTTTGCGGTCATATACCGGTCGGTATCATAAGTAGTACCCGCCAATGCGCAGGAACCCAGAGGATTTATATTCATACGCTTCACTGCGTCGGCGATTCTGGTGATATCCCGAGAGAACATCATGCCGTAGGCCAGCAGATGGTGGGCAAAGGTAATGGGCTGCGCCCGCTGCAGGTGGGTATAGCCGGGCATGATGGACTGCTTGTGCTGTCGCGCCTGAAAGAGAATTGCATCCAGCAGGGTGCGGAGCATTTCGGTAATCTCCCCGGCCTCTTCCTTTAGGTACAACCGGATATCCACCGCCACCTGATCGTTGCGGCTGCGGGCGGTGTGGAGCTTTTTGCCCACATCGCCAATCCGGCGGGTCAGCTCCGCCTCCACAAACATGTGAATGTCTTCGGCGGTCATATCCACTGCCAGCGCGCCGCTTTCCAGATCGGCAAGGATTTTTTCCAGCTCTGCAATAATGGTATCCGCCTCTGCCTGCCGGATAATGCCCTTTGCCGCCAGCATCGCCGCGTGGGCCATCGAGCCTTTGATGTCCTGCCGGAACATGCGGCTGTCAAAGTGGATAGAAGAGTTAAAGTCGTCGGCTTGCTGGTCCAGCGCCTTGCTGAACCGCCCTTCCCACAGCTTAGCCATTGAGCTTGCCCTGCTCCATGAGCGCGTGCACCTGGGTGGGCAGACCCCACAGGTTAATGAAGCCGGTGGCGTCGGTCTGATCGTAGTCACTCTCACCGAAGGTGCAAATCTCCTCGGAGTACAAAGAGTAGGGACTCTTCACGCCGGCGTTGATCATATTGCCCTTGTACAGCTTCAGCTTCACCGTGCCGGTGACGGTCTTCTGGGTCTCGGTTACGAAAGCGGACAGAGCCTTCCGCAGGGGGGAGAACCACAGACCGTTGTACAGCAGCTCTGCAAAGCAGACCGACAACTCCTGCTTCTTGTGGGCAGTCATCTTATCCAGGCACAGGGTTTCCAGCACTCTGTGCGCCTTGTAGAGAATGGTGCCGCCGGGGGTCTCGTACACGCCTCTGCACTTCATCCCGACCAGCCGGTTTTCCACGATGTCCAGCAGACCGATGCCGTTGGCGCGGCCGATTTCGTTCAGCTTCCAGATAATATCGGTGGCAGACATCTTCACGCCGTCCAGCGCCACAGGAACGCCCTTTTCAAAGTCCAGGGTCACATAAGTGGGTGCGTCCGGTGCGGCAAGGGGAGAAACGCCCATTTCCAGGAAGCCGGGCTTCTCGTACAGGGGCTCATTCCAGGGATCTTCCAGATCCAGGCCCTCATGGCTTAAGTGCCACATATTCTTATCCTTGGAGTAGTTGGTCTCCCGGTTGATTTTCAGAGGCACATTGTGGGCCTCAGCGTAATCAATTTCCTCTTCACGGGACTTAATGTCCCACTCACGCCAGGGAGCGATGATCTTCATATCGGGAGCGAAGTGCTTGATGGCCAGCTCGAAACGGACCTGGTCGTTGCCCTTGCCGGTACAGCCGTGGGCAATGGCATCAGCGCCCTCCTTCAGGGCAATCTCCACCAGAGCCTTGGCAATGATGGGACGGGCAAAGGCAGTACCCATCAGATACTCCTCATAAATGGCGCCTGCCTGCACAGAGGGGATGATCACATCGTTGACCATCTCATCGCACAGGTCAGCGGCGTAGAACTTGTCAGCGCCGGTGGCGTAGGCCTTTTCTTCCAGACCTTCCAGCTCATCCATCTGACCCACATTGCCGGCCACGGCGATAATGTAAGGATTGTCATAGTTTTCCTTCAGCCAGGGGATAATGATGGACGTATCCAGGCCGCCGGAATAGGCCAGTACAATTTTCTCAATCTTCTTGCTCATAACGCATTCCTCCTAAGTATTGCGCGTGCTGTATTTTTTCGATATGAGGATTGTAGCATATCCTGAATAAATATGCAAGCATTTATTCACATAAATCCCAAGATTTTTTCAACAAAAAACCGCCGCTCTTTCTGTGCCGCCTTGTTAACATTGCCTAAAACCCCTATTTTGCCCATTCAAACACGTCTGTCTGCCCAGGTTCTTCCTCTGTAATGTTTTCATATTATTTCTGCATAAATGCATAAAACGCTGTATGCGGTGCATATTCCCCTGCCTGCGTATAAAGACCGAGCAGCCCCCTAGCGGTAAAAGGAACACATAAACGCCCAGAACTGTGTCGCGGCGGCGGAATGCATGGAATTGCGGTGACGATAAATATACCACGGGTAGTTGATTTTCGGTTCTGTAATGGGAATAAACGCCGTGTCCGGGGAGAAGCCTGCGCTTTTTACCGATGCAGTGGTCAGCAAAACCCCATATTGGGCGCTGAGCATTATGGGACGCAGGGCAAAATCGCACTCCAATATCAGATTCGGGGAAAAACCGGCCTTGGCAAAAACGCTGTCGGTAAAGCGTCTGAAGCAGTACTCCCGGGGAATCACAATGAACCGTTCCTCTGACAGCTCGTCCAATCGAATACTGTCCCGGCTTGCAAAGGGATGGGACGCATAGGCCGCCAGCACCAGGGGATTGTCCGGCTTGATCAGCTGCCCCTCCCAGCCGGGACCCGGCATATCGTCCTCAGAGGCGATGACAAACGCAATCTCCTGCTTCAGCGACGGCGAGGTCAACTGATCCGCGCGAAGGATATGGTGTGTCAGCTGAATCTCCGGATGCCGTTCCAAAAAGGCTTTCAGTGCGTCGTGGCAAACCAGCGGACTTGTCAGGCCAATGGTCAGATGCCGTTCACTGTGCTGCTGCGCCAATGCGATTTCTTCCTTTGCGGTATCCAGAGCGCCCAACGCCGTCTTGGCATATCTCAGCAAAATCTCACCCTGCCTGTTCAGCACAATATTCCGCCCGTTCCGGTCGAACAGCCGGCTGCCCAGCTCCTTCTCCAAGCGCCGCAGGGTCGCCGTCAGCGCCGGCGGAGAGATGAACAGTTCCTGGGCGGAAACTGTAAGATTCTGTTTTTCCGCGATTTTCAAAAAATAGCGAAGCTGTTGCTCATTCATGTCATCGCCCTCCTTTATTGTTAATATAAAGGTTAATAATCAGAAAGTAAAGCGATAATTTAATTCTTTGTCTAAATATTCTATAATTAAGGTATCTAAGAAGGAGGTATTTTACCATGGATATTACTTGTTTGAAAAAGCTGTGCGTTGCGGGCAGCGGCACAATGGGCAGACAGATTGCTCTTTGCTCGGCAATCCACGGCGTGGACACCTATCTGTATGACGTTTCCGAGGCATGTCTGGCCGATGCGGAAAAATGGGTGCAGGAATATCTTGCCGGCCGCGTTGCCAAGGGCCGTATGACCCAGGAAGAAACCGATGCCGCCCGGGAGAGAATCCACATCGAGCCTTCCCTGAAGGCGGCTGCGGACGGCGCGCAGCTGGTCATTGAGGCAATCGTGGAGCGGCAGGACATTAAGGAATCCTTCTTCCGGGAGGTTTCCCAGCTGGTCGATAAGGACACCATTCTCGCCACCAACTCCAGCTACCTTGTCTCCTCTTTGTTCTGTGACGCAGTGGAAAACCCTGCAAGACTTGCCAATCTGCACTTCTTCCACCCGGCATTGGTTCTGCGCCTGACAGAGGTGGTCTCCGGTGCGCACACCGCCAAGGAAACCGTGGATTTCCTGATGGCATTTTCCAAAATGATCGGCAAAACCCCGGTGCACGTGGAAAAGGAAGTGGAAGGCTTTGTGGTCAACCGTATCCTGCGCGCCCTGAAAGAGGAGGCCTTCTGGCTGGCTGAAAATCAGGTCTGCGACCCGCAGATGATTGATGTCGCCGTAGAGCTGGGTCTGAACCACCCCATGGGTCCGTTCAAGCTCACAGATATGTCCGGCATTGATATTACCTACTATCAGCAGGACAAGCGCTATCAGGCAACCGGCGAGAAGCCCAAGGGTTATGACCTGATCCGGGAAAAATTCGAGGCAAACCAGCTGGGCCGCAAAACCGGCCGCGGCTTCTACGACTATACAGAGAAGAAATAAGGAGTGTTGACAGATGGATTTCCCCAAAGGTGCTCTTGACGGCATCGTAATATTGGATTTAACCCGGGTCCTGTGCGGCCCCTACGGCACCATGTGGCTGGGCGATATGGGCGCCGACATCATCAAAATCGAGAACCCCAACGGCGGTGACGATACCCGTTCCTGGGGTCCCCGGGTAAACGACGAAAGCGCTTATTTTGCCTACATCAACCGGAACAAGCGCAGCGTAACCCTGAACTTAAAGACCGAAGAGGGCAAGGAGCTGTTTTTGCAGCTGGTGGACAAGGCAGACGTGGTGGTGGAAAACTACCGCCCCGGCGTCATGGAACGCATGGGTCTGGGCTACGATGTGCTGTCCAAGCGCAATCCCCGCATCATCTACGCCTCCGCTTCCGGCTTCGGTACATACGGCCCCTACGCCGACCGTCCCGGCTATGACATCATCGCTCAGGCCGCCGGCGGTTTGATGAGTCTGACCGGACACGAAGGTGGGGGTCCCACCCGTTGCGGCACTTCCGCGGCGGATATCACCTGCGGTATGAATCTGGTGATCGGCATTCTTGCCAGCGTGATTGCCCGGGGGCACACCGGCCGCGGTCAGCGGTTAGAGGTTTCTCTGGTGGACTCCATCGTGGCGTTTACCACACCGGAGAATATGCGTTACCGGGTAACAGGCCAAATCCCGCCCCGGATCGGCGGTCGGTATGCCAACCTGTGTCCCTACGGCACATTTGAAGCAAAGGACAAGGAGTTCATCCTCGCCTGCGGTAACCAGAAGCTGTTTGAGATTTTCTGCACCAAGATCCTGGGTCGCCCGGAGGTGCTGGAAGACCCCCGTATGGTGGATATGGTTGCCAGAACCGAGAACTACCCGGCTGTAAAGGAGCTGGTGGAAAGCTGGTCCAAGACCCTCACCGCCAACGAAGCCATTGCCGCCGTGCAGGCAGTGGGTGTGCCTGCCGGTCCTATCAACGATTTGGAGGATGTGCGGTACGATCCCCACATCGCAGGCGCCCGGGAGATGTTCCCCAAGATTCAGCAGCCCGGCATCGGAGAGCTGGAAGTTACGGCTATGCCCATTAAGTTCGACGACACCAAAGCCACCATTCGTATGCCCGCGCCCGCGCTGGGTGAGCATAACAGGGAAATTTACGGCGGCCTGCTGGGCGTATCCGATGAGGTGCTGGCGGCCTATAAAGAAAAGGGCGCAATCTAATAGCGTATAAGAGGTATTTACTATGAATGAGGTTGTCATTGTAGAAGCCTGCCGGACCGCGGTGGGCAGCTTCGGCGGCAGTCTGAAGCCGCTCAATGCGGCAGATTTGGCTGAAGCCGTCATCAAGGGCGCGCTGGCGCGCAGCGGCGTTTCCCCAGAAACGGTGGACGAAGTGATCATGGGCCAGTGCCGCCAGTCCTCGGACCATTCCAATGTTGCCCGGTATGCCGCCCTGAAGGCAGGCATTCCCGAATCCGTGCCTGCCAACACGGTGATGTGCGCCTGCGCATCCGGCATGCTGGCTGTGAGCAACGGTGTCAATTCCATCGCCACCGGTCAGAACAGCGTGGTGCTTGCCGGCGGAACCGAGAGCATGTCCAATGCGATTTTCTACCTGTCCAATGCCCGCTGGGGTGTGGGCACCGGCACCACCGAGCTGAAGGATTCCCTGACAGAGGCGCAGGCCTGCTCCCAGCCCATAGACATGTACGGTCGTTTCAATATGGGCATGACCGCGGAAAACATTGCCGAGCGCATGTCCATTTCCCGCCAGGACCAGGACGCTTTTGCTTTTGCCTCCCAGGAAAAGGCAAAAAAAGCCATTCAGGACGGTAAGTTCAAGGATGAAATCATCCCCCTGACCGTGCCCCAAGGCAGAAAGAAGCCGGACATCATTTTTGATACCGACGAGTATCCCAGAGAAACATCGCCGGAAAAGTTGGCGGCGCTGCGGGCAGTCTTTAAGACCGACGGCACCGTCACCGCAGGCAATGCCTCCGGCAGAAATGACGGCGCCTCCGCGCTGCTGCTGATGAGCGCCGAAAAAGCAAAAGAGCTGGGCATCAAGCCGCTGGCAAAAATCCGCGCCGTTGCCTCTGCCGGTGTTGACCCCCGGTATATGGGCATGGGCCCCGTTCCCGCCACAGAAAAAGCGCTGAAAATGGCGGGGCTTACCATGGACGACATCCAGCTCATTGAGCTGAACGAGGCATTCGCCGCCCAGTCTTTGGGCTGTATCCGGGAAATGAAGCTGGAAGACAGAATGGATATCATCAATGTCAACGGCGGCGCCATCTCTCTGGGTCACCCCATCGGCTCCTCCGGCAGCCGTATCATCGTCACACTGCTGCACGAGATGCGCCGCCGCGGTCTGCAGTACGGTCTTGCCACATTGTGCGTAGCCGGCGGTATGGGCATGGCTGCCATTATCGAAACCGTATCTTAACCCTATGCAACAACCCCCACCTGAGACAGGTGGGGGTTTATTTTTTATGGAAGTAACCTTACTGCACCGCCTGTATGAAGATCTGCCGCCATTCCTGACGGGACAAATCTGCCCCATCGGTTACCAGGAAAATGTCCATATCCCACGCGCGCTGGATAAACGACCGGTTTGCCGCAGGGCTTTTTCTGTGCAATTCCGTGGCAATGAGCATTTTTCGGGCATGGGGGCCGCCAAACCGTTCCGCAACCGTATGGAGCTTGTACAGCTCCTCTTCCCCGATGTCTCCGTTTTTGCAGGAGACAAACAAGGGCGTCAGTCCGTGCATCAGGATCACATCAATCTCGTTCCGGGTTTCCGGAATCCGCTTCCTGGGGTCATGTATCACCCCGTCCCAGTCGATACGGACGCTCATCAGGCAATCGTTGAAAAATGGCGCGCCATCTTCCAGAACCGCCCGCGCTTCCAGCAGGGTTTTCACCTCCAGCGCATTGCCGGCTTTCAGCATGCAGTACCGCAGCAGGGGCGACCTGTAGGTATACTGAAGCGCTCGCAGACTGCTGCGGTCATCAATAACGCCCTGGGAATGCAGCTTATCCAGCAAATCCCGGACAACGGGTTCTTTTTCCTCAAACCCGGCAATTCTGCTCCCCGCCGCATCCAGGGGCAGGTTCACCTGCGTTCCGGAATCGGCGCGGCTTTCAAATTCGTGCAGCAGCATGACATTCCGGTTCCACGCCTTGGGGTCCTGGGACACCACGCTCCACAGCCCCTCCAAATCCCGGGGTGTATGGTCTCGGGGCGGCTGATAGTCGGCAGGCAGAAGTCTGCCGCCATGGAGACTGACCAGCTCTTCCACTGTAAGACGCACCCCGTCGCAGGCGCATTTTTCTACCCGCACCTGCGCCCGGTCCTTGCTGTCCAACCGCGCCAGCGCCGCGCCCATGGCCATAACCACGACAGCATCGCCGCCGGTCAGGTCAATGATGCAGGGCTTCTCCTTTGTCATCAAACCGCCCAACACCCCGCAAAGGGCATCAAAATCCATGCCTTCCACATTGCACAGAGAAATTTCCGTCGGCAACCCTCGCTGCTGCAGCAGCTTCCGGTACCCCTTGACCGGCGCGTGCATCCGGGTTATATCCCCAACCAGAATCAGCCTGTCCGGCCGAAGGCGCAGGCAGGCTGCTATGTTCTCCAGATGGGACTGGGTAAAGCATTCAATCAGCGTCATAACATCCACCCCTTTGGTTTATTGTTTCTTAGAGGGTTCTCTTCGGTTTCATTATAAGTTTTCTGTTGTTTTCTGTCAAGTTTCCCTGTGTATTGAAATTCCACGGAAAAAGTGCTAAAATATTTATATTATGGAAGCTGTCCGGCTTCGTATAAGATGGGCGGAGGATTACGATGAAAAGAAAGAAACTCTTAAAGGCGCTGGCTGACCTTTTGCGGCGGCCTCTTGTGAAGGTGCTCTTCTATTTGGCGGGCATGGTGCTGGTTCTGGGACTTTCCGGCGCATTTTCCGACAACCAAACCATTATCAACACCTTTTTGCATATTGTGACATCAGAGGATACCCTCACATTGTTCTTTGCCGGCCTGTTTTCTTTGGGTGTGGCAAAGATCCTGGCCTGGTTCGACAGCTATATGGAAGAGTCCATGAAAACCGAGGACAATCACCACAAGATCATCGCCCAGTACAACAAGCACAAGCTGGGTCTGCCCTACTATAAGGAATCCTTTGCCGACAAGCACGGCGTGTTTATGGTTTTGAAACACGTGCGGAAATCGGAGCAGCTGCAGCGGCCTGAGGCGCTCCCGGAAAACGCCACCAAAAAGGAGCAGCGGGCGTACAAAAAGCAGCTGCGCCGGTTTGAACGGGAAATTGCCCGGAGAAACTCGGAAAAGGACAGTCAGAGCAAAGAATATCAGCTCAACGCACGCAGTGCCGAAAAATACCTGTCCGGAGAGCTGTGCCTGTGTTCGCTGAATATGTTTGCCAACATTTCCGGGGATACCCCGGTGCGGTTTGACGACAGCGCCCGGGAGCACGAGCTGCCGTCTTTTGTAATCGCCCATGCCGATGAGCTGCTCCAGGCCCACAAGACCTCCGCAAAAAGCAACAAAAACACCATCCGTCTCAATGACTTTGACTACGACGGTAAAACCCTGACCTTAAATACCGCCCGTTCCACCTATTACCACATGCTCATCACCAACCGGTGCATGGACTATCAATTTGCCAACGGCATGAGCATCCGGGAAGTATATGAGTACGAAAACGAAATCTGCCCCATTCAGCGGTCAAAATTCGGCAACCAAATCGGCATCAACGGTCTGATTGTCACCAGCGACAACTACATACTCATAGAAAAGCGGGGCCGCAAGAAAATCACGTGGAAGAATAAATTTGCCCAGAGCATCTCCCTTGCCATGAAAACCGACGATTTGAACCTCAGCAGACGGGACACGCTGGAAAACGACTGCCAGAGCGCGGAGGACAAGCTCAAGGGCGTGATTCAAAAGACCGTCAAGAGCAATTTCGGCCTGACCCCCGCGGATTACAAAACCTTCCGGATGGAGGACAACTTCCTGGGCCTGGCAAGAGACCTGCTGGAGGGCGGCAAGCCCAATCTCTACTTCTTTATAATGACCCACTGCACCGCTGCGGAGCTGCAGAAGAAGCTGGAAGAAAATGTGCGGGTAACCAAGGAAACCTCCGACGGCGGAAAGAAGCAGGTAATCTCCACCTCCAAGCTGGAGTCGGATTACTACCTGATTCCCTTTGAGAAGATTGAAATTGATTATGACTACCATCTGTTCGCAGACCGGCGGACCGCGCTGAAGGTTCACAGAAAGCTCCATCCCCGCTGCAGTCTTCCGGCAGAGCTTTGGGACAGATGCAAGGAAGCTGTCGCCCGTAAGTGCCGCCCGGTGCTGGTGCGGGAATGCGGCGAGGCGCTGCTGGTGACCCTTGCGTATCTTGAGCTGCGGTGGGCATGGTATCTATCCCAAAAGAAGGGGGAGCATTCCAATGAAAAATAAAACCGTAGTGGCATTCGGCGAGATTATGCTGCGGCTGACGCCGCCGGATTCCATTCTCAATGCCAGCCAATTCCAGGCATCCTACGGCGGCAGCGAGTCCAATGTGCTGGTTGCCCTGTCGAGTCTTGGCAACGCCACCCGTTACCTCACCAAGCTCCCGGACAACGATTTGGGCAGGGGCGCGGTGATGCACCTGCAAAAATACGGCGTGGACTGCTCCCAGGTGATTACCGCCGGCAGCAATATGGGCATGTACTTTTTTGAGCCGGGCTACGCATCCCGGCAGGCGAAAGTAATCTACGCCCGCCAGCAAGCGGAGGTCACCACCCTCACAGAAGAAGATTTTGACTATGACCGGGCGCTGGAGGACTGCGCCGTGCTGCACATCAGCGGCATTTCCTTTGCCCTGTCTCCCTCGGTAGAGACGCTGTGCTTCCGGCTGCTGGAGGAGGCAAAGCGCAGAAAGATCCCCGTGAGCTTCGACTTTAATTACCGGGCGAAGCTGTGGTCTGTGGAGCAGGCCCGGGCGGTATATCAGCGCATTCTTCCATACGCGGATATTGTCTTCTGCAGCGGGCGGGATTTGACCGCCTTTCTGGGTGTGACAGAGGAGAATTTCTTTGCCTCTTACGGAAATACTAAGTATCTGGTGGTGCGGGAGCGGGATATCCTTTCCCCGGATACCCACGCCATCCGGGCATGGGTATATACCCCGGAGGGACAGCAGGCGGCTGTGCAAAAGGAGCTTTCCGTACTGGAGCGCATTGGCGGCGGCGACGCCTTTGCCGCAGGTTTCCTCCACGGTCTGCTCCATTTTGACGGCGATACCCCCCGTACCCTGGCGTTTGCAACCGACTGCTTTGTTTTGAAACACACCGTCCGCGGCGATGTACTTCCCGCAACCCGGGAAGAGCTTGCCGCCTGCGGCAGCTCTGCGTTAAAGGATGTGAAACGGTAATGAAAATCTGTTTGAGTATTGCAAAGGAAGATGAAGAATTCCGGAGAATGATTGCCAGAATCAGCGACTATGCCCAGGTGGATGTGGTGGGTCTGTCCGGCTACAACCTGTCCGGTTACGACATTTTCATCGGTAAACGCATGAGCGTAAGAGCGCTGGAGACAGCCGACCGGCTGAAAATCGCCTTTGCCTACAAGACCGGCGTGGACGACTTCCCCTTGGCAGAAATGAGGAAGAAGGGCGTCCTGCTGGTGAATTCCCACATAGATGCCAACATCATCGCCGAATACGCCTTTGGGTTGAGCATCAGTCTGGTCAACCGCATTACTGAATGTGACAAAAAGCTCCGCCAGGGAATCTGGTACGATAATACCAACCCCTATTGGGAGAGTTTTTTCGATATGAAGGTGGGTCTTCTGGGCTACGGACACATCGGCAGGCATATTCATGCCCTTTTGCGGAAAAATGACATTAAAACCTACACCCTGAAACGGGATAAGGACTATCGGGACATTGTGGCGGTGGACACGCTGGAGGAGCTGTTTGAAAAAACGGATATTCTCATCCTCTCCCTGCCCAAAACCCCCCAGACCAACCACATTATCAACGAAAAAACGCTGGCGCTGCTGAAGGGCAAGTATATTGTTAACGTGGGCAGAAGCAACAGCATTGACCAAAAGGCTCTGTATCAGGCGCTGAAGAATCGGCAGCTTGCAGGCGCCGCCATTGACACCTGGGACGAAAAGCCCAAAGACAAGCAATCCAAGCTGAATCCCTCCAAGCAGCCCTTTGTGGAGCTGGACAATGTGGTGCTCTCTCCCCATCAGGCTACCCGTATCAAGGTGGGTCACCAGCGCTATGTCAACGATATTACCGAAAAGATCATCCGTTATATCGAAAGCGGTGAGGTCACCGATGCAGTGGATTTGAAAAAGGGTTATTGAGTGAATACCCCCACCTGCAACTGTGCGTAATTATATTTTGAAAAAAGACAGGGGTTGAAAAACCCCTGTCTTTTCATTCTTATACTTCCCAGGAGAGCATCAGAACGCTGTCTCCCGGTACTTGCAGACGCAGAGCGTCTTCCCCTGCCCACTGGGCAGTGCCTTCTCCGGAAACGGTAAAGTTCTTCAGCTGCATCTCTTCCGGCACAAACCGCACATTGTCGGAAATCTCCTCTGCGCTCAGGTTCACCGCAATCAGTCGCCGCTTTCTGCCGTTTTCCAGCACGCCCACGCACAGGTACGGCGTATACAGCACGCCCGGATTCGACATGCCCAGACCACTGGTAAACCGATGATCTTCCCCTGCCTCCACCACCGGCGGACGCATAGGTCTTGCGCCCCGGAAGAACGCCCGCTCTCCGTAGCGCAGCTGCGCCAGCTTCTTTAAGAACGCCACCCGATCCGGCTTATAGACAAGGTCGGCATTGATCCAGCCCATCTGCTCACCGGCAACCAGCGACTGGGCCAAATTATATTTCCAGTAAAGCGTATCTTTCTTGCTGTAACTGTTGACATTTCTGCCAAAGCAGAAGGCCTTGCCGCCGTAGACCCGCATAAAGGCAGGCACGTAATTCTCAACCGTAACCCATGCCCAGCCCAAGAAGCCGTCCAGCTCGCTGGCGTACACCTCGGCGTTGCCCTCCGATGTAAAGCCCTTGCCCTCCGGCATTACCTGCCGCAGCTGCCGCAGCAGCTCCCGGTATGCCTCTTTCCACCAGTTGCCGCCGCCAATGGGGTGTCCGTGGGACACGTCCGTGCATTGCCGGGGCGTATGGGCGGCAATCTGATCCAAATAGATGGCGTCCACACCGTATTCTGTGAACAGACGGCTGACAATCTCCTGCAGCTTCCTGCGCCATATAGGAGAGGAGGGACACATGGGCGACAGCACCGCAGGAGACCCGTCCGGCTCCTTGGAATCGTAGGTAAGGCGGGGCGGCTGGCCGTCCTCATCCTTCACCGTTCCGGGCTTGGCGATGGCGGTGAATTGATAGTCCTCGCCACCCTTGTCCTTGTTGTCCCAAATCAAGGCGTTCACATAGGGCATCACCCGGATACCCGCCGCCTGCATGGCTTTCAAACCCGGCACGAAAGCATTCTTCGTGGGGAAATAATGGGGATAATCGTTATCAAAAGGATTGCCGTGCCAGTTATACAAATGGATGCCGATGGGCACATCCAGCGCCTTGCGCAGGGCAATGGCGGTTTTGTACCAGCTGTCCGGGTCATCGCTTTCAATCTCCGGGCGGACATAGGGCGGAATGGGCTCATGGTCCGGATTCTCGTTGGGCATCCAGTCCATAATCCAGAAGGGAATATCCCGCATCCACTCCGGGGTAGACTCCCGGCCGTTCTCACCGGCTTCGGGCACCCAGTCAGCCTCTGCCTCCACAAATTCCCGGTAAATCTCCACGGCATCATACCAATCGCCGTTGATCTGCTGCCAGACCGCCTTACCCGGCAGGCAGAAGCCGTTGGCTGGCACATACAGGTTGGGCGCGCAGAACTTGCAGTTGATGCGCATCATTCCGTAGCCGTCGCTGGCGGCGTGGAAATCCTTGTAGCTTCCCACGCCGTCGTGGATGCCGTAATAGACACCCTCGCCGCCGCCGTGGGGATAGATCGCATAGCAAGCCATGGTGCTGCCCAAGCCGCAGGGATAGGCGCCGAATACAAACCGGTCGCCGGTATTGAATTTTGAATCTATAAAGCCGCCGTGCAGAGCTGCAAACAGGTCGCACTCCACGTTTTCCTTGCGGTACAGGCGGGGGTAAGTACACCACAGCACGGATTTACTGCCGCTGGTGTTGATAGCCTCTACGCTCCAGTGAATCCGGTTGATTTTCGCATCCGGTTGGGCAATCAAACGGATACCCAGCTCCTTTGCGTTGTCCAGAAGCAGGAATTCTGTTGCGCCGGCGTGCTCCGTTACCGTGGCGGTATCCCAGCCGGACAGGGTGTCCAGGAAGGTCTTTCCCTTGGAATTCACGTCCTGCACCAGCATGGCCGCCATAGGGTATGCCTTACCGCCGCACAGGAACCCGATGCCGTCCGGCTTTGCCGTGTACGGAATCCGCAGGCTGCCGCCGACCACCTCACCGGTGGCAGTTTCCTTGCCGTCTGGCGCAAATACGGGCGCTGTTTCTTCCTGCACTTTCTCAAACAGATACACCGTCCGCAGAGGATGTTCTTTGTTGAAGCAGGTGGGGTCATCGCTGAGAAAGCGGGAGTTTTTGTGGGCGTCTATCAGTTTGCCGAACCGCCACACATAACCGCCCCGGACCTCCAGATACCGGGTTTCTCCCTCCAGAACCAGGTTCCCTCTGAATCCATAGTTGGGAGGCTCTTCCCGGGCAGGGAACTGGGTGGGAATATCTCCGCCGTAGGTTTTTTCAAAGCCGTCCAGCTCCACATTGAACCGTCCTGCAACAAGGGCGCAATCATACAGCTTTTTCCCGGTCTCTGCCCAGGTTTCCATAGTAACCTTGGCGTTTTCTGCGCTGACAGTAAACCGGTTGAATACGGCCAAATCGTCTCCCACCCGGGCTTCTGCCAGCAGGGTGTTGCCATCGGCAGTAAACTTGGTGTCAGCGCACAGAGTATTCACCGTGCGGATGGTTTTGGACGACCGGCCGTGCCTGTGGTCATTGATCACCGCGCAGTCTTCAAAGGACAGGGCATAGCGTTCCCCATTATGAACCGCGGTCATAACAAAGCTGCCGTTTTCAGAAACGGAGAATGTTACGCTGCCCGCTTTTCCTAAAGAAAAATCGTATACTTTCATTTGACTCCCTCCCTGTTTTTGGGATGTTTTCACCTTGATTGTACCCGGAGAACTCCCCTGTGTCAATGGCTTTTCGTGCAGAAAAAGTGTTTTCTTTTGCGCAGTATAATATTGCATTGTTTACAGATACGAACAGCGCAATTTGTAAAATGATTGTAGATGTGAGGGAGGCGCGCACCGCCGAAGACCCCCTTGTGAAAGAAGAAAATTATAGCACAATTCCACCGGTTTCATTCATGCATTACATCGTCTTAATGGAAACGCACCTGCAAGGTGATTATTCATTTTTGTGATATTTTGTCCGCTATTGGAGGGGCACTAAGCACCATTGACAATTGATTAAATAATGTTTATATTATGATTAAGCATTATTTGTATGAAAAACTTTACAAAATGGATTATATGCGAGGAAATCTTATGCTGAATTTTTCAGAAATCAAACTAATTATTTGGGATCTTGACGAAACACTGTGGAACGGCACATTTTCCGATAATGAATCCATCTATATTAGAAAAGAATTTGTAGATTTTATAAATGCATCTCTAGACAGAGGGATTGTGCACTCCATCTGTTCAAAAAATGATTTTGATAGCACTAAGGCGCAATTGCTTTCTTTGGATCTTTGGGATTTATTTGTTTTCCCTTCAATCAACTGGGCACCTAAAGGTGAGCGTATAAACCAAATTATAAAAAACATGAAGCTTCGTCCACAAAACACCCTTTTTGTCGACGATAACACGTCAAACCTTCGCGAAGCATGCTATTATTGCCCAACGCTACAAACATGCACACCGGAAGAACTTCTTCAATCACGGAACAATTTATCAAAAATTTCAGAAGTTGACACAACAAGGCCTCGCCTTGCACAATACCGTCTTTTGGAAGAAAAATTAAAATCTCAAGAAAAGTTTTCATCCAATGAAGATTTTTTAATGTCTTGTAATATTCGCGTAGAAATTCACAAAGATTGCCTGAACGAAATCGACCGTATACACAACTTGATTTTACGTAGCAATCAACTAAACTACACCAAATTCCGTCAAGACAAGGAAGCCTTGCTCGAAGCTTTATCTAATCCTGATGCTGATGCAGCATACATTACCGTAAGCGATTCTTTTGGCGACTATGGAATTGTCGGTTTCTACCTGATTGTAAATCAAAAAGTCATTCATTACCTGTTCTCTTGCCGAACATTGGGAATGTTGGTCGAACAATATGTTTATATGCAAATAGGCTGTCCAAAAATAGAGGTAGTAGGAGATGTTGTTACCAAATTAAACACAAAACACATACCGTTATGGATTAACCAAAAAGATGTTTCAAATTACACTAAAAAAAGCAAAGAAAACACCGGTGACTTAAAAATCCTATTCAAAGGTCCCTGTGATATCCGCCAAATTTTCTCATTTATCGAGGAGACTCCCAACATCAAAACAGAGTTTACTTATGTCAGCGACAAAGGAATTTCTATCGAAGGCTACAGTCACACATCGCAAATGGTCACAGCTTTAAAAGCAAGCGAGCAAGACAAGGCCAAGCTTATCAATGATACCGGTTGGCTTGATGAATATATGCTCAGTGGATCCCGAATGCACGGAAACGATGTGATTGTTTTTTCGCTATTAACAGATGGCAATTTAGGCATATATCAACACAAAGAAACCGGTTGGCAAATTGCATTTGGCGAAGCGTATTATGATCTAACCGATCCAAAAAACTGGAAGGCCATTATTGAAAAAACCAACACAACAAACGGATTTCCTTTTACCGAAGATTTTCTTGTTGCCTTTTCCTCGAAATTCACATATGTCGACAATTCTACAGGCGCTGTTACCGTGTCAAACATTGAGACTATTTATGATACCATCGGCAATGAAACATCCCTGATTCTAATGCTTGGTTCTGAAATTCCCTTTATCGGACCTACAAGGCCATCCTGGGAAAACCGCCATCTTCTCCATCAAGCACTTAATCAGAAAATAAGAAATTGGACAACTGACAAGAAAAATGTGCACTTAATTGAATTCAGCAAATATGTTTCTTCTCAAAAGGATTATGAAGATACCATTAATCACTTGCAGAAAGAAGCCTATTATCATATGGCGCAAGATATTCTTGCAATATTGAATAAAGACCAGGAAATTGTACGCACTATTGGATGGTTTCGTTCTTATCGCATTATTTTTTGGAGAAGATTCAAACGGCTTATACAAAAAGCCTCGGGTAGAATATAGTATAGTTATCCTATTTCCTTTGTTTCTTTGTATCACAAACATATGAATTCATAAATTGATAACAAGCTGTCGCTTTTTTATGCCTCGCAAAATCACATCGCTTTCTCTAAAACGCAATTTTCTCACTATTAAACTCCCTGGCTTTGCATTCTGCAAAGCCAGGGAGTTTAATATATAGGAAAAGCTAACCAGAAAGAAAATTGTCTTCGTTATAAAATCGCTCCGAAACGGATCGGAAGAACATTGTAAATCTGCAATAACGCCCCTGAGCAGACGTATTAACCCCAATCGACCGATTTTGCATGGCGATACATAATCTTGCGAAAAGAATACCAGCGGAGTGAATAATCACTCCGCTTAATTTGTATTAGTATAATCTAAAGGATTCGTTAACCAAAAACTTGTTTATAACAATCTGATAAATCTGTAGTAATTGACAGAAAGTCTTTTTTATGAATATGCTTCAGTAGCCGCCCAGATGCCATTTCATCATAATAGTAATCCAATTCGCCTTCTAATTCATCAGTAAGCATATTATGGTCTATTTCCCATTTGATAACAGACAACATCATAATAAGACGTTCCCGCTCGGACAGCTCATCTTCAGACAGAAAATGCAATCCGTTACATTGTGCTTCATATCCAGTAACAGGAGGTCTATCCTTAAATAACTATAAATAAAAGACTTGTATTCTTCGTAGGAGTCAGCATAATCAGCAAAACATTCTTTCATAAAATCGCCGCCTTTTTATTTATCATAACACAGCGAGTTGAAAAAGTAAATCCTGCGGTATAATTCTACCTTGTTTACAGATACGAACAGCGCAATTTGTAAAATGATTGTAGGGCGGCGGGCGACCAGTGGTCGCCCCTACATGCACCGACTGACATTCTTGTATGTAGGGGGGGGCATTGCCCGTCCGCAAACGTCTGTAAAAAGGAGAAAGATATATGAAAGCAACTGGCATTGTTCGTCGGGTGGACGATTTGGGAAGAATTGTAATTCCGAAAGAAATCAGAAGAACCTTAAAAATCCGTGAGGGCGACCCTTTGGAGATTTACACAGAAAAGGACGGGGGCGTTATCTTCCGGAAGTACTCGCCTATGAGCGACCTGCAGGATTTTGCCGCCCAGATCTGCGACTCCATCGGCAGTGTCACCGGGCGGATTGCCGCGGTGTCCGACCGGGACGCCATCATCGCCCTGGCGGGCGCGCCCAAGCGGGAGCTGATGGATAAGCCCAACTCCCCGGCGCTGGATAAGCTGATGGAACAGCGCACCCACTACCGCTACAACCCCGGTGACCCCATCGTCCGCCCCACCGACAGCTCCGACAAATACCGGCTGGGTGTGGCGTCCCCCATTCTCTCCCAGGGGGATCTGATGGGCTGCGTGATGCTGCTCATGGGAGAGGACAGCGCGCCGATCACCGAGGCAGACCAAAAATTAGCGCAGACAGTTGCCGGTTTTCTGGGTAAACAAATGGAGAGCTGACAACCCTCACCGGGGAACAGACAAGGGTTCTGTTCCCCGGTGTTTTTGCCCGGGCGCAGCCGCCCGTATACCCCTGTAAAACCGCGGGTTTTTTGCGGGTTTTGAATTGTGGAAATTGCCAAATTATGCTTGACAGCAAATTGCGCGTATGGTATTCTAACACAAACTTGATATGTGTGCAAAACTGAATATTCGACAGCTTGCACATATACCTGATTTGGTAAGAATCCACCAAACCACCCACAAAAAGGAGACTGGAAATGAAAAAACTGATCGTATCCCTTTTGGCTCTGATGATGCTGCTTTCCATGGGCAGCGGTTTTGTCAGCGCCGCGGAGGCTGACGGTGTGGAAACCGTCTTTGCCGACGACGTAGAGATTGTTCCGTTCACCGCTGTGGTAACGGAAAAGGTCAAAGAATCTCTGTATCCCGCCCATAATATTGACGACATTATCTCTATTACCACCGACGTAAAAGATGGCAAGGTCGTGCTGGTAGAAGCCGGCGTTCCCGCCGGAATGGACAATCTGGTGGCATACGTAAAGAAGGCAATGGAGGCCCGTCCCGAGGGTCTGCGGCATCTGTATGTCTGGGCAATCGGCCGTCCCTTTGACTTTGCGCCGGAGGATGTTATCTATCTGCAGGAGGGCGTGGAAGACGCAAAGGTCCTGCTGGATGAGTTCTTCGAGGCTTATGCTGCATCCGGCGCGCCTGCCCTGGACGGCGTTTTTACGGACCTGGAATATAACGCCTGCGGGTCCTGGTATCTGCAACAGCAGCTCACGGAAAACCCCAATCTTTATCAGGACATTATCGACAATCCCCGGTACGAGACAGAAGTGCGTCCCCTGCTGGAGGCATACGACTTTAAGTTCTACGAAAACGACGACAATGGGTCTTATCCCGAAATTTGGGGCATCTATCCCCAATCCGGCGAAACGTACGCAGCTTCCCGGGCTGTTTGGGATACCGTTATGCGGATTCGTCTGAATCAGTATCTGGACTACATGCTGTTTGACACCGTGGCAAAGTACTTCCCCGAGGCGGCAACCGGCGACTATCAGTCCGCTGATTTCTATGCCTGGTTCAAGCGCACCACCGACACCGAAAACAAGACCCTGGCCGGTAACGAGCAGAACGCCGGCAACACCTCTACTTACAGCTTCTACGGCTCCCGCCCCACAACCGAAGGAAACTTCCTGCAGCCCATTGGCTACAACAAGGCCGTGTATGAGGAAAAGCCCTTCAACGCAACTTTGTGGGAGTTCAATCTGGCGAGAAATTCCTACGCCTCCTCTGACACCCAGAACTTCAGCCCCTTTATTGCCGGTTACACCCAATCCTATCCCATGGGCAAGAAGGGCACCTACGCAAATACAGCCTACTACTCCGAGCTGGTGCTGCATTTCGGCATGCTGGATCCCGATCCCTTCCTGGTCTACGCTTACAAGCCCGAATACGCAAGTGAAAAGGACTATAACACCAACATGGGCGTCATCTCCCAGCTCCTTGCCGAGCTGACCCGGGTGGCCGGCGCCGCTGACCGGGATCCCATCGTCCTGCCCCTTAACTGGAACGCCAGCTTCCTGCTTTCCGGTATGTACTCCGGCGGCAGAAACATCTGGCGTATTACCCCGGATACCGACATCAAGTCCGTTAAGGACTTTAAGGTCAATGGCGACGACCCCACCTTCTCCATTAACGGCCAGACGATTACCTTCCCTCAGGGCAAGATTATTGAGGACAGCAAGATTGATAAGATCGGCACCTGTGGCTACTGGGTAGAGACACCCAAGGACGTTATGCCTGTGATCACCAACGATGCTGACCGCTTTGAGAAGTATCCCGCCTTTGAGGAGAACTTTGACGGCTACAAGGCCGGCACCAAGTTTAACGCATCCACCGGTCTGCCCAAGACCGCTTGGGAAGTTGTTGCCAAGGCCAATTCCTCCTCTGTTATTCAGACAAGCAAGGATAACGCCAAGGATCTGGTGCTGGCGCTTACCGGAGACGTAACGGCAAAGAGTCTGAAAATCCCGGCGCTCATCACTGCCGGCGATACCTATGCTGAAAAGCAGGCGTGGGAAATTTCCATCACCCTGCCCGCCGGTCTGAACAGCGACGCAGAACTGGTTCTGCTGAACGCTGCCGGCATGAAGCTGGCGCCCGCAGACAACGGTTTGAAGATTGCCGGCGGCAAGGTCTACTATGACAATGGCGGCGAGTACACCCAAATGAAGGGTGTTGACCTGTCCGCAGGCGGCACTTACACCGTAAAGAGAGTGGCGGATTTCAATAATCCCGAGGCTTTCACCAGCGATTATTACATTATTGACGCGGAGGGTAAGACCGTCGGCGAAGCAAAGAACGTTCCCATGGCAAACCTGACCCTGCCCATTCAGTCCATCGGCTTCTCCTGCGCAAAGGTCAGCGGCGAGCCGGTTCTGGTGAACGGCTACAAGCTGTATGCTGCCGGCGTTGCCCAGGATCTGGAGCTTTATGACGCAGTAAACGGCAAGCTGCTGGAAGAAAACGAGCTGCCCCGGGAGAAGGACACCGCCTACCGGCTGTCCTGGATGAACGCATCCGGCAAGGAGAAGACCGTTTCTGTGGTGGCTGCCTACTACAAGGGCGATAAGCTGGTCTCCCAGGAGGTCATTCAGGAGCTGGTTATGGCTCCCGGCGGTGACGGCATCGAGACCGGCATCGTAAAGAACGAAAAGGACGGCCACACCATGGTAATCCGTCTGCTGGACGGTGACGCTGACAGCAACAAAAAATCCGCCTCCATCGACCCCCTGATGCTGGTGGTCATCATTGCAGGTGTCGTGGCTGTTGCGCTGATTGCCGTGGCACTGCTGATGCCTTCCAAGAAGAAAGCAGCGCCCGAGGCAAAGGCCGAGGAAGTTACCGAGGAAGCTGCCGAAGAAACTGCCGAAGAAGCAACCGAGGAGAACACCGAGGAATAACCTCCGGTTTTCCAAATTGAATCCATTGTCCCCGCTGCCGGTGGCAGCGGGGACTTTTTTTGCACATTTTTGTTGTCCCTTCGAGGGGATTCCAAAGGGGTTCGCGGAGGAATGGTGTGTCATGAAAACGACTGTGTCGCGACCCCTTTGGTCGTCTGGAGGGCCCGGGAACCATACGAAAGGTTCCCGGCGGCTCTTTGCATACTTTCTCGCCGGTGAGAAAGTATGATCGTTCCCATTATAGCGGGCAGGCAATCTTTCGCCCAAATTTACCTATTGCATTTTACCGGGTTTCCGTTATAATAAAAAAGTTGAATTTTTTCGAAATTGAGGTTTTTCTATGTCAAATGCAGCCACCGCCAATGTGCGGGAGAATAAAATGGGCACCATGCCCGTGGGCAAGCTGCTGTTTACCATGGCGCTGCCCCTGGCAATTTCCATGCTGGTGCAGGCATTTTATAACGTTGTGGATAGCTTTTATGTGTCCCGTATCTCCGAAAGCGCCGTCACCGCCCTGTCGCTGGCGTTCCCCATTCAGAACCTGCTGATCGGCTTTGCCACCGGCGTAGGTGTGGGTATGAACGCCCTGCTGAGTAAATCCTTGGGCGAGGGCAACCGGGAGCGGGCGAACCGGGCTGCCGGCAACGGCATTTTCCTGTCCCTTATCTTTGCGGCGGCGTTTGTCCTTTTTGGTTTTGTGGGCGCCAGGCCCTATTACGCCCTGCAGTCCAGCGTGGCGGAAACCGTGGAGGGCGGCACTGCCTATATCTCTATCTGCTCTATCTTATGTCTGGGCATTTTTGTGGAGATCCTGGGCGAGCGGCTGCTGCAGGCCTCCGGCAGAACCGTCTATACCCTGTTTACCCAAGGTTTGGGCGCGGTGCTGAATATCCTTTTAGACCCGGTGTTCATCTTCGGCTTTGAGCCCTTGGGCATCGCACCTATGGGCATTGCCGGCGCGGCGGTGGCTACCGTCATCGGTCAGTGGGTAGCTGCCATTATGGCAATCATCTTCAACTTCACCAGCAACCCGGACATTCAGCTGAAGCTGAAATACCTGCGTCCCAAGGCGGATGTGGTGAAGAAGATTCTCGCCGTGGGTATTCCCTCCATCATTATGATGGCCATTGGCTCCGTGATGAACTTCGGCATGAACCAGATTTTCCTTGGCTTTAAGGACTACGGTGAAACTGCTGCCGGCGTGTTCGGCATCTACTTTAAGCTGCAGAGCTTTGTGCTCATGCCCCTGTTCGGCATCAACAATGCCGCCATTTCCATTATCGCATATAACTACGGCGCCCGGCAGCCCCGCCGGATTACCGGTACGCTGAAGCTCAGCGTGGGCACGGCGCTTGTCATTATGTTCACAGGTCTTGCGGGATTTCAGCTCTTCCCCGACCAGCTGCTGGGGATTTTTGAGCCGTCGGACACCTTCCTGTCTCTGGGACGGAGCGCTTTGCGGATTGTGAGTATTCACTTCCCCATTGCCGCCGTGGGCATTGCCCTAAGCGCCAGCTTTCAGGCGTTGGGCAACGGCATTTACTCCACCATTACCTCCCTATGCCGCCAGCTGGTGGCGCTGCTTCCGGTGGCATACCTGCTGAGCCTGACAGGCAATGTCCACGCGGTATGGTGGGCCTTCCCCATTGCGGAGGTGGTCAGCGTCATCGCAACCCTTATCTTCTACTGCCGGATTTACCGGAGAAAAATTAAGCCTTTGTCTGAATAAGTGTACGGGCGTACCGCTGTAACGGTACGCCCGTTTCTTGTGGTTGGAATTTTTTGAACCACAATATGCTGTGATATGCCAAAAATCACGGTGTTTTTTCTAAAAAAACTTTTGATTCGAGCCGTTGTGCCATTTCAAAACCTATGCTATAATGACTGTGATTGACTTTTGAAAGGAGCAGCCTATGAACGCCAACGAACTGAATATCCCCAAGGGGCACGTCCATAAGCTGCTGTGCGCCAAGAACCCGGACGCCGCCCTTTTATATGTATACATAGCCGCCGGCAACAATCCTGCCGGGGCAGAAAGCGCTTTGCAGCTGTCCCAGACCAGATACTCCTGCGCCGCCGCTACACTGCGGCAGCTGGGTCTGTGGCCCCAGGAAAAAAACGCACCGGTCCTCTCCGGTGAGCGTCCCCAGTATTCTGAGCGGGACGTGCTGTCTGCCATGGACAGCGACCGGGACTTTAAGGCAATCTACGGCGAGGTGCAGCGTGTACTGGGCAGAACCTTAAATACCGAGGAGCTGAAAATCCTTTTGGGCTTTATCCGGTATCTGGGACTTCCCGGGGACGTGATTTCCGTGCTGGTGTGCTACTGCAAGGAGCGCGCCCGCGCCAAAGGGAGTCTGCGCAATCCCAGTCTGCGTACCATCGAAAAGGAAGCCTACCACTGGGCGGAGCAGGGCATTGACTCCATGGAGGAAGCCGCCGCCTTTATCCAAAATGAAAATATGCGCCGCAGTCAGCTGGCGGGCCTTATGCAGCTGCTGCAAATCAAGGGCAGAAATCTCACGCCCGGCGAGGAGCGCTACGCCAAAAGCTGGTTGGATATGGGCTTTGACGACGAAGTCCTTGCCCTTGCCTATGAACGGACCTGCCTGAACACCGGCGGTCTTTCCTGGGCATACATGAACAAGATTCTCACCCGCTGGCAGAATGCGGGTCTGTTTACCTTGGAGCAGGTGCTCTCCGGCGACAGGAAGCCTGTCCCCAAAGGCGCGTCCGGGCAGCCCGGACAGGCGGAGCTTTCCGCTTTCCAGAAAGTTTTACAGGAGGGATAACCCATGGCATACAGTATGGATGTGGTACGCCGGGCGCGGCGGCTGCTGGAGAGCCAAAAGGCTGACCGTGAATCCCGGCAGCAGGCGCGGCTGCAGGAAATTTACCGGGAACTGCCCCGGGTGAAAGAGATTGATTTACAGCTGCGCAGTTCCATGGTGCTGGCTGCCCAGGCTGCCTTTTTGCAGGGCACTGACGCCCAGGAGACCATGGCACAGGCAAGGCAGGCAAACCTTTTATTGCAGGCAGAGCGCAAAGCGCTGATTGAAAGCGCCTTCCCTGCTGATTACTTGGACGAAAGTCCCCTGTGCCCCCACTGCGGCGGCTCCGGCTATATGGGCAGCGCCATGTGTTCCTGCCTTTCGGCACTGTGCTGTCAGGAGCAGAAAAAGGAGCTTGCCCTGCTCGCTGCCGGTGACCACCGGTTCTCCGATTTCCGGTTGGAATACTATCCGGACACCGCAGACCCCAAGTACGGCGCCAGTCCCCGCGCCATTATGACCCGGATTCTGGACATCTGCAAAAAATATGCCGCCGGCTTCAGCCCTGCCTCCGGAAACCTGCTGTTCAACGGCAGTACGGGCCTTGGCAAGACCATGCTCTCTGCCTGTATCGCCCGGGAGGTGGCGGAAAAAGGCTTTTCCGTGGCCTACGAAAGCGCGCCCCATTTATTTTCCAAGCTGGAAGCCGACCGTTTCCGTCCCGACGAGGAGAGTAAGCTGGCGGTGAGGAAGTTCTCCGAAAGCGATTTGCTGATTGTGGACGATTTGGGCACGGAGCTGCCGGGCAATTTCGTCATTGCCGCCCTGTATTCCCTGATTAACGACCGGCTCTTGGCCGGTAAGCCCATGATTATCTCCACAAACCTGAACATTGCAGAATTGTCCCAGCGGTACTCTCCCCAGATTGCCTCCCGGCTGCAGGGCAGTTTTCAGCTGCTGCCCTTTGTGGGAGCGGATATCCGCGTATTAAAGAACAAGTGAGGAATCTATGAAAACCGGAATTCTGTTTGATTTGGACGGGACGCTGCTGAACTCTCTGGAGGATCTGACTGACTCCGTGAATCACACCCTGCGCCTTTACGGCTGTCCGGAAAGGACGCAGGCGGAAATTCTGTCCTTTATCGGCCACGGCGCCGCCCACCTGATCCGCTCTGCGCTGCCCGGAGAAGAATCCGACCCGCCGCTAAACCAGGTGCTGACCGCCTATCAAAGCTACTACGCCACCCACAGCCAAATCAAGACCCGTCCTTATAACGGCGTTTTGGAAGCGCTGGAAAAACTGAAAAAAGAATATCCCATCGCGGTGGTGTCCAACAAGCCCGACCGGGCCACAAAGCCCTTGTGCCGCCACTATTTTGGCCAGGATATTTACGCCCTGGGTCAGAGCGATGCCTGTCCCAAAAAGCCGGCGCCGGATATGCTCTACCAGGCGATGAAGGACATTGGCGTGGAAACGTGCATCTATGTGGGCGACAGCGAGGTGGACGTTCTCACCGCCAAAAACGCCGGCGTCCCCTGTCTGAGTGTGCTGTGGGGCTTTCGGGACAAGGGGTGTCTGACAGACGCCGGCGCTGCCCACTTCTGCGACGACCCCAAAAAATTATACACAGCAGTAAAGGAACTGTTAGCCTATGGCAAATGAATTTTATGCCCTGCTGGGGCGTATGCGCTACATCACCCGCTGGGGACTGATGCGCAACACCTTTTCCGAAAATATACAGGAGCACAGCCACCAGGTGGCGGTACTGGCCCACGCTCTGGCGCTGATTCGCCGGGACGTGCTGGGTCTGCCCTGTCCCGACCCGGACAGATGCGCGGTGGCTGCCCTGTACCACGATGCCTCGGAGATTCTCACCGGTGATATGCCCACGCCCATTAAGTACTACAACCCGGACATCAAGGCCGCCTACAAGCAGGTGGAGCGGATTGCCGGGGAGCGGCTGCTGTCCAAGCTGCCGGAGGCGCTGCAGCAAAGCTACACCGATTATATCCTGGAAAGCGATGAAGAAATTACGCCCGTTGTAAAGGCAGCCGACAAGCTCTCTGCCTATATTAAATGTGTAGAGGAGCAGAAGGCGGGCAATACGGAGTTCGATTCCGCCGCTGCCGCCACTTTGTCCGCCATGCGGGAGCTGCGCCGCCCGGAGCTGGACTGGTTCATTGACAACTGTTTGGAGCCCTTCCGGCTGAACCTGGACCAGCTGTAACAGATGACAGGGGACAATGTAGGGACTGGCCTCCGGACAGTCCGAATCCCCCTCTGCAAGCGGACCGTCGGGGACGCCGGTCCCTACCATTACGGGAATATTTGCACATTTTCAAAAGTAGGGGCGACTACTAGTCGCCCCTACAAATTCTATCGAGAGATTTATGAACTTTGCAACAGCCCCTTAAAATTTATTCTCGTCCGGAATATGTTCCATTACATCTTCCACGGAGCATTGCAGAATATTGCACAGCTTGTCGATTGTATTCACTTCCACATTTTTATTTTGCCGCAATCTGTTGATTTGGGAGCGGTTGACATTGTAATAGGTATACAAATCATATTGAGAAATTCCCCGGGATTTCATAGTCTCCCAGAGACGGTCATACTTTATCATACCTTTTCCCCCTTCATCCTTGCTTTTTTCTTATTATTGCCGTAAAATCAACAAAGGAATAGTGTTCGTATAACAACACTGTTGTGGGAGGAGATATTATGAAAGAAGAATTATGGAAGCAAGTGTATACAACACTGACCTGTCATGTTTCAGCCCCTTGGCAAATGCCCGGCGTAATGGATGCCTTTGCGGATGACGCGTACTGCATGCAGCAGTACCGAACAATGCGAAATGCCTATGACCGATTATGTGAACGATTGGGGGTTGTTGATGGGGACGAGGATGTAGGGTGCATTATTCAGTGCTATATGAACATTCAACATGAGCTTTGCCGGCTGATGTTTCAATACGGGCAGCAATTCCCGTCGCCACGTTGATAGACAATCCCGTTCCCAAAATGGAAGCATTTACAAAAAATTTAAGAAATTTATGCAAATACCCCTTGCATTTTCAAAAGTGTTCTGCTATTATACTGCTGTTAGCACTCAAAACCAAAGAGTGCTAACAGTAAAATTATAGATATTTGCAGCATGCCTGCAAGCTAAATACCATTATGGAGGCAATGAATATGAAACTGAAACCCATGGCAGACAACATTCTGCTGAAAGCCGCGGAAGCACAGGAGACCACCGCTTCCGGCATTATTCTGGCTACCACCACCAAGGAAAAGCCCGGCATTTACGAAGTCGTTTCCGCCGGCCCCGGCACCAAGGATGTGACCGTTACCGTGAAGCCCGGCGACAAGGTTGTGGTTGGCAATTTTGTAGGCAACGACATCAAGCTGGACGGCGAGGACTACAAGTTCGTCAAGCAGGACGACATTCTGGCCGTTGTAACTGACTGATTTTAGGAGGCAAAGATAATGGCAAAGTTGATTGTATTCGGCGAAGACGCCCGTAAGAAGCTGCAGTCCGGCATTGACCAGCTGGCTGATACCGTTAAGGTTACCCTGGGCCCCAAGGGCCGCAACGTGGTGCTGGGCAGAAAGTTCGGCGCTCCCCTGGTCACCAACGACGGCGTGACCATCGCCAAGGAAGTGGAGCTGGAAGACCCCTTTGAGAACATGGGCGCCCAGCTGATCCGCGAGGTCGCTACCAAGACCAACGATGTTGCCGGCGACGGCACCACCACCGCAACCGTTCTGGCACAGGCCATTACCCGTGAGGGTCTGAAGAACCTGTCCGCCGGCGCCAACCCCATGGTCATGCGCAAGGGCATCGAAAAGGCTGTGGAAGCCGCTGTTGCCGCCATCAAGGAGCACTCCGTGCCTGTCAACGGCTCTGACGACATTGCAAGAGTCGGCACTGTCTCCTCCGGCGACGAGTCCATCGGCGCTCTGATTGCCGAGGCTATGGACAAGGTGGGCACCGAGGGTGTTATCACCATCGAGGAGAGCAAGACTGCCGAGACCGGTCTGGACGTTGTGGAAGGCATGCAGTTCGACCGGGGCTATATCTCCCCCTATATGGTTACCGATACCGACAAGATGGAAGCCGTCCTGGACGACGCTTACCTGCTGATTACCGATAAGAAGATTGCCTCCATTCAGGAGATTCTCCCCATTCTGGAGCCTGTGGTCAAGAGCGGCAAGAAGCTGATGATCATTGCCGAGGATGTGGAAGGCGACGCGCTGGCAACCCTGCTTGTGAACCGTCTGCGGGGCAACTTCAACGTGGTCTGCGTCAAGGCCCCCGGCTTTGGCGACCGCCGCAAGGAGATGTTGCAGGATATCGCCATTCTCACCGGCGGTACTGTGATTTCCAGCCAGCTGAACATGGAGCTGACCGACACCCAGCTGACCGATCTGGGTCACTGCCGCCAGCTGGTGGTCACCAAGGACACCACCACCATTGTGGACGGCGACGGCTCTGCCGAGGACATCAAGGCCCGCGCCCATCAGATTCGCTCCTCCATCGCCACCACCACCTCCGATTACGACCGGGAAAAGCTCCAGGAGCGTCTGGCAAAGCTCTCCGGCGGTGTTGCCGTTATCAAGGTTGGCGCACAGACCGAAGTGGCTATGAAGGAAAAGAAGCTGCGTGTTGAAGACGCCCTGAACGCTACCCGCGCCGCTGTGGAAGAAGGCATTGTTGCCGGCGGCGGTACTGCCCAGGTCAACGCCATTGCCGCTGTGGAAAAGCTGATTGCCAAGCTCACCGGCGACGAAAAGACCGGCGCCAAGATTATTGCCACCGCCCTGCAGGCTCCCATTCGTCAGATTGCGGAGAACGCCGGTGTGGACGGCAGCGTAGTCTTTGAGAAGATTAAGAACTCCAAGAAGATCGGCTACGGCTACAACGCCTACACCGAGACCTATATGGATATGATTGAGAACGGCATCGTTGACCCCACCAAGGTCACCCGTTCCTCTCTGGAGAACGCAGCCTCCATCGCTGCCTGCGTACTGACCACCGAGAGCCTGGTGGCCGACAAGCCCAACCCCGAAGCCGATGCTGCCGCTATGGCAGCCGCAGCCCAGGGCGGCGGAATGTACTAAGAAAAAAGCACCCCACGGGGTGCTTTTTTAATTGAAAATTAAAAATTGAGAATTTGTTGTCATCCTGAGTGAGCGAAGCGAATCGAAGGATCTTGGCAGTAATTGGTACGTAGATCCTTCGTCGGCATTGCCTCCTCAGGATGACAGCCTTTTATTTTGCATATCCTTTTTATTATTGTTCAAAATAATTTCAAAATGTTTCTATTGACTTTTTTAGCACTCTCTGTTATACTCTGCTTAGCACTCAAGACAACCGAGTGCTAAGAAAGAAAAAGGAGGATATTCATGGAACTGACTGAACGGAAAAAGAAGGTGCTGCGCAGCGTAGTGGATTTGTACATCCGTACTGCCGAACCTGTTGGCTCCAAGGCCATCTCCGAGCTGCCGGATATGAACTACTCCTCCGCAACCATTCGCAATGAAATGGCAGAGCTGACCACCATGGGATATCTGGAACAGCCCCACACCAGCGCCGGCCGCATCCCCGCCGCTGCCGGCTACCGGCTGTATGTGGACGAACTGATGGCTGACTACCGGCTCAGCCTGGACGAAACCCAATCTATTAACTTCGCTATTGAGGAGAAAATGCAGCGGGTGGATAAAATGCTGGAAAAGGTGGCAAAGCTTGTATCCCAGGCCACTGACCTGCCTGCCATTTCCGTTACCTCCCGCCACGGCGGCGCTACAGTACGGCGGTTTGAGCTGATTCTTGCCGGTGAAAACAGCGTCATTGCAGTGATTATGCTCTCTGACGAGCAAGTGGTCAACAAGCTGATTAAGCTGCCGGTGCTGGTGCAGCAAAGTGATTTGCAGGTGCTCACCGCCCTGCTCAACGCCACCATGACCGGTATTGCCGCCGAGGAGTTTACGCCGGAGCTGCTTCACCGGGTGATGGACGCAGCCGGCAACGCAGGGGCTTTGGTGCCTGTGATTATGGAATTCACCGCCGAGACCCTCCGCAAGCAAGGCAGCACCAACATGGCGGTTGCAGGACAGATGCGGCTGCTGGGTCAGCCGGAATACCGGGATGTGGACAAGGCGCA
>JAZQGT010000053.1:0-30905 GCA_045540155.1 Faecousia sp.
CCGGTACGGGTCACCAGTCCTTATATAAGAAAGTATGTTTAAGCGAAAGCTTTGGCATAAATAGTTGGTGTTGATTGCGATGAGGGTCCACCTGTTCCCATCCCGAACACAGAAGTTAAGCTCATTTGCGCCGACAATACTTGGCGGGCGACTGCCCGGGAAGATAGGTAATGCCAACACAAAGACCTCCACACGAAAGTGTGGAGGTTGCTTTTTTGTGAAGAATTTTGATTGCCCTTCAACCGCAGGTTGAGGGGTTTCAACTTTTCTTCTATTGCACAAAAATTTGCGGATTTGTATAATTTAATTAGCCAGTAAGGGAGGTTATATTATGGATAAGGCATATACTAATTTAGCGTTTAACTTACAAAAGTTTCGCAAAAGTAGTGGTTTGACCCAAGAAGAACTTGCCGAGAAGTTGGGTGTAACTTTTCAAGCTGTATCAAAATGGGAAAATGCGAAGGCTGCACCTGATATTTTCTTTTTGCCGGTGATGGCAGATTTGTTTGGTTGCAGTATTGATCAACTGTTTTCGGGTGATATGCGTGATAAAATGAAGCCGATTAGAGTGGACAAGATAACGGTAGGTGAAAATGTCTTCAATGCGAGCTATTTTGGAGCAATGGATATGTCTTCATGGTCGGTCTATGCAACAAAGCGTGAATTTTGGCGATTGGAAGACACGGGGAATTTATTTGATTGTTATCCAAAAACAAACCAAGTGCTTCCATATAACAACTATCCATTCATTGAAATTGAAAGAGGACAGGTCTTTGTTGTAGATTATCATACAAGGAAAGGAACCGTAGAGCGAAAGTATTATCTTGCGGATGGGACAGTATGGCAGAATATGCCATCTACGCGTGAAATAATAGTTAACCCCAATGAAATCTCACCAGTATAATATTTTTTGAATTGGTCGTTTGTTGTGAGAGAGGTTTTCTTTTACAGTAGAATCCCCACGGCGGAGAGCCCTGGGGATTTAATTCTAGTTTACGGTATTGATAGGTGTGCCGGCAAGGTAGGCGCGGATGCTGCTTACTGTGCAGTCTATAATCCGCTGCCGTGCCGCAACAGGCGCCCATGCCATGTGGGGCGTAATCACACAGTTTGGCGCGGTAAGCAGGGGGTTGTCTGCCGCGATTGGCTCATAAGATACCACATCTACAGCTGCGCCGCCCAGCTTTCCGCTACGCAGGGCATCTGCCACAGCCTGCTCATTCAGGAGGCCACCCCGGGCGGTGTTAATGAGAATTGCACCGTCCTTCATTTTGGCGATGTAGTCTGCGTTGATCATACCGGTGTTTTCAGGGGTCAGAGGGCAGTGCAGGGAAATCACATCTGACTGATTCAGAAGAGTATCTAAATCCACATATTTGGCAATTTTCTCCCCTTCGGGATGGCGGCTGCGATTGTAGGCCAGCACTTCCATACCCATAGCGCGGGCAATTCTGCCCACAGCGCGGCCAATCCGTCCTAAACCAATAATACCCAGGGTTTTGCCGGAGAGTTCAATCTGGGGTGTGTTCCAGAAGCAAAAATCCGGACACCGGGTCCAATCGCCCCGGTGGACCGCATCGTCGTGGAGGCCTACCCGGTTGCAAAGCTCCAACAGCAGGGCAAAAGCAAACTGCGCCACGGAATTGGTGCTGTAATCGGGTACGTTGCACACGGTTACGCCCCGGCTGCGAGCGGCCTCGCAGTCCACCACATTGTAACCGGTTGCCAGCACGCACACCAGTTTTACCGAGGGACAGGCATCCAGCAGCTTGGCTGTGATGCGGGTTTTGTTGGTCATAACAATATCTGCATCCTTGACGCGCTGGGCGGCTACGGAGGAATTGCTGCGTTCATATACGGTAACCTCACCGAACTCCCGGAAACAGTCCCAGGACAGGTCGCCGGGGTTGACGGCGTTGCCGTCTAAAATGACAATTTTCATAGGCGTACTCCTTTACTCTTGCAATGCGTGTGAATTTTTGTTAGGATAATAGAAAAACACAGGGGTGTTTTATGGAACTGATTTACTGTGATTCGGATATTGTGGTGTGCGTAAAGCCGCCGCGGGTGCTGTCCACCGACGAGCCGGGGGGAATGCCGGAGCTGGTGCGACAGGCATTGGGAGACCCCAAGGCAGATGTAAGGACTGTTCACCGGTTGGACCGGGTGGTGTCTGGGCTTATGGTACTGGCCCGGTCGGCATCTGCCGCATCAGAACTGTCCCGGCAGATTCGGGAGCAGGGTTTTGAAAAAGAATATCTTGCGGTGGTCCACGGCGGTCCGGATACGGATACCGGTATGCTGCAGGATTTGCTGTTACGGAACAAGCAGGAGCGGAAAACCTACATTGTAACAGAGCCGGGAAAGGGCGTGCAGGAGGCAATCTTAACCTATCAGGTGCAGTCCCGGACTGAAAATCTGACGCGAGTACGGATTCAGCTGCAAACCGGCAGAACCCATCAGATTCGGGCGCAGTTTTCCGGGCGGGGAATGCCCTTGGTGGGGGACAGAAAGTACAGCCTGCTGAATGATGACTGCGAAATTGCTCTCTGGTCTTACCGGCTGGCGTTTGCTCACCCGGTTACGGGAGAGCCGATGGAATTTATTCTGGAACCGCCGGCGTGCTATCCCTGGACGGTTTGAGGTCAAATTTATACATTGCCAGCAGCAGAGAACCTAATGTGATGGTGTCGGTAAGGATACCGGCGATAGACCCCACAAACAGGTTATAGATAATCCACATGATGCACGAGGGCAATGTGATGATGCGCAGCAAGCGCTCGTTTTTCATACCGTAGGAAACGGTTGTCAGCAGTTTTGAGCCGATGGGCAGCAGGCTGACAAAGCCGTCAAAGGTGAAAAAGCCGGTGGCAATGACGAAGAGACCGAACACAACGATTACCGGCGTGGTGGAGATGTTCTTCTTCACCAGCTTCATAAACAGCAGGTTGCGAATGACAGAAATGAAATCCAGCACCGCCGCTGTCCATGCACCCAGCAGAACATACTGGGCGGCAAAGACCAGCTCTGAGGTCATTTTGCTCAGCACAATGTGGGAGTGCTTTTTGAACTGAAAGGCGGCAACGCTGATGATCAGCCCTAAAATGCCGATGACTTGAATCAATATATCCACGAAAATCCTCTTTTCTTGACACAGTTCAGCTAGTATTATACAATGAAAAAACGAAACAGTCAATTTTTATCGGGAGGCAGCTATGGGAAATTACAGTTTCTTTCAAAACCGGGAATGTGAATACTTTCCCTGTCATAAGTGCGCAGACGACAAGGCGTTTAGCTGTCTGTTCTGCTACTGCCCACTGTATGCGCTGGGGGAGAACTGCGGCGGTAATTTTACCTATACGGAAACCGGCATTAAGGATTGCTCTGCCTGCCTGTTTCCTCATAGACGGGAGAACTATGAAAAGGTGATGGAGAAGATGGGCGCGGTTATGGAGCTGGCGAAAAAGAGGGATTCCCAACCTTGATTTTTTACAGTCTGCCTGTTATAATAAAGCAGCTGCTATGGAGATGTACCCAAGTGGTTGAAGGGTCCGGATTCGAAATCCGGTAGGCGCCGCAAGGCGTGCAAGAGTTCGAATCTCTTCATCTCCGCCAAAAAGAAACTCACCCGAAATGGGTGAGTTTCTTTTTTTGAGGGAGAGATTCGAACAATTCAATGCAGCGCGGATGAGCGCTGCCGGCGAGGGCTGGACCGAGCCGAACAATAATTTTCGCCAGTGGCGAAAATGCAAACGCATCTCTTCATCTTCGCCAAAAAGAAACTCACCCGAAATAGGTGAGTTTCTTTTTTGAGGGAGAGATTCGAACAATTCAATGCAGCGCGGATGAGCGCTGCCAGCGAGGGTTGGACCGAGCCGAACCTTGATTTTCGCCAGTGGCGAAAATGGAAACGAATTTCTTTATCTCCGCCATCAAAGGGCTACAAAAAAGATATAGCCACAGAAAAACTCTGATTTTATCAGGGTTTTTTCTGTTTTTATGAGCAAAATTTTGGCCATTGGTTTAAACGTACAAAAAAGATATTTTTATCAGAACAGGTTTGAACTCTCGTAAAAACAGCATGTGTTTCCACAGTATTTTCTATAGAAATTGAAATAAATGCAGAAAAATCATATAATAAAAAAGAATTAAAACCATCTTAACCGTTTAGGCTTTCCAACGACTATATGTATGAAGGCGCCTGAAACGGAAATGGAGAAACAAATGGATAGTATAAAACTTGAAAAATTGATAACGGAGAATATGAAGTCAATCTTCGGCTTTGCTCTAACAAGGCTTGGCAATGTGAACGATGCCGAGTATCTTGCAAGCGATATTCTCTATGAGATCATAAGATCTGCGAAAAACCTAAAAGAGGAAGAGCGTTTTTACGGTTTCATGTGGAAGATTGCAGAAAATGTCTATGTGGACTTTCTTCGCAAGAGATCTAAAATTGCGAATCGAACTACGGAACTTGACGAAAACATCGCCGACGAAACGGAGTCCGCTTTAGAAAAAATCATCAAAAAAGAAGATCTAAATCTGCTCCGCAGAGAACTGTCCTTATTATCAAGGCAATACCGCGATGCAACAGTTTTATACTACATTGAAAACCTCTCCTGCTCCGAAGTAGCAGACAAATTACAGATCAGTACGGAAATGGTAAAGTATTATTTGTTCCGTGCACGAAAAATTATTAGAGAGGGTATGAACATGGAAAGATTATACGGAGAAAAAAGCTATCGCCCTAATATCTTTGAAATTGATTTTTGGGGGACAAAAGCGGGAGATGACCATGAATATCGTGATTTTCAAAAACGAAAGATTAAAGGAAACATTTTGCTTGCGGCATATTACAGTCCTGTAACAATTCAAGAGATCAGTATTGAACTTGGTGTTGCTCTTCCTTATCTTGAAGACGAGATCAAACTGCTCATTGACCGACAGTATCTTGTCTGCAACAACGGAAGGTATCTGACGAACATTCCGATCTTCACACTTGATTGCACGAAAACCATTGACGGAAAGCTGAAAGAACTTACAGAGGCTACTGCTGAGAGGTTTATCTCAGTGGCAGATGAATTTGAGGCACTTTTTGGAGAACGCATTTCTAATAAAAATCTTGCTCGTTGGCAAAAGCTTCTTTTGTGCCTTCATTGGTCACTGATTGATACCGAAAATGATTTGGCGACGAACTATGGAGAGTTGCCGAATGATGGTCCTTATTCTCTTATAAACGGTGGAGGAGGAAGCGGAATTATTTGGGGCAGGAGTACAGAGAATGTTGTAGGTGATAAACTTCCAAGAGGAATCCAAGGCATTTATAACGGTGCCCCCTCTGGTGATGGTCGTGGTAGCGTGATTGCAATGAATTTTAGACAAACACTAAACGCACAACACTTTGAAGGACAAATGACCGATCCCATAGTTTGCACCGCGGTTGATTGCTTTAAATATTTGCCAAAGGAATGGAAAGAACATCTAACTAAGCTCGGATACGCTAATAACGGCAAAGCGAATTTTACAGTTTGGACAGCTGAAGAATACGATAAGCTTCATAAGATTCTAAGCGAATGCACTTCTATTGTATCAGAACTGAATCGCAAAACTTCTGAAATTTCAGCAAATGTAACAGCAGATCTTGCTCCTACACATATTCGCAAAACAGCTGAGTATGTTGGTGCATTTGTTTACCGTTTTCATTCTCTTGAAAACTTTGTGAACACATTATTTGATATGGGTTGGCTGAAAGTTACCCACGATAAAGACAAGCCTGCTATTTGCGTTGTAAAAAGTTAAATATGCATGATTATCTCAAAAAGATAATCATTTGCGTTATGTATATTCATTTTTTGTAAGAGCTCGAAGTCATACACCAAACAAGAAAAAATATCTTTTTCGTATTCCATAGACAAAAAGAAACTCACCCGAAATGGGTGAGTTTATTTTTGTTAATGAGGGGATTCGAACAATAGAAATGCAGCACGGATGAGCGCTGCCGGCGAGGGATGGACCGAGCCGAACAATAATTTTCGCCAGTGGCGAAAATGCAAACGAATCCCCACATCTCCGCCAATAATAAAACCCACCCCGTATGGGGTGGGTTTTGCTGTATATTACATCTCGATATCCAGCTGGGAAATGACAGCGGCGCAGCGCTTGCACAGACCGTTTTCGTCGGCATCAATCGAGTGCATCCAGCAGCGGGGGCACTTTTCGCCCCGTGCTTCGGTTACACCCACGGTAAGACCGGGCAGGTTGACACCGGTACCCACCGTTGCGCCGGCTTCGGGCTCTTCCCAACCGCAGGAGGAGACGATGAAGATTTCTGCCAGATTGAGACCCTCGCAGGCAAGTTTCAATGCTTCGTCATCAGTGCTGAGGCTCACGTGGGCTTCCAGCGCCTTACCGATGCGCTTTTCGCTGCGGGCGATTTCCAGCACGCCGTTCACATCCTGCCGCAGCTTCATTACGGTATCCCACTTTGCCATGGCGGCATCGTCCAGAGCGTAGGCGTCGAAGTTCCCGGGCATCTGATTCAGTAGAATGTTCCGGCAGTCATCGTCAGCACGGTGGGGCATTGCCTGCCAGATTTCGTCACAGGTGAACGCCAGAATGGGCGCAAACAGCTTTGCCATGGCGTCCACCAACAGGAACAGCGCAGATTGTGCAGAGCGGCGGCGCAGGCCGTCGGGCAACTCGCAGTACAGCCGGTCCTTGATAATGTCCAGATAGAAGGACGACAGCTCCACCACGCAGAAGTCATTGATAATGTGGGAAACCACGTGGAATTCGTAGTTCTCGTAAGCCTTCTTGCAGGCGGCGGTGAGGGTGTTCAGCTTGGTCAGCACCCATCTGTCCAGCTCCTCCATATCGGCAGCTGCCACCAAATTGTTGGGGTCGAAGCCGTTCAGGTTGCCCAGGCAGTAGCGGGCGGTGTTGCGGAATTTCAGATAGTTCTGTGCGATCTGCTTGAAGATTTCCTTGGAGCAGCGCACATCTGCGTGGTAATCGGAGGATGCCGCCCACAAACGGACGATATCCGCGCCGAAGTCCTTGATGAGATCTGCGGGGTCAACGCCGTTGCCCAGACTCTTATGCATAGCACGGCCCTGTCCGTCCACCACCCAGCCGTGGGTGAGCACCTGCTTAAAGGGTGCGCCCTGGTCCAGCGCGCCAACGGAGGTGAGAAGACTGGACTGGAACCAGCCGCGGTACTGGTCAGCGCCCTCCAGATATACATCAGCCGGCCACAGCTCGGGGGTGCGGTGCATCAGGGAGGCATAGTGAGTAGAGCCGGAGTCGAACCAGCAATCCAGCGTATCAGTTTCCTTATCGAATTCCTTGCCGCCGCAGTGGGGGCAGGTAAAGCCGTCGGGAATCAGCTCCATAGCATCCTTTTCAAACCAGACGTTGGAGCCATGCTCGTCGAACAATGCAGAGATTTTGGCAATGGAGTCGGGATTGGATACGGGCTTTCCGCAGTCCTTGCAGTAGAACACAGGGATGGGAAGACCCCAACGGCGCTGCCGGCTGATACACCAGTCGGCCCGTTCCTTAATCATGCTGACCATCCGGTCGCCGCCCCAGCCGGGGAACCACTGGACATTCTCAATGGCCTTGACCGCCTGATCCTTGAAGGATTCCACGGAGCAGAACCACTGGGGTGTGGCACGGAAGATAACCGGCTTTTTGCAGCGGTCATGGTGGGGGTAGGAGTGGATAATCTCCTCGGCAGCGAAGAGCATGCCTGCTTCCTCCATGTCTGCCTTAATAATGGGGTTGGATTCTTCGGTTTTTAGTCCTGCGTATTTGCCGGCATAGTCGGTGTGGCGGCCGTAATCGTCCACGGGAACCACCAGCTCCATGCCGTAGCGCATACAGGTTTGATAGTCATCAGCACCGAAGCCGGGGGCGGTGTGGACACAGCCGGTACCGGAGTCCATGGTAACGTACTCCGCATTCACCAGACGGCTTGTCTTGGGCAGGAAGGGGTGGTTTGCCAGCATGTTCTCAAAGAAGCTGCCGGGGTAGGAGGCAAGCACCTCGTAGCTTTCAAAACCGCCGATTTTCATAACCTTTTCCATCAGGGCTTGCGCCATAATGTAGGTTTCGCCGTTTTCAGCCTTTACCAGCACATAGCTGTCCCGGGGATGCAGGCAGATTGCCATATTGCCGGGCAGGGTCCAGATGGTGGTGGTCCAGATCACGAAGAAGAGCTTGCTCTTATCCACATCAGGGAGCTTACCCAAATCGTCTGCCATGGGGAACTTAACGTATACGGAGGTACAGGGGTCGTCCTTGTACCCAATGTCCGCCTCTGCCACAGCGGTGGCACAGAAGGGACACCAGGTAACGGGCTTTAAGCCCTTGTAGATATAGCCCTTGTCGAACATCCGGCCAAAGACCTTGACCTCCTGGGCCTCGAAGTGCTTGTCCATGGTGCGGTAGGGATGCTCCCAGTCGCCTACAACACCCAGACGCCTAAAACCGCCCATCTGCTTTTGAATGAAATCCTCAGCAAAGTCCTCACAGGCCTTGCGGAATTCGGGAACGGACATATCCCGGTTCAGCTTTTTCTTGGAGTTCTCGATGGCGCGCTCAATGGGCAGGCCGTGGTTGTCCCAGCCGGGAACGTAGGGGGTGTAGTAGCCCATCATGGCGTGGCTGCGGACAATAAAATCCTTCAGGGTCTTATTCAGCGCATGACCCATGTGAATATAGCCGTTAGAGAAGGGAGGGCCATCGTGGAGAATAAAGGGGGGCAGATCTTTGTTCTTTTCCAGCATGGCGTTGTAAAGGTCCAGCTGGTTCCATTTCTCCAGCATACCCGGCTCCCGGGCAGGCAGTCCCGCCTTCATGGGGAAGTCGGTCTGGGGAGTGATAATGGTGTTCTTATATTCCATTGGAAAATACCTCCATATAAAATTCATAAAAAGAAATGCCTTTGCCTCATAAAGAGACAAAGGCATTGTAACCTCTGCGGTACCACTCTTGTTCCGGAAAACTTCCGGCACTCGTATGCACGGTATCGGGTGCAACCGGCGCAGCCTACTGTTGTATATTCGGTGCGCTGCTCCAAGGGGATACAAAAAAGGGATACCTGCTGCCTTGCACCGTCCGGCAGCTCTCTGGTGGCATTGCCATTTTTTGCCTGTCCTTATCCAAGCGTTGATTTATTAGCGTTTGGTGGGGTCGTAATTCCGGCCAAACTGCAAATTGGTAAATTTACTGGTGGTGGTGTCGGTGGTGGGGTGCTTGGGCTCTGCAGTGGGAATGGGCGCATCGGCAGTGCCGATCAGGTTCTGCAGAGAAGCGGAAATTTCGTCAGCCACAGCGTCCGTCTCCGCACGGGAGCCTTCCACCATATCATAATCAAAGGCGCCGGCAGCAGGATTTGCGGGGGGGTTGGCTGCCTTGATACGATCCAGCGCCTTAATGCAGGATTGAATCTGATCCTTCAGCACATCAATCTTGGCGCAGGCAGTTCTGCGGGCTTCCTCCACCCGGGCTTCCTCTGCCGCAATGAGCGCATCTGCGTTCTTGGCGCTCTCGGTGGCAGCGGCGTTGGCGTCGGTAAGCATCTGGGTGCACTTGGCTTCTGCCTCTTTCACCATCAGGTCGCAGGTCTTCTGTGCATTGACAATGGCATCCTTCATGCTTGCCTCGTTGCTGCGGTATTCCTCCAGCTTGCTGACCAGGACCTTCATCTTGCTTTTCAGCAGGGCGTTCTCCTTGTACAAGGTGATGTAGTCCTCGGTCAAAGGCTCCAAAAACTCGTCCACAGACTGCATATCATAGCCGCCGAAAGTGGCGCGGTTAAAAGAAATCTGCTCAATCTGTTGCGGTGTAAACATAGTGAATCCTCTCTAATCCGATGTTAAATAAGGGTCTCGGTTTCGGTCTGAATGGTCTCCAGATCGCCCACAACATCCATGTTATGGGGACAGAACAGGTAGGTAGACTGGGCAACCTTTTTCACCCGGCCGTCCAGGGCGTACACACTGCCGGACAGGAAGTCCACCACCCGGCGGGTCAGGGACTTGTCCACATTCTCCATATTCAAAATGACAGCCTTTCTCTTGCGCAGCTCGTCGGCTGCCTTGGCAGCGTCATCGAAAGCCTTTGCGTGGAACAGGACAACCTCCTGCTTGCCGGAACCCATATTCAGCACCTGACCGTTGAAGCCGGAGGATGCATTGGAAGCGGCGGGAGCCGTCTCGGTTTCATGGGTGGCGGAGGCAAAAGGAGAAACACGGCGGCTGCGGGGGGCGGGTTCGGCAACCGGCTCCTCGTAGGAATCCATCTCCTCGTCGTAATCGTCGTAATCTTCGTCGGAATAGGGCTGGGCAAATTTCTTTACATTATCCCAAAAACTCATATATCTGTATCCTCCTAGTATGTTCACGTTCTGTTTCTCGGAACGAAACCTTTAATAGCCCCGGGCGCCAAAAATTGCAGTGCCCACACGAATCATCGTGCTGCCGCAGCCAATGGCATCTGCATAATCATCGGACATACCCATGGACATGATTGTGACACATACATTATCGTATTTTTTTGCCGTTATGTCAACAGCAAGGTTGCACATTTTTTGAAAAAATTTGTGATTATCTGTAGAATTTTGGCAAATTGGGGGAATTGCCATAAATCCAAGTACCCGAATTGCCGGAAATTGACCCATTTGGGAAAGAACGAAATCCACTTCCTCCAGACAGAAGCCGGACTTGCTCTCCTCGTTTGCGATGTTGATTTCCAAGAGAATATCCTGGCAGATACCCTGACGGGCGGCTTCCTTGTGGACTGCCTGTAAAAGACGCATGGAATCAACGCTGTGAATCAGCGCCACTTTTCCAACCACTTGCTTGACCTTATTGGTCTGCAGATGGCCGATAAAGTGGACAGGCGCGCCGTCATAGGCGTTTTCTGCCAGCTTTGCAGTGAGCTCCTGCACCCGGTTTTCACCGCAGCAGTCCACACCGGCGGCGATGGCCTCCCGCACGGCGTCGGCATCATTCATTTTGGTGGCGGCGCACAGGAGAATCTCCTTGGGATCTCTGCCTGCGGCAATGGCAGCCTGCGCCATATTTTCTTTGATTTTTGCCACATTTTCTCTGATTGACACGGTATTTTCCCTCTTTCTGTGGGCGCAAAAAAGCGGCGAAGCATCGCTCCGCCGCTTTTTCGCTACACGATCTGTGCTGCTTTGATCGGCTTCATAGGGGCAAGGGTAGAGATGGCATGCTTGTAAATCATCTGCTGCTTGCCGTCGCTTACCAGTACCACCACAAAGCTGTCATAGCCGGTGATGGTGCCCCGGAGCTGAAAGCCATTCATGAGGAACAGTGTCACGGGAATTTTGTCCCGGCGCACCTCGCTCAGAATTGCTTCCTGTAAATTGATAGGGTCAGACATTATGTATTCCTTCTTTCTGTTGGGATACATAAATCTTACCATTTTTCACTTGTCTGATTCTGTTAGAATCTGTCGTGCCTTTGCAAGAATTTGCGCGGTACTGTCATTTTCTTCCCGGCGAAGCCAGTGGATCGCGGGATTGCGTCGGAACCAGGTCAGCTGCCGTTTGGCATACTTTCGGGAGGACTGCTGCACCAGCGCGGTGGCAGTTTCCATGGAGCTGCGGCCCAACAGCACGTCCACAAATTCCTTGTAGCCGATGGCCTGCATGGCGGTACACTTCTCCGGCACGCCCTCGTTGAGCAGCGATTGAATTTCAGCCATTAAGCCCTGCTCCAGCATCCTTTCCACCCGCCGGTCAATCCGCTCATATAAGGTGGAACGCTGCGCGTCCTCCAAGGCAAACCATACCGGGGTATACCGGGGCGGAAGCTGCTGGGTTTTCCGGTTGTGTTCTGTAATAGTGTATCCTGTTTCCAGATACACCTCCATGGCGCGGATAATCCGCTTTTGGTCGGACGGGTGCAGCCGCTCTGCTGACTCCGGGTCAACTGCTCGCAGCTGCTCTATGACCGCTTCAATGCCCTTACTGGCAGCCAGCTGCTCCAGCTCCTGCCGTCTGCCGGTGGAGGGGACGGGGGCAAAGGCGTTGCCACGGATTAACGCGTCCATATAAAGACCTGTACCGCCCACCACAATGGCGGTTTTTCCCCGGGACAGAATGTCGTCTACAATGGGACTTGCCATGGCGCAGTACTTGCCCACGGAAAAGTCCTCCCAGGGCTGGGCAACCGAGAGCATGTGGTGGGGAATACCCTCCATTTCAGCCAGCGTGGGCTTGGCGGTGCCAATGTCCATGCGCTTGTAGACCTGCATGGAATCGCAGGATACCACCTCTGCGTCCAGTTCTTTGGCAAGAGCGATGGACAGGGCGGTTTTGCCGGAGGCGGTAGGCCCGGCAATGCAGATGAGATTGTTCATAAAACGATTCCTTTAACTGCGCTTAAACTGCTTTTCCAGCTGCTTTTTGCTTAAAGTGATACAGATGGGTCTGCCGTGGGGACAGTGCTTCAAATCCTCCCGGGAGAGCACCTGCTCAGCTAATCTTTTCAGTTCCTGCTCGCTGCTCTGCCAGCCGGCTTTGATGGCGGCCTTGCAGGCAACAGTGTGAAGCAGCTCGTCCCGGACGCTGTCTTTCCGTTCCTTGCGTCCGTTCAGCAAGTCCTGCGCCAGGGTTTCCAGCGCGTCAGATGCCTGCGAGCCGTCCAAATCCATAGGGATTTGGCGAATAAGGACGGTGTTCTCACCGAATTCCTGGATTTCGAAGCCCAATTCCTCCAAAAGCTGTTGGTTTTCCAACAAAATGGCGGCACTGTCCGCGCTTAACCGATGGGCGATGGGGGTCAGCAGGGTCTGGGCGGAAATGGCCTCCTGATTGGCTTTCAGCTTTTCAAAGAGAATCCGCTCATGGGCGGCGTGCTTGTCAATTAAGTACGCTTCTTCTCCTTGCTCCACAATGATGTAGCTGTTGTACAGTTCCCCCACATACCGCCAGGGGATTTCTTTGGGCATGGCAGTGATTTCCACCTGCTCCGGCTCTTCTACGGGAACAACAGGTTTTGACGCAGGCGCAGGAAGAATCACTTGCTCCCGAATGGGGGGGATAGCCGTCCGTTCCACTGCCATGGCTGTAGCAGCGGCTGCCAGAGGGGAGGGCTTGGGAGCATCTTTTACCGCGGCAGAGAATTGCTTGAATTCCTGGGGTGTCATGGTGCGGAAGAAATTCTCCTGTTTGGGGGCAGCAGCCGCAGGCTGGGTCACAGGGGCGGCTGCAGGCTTGAACTGCACCTGCGGTCTGTCGGGGGTCTTATTCAATGCGCCCAGTACGCCGTAATGGATACAGTCAAAGACTGCCTTTTCATTTAGAAATTTCACCTCGGTTTTCGCCGGGTGCACATTCACATCCACCGCGTTTGCAGGGACAGTCAGGTGCAGCACACAGGCAGGGAATTTCCCCACCATGATCTGGTTTCGGTAGGCCTCTTCCAGCGCGGCAATCAAGAGCCGGGATTTCACCGGCCGGTCATTGACAAAGAAGGTCTGCAAGGCGCGGCTGGGTCGGGCATCGGTGGGCTTGGACACAAAGCCGGTGAGGGTAAAGCTGTCCCACTTGCTGTTTAAGGGAATCATCTTTCCACTGTCTCTGCCGTAAACGCAGTAGACCGCCGCCTCCAGAGAGCCGGTGCCCGGTGTGGACAACACTTCCTTGCCGTCCCGCAGAAATCGGAACGCCACTTCCGGGTGCGCCAAGGCCTGCAGCTGCACGGCAGAGGCGACCTTGCCGCCTTCCACGGTGTCGGATTTCATAAATTTCATACGCGCCGGGGTGTTGAAGAACAAATCCCGCACGATGATAGTAGTGCCGTCGGGACAGCCGGCCTCGGATTCCTCTGTAATATTGCCGGCCTCCAGATGCAGCGATGTGCCGCTGACAGCGCCGGGGGTTTTGGTGAGCAGGTCAATCCGACTTACTGATGCAATGGCTGCCAGCGCTTCACCCCGGAAGCCCATGGTTGCAATGGCCGCCAAATCCTCAGCGGTTTTCAGCTTGGAGGTTGCGTGACGCAAAAATGCGGTCTTGGCATCCTGGGGACTCATACCGCAGCCGTTGTCGGTAATGCGCAGGAAGGTCATGCCGCCGTCCCGGATTTCCACCGTAACCTGCGTTGCGCCGGCATCCACCGCGTTTTCCAGCAGCTCCTTTACCACCGACGCTGGCCGCTCCACCACCTCGCCGGCAGCAATTAAATTGGCAACATGGGGGGAAAGCTGAATGATTTTAGACATAGAATCACCTCGTGGCAGATAATCCGATTTGGTTAATGGTAATGTGCATAAGAATGGGGGCGATGACAGTATCCGCCTGTTCATAGGCGCCGGCAAGGGCAATGCCCGCCGGCAGATACTGGATAAAGCACAGAAGCAATGTGCGCCAATCCTCAATGCCAATAAAGCCTATAATGTGAATCAGGGAAAATACCGCCGTGGACACGCAGTAGCCAAGGAGCCGGTTCTTTCGATGTAACTGCTGGAATATTAAACCCCGGAACAAGGTCTCCTCCACCACCGGCACCAAAAACACGGTACAAAAGGAAATGAGTTTGCCATGCTCCGTTGTCAGTTCCAGAATGGCTTCGTCGTTGACATTGGAAAAATCCGGGTCAATCCACGGGATCACAAAGCTGACCAGCACCATTGCCACAAAATAGAAGGCGAGTCCCAACGCCGCGCTGCGCAGACACCGCCACGGCTTTTCCCGGGCTGCCTGTATGGAGCGCCAAAGAAAACGGTGGAAGATGCTTACCACGGCAATAAAATTTATTGCAAAAAAGATGATGTTCAGCAGGGATGCGGATATGGGGCGCCCCAGGAGAAACGCTGTCGCACCGATCAGGCCTGGCAGGAAAAACAGATAAAACAGCAGATAACTGTAACCAAGTATGTTCTCAGTACGATTGGTGGAAATGGATAGTTTCATATTACTCCAGCATCTTTTTCAGTTTATACAGTTCGTTCATAGCCTCAATGGGGGTGAGGGTTTCCACACTGATGGTCTCCAGCGCGGCGCAAACCTCCTGACTGCGCAAATCCAGCATGCTCAGCTGGTCATCAGGCTCTTCCTGCCGGATTTTTGTAAGTCCGGCGGGGTTCTCACTTTCCAGCTCCTGCAGAATTTGCCGCGCCCGGTGAATGACAGCGTTAGGCAGACCTGCAAGCTTGGCAACCTCCACACCAAAGCTGTCGTCGGTGGCGCCGGGAATGATTTTTCGCAGGAAAATCATTTTATCTCCCCGCTTCTTCACGGCAATGTTGTAATTCTTAATGCCGGGAAGCTGGTCCTCAATGATGCTTAATTCGTGATAGTGGGTGGCAAACAGGGTTTTTGCGCCCAACGTTTTGGGATTGGCGGCGTATTCCAGCACCGCCCGGGCAATGGCCATACCGTCGTAGGTGGAAGTGCCTCTGCCGATTTCGTCCAGAATCAGCAGACTCTTGGCGGTGGCGTACTTCAAAATGGATGCCATTTCCGCCATTTCCACCATAAAAGTGGACTGCCCGGAGGACAGGTCATCGCTGGCGCCGATTCGGGTGAACACCCGGTCCACCAGCCCGATTCTTGCGCTCTTGGCAGGGACAAAACTGCCCATCTGCGCCATCAGCACAATCAGCGCCACCTGACGCATATAGGTGGATTTGCCCGCCATGTTGGGGCCTGTGATGATGGAAACCAGATTTTCTTTGCTGTCCAGCTGGGTATCGTTGGGAACAAAGAGGGTCTCCTTCAGCATCTTTTCCACCACAGGGTGGCGGCCGTCGGTTATGGAAATCTCACTGCCGGTTACAATTTCCGGACGGCAGTAGTTATTCTTTACCGCAACGGTTGCCAGACTGCACAGCACGTCCACTGCCGCCACTGCCGCAGCGGCAGTCTGCACCCGGGCAGCTTGTGCTGTCAGATGCTCCCGAAGCTGGGTGAAAAGCTGATACTCCAGCGCCGTGCAGCGCTCCTTGGCGGTGAGCACCTGCTCCTCCAGTTCCTTCAGCTCCGGCGTGATGTAACGCTCATTGTTGGTAAGGGTTTGCCGGCGGATATAGTGGTCCGGCACCTGGTCCACAAAGGACTTGGATACCTCAATGTAATAGCCGAATACCCGGTTGTAATTGACCCGCAGGGTGCGGATGCCGGTCTTTTCCCGTTCCTCCGCCTCAATGGCGGCCATGATGCCGGCGCCGCCGTCCATGATGTCATTGAGCCGATCAACCTCGGCGTTGGCGCCCTTGCGGATAATGCCGCCCTCCCGAACAGTCAGCGGAGGATTTTCCTTGATGGTATTTTCAATCAAATCCGCGCAGTCGGTTAAGGGGTCGATGGCGTTTTCCAGCTTTTGGAGCAGGGGGGATTTTGCCTGCCGCAGTAGGCGCTTGACTTCCGGCAATGCCCGCAGGCCGCCGGCAAGTCCCAGCAGATCCCGGCAGTTGACTGTGCCGGTGACGATACGGGTCATCACCCGTTCCAAATCGGTGACGTATTTCAGCGCCTCGTTCAGTTCGCCCCGGCCTACGGTGTCATTTACCAGCTCTTCCACGGCATTTTGCCGGCGGATAATTTCGCCCATATCCAGCAGCGGCTTTTCCAGCCAGCTGCGCATGAGTCTGCCGCCCATGGGGGTGTGAGTCTTGTCCAGCACCCACAGTAGTGTACCCCGTTTGTCCTTGGAGCGGAGCGTCTCCTCCAGCTCCAGATTCCGGCGGGCGTCCATGTCCAGTTCCATGAATTTTCCCGTGGTATAGTACTGCAGCTGGCGAATATGGGACAGGTCGTTCTTTTGCAGGCTGGACAGCAGCTGCAGCAGACTGCCCGCTGCCATAATGCCCTCCGGCAGATTGGCAAGTCCAAGCTCGGCGGTGGTTGCCCCAAAGTGCTGCTGCAGCAGGCTTTCTGCTGTATCTGCCCGGAACTGCTCCGGCTTTCCCTCGTCCACACAGCATTGCAGCCGGTGGTTCAGGGCATCGTTCAGCACGTCGCAATAGGCGGCGCTGCCAAAACGAATTACCTCCGACGGAGAGAACCTGCCCAATTCTGAGGCGGCAGAGGGGGCATCCGCGCAGACAGTCACATAGAAAGCGCCGGTGGACACATCGCAGAAGGCAAGACCCAGCCGGTCATTTTCTCCGTACAGGCAGCCTATGTAATTGTTGCGGCTTTCGTCCAGCATACAGCTTTCTGTAACGGTGCCGGGGGTGACAATGCGGGTAATATCCCGCTGCACAATGCCTTTTGCCTGAGCAGGGTCTTCCATCTGCTCGCAGATGGCCACCTTATAGCCCTTTTGCACCAGCCGGGCGATGTAGGAGTCCACCGAGTGGTAGGGAACACCGCACATAGGGGTCTGCTCCTCCACAGGCTTATTTCTGTCCCGGGTGGTCAGCGTCAAATCCAGCTCCTTGGCAGCCAGCTTTGCATCGTCGTCAAACATTTCATAGAAGTCGCCCAGCCGGAAAAAGAGAATGCAGTCCTGATTCTGTTCTTTGATATCAAAATACTGCCGGCGCATGGGGGTCATTTCCTGCGACTTTGTTGCCATAATGCTTCAGTCCTTTTCTGTAATCTTGCCGGTAAGACTCCAGGTGGTAGCACCGGTGATGGTGACAGTGGCGAAGGTGCCGATTAAGGTTGGGTCACCGGTGAGTCTTACCAATCTGCCGCCCTCTGTGCGGGCGGTGAGGAAGTCCTTGTCGGTGCCGTCAATGAGACACCGTAAGTTTTTGCCGATATATTCTCTGTGCAGCTGCTCGGAAATGCCGTTCTGCACAGCGCAGAGCCGGTCAAACCGGCGGTTCTTTTCTGCTTTGGGAGTGGGGTCTTCCATGGTGGCGGCAGGTGTGCCGGCACGGGGGGAGAAGATAAAGGTAAACAGAGAATCGTAGCGCACCGCTTCGATAAGGGAGATGGTCTCCTCAAACTCCTCCTCGGTCTCCCCGGGGAAGCCTACGATTACATCGGAGGTCAACACCAAATCCGGCATGACGGATTTGGCATAATTTACAATTTCCAGATATTTTTCCCGGTCGTAGTGGCGGTTCATGGCCTTCAGCACCCGGGAAGAGCCGGACTGGAAGGGAAGATGCAGCTGCCGGGCAATTTTGGGATTTGCCGCCATTGTGTCAAAGAGCTTTTTGGAGGCGTCCCGGGGGTGGCTGGTCATGAAGCGAATAAGGAAATCTCCGGGCAGGGCGGCAATCTTTGCCAGCAAATCTGCAAAATCCACATTTTGCTCCAAATCCTTGCCGTAGGAGTTTACATTCTGTCCCAGCAGGGTAATGTCCTTTACGCCGTTTGCTATCAGTTCTTTGCACTCGGAAAGGATATCCTCCCACTTCCGGCTGCGCTCCCGTCCCCGGACATAGGGCACAATGCAGTAGGTGCAGAAATTATTGCAGCCGTACATAATGGAAACCCAAGCCTTTAAGGAGCTGTCCCGATTCTGAGGCAGTCCCTCCACAATAGAGCCGGGCTCGTCGGCAGTGAAGAAGGTGCGCTTTCCGGTAAACAGCACCCGGGACAGAATCTCCGGGAATTGCCACAGGTGGTGGGTGGAGAACACCCCGTCTACGTGGGGATAGCTGTTTTTTATCCGGGTTACTACTTTCTCCTGCCCCGCCATACAGCCGCAGAGGAAAATTTTCTGACCGCTGTGTCGGCGCTTGGTATGGGTCAGCGCGCCCAGATTGTCGAATACCCGTTGCTCGTCGTGCTCCCGGATGGCGTAGGTTTTCATCACTACCACATCAGCGCCCTCGGCAGCATCGCTAATGGCATAGCCGCTTTCCATCAGAAGGCCCCGGATTCGCTCGGAATCCGCCTCGTTCTGCTGGCAGCCGTAGGTTTCCACATAGGCAGTGGGGGTGGCGCTCCGCTCCTGCCAATAGCTTCTTATTTTCTCACAGAAAGCAAGCTGGCTTTCCAGCTGTTCCCGGGTGATAACGGTGTTTTTTTTCATGGGGGAATTGCTCCTTGCGCATATAAGTTCTCAATATAGAATAATAGCATTTTTTTGCGCCTTTTGCAAGGGGCAACCGCAGGATTTGGCGGGATTGTTAACATTTTGCAAAGACGCTTGCATTTGCAGCCTGCCCGTGGTAAACTATGTAAAAATCAGCCCGGAGACGGGAGAAAGAGGAAACAGTATGTATTGTAAATTCTGCGGGGCAGAGCTTAATGAAAATGCGGCGGTTTGCCCTGCCTGCGGTGAAGTTTTGGCAGAGGAGAAAAAGGCACCGAAGAAGAAAGTAAATCCGTGGCTTTTGGCTACAGTCATTGCCGGCGGTGTGGTGCTGCTGGCGGTGCTTGTGGGCGCGGTGCTGTATGGTCTGGGCGTAGACTTGAGACCCCGGGAAAATGATATTTTCCGGAAAGATTCCTATACGGTAAAGGACGCAGTGGCAGAGAAGAATGCCGATACGGTGGTGGCGACCATGGGCGACCAAACCCTTACCAACGGCGAGCTGCAGGCTTATTACTGGACCGGTGTGTATGATTTCATGGATTACTACGGCTATTATTTAAGCATGATGGGCGTGGATGTTTCCAAACCACTGGATGAGCAAATCTACGATGAGAAAACCGGAATGACGTTCCAGCAGATGCTCTTGGAGAATGGCCTGGAAATTTGGCGCCGGTATGCCACATTGTATCAGATGTCTCAGGAGGCGGGCTTTGCGCTGACCGCTGACCAGCAGGAATATCTGGACAGCGTGAAAACCAAGATTGCGGAATTGGCCGCAGAAAAAAAGTATACCGATGTGGAAGAATTCATTGACAAGGAGATGTTCCCGGGCAGCTCTTTGGAAGCATACCTGAACTATAACCGGTTGAGCTATATCGGCCTGTCTTACTACGATACCCTGTATGAAAGTCTCCTGCCCACCACGGAGGAGATAGAAGCCTACTATACAAAGAACGAGGACACTTTTGAGGAAAACGGCTTCAGTAAGAGCGACGGGGATTACTATGCGGTGCGGCACATTCTGGTAGAGATTGAGGGCGGCACCAAGGATGAGAACGGCACAATCACCTATACCGATGCGGAGTGGGAGGCCTGCCGCGCCAAGGCCCAGAAAATGCTGGACGATTTCCTGGCAGGCGAGGCAACAGAGGAAGCCTTTGCAGCTTTGGCGCAGAAGAATTCCGCTGACCCCGGTTCCGCGGAAAACGGCGGTCTGTACGAGGACCTGACCAAGAAAACCTCCTTTATCGAAGGTTTTAAGAATTGGTATCTGGAAGAGGGCAGAAAGCCTGGGGACACCGGCCTTGTGAAGAACACCCAAAGCTCTGTGCAGGGTTATCACATTATGTATTTCTCCGGCAGCGAGCCTATTTGGCAGAAGGAAGCCGAAACCGCGGTGCTGTCCGAAAATACCTCCAAAATGCTGGAGGAAGCTGAGCAGAAGTGGCCTATGACAGTGAACTACAAGGAAATTGTTTTGGGTCATGTGGATTTGACAGCAGAATAAAAAGAAGGGCGAGTGCAGTGCACTCGCCTTTTTTATCAGTCCCAGTCCGGTTGTAAATCCCCGCGCATGGGAAGTGTATGGAATATTTCGTGGGTAACCGTTTTGTATTCGGCAATGTCGGTGGTCTTGCGCAGCCGCTTGCCCAGTTTTTCCGCGCCTTCAAACTTGCACAGCCAATGCCGCCAGTTTTCTTTCATGCGGAACATGGCATTTCGGGAAGAGCCGAAGGCAGCCACATATTCTTCCAGCAGCGCGTCGTGGAACTGCTCCAAGGCGCAAGCCGTGGTGCCGCCGATCGTGAGCAAACCGGGGTCGGCTATGAGCCCCCGTCCCAGCATAACCGCATCCACCTGGGGAAATGCACCGGAAAAACCGTCAATTTGCTTTTTTGTGCAGAGACTGCCGTTGTAGCACAGAGGCGCCTTGCTCTCCTGCACAGCGTAGCGAAATGCGTCCATATCCACGCCGCCGTTGTAGAAAGCGCTGCGCACTCGGGGGTGCACGATCAGCTCCCGGATAGGGTAGCGGTTATAAACAGACAGAATACGCTGAAATTCCTCCGGATTTTCAAACCCAATCCGGGTTTTTACAGAAATGGGGAGGGGGGACTTGGCAAAAATACTGTCCAGAAAGCTATCCAATGCCTCCGGGTCTCGGAGCATGCCTGCGCCCTTGCCTTTTGCGGTAACCGTACCGGAGGGGCAGCCTGCGTTTAAGTTGATTTCCCCGTAACCCAAATCCCGGCACATACCGGCAATCCACAGGAAATCCTCCGGCACTTTGGTGAGCACCTGAGGAACAACGGGAAACCCTGTCGCTTCTGCCGGGGGCAGCTCCCGCAACTCCCGGTTTGTCAGCGTCCGGTGGACAGTGGGGGAGAGAAAGGGCGTATAGTACCGGTCCACACCGGGGAAAAAGCGGTGGTGCAGCCGGCGGTAAATGCTGTCGGTAAGCCCCTCCAGGGGGGCAAAATATACGTTCATATATGTACTCCAACGTATGTAGGGACTGGCCTCCGGACAGCCCGCAAATACAAGCAGACCGTGGGGAACGCCGGTCCCTACAAGTAACGCGCGCTTTTTGTTATACCTCCATGATCACAGGCAGAATCATGGGATTGCGCTTGGTGGTCTTGAACAGGTAGCCGCTTAAATCGTTCTTGATGGCGGATTTCAGGGTGGTCCAGTCGCGGATTCGCTTGCGGCCGCACCGGTCAATGGCCTCCAGCACCACATTCCGCAGCTCCTCCATCAGCTCCTCGGATTCTTTTACATAGATAAAGCCTCTGGTGATGATGTCCGGGCCGGAAATCAGTCCGCCGTCCTGGGCGCTGATGTTGATGCACACCACGATCATGCCGTCCTGGGCAAGATGCTTGCGGTCCCGCAGCACCACACTGCCCACGTCGCCCACGCCGGTGCCGTCCACAAAGACCTTACCCGCAGGCACGGTGCCGTTAATTTTGCAGGTTTTACCGGTAAATTCAATGACCGAGCCGATTTCACCGATACGCACATTCTTGGGGGCTAGGCCCATAGACACTGCCAGTTTGCCGTGGATTTGCAGATGACGCTGTTCACCGTGAACAGGCACAAAGAACTTCGGCTTGCACAGGGCGTGGATAATTTTCAGCTCCTCCTGACAGGCGTGACCGGATACGTGCAGACCTTCGCCCTTTTCGTATACCACCTCTGCGCCCTTGCGGTAAAGCTCATTGATAATCCGGGATACCGCCTTTTCGTTGCCGGGAATGGCGGAGGCGGAGATGATAATCCGGTCTCCGGACTGGATATCCACCTGCTTATGGGTGGAGAAGGCCATGCGGTACAGGGCAGACATATTCTCACCCTGAGAGCCGGTGGAGACGATGACCACCTTGTTCTTCGGCAGGCACTTGACAGCCCCCAGATCCACAAGAACACCGGCGGGAATTTTTAGATAACCCAGCTCCTGGGCAACCTGCAGCATATTCTCCATGCTCCGTCCGGTGACTGCCACCTTTCTCCCGTAGCGGTGGGCGGTGGCAAGCACCGCCTGAATCCGGTGCATATTGGAGGCGAAGGTGGTGACGATAATCCGGCTGTCGCAGTTTTTGAACTGTCGGTCCAGTCCCTCGGCAACCACGGTTTCGCTGGGGGTGTAGCCGGGGCGTTCCACGTTGGTGGAGTCGCACATCAGCGCCAGCACACCCTCATTGCCCAGCTGACCGAACCGGGTCAGGTCGGTCATACCGTCTTTGGATGCGGGGTCCAGCTTGAAGTCACCGGTCATGACGATTGTGCCCACCGGGGTTTTGATGGCAAAGGCCACCGCATCGGCGATGGAGTGGTTTACGTGGATAAATTCCACGGTAAAGCAGCCGGCACGCACCACGTCGCCGGGCTTGTGGGTAATGAGCTTAACCTTGTCGGCCAGCCGGTGTTCTTCCAACTTCAGCTTGATAAGACCGTTGGTCATGGCGGTGCCGTGAATGGGGCAGCTTACCTGCTGCATACAGTAGGGGATAGAACCAATGTGGTCCTCGTGTCCGTGGGTGACGAACATGCCCCGGAGCTTCTTGGCATTTTGCACCAGATAGGTAAAGTCCGGAATCACCAAATCCACGCCGTACATCTCTTCGTCCGGGAAACCTACGCCGCAGTCCACCACAATCATATCTTTGCCGTATTCAATTACGGTAATATTCTTGCCGATTTCGTCCAGTCCGCCTAAGGGGATTATTTTCAGTTTTTCAGCCAATTTGTATTGAACTCCTTTCAAAATTTCAAATTTCAGACATAACAAACCGGCAGCCGCTTATGTTTTCAACCGACCCTGTACCGTCGGGGAAGACACCAAAACGCCTGCAAAATCTATTTGGTTGTATAATCATGCACGGGTCTGTCCGCCCGGTGCCGGTAGCAATAGTATAACACATTTTGCTCCGAATGTATACATATATTTTGGAACTGAAAAAAATATTGGCCTGTTTTAACCGGGAAACGAAAAACATAGTTGCACCTTTCAGAGCAATTTGCTATAATGTAAGGAATACTGGACTATTGTGGAAAGTATACCCATTTGCGAGGAGGCGACGGCTTTGAATAAGAGAATTGGAAGACTGCTGCGGCCCAATATGGGATTCTATTTTGTACTTTTGCTGGGCTTTGCGGTGGCAACGGCGCTGCTGCAGGCGTATGTGCTTGCGGGGATTGAACTGGTGGTTTGGGCGCTGGTGATGACGCTGTATTTGCTGCACCGGGTCAAGCGCAGAAAGCAACTGAAGGCATTCCTGGAGAGCACCATGGACGCGCAGGGCGGTCTGCCGGGGCAGCGTCCCCCGTTTCCTATGGTGGCGGTGCATTTGGCAGATGGCGGAGTTGTCTATGTAAATGACAGCTTTATCCATCTGACCGACTTTAACGATACCATGAAGGAGCAGAACATCACGGATATTCTGCCCGGCTTCGATATGCAGTGGCTGATTGCCGGCAAGCATGAGTATCCCTACGATGTGAGATTGCAGAACCGCCGCTACCGTGTCTACGGCAACACCGTGCAGGCGGATGATTCCCAGAGCACCCAGCTAGGTGTGCTGTACTTTGCGGATTTGACACAGCTGTATCAGGTGCGGGACGAGTACATCCGTTCCCGACCGGTGGTATCCATTATTCTGGTGGATAATTATGAGGAACTGACGAAGAATCTGTCCGAAGGCGCCATGTCTACGCTGAACGCGAAAATCAATGATGCCATCACCCAGTGGACGGAGGGTTACCATGGCTTGCTGCGCCGGTTGGAGCGCAATCGCTACCTGTTTGTCTTTGAAAAACGGGATTTGAAACGGGCGATGGAGGACAAGTTCTCTATTTTGGAGGATGTCCATGCCATTACCAGCCCTTCCGGTCTGGCGGCATCCATTTCCTTTGGCCTGGGCGTGGAGGGGGAGACCTATGAGGAGGGCTACCGGTTTGCATCCCTGGCAATCGAAATGGCGCTCAGCCGCGGCGGCGATCAGGCTGTTGTGAAGGACAGAGTGAATTTCAATTTCTACGGCGGACGGAACAAAGAGGCGGAGCAGCGCAGCAAGGTGCGCTCCCGGGTTACCGCCAATTCTCTGATGGAACTGATTGGTCAGAGTAGCCGTGTGCTGATTATGGGCCACAAGAATGCGGATCTGGACGCTATCGGCGCGGCGCTGGGCATCTTCTGCATGTGCCGGAAGAAGGACACCGAGGCCCATATCGTCATGGATTTGGAAAACAATATGGCACCTGACTTTTTAGAGGAAATTCTGCAGGTGCCGGAATACCGGTACGCGTTTATTTCCGGTCAGGATGCCCTGCTGCTCAGTGATAACCGCACCACGCTGGTGGTGGTGGATACCAACCGCCCGGACCAGGTGGAATACAAGCACCTTTTGGATTCGGTTACCCGTGTGTGTGTGGTAGACCATCACCGCCGGGCTGCAGACTATATCAAGCCCGTGGTGAATCTCCATGAGCCTTATGCGTCGTCGGCTTCGGAGCTGGTGACAGAGCTGCTGCAGTATGCGGTAGAAATGGGCGATGTACTGCCCATTGAGGCAAAGGCGTTAATGGCGGGTATTTTCCTGGATACCAAGAGTTTTAATGTCCGCACCGGTGAGCGTACCTTTGAGGCTGCCGCATTCCTGCGTCAGCTGGGTGCGGATACGGTAGAGGTGAAGAAACTGCTGCAGAACGATTTCCAGGATACCATGGAAAAGTATCAGATTATCAAGGCTGCAAGGTTGTACCGCCATGAGATTGCCATTGCGGCGCTGAACGCGGGCACTTCCCGGGTACTGGCTTCTCAGGCGGCAGACGATTTGCTGAATATTTCCGGCATTACCGCCTCCTTTGTGCTGTACCCGGACGGGGATACGGTTATGGTGTCCGCCCGTTCCATCGGTGAGACCAATGTGCAGGTGATTCTGGAGCCTTTAGGCGGCGGCGGCAATACCGCCACTGCCGGCGCGCAAATTGCCGGCAGCACAGTAAAAGAGGTGCTGGACCGTCTGGTGACCTCTATTGATAAATTCTACGAGGGATAAGGAGAAACGTTATGAAGGTTATTTTGTTACAGGATGTAAAGGGCAAGGGCAAAAAAGGGCAGATGCTGGAGATTTCCGACGGCTATGCCAGAAACTACCTGCTGCCGAAAAAACTGGCAGTGGAAGCAACTGCCGATGCTGTGAATACCAAGCGTATGAACGATAAGGCCGCTGCGGAGAAGGCGGCAAAGGAACGGGCAGAGGCGCTGGAAATCTCCAGACAGCTCCGGGAGACCACCGTGGTGGTGACCGCCAAGGGCGGCGGCGCCGGCAAGCTATTCGGCTCTGTTACCAGTCAGGAAATTGCCGACGCGCTGAAGACAGCTACCGGAATTTCCCTTGACAAGCGGAAGATTGTTATGTCTGATCCTATTAAAAACGTGGGCACCTATACTGTCCAGTGCAAGCTGGGCTATGAGATTACCGCGCCTCTGACTGTAAAAATTCAGGAGGCATAAAATCGTCAGAAAGGAGATACGGGCATGGATGAACTGATTGCCAGACAGCTGCCCCATTCCGTAGAGGCAGAGCAGGCGGTGCTGGGCTCTGTTTTGATTGACAGCCGGTGCTTGACCGATGTGATTGGCATTGTGCGCCCGGAGGACTTCTATTTACAGCAAAATCGGGAGATTTACGAAACTATTTATACCATGTTCAACTTCTCCCAGACCATCGACCCGGTGACCGTGCTGGATAAAATGCGGGAGCTGGGCGTGTATCACGACAATACCCGGGATTATGTTCTGCAGCTGATGGAGATTACGCCCACCGCAGCCAATGCGGTGCAGTATGCCAACATCGTCCGGGATAAGGCCACACTGCGGGGTCTTGCAGAGGCCGGTACGGATATTTCCAAGATGGTGCAGGAGCAGGTGGGCACTACCGGTGAGATCCTGGAAGCGGCGGAGAAGAAAATCTACGCGCTGCGCAAGGGCGAGCGGGGAGATTCCCTGGAGCACATCGGCGTGACGCTGCACAAGGTGTTTGACCGGCTGACGGAACTGAGCCAGTCTGATTCCGCCATTCCCGGTATGTCCACCGGCATGCGGGATTTGGATAAGAAAATCAACGGACTGAATAAATCGGATTTGCTGTTGGTTGCCGCCCGTCCTGCCATGGGCAAATCGGCGTTTGCGCTGAATTTAGCCTTAAATGTGGCGAAAAAATACAATAAAACCGTGGCAATCTTTAACCTGGAAATGTCCCGGGAGCAGCTTGCCATGCGTCTGCTTTCCATTGAGAGCTTCGTGGACGGACAGAAAATGGCCACCGGTAAACTTACCGAGGATGAGTGGAGCAAGCTGAGTATGGCGTCTGTTGCCTTGAGCCAGACGGATATCCGCATTGACGACAACCCCTCCATCACCGTGGCGGAGATGAATGCCAAGTGCCGTCGGGTGGAAAATTTGGGAATGGTGGTCATCGACTACCTGCAGCTGATGAACGGCTCCGGCTATGGAAAAGGCGGTGACAGCCGTGTGAATGTGGTCAGTGACATTTCCCGTTCCTTGAAAATCATGGCGAAAGAGCTGAACGTGCCGGTGATTTGCTTGAGTCAGCTGTCCAGAGGACCTGAAAGCCGTACGGACAAACGGCCCATGCTGTCGGATTTGCGTGAATCCGGCGCTATTGAGCAGGATGCGGATGAAGTGCTGTTTTTGTACCGTGATGAATACTATAATGAAAACACCGAGGACAAGGGTGTGGCTGAGTGTATCGTGTCCAAGAACCGTCATGGTGAGGTGGGCACAGTGAAGCTCCAGTGGATTCCCCAGTATCAGACCTTTGCTGACCGGGAGTGGAAGCATGCTGAATAAGCTCAATGCGGCCCTGCGCCGGTATGCCATGGTGCAGCCGGGGGACGAGGTGGTATGCGCTGTGTCCGGCGGCGCCGATTCCATGGCGCTGCTGTGGGCGATGTACCTGTTAAAGGACAAGCTGAACATTGGTCTGTGTGCCGCCCATTTCAATCACCGCCTGCGCGGCGGCGAGTCGGACAGGGACGAAGCCTTTGTGCGGGATTTTTGCGCAGGCTACGGAATTGCCTTCGTGTCCGGCTCCGGCAACGTAGTGGCAGGGGAGAAGGGTTTGGAAGCAGCAGCGCGGGAGGCAAGATACGCTTTTCTAACTGGGTTGCCGGGCAAAATTGCCACTGCCCATACTGCCGATGACAACGCAGAAACGGTGCTCATGCATCTGGTGCGCGGAACGGGACTGAAGGGCCTGGGGGGCATTGCCCCGGTCAGCGGCAGGCTAATTCGGCCCATGCTGCACATAACCCGGGATGAGGTGCTGGCCTTTTTGGCAGAATACAGTATTCCCTATGTGCAGGACAGCTCCAATGACGGGGATGATTTTCTTCGCAACCGGCTGCGGCACCATGTAATGCCCCTGCTGCAAAAGGAAAATCCCAGCCTGTGCCAAAATCTTTCCGCTATGGCGGACAGACTCAGGCAGGACGAGCAGGCCCTCGCCGCAGCGGCGGAGAAGTGCTTTACCCATAATGTGCAGGCGCTGCGTGAAATGGAGCCTGCAATCCGCAGTCGGGCGCTGAATAAAATGCTGCGTGATTCCGGTGTAAAAGAGCCGGAGGCGGAGCATATTGCCGCAATGGAAAAGCTGATATTCTCCCAGCATCCTTCCGCAAGGGCGGCGTTTCCGGGCAATGTGGTGATGGCAAGAAATTACGAAGAGATCGGCATTGCAGCAAAAGGCGCAGCGATGCGCGAACAGGCAGTTACATGCCCCGGTGTTTATGAAATTTCCGGCGTGAGGATTACCTGTCTTCCCAACGAAAGCACAGAAAGGACCGTGACATCCTTTGCCTTTTCTCCCAAGGGCAAACTGGTGCTGCGCAGCCGGAAGGCGGGGGATACCATTCGCCTGTCCGGGGGAACAAAGAGTCTGAAAAAGCTTTTTATTGATGAAAAAATACCTGCCGCAGAACGGGATGCAATCCCTGTGCTCGCCGACGAGGAAGGCGTGTTGGCGGTGGTAGGCTTCGGCGGAAATCTGGACAGACTTTCCGGAGACGGAACGGTCAGAGTGCAGATAGAATACCCATAAGAGATAGAAAACAGGAGGACTGTACGGTGGAAAACAATATTGAAAGAGTACTGATTACCCAGGAGCAAATCCAAAACAAGGTGGAGGAATTTGCCCGGATTCTGTCCAAGGAATATGCGGGCAAGGACCCGGTGTTTGTGGGCGTATTAAAGGGTGTTGTGATTTTCTTTGCAGATATGGTGCGGAAGGTGAACATTCCCTGCGAAATTGATTTTATGTGCATTTCCTCCTACGGCAGCAGCACTACTTCCGGCAATGTGGTGGTAAAAAAGGACCTCTCTGTGGACATTAAGGACCGGCACGTGGTGATTCTGGAGGATATCTATGATACCGGCAATTCTCTGGACTTTGTGTATAAGTACCTGATGAGCAAAGAGCCGGCATCCCTGAAAATCTGCACCCTTTTGGATAAGCCGGAGCGGAGAAAACCCGGCATCACCCTGAAGCCCGAACTTGTGGGCTTTACCATTCCCAACGAATTTGTGGTGGGTTACGGATTGGATTTCAATGAGCATTACCGCAACCTGCCCTACATCGGCGTTCTGAAGCCGGAAGCATACCAGAAGTAAGGAGATACCCTGACATTGAAGAACCGAAGAACGATTACAATTATCATATATGTGGCCATTCTGGCACTGGCGTTTTCCTGGATGCTGGGGCTGTTTGGCGGAAGAGACGATAACATCCCCTACTCTCAGGTAATTGCCCTGTTTAATCAGGAGCAGGTCAAGAGCTTTGTGGTGGAGGGGGAGAAAATCACGCTGAACCTGCACCAGCCTTATAACGGCAAAACCCAGCTGACCACCAAGCTGGCTGACCCGGATGGCTTCCATGAGGATGTGCGGGAAATCCTGCAGACCCAGTCCCAGTCCGGGGTGCTGGAGGCCTATCATTTTGTGGCGGGGGATAAGACCTCTCCCTACGACTATGTGCTGCCTCTGATTTTGGCAGGCTTGGCGCTGCTGCTTGTGTGGATGTTCCTGGTGGGTCGCGCCAATCAGAATAACCCCATGGCAAACTTCGGCAAAGCCCGTACCACCCATGGGCAGCCCGGTCAGAAGAAGATTACCTTCGACGATGTGGCCGGTGTGGACGAGGAAAAGGCGGAATTGCAGGAGGTTGTGGATTTCCTGCGCGATCCCCAGAAATTTACCGAGATCGGCGCGAAAATCCCCCACGGTATTCTGCTGGCAGGCGCGCCCGGCACGGGTAAGACATTGCTTGCAAAGGCCGTGGCAGGGGAGGCGGGCGTGCAGTTTCTGTCCATCTCCGGCTCGGATTTTATGGAGATGTATGTGGGCGTAGGCGCCAGCCGGGTGAGGGATTTGTTTGACCAGGCAAAGAAGATTGCCCCGGCCATTATTTTCATTGACGAAATTGACGCCGTTGGCCGCAAGCGGGGCTCCGGTATGGGCGGCGGCCATGATGAGCGGGAACAGACCCTGAACCAGCTGCTGGTGGAAATGGACGGCTTCGGCAGAACCGAGGGTGTGATCGTGCTGGCAGCTACCAACCGTCCGGATATTCTGGACCCGGCGCTGCTGCGTCCCGGCCGGTTTGACCGGCAGATTTATGTAAACTCGCCCGATGCCAAGGGCCGGGAAGAAATCCTGAAAGTGCACGCCAAGGGCAAGCGGTTGGACGATTCCGTCAGCTTAAAGACTGTGGCGCTGGCAACATCCGGCTTTACCGGCGCGGACCTTGCCAATCTTCTCAATGAGGCAGCCATCATGGCGGCGCGGGAGAATAGACCCGTGCTGAATATGCAGGATCTGAACGATGCCATGATGAAGATTTCCGCCGGCCCGGAACGCCGCAGCCGTGTAAAGAATCGCCGGGATCTGAAGATCACAGCCATTCATGAGGCAGGCCATGCAGTTGCTATGTACCTGCTGCCTACAGCCGAGGAGGTGCGCCATATTACCGTTGTTCCCCGTGGCAATTCTCTGGGAGCAACCTGGCATTTCCCCAAGGATGATTCCTCTAATATGACACGCAATGAGATGTATGAACGGATCGTCGGCCTTTTGGGAGGCCGTGTTGCTGAGGATTTGTTTGTTGGTGATATCTCCGTCGGTGCATCCAATGATATTGACCGCGCAACTGCACTTGCAAGAGATATGGTGGCAAGATTCGGTATGTGTGAAAAGCTTGGAACAGTGTCCTATATCAGTGATGACGAGATCTTCGTTGGCCGGGACTTTGAAAAGACCAAGGGCTATTCTGAAAAATATGCGGCCATCATTGATGATGAGGTAAAGCTTTTGGTGGATAAGGCCTATGCACACTGCAAGCA
>JAZQGT010000054.1:0-22455 GCA_045540155.1 Faecousia sp.
CGAACCCATGTTACCGCCGTGAAAGGGCGGTGTCTTAACCGCTTGACCAACGGGCCTGGTAGCGGCGACCTGATTCGAACAGGTGACATACCGGGTATGAACCGGCTACTCTACCAACTGAGTTACGCCGCCATATTTTCAGGAACACCGAAAATCAGCTTTGTTATTATATACAGGGTTTGTCATTTTGTCAAGAATAATTTCAGTATTTCCAAGGTATTTTTTGGAGATACTCCTCTGTGAGGTGATGAAAATGAAAATCATAAGGCTGATTCTGTTCTTCTTAATAGGCGGCGCAGGGTATGTGGCGCTGGAATGGCTCTGGCGGGGTTGGAGTCACGGCAGCATGTTCCTTGCCGGAGGGTGCTGTTTTCTCCTGCTGGGAAAGCTAAACAGCCTGCAGCCCCGGTTGCCGCTGTTCTTTCGCGGTCTGGCAGGCGCAGGCATTGTTACGTCGGTGGAGCTGCTGGCAGGACTTCTGTTCAACCGGGAGTACCGGGTGTGGGACTACCGCCATCTGCCGCTGAATTTCCACGGACAAATCTGCATGCGGTTTTTCCTGCTTTGGATTCCCATAAGTCTTGGCGCCATGTATCTATACCAATGGCTGGACCGCCGCATCCAAATCGACATATAAAAAGGAGCGCACGAGCGCTCCTTTTTATTATTACAGTTCGCAAGTACCCACGGTTCTGGGGAAGGGCAGCACGTCCCGGATATTGCTCATGCCGGTCAGATACATCACGCACCGCTCAAAGCCCAAGCCGAAACCGGCGTGGCGGGCAGAGCCGTACTTCCGCAAATCCATATAAAAATCGTAGTCTGCCGGGTTCATGCCCAGCTCCTCAATGCGGTTTTTCAGGATTTCATAGTCGTCCTCACGCTGGCTGCCGCCGATAATCTCACCGATACCAGGCACCAGACAGTCCATAGCCGCCACAGTCTTTCCGTCGGGATTCAGCTTCATATAGAACGCCTTAATCTCCTTGGGATAGTCGGTAACGAAGACAGGCTTCTTGAAGACCTCCTCGGTCAGATACCGCTCATGCTCGGTCTGCAAATCGCAGCCCCAATAAACGGGGAAGGCAAATTTGTCGTTGGATTTTTCTAAAATCTCAATTGCCTCGGTATAGGTCACATGGCCGAAATCGGAATTGAGCACATGGTTCAGCCGCTCCAACAGACCCTTATCCACAAAGGAATTGAAGAATTCCATCTCCTCGGGGGCGTGCTCCAGCACATAGGCGATGATATACTTAATCATGTCCTCGGCAAGGCGCATATCGTCACTTAAGTCCGCAAAGGCAATCTCCGGCTCAATCATCCAGAACTCGGCGGCGTGGCGGGTGGTGTTGGAATTCTCCGCCCGGAAGGTAGGACCGAAGGTGTAGATATTCTTGAACGCCATGGCGAAGGTCTCGCCATTGAGCTGACCGGATACGGTCAGGTTGGTGGGCTTGCCGTAGAAATCCTGGGAAAAGTCCACCTTGCCGTCTTCCGTCTTGGGGACATTGTTTAAGTCCAGAGTGGTTACCTGGAACATCTCGCCTGCGCCCTCGCAGTCGGAGCCGGTGATCAGCGGGGTGTGCACGTAGATAAAGTCCCGGTCCTGGAAGAACTGGTGAATGGCCATGGCTGCCAGAGAGCGCACACGGAACACTGCCTGGAAGGTGTTGGTCCGGGGACGCAGGTGGGTGATGGTGCGCAAAAACTCCATAGAGTGGCGCTTGGGCTGCAGGGGATAATCGCCGGTGGACGCGCCCTCAACAGTCACTTCCTTTGCCTGAATCTCAAAAGGCTGCTTACCCTCAGGGGTCAGCACCACAGTACCCTCAATAATCAGCGCGGCGCCGATGTTGATTTTGGAAATCTCCTGAAAATTGGAGATGGTATCGTCATAAACCACCTGAATGGGGGTAAAATAGGTACCGTCATTCAGCATGATGAAACCAAACTGCTTGCTGGGACGTCGATTGCGTACCCAGCCGCCGATGGTGACCGTCCGGTCGGCATATTTGTCTGTGTTTTTGAACAGTTCACGAACAGAGATCAATTCCATAGTAATTCCCTCTTTATAAAACTATAATATAAAGAGTATACGCCAAAAAGGAAGATTTTACAAGAGGTTTTGGCAATTTAATTCAGCAAAAACACACCCAGGTTCAAATAACCGGCGAATGTGACCCATAAAAGATAGGGAATTATCAAATCTCCCGCGGTTTCATCCACCCGGGAAAACAGAAGCATGGTAATGGCAATGGCAATCCACAGCGCAATGAGCACAAGGAACGCAGTCAGATACATCTGCCCGCCAAAGAACACCAACGGCCACAGAAAATTGAGAAACAGCTGTATCCCGTAGGCAATCAACGCCCGTTTAATCTGGGTTTTGTCCTTGCCGGAGGTAAGCACCCGGTAGGAGGCCTCCCCCATCAGTAAGTACAGAATTGTCCACACCAGAGGAAATACCCACGCCGGCGGTGACAGGGGTGGCTGGTTTATCACCCGGTAGCTGGCCATGCCCCCGGAAAGAAGTGTTGCCAAGCCGCCTACCGCCAAGGGAATTACCCAGCAGATCAGTCGCTTTTTCCAATTTGTGTTCATAAAAATCCCTCCTTGTCCTTACTTTAAGAAATGATATATGCGATTCTCCATCGAAATTACTGTTGCCAAAGAAAATTTTTTCCTGTACAATAAAAGAAAAATGTCTGAGAGGAACCGCTATGAAATCAAAGGTATATTTTTGCAAAGATTTAACCCCGGAAGCTGTGCTGAAGCTGTATAAGCTGGCAGGCAAGACGCTCACGGGAAATGTGGCTCTCAAGGTCCATTCCGGTGAAGAGGGAAACCCCAACTTCCTGCGGCCTGCCTTCTGGAAGCCGGTGGTGGATTTTGTGGGCGGCACCATTGTGGAGTGCAACACCGCCTACGAGGGCGCCCGGAACACCACCGAGCGGCACATTCAGCTGTTCAAAAAACACGGCTGGAGTGATATGTACCCGGTGGATTTGCTGGACGCCCAAGGTCCCGATCTGGTGCTGGAAATCCCCAACGGCACGGTTATCAAAAAGAATTTTGTAGGCAAAGATATTCAAAACTACGACAGCGCTCTGATTCTGTCTCACTTTAAGGGACACCCCATGGGTGGCTTCGGCGGCGCAATCAAGCAGCTGTCCATCGGCTTTGCCTCCGCCTACGGCAAGGCATACATTCACGGCGTAGGCAATCCGGAGAACTTCTGGGACAGAAAGCAGGAGATGTTCCTGGAGGCCATGGCGGATGCGGCATCGTCTGTAATTGATTTCTTTAAGGGTAATATCGTCTATATCAACGTGATGAAGAATCTGAGTGTAGACTGCGACTGCTGCGGTGCTACCGCAAAGCTGCCCTGCATGGAGGATGTGGGAATTCTTGTCAGTCTGGACCCGGTGGCAATCGACCAGGCCTGCGTGGACCTGGTATACGCCTCCGACGACCCGGGCAAGGCGGCGCTCATCGAGAGAATGGAAAGCCGCAAAGCTACCCACACCTTGGAAATTGCCGAAAAGCTTGGCATCGGCACCCGGGAATATGAACTGATTGGAGTGTAATCAATGGGTGACTGCAAATCCTGCGGCGGCTGCGGCGGTGGATGCGGCGGCTGCAACGGCTGCGCCAAGGAACTGACGCTAAGTCCGGGAGAAGTGGCGCTGCTGCAGGCATTGGGCCAGTATTCCTTCCTGCCCGTGGCTAGAAAGGCAGAGGATATGACCCCCATCTATCGGGAGGAAACTGCCTACACAGAGGCGGAATACAGCCTGTTTATCCAGCTTCTGGAGAAGAAGCAACTGATTTACCTGGATTATACACCCCTTTCGGGGGCATATATGGGACTGTATCCGGAATTTCCCGTCCACGGCAGTATGGGACTGACCCAACGGGGACAGCAAGTGCTGGAACTGATAGAACTACAAGGCATACAAAAATAAAAGCCTCCCTTGTGTAAAGGGAGCCTTTGAACGGCATAAAAACACCGCAGATGGATAATCCATCTGCGGTGTTTATCGCTTATTCGCCCTTTTCCAGAGCCAGAGTTCTGGTGGTCAGGTCGCAAACCTCGGAAGGTCCGAAGTACTGAATAGCGCCGGGGTAGACATAGCAGGTCTCCACAGCCCACAGTCCTCTGTTGGCCTCAAAGAACTGAAACGGCTTGCCGTCCAGCTCCACCAACGCCTTGCGGATAACCGGCTTGTCCGCGCCGTGGCGGCGCTCAATATTCATCATCTTGGTGATGGGCATACCGCCGGCAACCCACTCATCAGCAGGCTTGGACAAATTGGAAACCTTGGACAGGTAACCGGTGTAGCCGTACTGAATCAGCATAAAGGCATTGTAGCCCAGGGAGTAGCAGTAGTCAGCATCAAAGTTGGAGGGGAATGCGCAGCGACCTTCGTAGCCCAGGAAGTGGTGCAAGGGAGAGAACTTACCGTTGTAAGAACCTGCCTTCTTCCGGGCGGCAAGGTTTGCCTTGACCATTTCGGAGAACAGCTTCTCAGACTCAATAAGGCTAACCTGCACGTTGCCGTGGGGGTCACGCTCCAGGAACAGCTGCTGCTGAATGGACTGGGGCAGAATGGCAAATACCGCCATGGACGCCTTGGTCAGGCCCTTCTCGATAAAGGCATACTTCTCGTCCCAGCTGGGGAGCGCATTGAAAGCGTCAGCCTTTTCCCCTGCCAGCAGCTCGTTGATCTCCGCAATCAGCACGGAGAACTCGGGAACGAACTCCACGATGCCCTCGGGGATAATGGCAACACCGAAGTTCCAGCCCTTGGCTGCCCGGTTTGCCACGGAGTCGGCAATGTAATCGGCAATCTGCGCCAGAGACATCTTCTTAGCGGCAACCTCTTCGCCGATAAGGCAGATGTTGGGCTGGGTCTGCAGAGCAGTCTCCAGCGCCACGTGAGAGGCGGAACGGCCCATGACCTTAACGAAGTGCCAGTACTTTTTGGCGGAGTTGGCGTCACGCTGAATGTTGCCCACGATTTCCGCGTAGGTCTTGGTGGCGGTGTCGAAGCCGAAGGAGCACTCGATATCCTCATTCTTCAGGTCGCCGTCGATGGTCTTGGGGCAGCCAATGACCTGCACGCCGGTGTTCTTGGCGGCAAAGTACTCGGCAAGAACCGCTGCGTTGGTGTTGGAATCGTCACCGCCGATGATAACCAGAGCGGTGATGCCGTGCTTCTTGCAGTTTTCCGCTACCACAGCGAACTGCTCCTGGGTCTCCAGCTTGGTACGGCCGGAGCCGATGATATCAAAGCCGCCGGTATTGCGGTACTGATTGATGTATTCGTCGTCGAAGACAATATAATCGTCATCCAGCAGGCCGCTGGGGCCGCCCTTGAAGCCATAGAGGACATTGTTCTTATCGGTGGCCTTCAGCGCATCGTACAGGCCGCAGATAACATTGTGGCCGCCGGGCGCCTGACCGCCGGAGAGGATCACGCCCACCACCTGCTTTTTCGCTTCAGAGGTGTTCTGACCCTTTTGGAAGGTAATCTCATTCTTGCCGTAGGTATTGGGGAACAGCGCCTTGATCTTCTCCTGATCCGCAACGCTCTCGGTTGCGCCGCCGTTCTTCACGCAGATCTCGGCAATACCGCCCCGCAGCATGCCGGGCAGCTTGGGATTGTACTGATATCTTGCCATTTGCAGAGGGGAAAGTTTCATTTCTAAGCACTCCTTGCACTTTTTTATTAAATTCCACAACATTATACTCCATTTCCCCCAAAAGGTAAATAGCTATTTCCAATATTTTTCCCGGCAACCTATTGAAATGTAAAAAAACTGTGGTATAATGGTAGCCGTAAAAATACGGGTATTCCCGAGAAATAAGAAAGGATTGATTTCAAATGGCTCTTGTTACTACTACCGAGATGTTTAAGAAGGCTTACGACGGCGGTTACGCCATCGGCGCTTTCAACGTCAACAACATGGAAATCGTTCAGGGCATCACCGAGGCTTGCTGCGAGGAGAACGCTCCCGTTATCCTACAGGTTTCCAAGGGCGCCCGCGCCTATGCCAACCATACTTACCTGGTAAAGCTGGTTGAGGCTGCTGTTATTGAGTGCCCCAACATTCCCATCGCTCTGCACCTGGACCACGGCGACTCCTTCGAGACCTGCAAGTCCTGCATCGACGGCGGCTTTACCTCCGTTATGATCGACGCCTCCTCCAAGTCCTTCGAGGAGAACATCGAAATCACCAAGAAGGTGGTTGAGTACGCCCACGACCACGGTGTTGTGGTTGAGGCTGAGCTGGGCTCTTTGGCCGGCATCGAGGACGAAGTGAACGTGTCCGCTGAGGCTGCTTCCTACACCCGTCCCGAAGAGGTTGAGGAATTCGTTGCCCGTACCGGCTGCGACTCCCTGGCCATCGCCATCGGCACTTCCCACGGCGCTTACAAGTTCACCCCCGAGCAGTGCACCCTGAACGAGCAGGGTATCCTGGTTCCTCCCGCTCTGCGTTTCGACGTTCTGGAAGAGGTTACCAAGCGTCTGCCCGGCTTCCCCATCGTGCTGCACGGTTCTTCCTCCGTTCCCCAGGAGTACGTAAAGATGGTCAACGAGAACGGCGGCAAGATGCCCAACGCCATCGGCGTGCCCGAAGAGCAGCTGCGTAAGGCTGCAGCCCTGTCTGTATGTAAGATCAACATCGACTCTGACCTGCGTCTTGCTATGACCGGTACTGTCCGTAAGTTCTTCAATGACAACCCCAGCAAGTTTGACCCCCGTGAGTACCTGAAGCCCGCCCGTGCCAACATCAAGGAGATCGTCCGCCACAAGCTGGTTAACGTTCTCGGCTGCGCAGGCAAGGCCTAAATTCACAACAAAAAAGACCCTCCCACGGAGGGTCTTTTTTTGTTGCGAAAATACAAAATGCAAAATTAAAAATTATATAGCAAGCGGCAATCCGCTTTGCATAGACCATCCTTATCCGTCTGCTTGTTCTAAGGAAATCATTACCACCGTGGCGTCGTCCTGTCCCACCGCCTCGCCGGCGGCGAGGATTGCCACTGCCACCTCACCGGGGGTTTTCCCCACACCGTTGGTACAGCACCGGAAGGCCTCCGCCTCCCCCACGCCATCGCTGACCATCACCAGCAGCTGTCCCCGCCGCAGGGAGAGCCGTTCCGTCCGTTCCCGGTAATCGGTAACGGACAGGCCCGGGGGCGGACTGGAGGCGCCGATTTTCTCCGCGCCCACCGTGCTGATTAAGTAGGAAGGCACGGCTCCCCATTTGTACAGCGCCACCTTGCCGGTGCTCAGCTGTATCTCCGCCAAATCCACAGTGACCGCCCCTGCCCTGTCCCGCAGGGCGCAAAGGCTGTTGATACTCCGCAGGGCGTACTCCGCCGGATATCCGGCAGACAGCAGCCGCCGCAGCATAGCGCCTGCCTCCCGCCCCTCCTGTACCGCGCCCAGTCCTGTGCCCATGCCGTCGCACAGCAGGACATAATATTTACCCTCTATCCCCGGAAAGCGCAGACAGCGGTCGCCGTTTTCCTCCTCCGGGCGATTGCCAAACACCTCCACCCGGGCTGAATACACCGCCGCGGTATTGGTGCGGCGGGAAAGTCTGTCCGACAAATCCTGGAGGAATTCCGACAGGAACTGATACTGCTGAATCACCGCCGCACGGTATTCCTTCTGCCGTTCCCGGTCTGCCCGAATGGAGCGGAGCTGTTCCTGTGACCGGTGAAGTTCCGCTAAGAATCTGCCGCTTTTCCGGCACACGATAGGCAGCTCCTCCGTTTGCAACAGGGGCTTATGGAGCAGCAGCCCCGGCAGCATACAGATACGCTGGGTATCCTTGCAGCCTTTGCGATAGGGACAGCTGCCGCAAGCGCGTTCAGCCGCCCGGGTCACCAGCGCGTCCTCATCCACCGGCACCTCCGGCGCCTCCAGAAGCAGCTGCTGGGTTTGCGCCAACACCCCGGAAGCCAGCTCCAGATGTACCTGCGCCGCGCCGGTTTCACCCCGGCGATGGGCAATTTTTCCCGGTGCCGGGAGGAACGCTCCCGTGATTGCCCCCAAGGCAAGGGCCGGCAGGGGCAGAATATCCCACGTATCACACAGCCACATCACAAGAAGATAGGTGATGCCCGGGGCAAATTTTGCCAATCTGTCTGCCTTTCCCGGCAGCAGACGGATTAAGTACGCCAGAACCAGCACCGCAGTCATGGGCACAGTGGTCACCCGCGCCAAATCCAGCGCAAGACCTGCAATGGCAGCAGCGGGAAACGCACCCACTACCGCCAAGGCGCCTGCGGCAAAAAAGCCTAAGGAGAACCACTTAACCGGCGCAAGCTGCACCAGCGCCAGCACCGCCAGGCCACTCGCCAGCCACTCCAGCACCGGGTTTCTCCCTTTCCGTACCTGGGCAAACAGCCATGTGGCGCCGGTTGCCAGCCCCACCCGAATCAGATACAGCGCAATGGGGGAATCCTCCATGCCCAAGGTCTGAAACAGCACCCCGGAGGATGCCACAATCAGTCCCGCGATGGCAGGCAGGAGCAGGGGGTTGTCCCGGCTGATCCGTCTGTCACCCAAAAGCAGCGCCACGCACACACCTGCAGCCAGCCACACCAACTGCTGCTGGCCCGCATCCCAAAACACCCGATACCCCAGCAGACCTCCCAACCCTGCCAGCACCGCCGACCAGCCGCCGCAGGCGCATACCAGCGCCAGCGCCAACGGCAGTAACCCCTGCCCCAAGGCAGCTGCGCTGAGGACAAAGCCTGCTGCAAAATAGCCGCTACCCCGAAGTATGGTATGTACCCGTGGGTCTACTGCCCAGCGCCGCAGGGTGTGCCGTCCCTGCCGGATATAGGATTGCATGGAAATCATCATCGCCACTTCCCTTCGTATATATAGCAAAATCCTATCACGAAGGGCGTGATTTTTCTGTCGGAACAGGTTATCTGAGAAAGATTCTTGCGCCCAGAACAAAAAAGGTGTATAATGAGAAAAATTTACGAAGGAAACGGACTATGGCTACGGAATACGAACTGAAATTCAAGGCAACGGAAGCAGTGCTGGCCGCCATTGACAGCGCCTTTCCCTGTCCCACAGAAACTCTCTCCATGGAAAGCACCTACTATGACACCCCCTCCGGCAGCCTTTCCCAGCGCCGGTACACCCTGCGCAGGCGCATAGAAAACGGTGTTGCCGTTTGTACCCTGAAAACCCCCATGGGATGTGCCCGGGGAGAATGGGAGACAGAATGTGCCTGTATTGAAGCTGCTGTCCCTGCGCTCATTGCCATGGGCGGTCCGGCGGAACTGCAGGCGCTGACCCGGGAGGGATTGGTGCCCATCTGCAGCGCTCAATTTACCCGTCTTGCCAAAACCGTCACCCTCCCGGGAGGCGTTTTGGAGCTGGCGCTGGACAGCGGCTGCCTCACCGGCGGCAACGCCCATGCGCCCCTGTGCGAGGTGGAAGTAGAGCTGAAAGAGGGCGACATGGCGCTGTGCGATGGTTTTGCCCGGGATTTGGCAAGCCGTTTTCACCTGGAAACAGAAAAAGCAAGCAAATTTCAGCGGGCGCTGATGCTATACAAAGGAGAACACAATGCTTGACACGTTCTTTGAAAAATATGATCGGCTGGTGCTCTTTGACACGGAGACAACGGGCCTTATCTACCACCGGGACGAGATTATCGAATTTGCCGCGGTGGTGGTAGAGCAGCGTAACGGCGAAATTACGGTAGTTGAGGAGTACGATGAGCTGATTGCCTTAAGCCCCGGCGGGTTTGTGCCGCCGCAAATCCAGCAGCTCACCGGCATTTCCAACGAGGATTTGCAGGCGCGGGGTATCCCCAAGGAGCAGCTTTGCGCTGACATTGCCCGTATGCTCACCGGAAACACCTTGCTCCTTGCCTACAACGCCCATTTTGATTTGAGCTTTCTGTTCTACCTGCTGCTGCGCAGCGGTGACCCCACCATCCTCAAGGGCAAGGACAAGCTGGACCTGCTCACCGTTTACAAGGACCGCCACAGTTATCCCCATAAGCTGTGCAATGCCATTGAGGTGTACGGTCTTTCCGGCAAGGTGGTCAACTCCCACCGGGCAGTGGACGATGTGCTTGCCACCGTGGAGGTTATGAAGGCCATGGAGCTGGAAAAGGCAGATTTGGAACATTATGTAAACCTATTTGGGTACAACCCCAAGTACGGCATCGAAGGCAAGCCCATAGGCTCTGTTACATATAAGCCTCAACGCTTTGACCCGCCGGCGCCGCTTTATACGCTTTAAGGAGGATTCTTATGTATAATCAAGCCGCATACCAAATGGGCACCAACCGCTGTGCCATCCGGGATTTGGCGGAATACGGCGCTGCCCGGGCGCAAATTGTGGGAAAAGAAAATGTCTACGATTTTACCATCGGAAACCCCAGCCTCCCGGCGCCGCCGGAAATTGAAGACGCAATCCGGGAGGTTTTAGAGAACATGGGCGCTTTGGCTGCCCACAGCTACACCAGCGCCCCCGGCAATCTGGCAACACGCGCCGCCATTGCAGAGGATCTAAACCGCCGTTACGGCACTTCCATAACCTCCGACGAGCTGTTTCTGGGCTGCGGCGCGTCCGCGGAGCTGTGCGCTGTCTTCCGGGCGCTTTCCGTACCGGGCGCGGAAATCATTGCCATTGCCCCCTATTTCTCCGAGTATGAGCCATTTGCCCAATCCGCCGGCTGCGCGCTGAAGGTCATCCCCCCCGACGTGCCGGACTTCCAGATCCGGCTGGACGCTGTGGAGCATGCCCTGACGGAACACACCGTTGGCATCATCATCAACTCCCCCAACAACCCCTCCGGCGTGGTTTACACCCGAGAAACGCTGCAGCAGCTGGGCGCGCTTTTGACCAAGAAAGCCGCAGAATACGGACACCCCATCTACATCATCGCCGACGAGCCCTACCGGGAGCTGGCTTATGACGGGGTGGAAGTGCCCTTTATCCCCACCATCTACCGGGATACCGTTGTCTGCTACTCCTACTCCAAATCCCTGTCCCTGCCCGGCGAGCGCATCGGCTACATCTGCGTGCCCCGGCAGTGCGCCGACGGCGAAGCGCTCTACACCGCCGTTGCCGGCGCTGCCAGAAGCTACGGGCACATCTGCGCCCCCTCCCTGTGGCAGTATGTGCTTGCCCGCTGCGCCCATCTGAAGCCGGATCTGCGGGAATACGACCGCAACCGCAAGGCCCTGTACGAGGGACTGCGGGAGGCAGGTTACCAGGTGGCAAAGCCCGACGGCGCGTTCTATCTGTTTGTGAAAGCGCCCGGCGGGGACGGAGAAGCCTTTTCCGAGAGAGCGAAGGAGAAGGATTTGCTGGTGGTGCCGGGAGAATCCTTCGGCTGCCCCGGCTATGTGCGGCTGTGCTACTGTGTCAGCTTTGATAAGATCCGGCGGAGTCTGCCTATCTTCCGGAACTTGATGGAAGAAACGAGAAAATAATCTTCCAAATTTGCACCCGTATCATTTCAGTGCTTGTAAGGGCGACCATTGGTCGCCCGAAAGCCTATGGACACCGGAACATCTCCCATGCGGACGGGCAATGCCCGCCCCTACATATTATCAGAATCTAAAAGCGCGCATTCTTCGCAGAATGCGCGCTTTTTGCACGGATTTTACTTCAAAACCATTTGGTTAAACAGCTGCAGGGTGTCATCAAAGCGGTCCTCCTCCTGGGGACAGCCGAACACGCCAATGAGCAGCTCCCGTCCGTCCATTCGGAACGCCGAGAGCAGGCAGCTGCCGGCAGAGGGCGTCTGACCGGTCTTCAGACCCACCGCGTAGGGACAATAGTAGGGCGTCTCCGGGTCGATAAGAGCATTGGTATTCTTCCACTCCACCGTTTCTCCGTGCAGCTCCACCTGCTCCTTGGCCTTTGCCGCGTAGTCCATTACCACCGCATCCCCCAGAGCCAGTCTGCCCAGTACGGTCAAATCCTGGAACGTGGTATAATGGTTATTGTCGTGAATGCCATCGGGATTTACAAAGCGGGTGCCGGTCATGCCCAGCTTCTCTGCCTGACTGTTCATCTGAGACACAAATGCCTCCACTGCCCTTACCGCGCTCAGCTGGGAGTTGTCCTTGATTGCCCGGCCTGCCTCACAGGCAAGCAGGTACGCCGCATCGTTGCCGCTGGGCAGCAGCATGGCCTCTACCAGTTGACGCACGGTGAGCACATCGCCCTTTCGGATCTTGGCAACGGAAGATCCCCACGCCACCATATCCAGCGCGTCCCCGGCAGTGATTTCCGTATCCGGCTGCAGGTACTGCATTGCCACGTATGCGGTGAACAGCTTTGTGATGCTGGCAGGATACACCCGTTCATCTTCCTGTCCGGAGGTTACCAGAAAGCTGTTTGCCTTGCAGTCGTATACAAAATACTGCTGCGCCAGCAGCTCCCTGTCCTCGGGGTAGGTTTTCCAGGTGGGAACAAACACCGTTGTGGTGGTCTCCCCGGTGGATTCACCGGTGGATTCGCCAGTGGATTCCGCAGCGCTGCCGTTTTCCAATGCGCCGGGGGCAAACGCCGGCTGGGTCAGGTTGGCACAGACAATCACCGCGGCAATCAGCAGCGCTGCAAGCATGGCCAGCTCTGCAATTATCAGCTTTTTCATGAATTCTCCTCTTTTCATGCAGTTTTTATTTATTATACACCCCAAAAAGCAAAAAAGATAGTCCCGAAAGCCGGAATAATTTTCTGATTTTGTGGAAAAAATAAGGCAATTCCTCCCATGTTCGCCTTGACTTTTTCCTGCAGTGTTGTTATATTAAAAATACCATGAGGGAGTAATTCCAGGCAGATTTTGCCTGCGGCATTTCGTCAATCCGGCTTCTATGCCCGGAATGCTTATGAGAATGAGACTCATGCACAGCTGTTTTGGGCATGTGCATGGGTCTTTTTGATTATATCTTAACAAGGAGTGTTGATTGGATGGAAAAAACCTATACCCTGTCCACCCAGCAGGTCCTGAAAAACCTGGGCGTGGACACAGCGGGTCTTACCCATGCGCAGGCGCAGGAGCGTCTGGCAAAACACGGACCCAACAAGCTGAAAGAGGGTGAAAAACCCACCCTGCTGCAGCGGTTTCTGGCGCAGCTGAAAGATCCCATGCTGATTATTCTGATGATTGCCGCCGCAGTCTCTGCGCTGACCGGCATGCTCTCCGGCGAGGGTGAATGGGCAGAGGTTATCATTATTATTGCCGTGGTTCTGCTCAACGCCATTCTGGGCGTGATTCAGGAGAGCAAGGCGGAAGCCGCCATTGAAGCCCTGCAAACCATGACCGCCGCCACCTGTAAAGTGATTCGCGATGGCAAGCAGATTGTGCTGCACTCCGATGAGCTGGTTCCCGGCGACATTGTGGTTCTGGAGGCGGGCGATGCGGTGCCTGCTGACGGCCGTATCATTGAGAACGCCAGTCTGAAAATTGAAGAAGCGGCGCTGACCGGTGAGTCCGTACCTGTAAACAAGCTGGTGGACGCTCTGCACTTAAAGGCAGAGAACGACGATATCCCCCTGGGCGACCGGAAGAACATGTGCTATATGGGTTCTACCGTGGTGTACGGCAGAGGCAAGGCCGTGATCACCGAAACCGGTATGGACACAGAGATGGGCAAGATTGCCGGCGCGCTGGCAGAGGCAAAGGACGAGGAAACCCCCTTGCAGAAGAAGCTGGACAGCCTGGGTAAGACCCTTTCCTTCCTGGTGCTGGGTATCTGCGTATTCATCTTCGCATTCAACCTGCTTATGGCAGGGGATTTCCACCTGAACGCCATTTTGGAGACCTTTATGGTTGCGGTGTCTCTGGCTGTTGCCGCCATCCCTGAGGGCCTGGCCACGGTGGTTACCGTGGTGCTGTCCATCGGCGTGACCAAGATGAGCAAGCGCAACGCTGTGATTCGCCGGCTCACCGCCGTGGAAACCCTGGGCTGTACCCAGGTAATCTGTTCCGACAAAACTGGCACACTGACCCAGAACAAGATGACCGTTGTGGAGCATTTGGGTGAAACCCAGCTGCTGGCTACCGCTATGGCGCTGTGCTCCGATGCCAGCTTGAATGACAATCATCAAGCCGAGGGTGAGCCTACGGAGTGCGCCCTGGTGAATTTCGCCTACTCCGTGGGCCTGCACAAAGCAGAGCTGGAAAAGGCAACCCCCCGTGTGGACGAAGCGCCCTTTGACTCCGGCCGAAAGATGATGTCCACCGTGCACGCTGTAAACGGCAAGTTCGTTCAGTACACCAAGGGCGGTCCGGATGTGGTGCTGGCCCGCTGCACCAGCTACCTGGATAACGGCGAAGTCAAGCCCATGACTGAGGAAAAACGGGCTGAGATTATGGCCGCCAACAAGGCTATGGCCGATAAGGCCCTCCGGGTTCTGGCCGCCGCCAAGCGGGACTGGGCAGAAAAGCCGGCTGACAATACCCCGGAATTTCTAGAAAGGGATCTGTGCTTCGTGGGTCTGACCGGCATGATTGACCCGGTGCGTCCCGAGGTCAAGGCCGCCATTGAGGAGTGCCGCGCCGCGGGTATCCGTCCCGTAATGATTACCGGCGACCATAAGGATACCGCCGTCGCCATCGCCAAGGAGCTGGGCATTATCACCGATGCCTCCGAAGCCATCACCGGTGCGGAGCTGGACGCCATCTCCGACGAAGAGATCTGCGAGCTTGTGAAAAAGTACGGTGTCTACGCCCGTGTGCAGCCGGAGCACAAGACCCGGATTGTCACCGCGTGGAAAGCCAACGGCGCCATCACCGCCATGACCGGCGACGGTGTCAACGATGCCCCCTCCATCAAATCCGCCGACATCGGCGTGGGCATGGGTATCACCGGCACTGACGTTACCAAAAACGTAGCGGACATGGTGCTGGCGGACGACAACTTCGCCACCATCGTCACCGCCGTGGGTGAGGGCCGTCGGATTTACGACAATATCCGCAAGGCCATCCAGTTCCTGCTGGCCTCCAATATGTCGGAGGTTTTGGGCGTATTCGGCGCTACCTTAATGGGCTTTGTGCTGCTGAACCCCGTACACCTGTTGTTTATCAATCTGGTCACCGACTGCTTCCCCGCCCTGGCGTTGGGTATGGAAGAAGCCGAGCCGGACACCATGAACCGCCCGCCCAGAGATTCCAAGGACGGCATCTTCTCCGGCGGCTTGGGCTTTGACGTGATCTACCAAGGCATTTTAGTCACTATCATCACCATCGCAGCCTACCTGATTGGCGCAAAAATGGACCCTGCAGTTGGCAGCTTTGCAGCCCTGCGGGCAGCCGGGGAATCCGGCCACGGCATGACTATGGCGTTCCTTGCCATGAGTATGTGCGAGATTTTCCACTCCTTTAATCTGCGGTCCCAGCGCAAGTCCGTTTTCTCCTTAAAGACCCACAACAAGATTCTGTGGGCGGCTATGCTGGGAAGCCTGCTGCTGACCACGCTGGTCATCGAAGTGCCCTTTATCGCAAACGCCTTTGGCTTTACCCCCATCGGTGCTGCGGAATACGGCATCGCCATCGGGCTTGCGATTCTTGTGATTCCCGTGGTGGAGCTGGTCAAGCTGATTCAGCGAAAGCTTGCAAAATAACAACAAAGGCGTGTTGCTGTTTTTCAGCAACACGCCCTTAATTTTGCACTTTACGGGCGGCCAATGGCCGCCCCTACATAGTCTATCGTTCCTGTTCGTAGGGGCAAGCATCCCTCGTCCGCGGGCGGCCAATGGCCGCCCCTACATTTTCTACTCAATATTTCTCCTGTATCAGCAGCAGGTCGGAGATGATGCTGTTGGATAGCAGAAATCCATTGGGGGTCAGATGCCAGCGTCCGTCGTAGGTTTTCACTGCCAGTCCCCGCTGCCTGCATTCCTCCAGACACTTTTCCAGCGGCGCAAAGGGCAGCAAGTACCGCCGTTCATAGTCTTTGGGATTGATACCGGCCACGGTACGCAGCCGCATCATCAGGTATTCGCCTGCCCGCTCCCGGGAGGCAACCTCCTGCACTTCGGAAAGCACCTGTCCGCCGGTACGGATGCCTTCAACATAGGCAGGCAGGTCCCTTACGATGGTAAACCGGCTGCCGCCGAAATCCGAGCTGGCATTGGGTCCGAAGCCAAGGTACGGCTCACCGTGCCAGTACTTCAAATTGTGCCGGGACACGTTACCCTTTTTACAGAAATTGGAAATTTCATACTGACGGTAGCCGTGCTGCCGGAGAATCTCCACCGCAGACAGATACATATCCGCCTGGGTATCGTCATCTGCCAGATTGCAGTACTCCTTGTAATCGTAAAGGGGTGTGCCCTCCTCCACCTTCAGTCCGTAGCAGCTGATGTGCTCCGGCTGCAGCTTCAGCACGTTGGTAAGGGTGCGTTCCCAGTCCTGCAGGGACTGCCCCGGCAGGCCGTACATCAAATCCAGCGACAGGTTCTTAAATTTGAATTTCCGAATCCGGTTCACCGCCGACACCACTTGGGCATAGTTGTGGGGTCTGCCCAGCTTTTTCAGAATCTCATCGTTATCACACTGGACGCCCAGACTCACCCGGTTAAAGCCTTCGCTGTACAGCCGCCGCAAAAGCCGGTCGGACACGGAATCAGGATTTGCCTCAAAGGTAATCTCCGCGGAAGACGATACCTTGAACGCCTTACGAATGGCGTTCAGGATTGCCGCCATACCGTCCGCGCCGAAAAAGGTGGGCGTGCCGCCGCCGAAGTAGATGGTGTCCACCACATAGTCCGGCGCCAAAGGGCCGGTTTCCCGGATATGGGCGCAGACAGCATCCTGATAGCCGTCCAGCGACTTATCCTCCTTGGTGGGCACGGAGTAGAAGTCGCAGTACTGGCATTTGCTGCGGCAAAAGGGCACATGAATGTATATCCCCAAAGGGGTTCTGTTTTTTCCTCCAAACAGGGGCATATCGCTTCTCCTTTAATCCTCATCCAGCTTAAGCACTGCCATAAAAGCTTCCGACGGCACAGACACCGTACCAAAGGTACGCATCCGCTTCTTGCCCTCCTTCTGCTTTTCCAGCAGCTTCTTTTTACGGGTAATGTCGCCGCCGTAGCACTTGGCAAGCACGTCCTTGCGCAGCGCCTTGATGGTCTCCCGGGCGATGATCTTTCCGCCGATGGCTGCCTGCACGGGAATTTCAAACTGGGCACGGGGAATATTCTCCTTCAGCCGCTCACAGATTTTCCGTGCCCGGGGGTAGGCGTTGTCCGCAAAGAGAATAAAACTCAAGGCGTCCACAATGTCACCGTTGAGGAGAATGTCCAGCTTCACCAGCCGGCTGGGACGGTAGCCAATCAGCTCATAGTCCAAACTGCCGTAGCCCCGGGTCCGGGACTTCAGCGCGTCAAAAAAGTCGTAAATAATCTCATTCAAGGGCATTTCATAGTGCAGCTCCACCCGGTTGGCGTCCAAATACACCATGTCCTTAAACTCGCCCCGGCGGGAGGTTGCCAAATCCATAATGTTGCCCACATACTCCTGGGGCGCCATGAGATTCACCTTTACAAAGGGCTCTTCCGCCAGCTGAATATCCATGGGATCGGGATAGTCCAAGGGGTTGTCCACCATGCGCACCACGCCGTCGTTGGTGGTGACCCGGTAGGAGACATTGGGAGCGGTGGTAATGAGATCCAGATTGTACTCCCGTTCCAGCCGTTCCTGAATGATCTCCATGTGGAGCAGTCCCAAAAAGCCGCACCGGAAGCCAAAGCCCAAGGCGATGGAGTTTTCCAGCTCATAGACAAAGGACGCGTCGTTCAGCTTCAGCTTTTCCAGCGCCTCCCGCAGATCCTGATACTTGGCGCCGTCCGCCGGGTACACACCGGAGAACACCATGGGCTGCACCGGACGGTAGCCGGGCAGGGGCTCTTTGGCAGGATTCTCAACCGATGTGATGGTGTCGCCCACCTGGGTATCGGAAACGGTCTTGATAGAAGCGGTGATATAGCCCACCTCTCCAGCGCCCAGAGCATCTCTGGGGGTCAGACCCCGGGGATTCATGGTGCCCACCTCTACTACCTTATAAGTAGCGCCGGTGGCCATCATTTTAATGTCCATGCCGGCGCGGACAGTGCCTTCCTTGATCCGGGTGTAGACGATAACACCCCGGTAGGAATCGTACTGGCTGTCGAAAATCAGCGCCTGCAGGGGCGCATCTCTGTCCCCCTTGGGGGCAGGAACATCCCGTACAATCATTTCCAGCACGGAGTGAATGTTAATGCCGTTTTTGGCAGAAATTTCCGGGGCGTCCTCCGCAGGCACGCAGATAATGTCCTCAATCTCCTGCTTCACCTCTTGGGGACGGGCAGAGGGCAGGTCAATCTTATTGATGACCGGCAGTACCTCCAGCCCCGCATCGGTGGCAAGGAAGGTATTGGCAAGGGTCTGGGCTTCCACACCCTGAGACGCATCCACCACCAGCACCGCGCCCTCGCAGGCAGCAAGAGAACGGGATACCTCATAGTTAAAGTCCACATGACCCGGGGTGTCAATGAGATTCAGCGCGTAGGTTTCCCCATCATCTGCCTGATAAGTAAGCTGTACAGCGGTTGCCTTAATGGTAATGCCCCGCTCCCGCTCCAGGTCCATAGAGTCAAGAATCTGGTCCTCCATCTCCCGTTTATCCACCGCCGCGCATTCCTCCAGCAGCCGGTCCGCCAGCGTGGATTTGCCGTGGTCAATGTGGGCAATGATGGAAAAATTGCGAATTTTGGAAAGGTCTGTCATAGCCTGCACCTCAAAAAGAATCAACTGGGCAGAGCGCAAACTCCGCCACTTTAGAATTGTTTTTATTATAGCGGCTTTTACCCAAATTGTAAACAGTATGTTTTGCGGAAAGCCGGGGAATACTGTAGTGTGCCACGACAAAAACCGCCGAAAGTTGCTTTTTTGAAAAATTTTTTGTAAAACTCTTGTCAAAATCCAAGAATCAAGGTATAGTCTAACAGCACGAAAAAACGAACATCAGAAAGAGAGGGATTGGATTATGAGCACAGTGAAAAAGCCTGCCAAGAGCCCCGAAGAGTTACAGGCGGTCCTGCAAAAGCTGATTGCCCAAGGCCGCAAGGACGGCATGATCCGGGCATCGGAACTGCGTGCCCAGCTGGAGGATATGGACCTGCCGGCAGAAAAAATTGAAGAGATATACGACAGCTTTGAGGCCCTGAATATTCAGGTGGTCAGCGAGGACCTGGATTTGGATTTGGGTGACGGGCTGGAGCTTTCCGACGGTCTGGACGACGACATTGATCTGTCAGAAGTGGACGAGGAAGAGCTGGTTGACCCGGTGGATCTGGCTGCAGAATACAATCTGGATGACCCGGTGCGCATGTACCTGAAGGAAATCGGTCAGATTAAGCTGCTGTCTGCGGAAGAGGAAGTGGAGCTGGCAAAAATGGTGTCCGAGGGCAGCCAGTACGCCAAGAACAAGCTCACCGAGGCAAACCTCCGGCTGGTGGTCTCCATCGCCAAGAAGTACGGCGGCCGCGGTCTGCACATTCTGGACCTGATTCAGGAGGGCAACACCGGCCTGATCCGCGCAGTGGATAAATTCGACTGGACAAAGGGAAACAAATTCTCTACATACGCCACCTGGTGGATTCGGCAGGCCATCACCAGAGCCATCGCCGATCAAGCCCGTACCATTCGGGTGCCGGTGCACATGGTAGAGGTTATCAACAAGGCTACCCGGTGCAACCGGAAGCTGGTGCAGGAATTGGGCCGTGAGCCTACTGTGGAGGAAATCGCCGCAGAGCTTGGCCTGCCTGTGGAAAAGATTATCGAGGCAAACCGCACCGCCGCGGACACTCTGAGTCTGGACACCCCTGTGGGTGACGAAGAAGATACCTCCATTGGTTCTTTCGTGGAGGACGAGCGCACACCGGGTCCTGCCGATGCCACCTCCAATGCCCTTTTGGCAGAGGCGCTGAAGGAGATTCTGGATACCCTGACCGAGCGGGAAGCGGATGTGCTGCGGATGCGCTTCGGTATGTACGACGGCCGCACCCACACTCTGGAGGAAGTGGGTCAGATTTTCGGCGTCACCAGAGAGCGAATTCGTCAGATTGAGAATAAGGCAATCCGCAAGCTCCGCCACCCCAGCCGGGCAAAGAAAATTAAAGATTTCTACTGCTGATAAATATAAGGGCGTGTTGCTGCAGCAACACGCCCTATCATTATGCAATCCTCTACATTCATGGAATGTAGGGGCGGCTAATAGCCGCCCGCGGGCGACCACTGGTCGCCCCTGCAAAGTCTAACAAACATTTTCCGTGCTTTTCAGCACACCCTTTTTTATGCAGGAATTGTTTCCTTGACCACAACGTAGCCGTCCACCAGATTGGCAGACTCCAGCGTACCCTCAATGGCAACGGAACGCTCCATTAAATCCGTGCAAATCACGCAGCCGTCCTTGCACTCAATCCGCATGACGTTTTTTAATACAACGTTCTCCTCGCTGCGGGTATTTTTATAAACGGTAGAAAGACACATAACGCCACCTCTTATTTCAGACTTGCCAGAACTGTGGACAGACGCAAATTGCCCTTTTCAAAATCGGACACTGCCGCCATCACCTGCTCGTAAGCCATACGGCTGCCTGCCTTCTCCAGCTGAACTGCCAGGTCTGCCAGCTCCTTGGCGTGGGCAGCATTGTGACTGACCATATACTGCATCAGCGCCATCAGCTCCTCCATGGGGGTATGCTGGCACTGGGACGCGCAGCCGGCACAGGAACCGGAGCAGTCGTGGCTATGGTCATGGGTATGGCCCTCCCCGTGGAGATGGTCGTGCTCATGGGGGTGGGTATGCTCGTGGTCGTGGGAATGGCTGTGGGCATGGGAGTGGGCAACGCCGTCGTGGGTGTGCTCGTGGGTATGGGCGTGCTCATGGCTGTGGGTATGCTCACCGCCGGAAATATGATCGTGATGAATATGCATAGTTTTCTCCTTCTTATTTTTTCTTTATTATAAAGCCACAGTTATGCCTTGTCAAATGAATAAATAGGAAAGGGGAGCAGAAACCTGCTCCCCTTAAAATATTACTGCTTGAGCTCGGCGGGCTTTACCTCAAAAGAGATTACCTTGTCGGTCTTATTCTCTGCCACAATAATGACCGTTGACAGCTTCACAAGGTTTTTGTCCTTACTGGCAGGCGTCTTCTTGTAGCTCCACATTTTTTCGGTAATCTCCTGACCCTCTACAGCCTGATAGAAGGCTACGGTGTAGGTGGTTTCGCTTCCCCAGAGGGGTTTTTCGGCGTACTCGATCACAGCCAGGGTGTTCTCCAAGGCCAGCGTGTCGTTTTCCGCAAGGATGATGGCGTGCATGGCCTTGTTCCGCTCCACAACTTCCTCTGCAGAATACTCCTTGGTAACGGAGTTGTTATTATAATAATAGGTCAGGTAGCCGGTAGCAGACGCCGCACCCACAACCATCAGCAGCACCAAAGCCGCAATCTGCTTCTTGCCGAAGGTCAAATTTGCCTCCTTGTCAAAGGTCAGCTTTGCCCGATAGGTAACCGGCACCAGCGCCTTCAAAAACAGGGTCATCACCACGGACTCAACGGGGAAGAAGAACAGATTCTTAAACAGCCGGGATACGGTGAAGATGCCCAGGATCTGATCTTTTGCGCCCTCGGGGTTGCCCATATAGGTATACTGCCAGGCGATTATCAGTGTCTGCAGAATCATATTTACGAAGAAGCAGATAATAAATCTTGCCAGCACCACCCGGGTAGCAGACACCTTGGCCCGGTACAGACACAGGGCGTAAATCAGCGTACTGGCAATCTCCGTCAGCACAAAGGGCAGGAAGTACTCGCCGTTGGGGAAGATCATAAAGCCGATGGTATCGGAGATAATTGCGGCGGGAATTGCCACCACCGGTCCGAAAATCATGGCGCCCAGGGCAGTTGCCAGCATGGCGGTCTGAATCGCCAGCTGGGGATTGCCAAGGGGAATCTGCAAAGGCTTCAGCGCCACACGCAGGGCAATCAGCAGCGCAGTAACCACCAGCATTTTGGTGCTTTTCAGCTCCCTGGCAGCATCCCGCCAATAGGCCTTGGAAAACGGATGGGGATAGAGTGTTTGGGTTTGCATAAAAATACCTCCTTAATATGTAGGCAAATACGCCTGCACCGACAGCTGCTCCCAACAGGGCGACCAAAGAAAAAACCCGCACGCTAAGCGCACGGGGAGCATGGTCTATCACCCATTGGGGGAGGGGCAGCACAAAACTGGCAGGCCTCTTTACCCAACCGAGTATCGTTGCTTACATATTAGGAAGTTTTCCTATATGCGCAGCGGGTGCGGAATACCTCATCGCGGACAAGGTCCTTCGTCTGCCAGACAACTCCCCATTTTGGCAGCACTTCACGCGAGGTCTCCTACTCTGTTCC
>JAZQGT010000055.1:0-40107 GCA_045540155.1 Faecousia sp.
CCTTGGCGTCGTCGTAGGCAGAGCGGATAATGCGGATCACCTCGTCGATGTTGTCCTGGGCAATGAGCAGACCCTCCAACAGGTGGGCTCTCTCCCGGGCTTTCCGCAGGTCAAACTCCGTCCGGCGGGTCAGCACTTCCATCTGGAAGGTGAGATACTCGTCGATAATCTGCCGCAGCGACAGGATTCTCGGCTGCTTCTGGTCATCCACCAGTGCCAGCATAATAATGCCAAAGCTAGACTGCAACGCGGTCTGCTTAAACAGGGTGTTCAGCACCACCTGGGGATTGGCGTCCCGCTTCAATTCAATGACGATGCGCATACCGTTGCGGTCGGTCTCGTCCCGCAGGTCGGAGATACCCTCCAACCGCTTGTCCTTGACCTGGTCGGCAATGTTCTTAATCAGCTGGCGCTTGTTCACCTGATAGGGAAGCTCCGTAACGATAATCCGTGTGCGGTCATTGGCAAATTCTTCAAATTCCGTCCTTGCCCGCACCACAACCTTGCCTCTGCCGGTGGCGTAGGCGGCGCGGATACCGCTGCGGCCCATAATGATACCGCCGGTGGGGAAGTCGGGGCCGGTGATGTGCTCCATCAGGTCAATGGCGGAGATTTCCTCATCGTCCAGCACAGCCACGCAGGCGTTAATCACCTCGGTGAGATTGTGGGGGGGAATATTGGTGGCCATACCCACCGCAATGCCCGACGAGCCGTTTACCAGCAGGTTGGGGAAGCGGCTGGGCAGAACTCTGGGCTCTTTCCGGCTTTCGTCAAAGTTGGGGTCCCAGTTGACGGTGTCCTTGTCGATATCCCGCAGCACCTCGTTGGAGAGCTTGCTCATTCTCGCCTCGGTATAACCGTAAGCGGCAGGGGGGTCGCCGTCCACAGAGCCGAAGTTGCCGTGGCCGTCCACCAGCATATAGCGCATGGAGAAATTCTGGGCAAGACGCACCATGGCGTCATACACAGAGCTGTCGCCGTGGGGGTGGTACTTACCCAGCACATCACCCACGCAGGTGGCAGACTTCTTAAAGGGCTTGTCGGAGGTCAGACCCGACTCGTACATGGTATACAGAATACGCCGGTGAACCGGTTTCAGACCGTCCCGCACGTCCGGCAGGGCGCGGCCCACAATGACCGACATGGCATATTCGATATAGGATTTTTCCATTTCTTCAACCAGGTTGGACTCTGTAATCGCCTGCTCGGGAAACAGAATATCCTCCGGCTTGTAATCACGGTTATGCTTTGCCATTTAGGCACCTCCAAAAAAACGATGTCATTGCAAGGGCGCGGTAATTTGGTATATTTTTTTAGATATCAATATTGATGGCATACTTTGCGTTGCGCTCGATCCATTCCTTCCGGGGCTCTACCTGCTCGCCCATGAGCACTGTGAAAATCTCATCGGCGCGCCGGGCGTCCTCCAGCGTAATCCGCCGGAGCGTGCGGCTTACAGGGTCCATGGTGGTCTCCCACAGCTCGTGGGGGTCCATCTCACCTAAGCCCTTGAACCGGGAGATCTCCACCTTGGCGCCGCCTTCCCCACGCAGCTCCGCGGAAACCGCATCCCGCTGCTCGTCGGAGTAGGCCACCCGCTCGGTTTTGCCCTTTTTCAGCTTATAAAGGGGCGGCACGGCGGAGTAAACAAAGCCGTGCTCAATCAGCGGCCGCATGTACCGGAAGAAGAAGGTCAGAAGCAGCGTCCGAATGTGAGCGCCGTCCACGTCCGCATCGGACATAATGATAATCTTATGGTAGCGCAGCCGCTCAATGTCGAAATCCTCGCCGATACCGCCGCCAAGGGCGATAATCAGAGGGGAGAGCTTGTCGTTGCCGTAAATTTTGTCGGCTCTTGCCTTTTCCACGTTGAGCATTTTACCCCACATGGCAAGAATCGCCTGGAAACGGGAGTCTCTGCCCTGAATGGCAGAGCCGGCAGCGGAGTCGCCCTCGACGATGTACAGCTCGCACAAGGAGGGGTCTTTTTCGTTGCAGTCCTGCAATTTATCGGGCATGCCGCCGGATTCCAAACCGGTCTTCCGGCGGGCATTCTCTCTTGCCTTCCGGGCGGCTTCTCTTGCCCGGTTTGCCATCATTGCCTTTTCCAGGATAATCTTGGCGGTGGCAGGGTGCTCCTCAAAATACGTTGCCAGCTGGTCACCCACAATCTGCTCCACCAGGGTACGGATATAGGCGTTGCCCAGCTTTGCCTTGGTCTGACCCTCGAACTGGGCGTCGGTGAGCTTTACGGAAATGATGGCGGAAATACCCTCACGGCAGTCCTCACCGCTGACCTTATCGTCGCCCTTGATGATGCCGGCCTTCATACCGTAGGCATTCAAAACACGGGTCAGCGCAGTCTTGAAGCCGGTCTCATGCATACCGCCCTCGGGGGTGCGCACGTGGTTGGCAAAGGACTGGAGGGACTCGCTGAAGCCGTCGTTGTACTGCACCGCAATTTCTGCCGATGCATCGTCCTTGTTGCCGGACATATAAATCACGTCATTGTGAATGACCGTCTTTTTCTGATTGGTCCAGGTGACAAACTCCCGGATACCGCCTTCATAGCACATGGTCTCGGAAACCGGCTCTTCGCCCCGGTTGTCGGTGATGGTGATGGACAGACCTGCATTCAGGAACGCCTCCTCCCGCATACGCTCATGGAGGATCTCGTAGGAATATTCTGTCTCGTCGAACATCTCCGGGTCCGGCTGGAAGGTAACCTCCGTGCCGGTTTTATCGGTAGCGCCCACAATCTTCATCTGCTGGGTGATATGACCCCGGGAGAACTTCATCTCATAGATATTGCCGTTCTTATGCACCCGGGCAGTGAGGCTCTCCGACAGGGCGTTTACCACAGACGCGCCCACGCCGTGGAGACCGCCGGAGACCTTATAACCGCCGCCGCCGAACTTACCGCCGGCATGCAGCACGGTGAATACCACTTCCAGCGCCGGCTTGCCGGTCTGGGCCTGAATGTCCACGGGAATACCCCGGCCGTCGTCGGTGACGGTGATGGAGTTGCCGGGATTTATGGTGACAGTTATATGGCTGCAGTAGCCTGCCAGCGCCTCGTCTATGGAGTTGTCCACAATTTCGTACACCAGATGGTGCAGACCGCTGCTGGATGTAGAGCCGATATACATACCGGGACGCTTGCGCACCGCTTCCAGACCCTCCAGGACCTGTATTTGCTCCGCGCCGTATTCCTGTGTTACTTTCGTTTCATCAGACATAAAAAGTCCTCCTGACTTTTTCAATTGACAGTTGACAATGTACAATGGACAATTATATTCATCGGCAAAGCCGATACCTCAATTCTCAATTGTCCATTATTTTTCCTTGTTTAATCTCAATGGTTTTTCCTAATGTTGTAAACCGCTCCGGTTCGCAGCAGGTGATAAACACCTGTCCTTCATGGATTTGGTTCAGCACAAAATCCTGCCGTCCCGGGTCTAATTCCGACAGCACGTCGTCCAGAAGCAGCACCGGCGTCTCCCCGGACTCCTTCTCCATCAGCGCCCGCTGGGCAAGCTTTAAGCTGATGGCTGCGGTTCTGGTCTGACCCTGCGAACCGAAGGTCTTTAAGGACAGGCCGGACAGCGCCACATCAAAATCGTCCTTGTGGGGACCGGTCAGGCACAGACAGCTTTCCAATTCTGCCCGATAGTGGCTGTCCAGATGCTCCCGCAGCTTCCCCTCCAGCTCCTGCACAGGGGCAAAGGGATTTTCAATATTGGACACCGTCCGGTAGGCAAGGGAAAATTCCTCTTTACCCCCGGAAAACAGCCCATGATAGGTCTTTGCCTCCCGGGCCAAGCCCTCAAAAAATCGGGCGCGGTAGGAAATCAGCAGCGCCCCCACCTGACACAGCCGGGCATTGTACTCCGGCAGAATCTCCAGAAGCGCCGGGTTTTCGTGCCGATCCTTAAGAATCCGGTTTTTCTGCTCCAGAATCCGGTTATACTCCGTCAGCGCCGCCTCGTAATTGGGCCGAAGCTGACAGATGGCGGAATCCGCCAGCCGTCTCCGGCTGGACGCGCCGGCTTTCAGCACCGACAAATCCTCCGGGCAGAACAGCACCGTCTGCAAAACCCCGGAAATATCACCGGCTGTCTTTTTCTTCACGCCGTTTCGGTACACCTGCCGGGGTCTGCCTGATGAAAACAGCACCCAACGCAATGTCTGCTCCCGTTCCTGGGAAGTCACCGCACCCTCCAGCTGGGTAAATTCTGCACCAAGGGCTACCAGCTCCGCATTTTTCTGCGCCCGGAAGGACCTGCCGGAGCCAAGGTACGCCACCGCTTCCAAAAGGTTGGTCTTTCCCTGGGCGTTTTCTCCCACAAGCAGATTCACCCCGGGGGCAAATTCCACCTCTAAGGAGGCATAATTGCGGAAATTCTCCAAAGAAATCTTATTTAACTTCATCTGCGCATATCAGATAATTGCCGCCCATAAAGGAGAACATATCCCCGGGATAGAGCTTCTTGCCCCGCATGGTGCAAACCTCTCCGTTGACCTTCACCTGTCCCTCCAGGATCAGCTGCTTGGCTTCGCCCCCGGAATACACCACATTGGCATACTTCATGGCGTCCTGCAACTTGATAAACTCCGTGTGAATCACCACAGGCACAGCATTGGGCTGCTTTTTGGTTACTGTAACTTTCATAATACACCTTTTTGTTGGGCGGGGGTTTCCTCCCGCCGAAAAATTTTTCCCAGTCCGGCGGAACCAAGGCCCCTCCCTACGGTTTTTAATTTTTAATTCTTACCGGCAGGACCATATAGGCAAAGTCCTGCTTTTCGTCCACCGGCGTCAGCACGATGGGGCTTAAGCTGTTGGTCAGCTCCAGACAGACTTCCTCACTGGGAACTGCCCGCAGGGCATCGGCCAAGTAACGCACATTAAAGCCGATTTCCAGTTCCTTACCGTCACCGGCAAGGGTGCACCGGTCCTCCGCCGCGCCGATGGTGGTATTGGTCCGCAGCAGCAGCTCCTGATTGGAAAACACGCACCGCACCGGGCTCTTGTACTTTTCAGACACAATCAGACCCACACGCTCAATGGAAGAAGCCAGATCACTCACATGGGCAACCAGCTTCACCGGGCAATTTATGGGAACAACCTTCCGCCAATCCAGGAATTCTCCCTCCAGCAGCCGGCAAATCAGCGTTGCCTCCCCAATCCGGAAGAGAATGTGCTTGCCCCCTAACATAAAGGTTACTTCCTCGTCACTGTCCTGCAGGATTTTCTCCACTTCCTTCAGACCCTGCGCCGGCACTACAAAGGAAAGCTCCCGACCGGTACTGCTGTCGCAATGATAGGTGCGCCGGGCAAGACGGAAGCCGTCCACCGCAATGGCAGAAACGGCATCGCCGGCAACCTCAAACTTCACGCCGGTATGGATAGGACGGCCCTGATTTTCGGAAACGGCAAAAATTGTGCCGCCGATCAGCTCTTTCAAAGCGCTCTGGGGAATGGTCACACTGTTTCCCCCGCCCACATCGGGCAGCTCCGGGTAATCCTCGGCAGATTCCGCGGAGATGGTAAAGGAGGCGTAGCCTGCCCGGATGGACACCTTGAAATTGTCGTCCACCACAACCGTCACCAGTCCCTCGGGGAGTCTGCGGATAATATCGCCAAAGAGTCTTGCCGGCAGTACACATTCCCCGGCATCCGACACCTCTGCGTCAATTCTATAGGTAATGGCGGTTTCCATGTTATAGCCGGTGAGCATCAAGCCGTCACCTGCCCGGCACAGAATACCCTCAATGGCAGACAGCGCGCTCTTTTGCGCCACGGTCCGGCCTGTAATATTCAGACCCATAACCAGCATACTTTTTTCACAGGTAAAACGCATAGCAAAAAACCTTCCTTCCTGAAAATAATAAAAATATATATAAAAATAGATATTTTAGGTAGTAATAACAGCAGTAGTACTTTTTTATGTGGAAAACCCGGTTTTCTCTTGGTGTATCAACATTTTTTTCTCCACAACGACCCGGGCAAAAGCCCACAGCTTTTTCACAGACTAGATTTTAGAGAAAAACAGCGCTGCTTTTCCACAGAAAAATTCTCCACAATCCACAGCCCCTGTGCACAAAAATTTACAGACAGGAATTGATATTTGCGGTAATGTCCCGAATGTGATTCTGCAGGGACGTGTCGCCGCCCTTGAGCTGGTCCTCAATTCTGGTAATGGAGTTCAGGACGGTGGTATGGTCACGGCCGCTGAATTCCTTGCCGATGTCCGGGGTGGACAGGTTGGTCAGCTTTCTGATCAGGTAAATTGCCACGTGCCGTGCCTCCGCGATACCCTTGGTACGCTGGGAGCCCCGCAGAACGGTCTCGTCCAGATTGTAGAATTTACAGACCTGACTGATGATTAAGCTGGGGGTGGGCAGGGAATTGTTCTCATTTTTGAACATATCCCGGATTACCGTGGAGATATTCTCCAGAATCAGGGACATGCCGTCCAAATCGTGGTAGGCTTTGATTTTCTTCACGGTGCCTTCAATCTGCCGTACGTTGTTGGTCACGTTTACGGCAATGAAGTTGCACACCTCGTCGGACAGCTCCAGACCCAGAGAGTAGGCCTTGGTCTTGATGATTGCCATACGGGTCTCATAATCCGGCGGCTGAATATCCATAATCAGACCCCATTCAAACCGGGTGCGGAGACGGTCCTCCAGGGTGGGCATGTCGCCGGGCTTCCGGTCGGAGGTCATGACAATCTGCTTGTGCTCCTCAAAGAGCTTGTTAAAGGTATGGAAGAACTCCTCCTGGGTGGATTCCTTGCCGGCAATAAACTGAATATCGTCTATCAAAAACAGGTCTGCTTCCCGGTATTTACTGCGGAATTCGATATTTTTACCGCTTTTAATGGCCTCAATCAGCTCATTGGTAAACTGGTCGCCCTTGATATAGACGATGTTGGCATTGGGATTGTTCTTGCGGATGCCGTTGGCAATGGCGTACAGCAGGTGGGTCTTGCCCACACCGGGAGGGCCGTAGATAAACAGGGGGTTGTACACCTGACCCGGGGTCTGGGAGACGGCGATGGAAGCGCTGTGGGCCATGCGGTTGGACGGACCCACAATAAAGTTTTCAAAGGTGAACTGGGGATTAAACTCCATGGTGGTGGACTGCTTTCCCTGGAGCTTGTACTTGCTGTACTCCTCTTCACCGAAGACTTTCAGCTTAGCGTCGGAATTAAACAGCTCCTTCAGCGCCTCCTGCACCAGATCCGTGCACCGGCGGATGATTATATCCCGGCGGAAGGCATCGGGGCTGTACAAGATCAAAAATTCGTCATTGAGCTCCACAACCTCCGCATCGTCAAACCAGGCGGATACCATGGTAGAGGTGAGCTGCTCCTCCAGATAGCTTAAAACCTTCGCCCACACATAGGCAGATGAAAACATAAAAAGCTCCTTTCTCTGTAAAAAAACCGCGAAAAAAACGGAAAAATCAGGCATAGTTTTTCACCTTGCATTGTACCATAAAAAGGCGCAAAAAACAAGGCTTTTTTCCACAGATACAATATAAAAAAGAAAAGGGAGAAAAACCAAGACCGTTAACATCATACCACACCCGAAACCAAAAATCTTCCCAACATTTTACCAACCTGCCACCGGGCAAATCGTAAATAAATCTTGAATTCCGGGGACTTGCCCTTGCAAAAAGGCTGTGTTGTGCCTATAATGAAGACAGAAAGCAAACAAAGGTGGATTCTATGAGAGGCTTTTCCGATTTTCTTCGCCGCCTGGGCGCGCAAATCAATGGCTGCCTGCGCCGGTTTATGATGGGACGCTACGGAACTGACAAGCTGAATATGGCGATTTTATCCCTGGGTGTGGGGCTGTGTCTGCTGGTGATGTTCATTCGGTGGCCGCTGCTGGATCTGGCGCTGACGGCGCTGTCCTATGCCCTTATGTTCTGGGCGATTTTCCGTATGCTCTCCCGGAACACCTACAAGCGCTATCAGGAGAACCGGCGCTACCTGCGCTTTATGGAGCGGGTCAGGGACAGAGAGCACCGGTATTTTGACTGCCCCCGGTGCCATCAGGTGGTGCGTGTCCCCCGGGGCAAGGGAAAGATTGCCATAACCTGCCCCAAATGCAAGGAAACATTCATCAAAAAAACGTAAACAAAAGCCCCTCCCCTGTGTAAAGGGAGGTGGGTCGCCGTGAGGCGACACGGAGGGATTGACACGAAAAGGGAGGTAACGTATGAAGCACAAAATCTTTCAGTATGACGAAAACCTGATTCCCTTTGCCTCGGATTTTGACCTGCGGCAGCAGCGCTACCGGGAAAAACTGGAAGCCCTCGGTGACCTCTCTGACTTTGCCAACGGCCACGAATACTTCGGCTTCCACAAGGAGAAGGACGGCTGGTACTACCGGGAGTGGGCGCCGGGTGCGGACGAGATGTACTTAACCGGTGATTTCTGCGGGTGGGACCGCCATGCATACCCGATGGAAAAGCTGGAAAACGGGGTTTTCCAGTTGTTTCTGCCCGGCTGTGATACCTTGAAAGACGGCACGATCGTGATGACCGTGGTGGCGCGAAAGGGGCAGGAGCTGGAGCGGATTCCCCTGTACGCCCGCCGGGTGGTGCAAAATCCTGTGGACAACTCCTGGAACGCCGTGATTTATGACCCGGAAACCCCCTTCCCGTGGACGGACGCCGCCTTTAAGCCAAAGAAAAAGCTGTTCATCTACGAGTGCCACATCGGCATGGCCCAGGAGGAGGGCAGAGTGGGCACTTACGAAGAATTCCGCACCGAAATTCTCCCCAGAATCAAAAAACTGGGCTATAACGCCATACAAATTATGGCGATTATGGAGCACCCCTATTACGCCAGCTTTGGCTATCAGGTGACCAATTTCTTCGCCCCGTCCTCCCGGTTCGGCAGACCCGAGGAGTTGAAGAAGCTCATTGATACCGCCCATAAAATGGGCATTGCGGTACTGCTGGACGTGGTGCACTCCCACGCCTGTCTCAACACCCGGGAGGGCATCAACGAATTTGACGGCACGTCCTATCAGTTCTTCCATGAAGGCGCCAAGGGCGACCACCCCCAGTGGAATACCAAGTGCTTCAATTACGACAAAAACCAAGTGATCCACTTCCTGCTGTCCAACCTGAAATACTGGCTGACGGAGTACCACTTTGACGGCTTCCGCTTCGACGGAGTCACCTCCATGCTGTACCTTGACCACGGCCTGGGCACGGCGTTTACCGACTACGGCAAATACTTCTCCATGAACACCGACGTGGAGGCAGTGACCTACCTCCAGCTTGCCACAACCCTGGTGCGGCAGGTGAACCCCAACGCCATTTTGATTGCTGAGGATATGTCGGCGCTTCCCGGTCTGTGTGTGCCTATCAAAGACGGCGGCGTGGGCTTTGACTACCGCCTTGCCATGGGCGTGCCGGACATGTGGATTCGTCTGCTGAAGGAGACCCCGGACGAATACTGGGATTTGAACAAAATTTATTACGAGCTGACCATCCGCCGTCCCCGGGAGAAGGTCATCGGCTACTGTGAGTCCCACGACCAGGCGCTGGTGGGGGACAAGACCATCATGTTCCGCCTCTGCGACAAGGAGATGTATTGGGGCATGGAAACAAGCAGCCAGAACCCGGTGATTGACCGGGGCATGGCGCTGCACAAGATGATCCGGCTCATTACCATGACCCTGGGCGGCGAGGGATATCTGACCTTTATGGGCAACGAATTCGGCCACCCGGAGTGGATTGACTTCCCCAGAGAGGGCAACGGCTGGAGCTACCATTACTGCCGGCGGCAGTGGTCTTTGGCTGACAGCAAGAACCTGAAGTACCAATACTTAAACGCCTTTGAAAAGACGGCGGTAAAGTTATGTAAATCAAAAAAGGTCATAGGCGGGCAGGACAGACAGCTGTATCTTCACAATGACGATAAGGTGCTGTTTTATCAGAAGGGAGAAGGCTATTTTGTCTTTAACTTCCACCCGTCAGCCTCTTATACCGGCTATTTCCTGCCGGTACCGGAAGCGGGTGAATATGAGGTTGTTATGTCAACCGATGATTTCTGCTTCGGCGGCTTCGGCAGAGTCTATCACCAGACCTACCAAACCACAGAAGTAAACGGCAGACCCGGTATCTTGCTGTACCTCCCCAGCCGCACGGCGATTGCGCTGCGGAAAATGGACAATAGATAATGGACAATGGACGGGCGACCGCTGGAAACCCCACAAAAAGGGGGCGACCTGTGGTCGCCCCCTTTTGTGTCGATATGCGATAAATCCCCTCTTGTCCCGCAGGGATTCTATCAATGCGTGTTCGCCTGACGGAAAACACGCTTATCTATGCTCTCCAAGGAAGAACAGCGCCAGTGTGCCCGGTCCGGAGTGGGAGCCGATCACCGCGCCCACGTAATAGGTGAACACCTTTTTCACGCCGTATTTTTCCTTTACCAGCGCTTCCAGATATGCCGCATCCTCCTGGCAGTCTCCGTGGCAGATAAAGACGGTATCGTTTTCACCGGGGAGCGCCAGCTCACCCATCTTCTGGGCGATGGCTTCAATGGAAGCCTTTCTGCCCCGCACCTTGGACATATTAATCAGGTGGCCGGCGTCGTCCATGTGGAGTACCGGCTTGATTTTCAGCATAGTGCCCACCACAGCTGTGGCGGCGCTGACTCTGCCGCCGCGCTTGAGGTACATCAAATCGTCCACTGTGAACCAGTGGCACAGGTTCAGCTTATGGCTCTCACACCAGTCTGCCAGTGCCTCCAAAGACATTCCTCCGTCCCGCTTCTGGCAGGCGTAGTAAACCAGCAGACCCTGCCCCAGAGAGGCGCACAGGGTATCCACTACAATAATTTTCCGCTCCGGATACCGCTCTGCCAGCTCGCCTGCGGCGATGACAGCGGATTGGTAGGTTGTGGAAAGGCCGGAGGAAAAAGCCAGAACCAGCGCGTCTTCTCCCGCCTGCAGAACAGGCTCGATGGCGTCCTGCCAGTTTTGGGGGTTGGCGGCAGCGGTGGTGGCCTTCTCACCGGCGCGCAGGCCGTCGAACATTTCTTTCAGCCAGTCTTCGGTGTAGGCGTTGACGGTCTGCTCCCGATAGTTGACGGAAAGGGAGACCACCTCCAAGCCCAGGTCTTTATACATCTGCTCCGGGAAATCGCAGCAGGTATCGGTGATGATGCGGTATGCCATAAGAATCTCCTTAAAAAATACTGGACAGGAAAATCCTGCCGTCCTATAATAATTACGAATCACGAAGATAAGTTTACCTCTGCCGGGGGCGTTTTCCAAGCCACTGGGATTAGAAATGGGCAAAAACACCGCCCCGGGCAGTAGAAAACGGGACTCTACTCACAGTAGAGTTTTGCTAAATGTAGAAAATCGCTGTATTTGGAGGGAAAAACGTGACTAACTTCCTTATAAAAATTGGAATTCCAAAGAACCTGCCTGTTACCTCCCCACAGGTGCGCGCAGGGGCGGGACGGCTCTCCGGCATTGTGGGCGTGGTGTGCAACGCGCTGCTGTTCGCGGCGAAGCTGGTCATCGGCACCCTCTCCGGCTCGGTTTCCGTTACTGCCGATGCCATGAATAACCTCTCCGATGCCAGCAGCGCTCTGGTAACGTTTATTGGCTTTAAGCTGGCGGAGAAGCCTGCCGATGAGGACCACCCCTACGGCCACGCCCGGTATGAATATCTGTCCGGTCTCGGGGTGGCGGCCATGATTGTAGTCATCGGCTTTGAGCTGGGAAAGACCTCTGTGGAAAAAATCTTCAACCCTTCCCCGGTAACCGTGTCCCTGCCCATGGTGGCGGTGCTGGCAGGCTCCATGCTGGTAAAGCTGTGGCTGGCGCGGTTCAACACCCGGCTGGGCAGGCACATTGATTCCGCCGCCATTCTGGCAACCGCCGCCGACAGCCGCAACGATGTGATTTCCACCGGCGCGGTGCTCCTTGCGGCGGTGGTGGAGCGGCTCACCCACTGGCGTGTGGACGGCTATATGGGCCTTGGGGTGGCGCTGTTTATTCTGTACAGCGGCATCACGCTGGCAAAGGAAACCGTCAGCCCTCTGCTGGGCCAGTCAGCCAGTCCGGAGCTGCAAAAGCAGATTGTGGATATTTTGCGGCAGGAAGAGGCGGTGCTGGGTTACCACGATCTGATGGTCCACGATTACGGCCCGGGGCAGCGCTTCGGCAGCCTTCATGTGGAGATGGACCGGGGGCTGGACCCCCTGTGGTGCCACGACCTCATTGACAATCTGGAGCGCAGGTGCTTACAGGAATTGGGCGTGCATCTGGTGATTCACTACGACCCGGTGGTGGCGGACGATGAGACGGTAAACGGACTGCGGGAGCTGCTCAGTACCGCCCTTATCGCCTTTGATTCCCGGCTGAGCCTCCACGATTTCCGCATGGTAAGCGGCGTGGAGCATACCAATCTGATTTTTGACATTGCCGTTCCCCACCAGCTTTCCGGCAGGGAGAAGGAAATCCGGCAGGCATTGGAAAATGCCTTGGCACAGCAGCGCCAAGGCACCTATTATCTGGTAATTACCTTTGACAAGGGCGGCTTCTTCCCTGCAGACTGACCATCAGCAGGCATGCCCACAGAAACAGGCTTACTACCCAGTATTGCCCGCAGACCATGGGAGCGGAGAACATCACCAGCAGCACATGAAGCACAAGACCGGTGTGGGCGCTGAAGTAGACAGAGAGAATATTCAGCGCCAGCAGAATAAGGGAAAGGGCGAGGATTCCCCCGCTTACAAGAGACAGAACCAGCATGGTTCTTTGGTCGTTCTCTTTCTTTGCCTGCCACGCAAGATAAAAGGGCGGCAGAAAGAAAATCAGGCTGGAAGCCACCAGCAGCGCCTTGCCCGCGCCTGCGGGATTTTCCACAAAACCCAGCCCCACACAAAGGCAGTACAGCGCCGCCCAGATGCTGTAAATCAGGGATTTTTTCACGGTAACACTCCTTCGCTTTTTTCTTCATTTTACTCCAAAAAAGACGCCTTGGCAAGAGGCAGGGAAAACACGCAAAAAAAGCTGGACAGAGGCGGGTTTTCTTGTTATAATCGTATGAGAGTAATTATGTCTACTTGTTAGAGAAAATAAACCAAAGAGGAGGGCGTTTTCTATGAAATGTCCATTTTGCGGTGATCAGGAAAGCAAGGTTGTAGACTCCCGCCATTCTGAGGACGGTCAGAGCATTCGCCGGAGAAGAGAGTGTCTGCGCTGTCAGCGGCGGTTCACCACCTACGAAATCGTGCAGAGCCTGCCCATTATTGTGGTAAAACGGGACGGCACACGGCAGTCCTTCGACAGAAACAAAATCCTCAATTCCATGGTACGCGCCTTCGACAAGCGGCAGGTGGACGTGGCGGATCTTGACCGGATCACTACGGAAATCGAGCAGACCATTCAAAATACTTTGGAACGGGAGGTCACCACCGACGCCATCGGTGAGATGGTCATGGAGCGGATCAAGCCTCTGGACGAGGTTGCCTATATCCGGTTTGCGTCTGTGTACCGCCGTTTCCAGGACGTGCGCAGCTTTGTCCATGAGATAGAGAGGTTCTTGGAAGAGAAATAAGGAGATTCCCCTATGGAGTTCATTACAAAGATATTTGACCTGAATTTGGAGAGTCTGGTGCCGGAGATGGATGTTTTTCTGAAGGACATCCGGTTTCTGGTAACGCTGGCGGTGCTGGTCGGCCCGGTTGTATTGCTGGTGCTGGGGGCGATGTATCTGCTGAAACCCGCGCCGGAGGCCAATTATAAATACGGCTTCCGTACATATTACGGCATGGGCGGCGTGGAGGCATGGCGGTTTTCCCAGCGGATAGCCGGTATCGCCTTTGCCGGGCTGGGCGCGGTGCTGCTGATTGTGATGATTGTTGTGGCGGTTGGCTTCAAAAGCAAGGACTTGTTCCAGATGACCACCGCCGCCATGGTGTGCCTGCTGTGGCAGACCGGCCTGGCGCTGGCAGCCCGGATTACCGTGGCTGTTCTGTCAGCCCACTTTTTTGATAGAAACGGCAGACGCCGCAAATAAAACCCCAGAGGGAGTGCGGCGCTGCACTCCCTTTTTGCGCATTTTTCACACTTCTGAGCACAGGAGGATAGCACATGGAGATTCGCTTCGCTGCTGCCAAAGATGTACCTGCTATTTTGGAGCTGCTGCGGCAGGTGGGCCGTGTCCACCACCGGGGCAGACCGGATCTTTTCCGGGCAAACGCCCAAAAATACGGCCCTTCCCAGGTGCTTGCCCTGCTGGACAAGACCGATACGCCCATTTTTGTGGCGGCGGAGGGGGACAAGGTGCTGGGCTACTGCTTCTGCCAAATCAAAACCTATTACCGGGACCCGGTGCTTGAGGATCACACCACCTGTTACATCGACGATTTGTGCGTGGACGAAACCTGCCGGGGTCAGAAGGTGGGAAAGACACTGTATCAGGCGGTCTGCCGGTACGCCAGGCAGAGGGCTTGCCGCAGTGTGACCCTGAACGTGTGGAGCTGTAACGAAGGCGCTATGAAATTCTATGAAGCCATGGGGATGTCTGCCCAAAAGGTGGCAATGGAGACTCTTTTGGAGGACCAATGCTAGAAAAGAACAAGCAATATGAGGCGGTGGTTACAGACTATACCGCCGAAGGACAGGGCGTTGCCCACGTGGAGGGCTGCGCCGTGTTTCTGCCCAATGCCATTGCCGGCGAAAAGTACATAATCCGCATCGAAAAGGCGGCAAAAACCTGGGCATCGGGCAAAATTGTGGAGATTTTGGAGAAATCCCCCCACCGGGTCAACCGGGAATGTCCCGTTGCCAAGCTGTGTGGCGGCTGTGATTTCTGGCATATAGACTATGCCGAGGAGACCCGGCTGAAGGCCCAGCGGGTGAAAAATACCCTGAACCGCATCGGCGGCGAGACCCTGGAGGAAGTCCCCATCCTCTCCGCCCCCACCTGCCATGGCTACCGTAACAAGGCGCAGTATCCGGTGACCAGCCGGAAAGGCAGAGCCTACGCCGGCTTTTACAAGGCGGGGTCCCATCAGGTGGTGGAAAATGAACGCTGTCTGATCCTGCCGGAGGAGAGCGACCGGGTGCGGAAAATAGTGATAGATTATGCAAACCACTACCGCATCACCGCCTACGACGAAGAAACCCGCAAGGGACTGCTGCGGCACATCTATGTGCGCCGGGGCGCTGTTTCCGGGCAGGTGCTGGTGTGCCTGGTGGTGAATGGGCGCAAGCTGCCCCATACGGAGGATTTAATCCGGCGGCTGCAGGCTGTTCCCGGCTTTACCACCCTGGTGCTGTCGGTGAATACCAAGGCGGGCAACACGGTGCTGGGGGACGAGATGATTACCCTTTACGGCCCCGGCTATATTGAGGACACCCTGTGCGGACTGACCTTCCGGTTGTCCCCCCACTCTTTCTATCAAGTGAATCACCGTCAGGCCCAGCGGCTGTATGAGGCGGCAATCGCCGCGGCGGAAATCACCAAGGCAGACCTGGTGCTGGATTTGTACTGCGGCGTGGGCACCATCACCCTTGCCATGGCAAAGGCCGCCGGCAAGGTCATCGGCGTGGAGGTGGTGGAGCAGGCAGTGCAGGATGCCAGAGAGAACGCCCGCCGCAATGGGATTGATAACGCGGAATTTTTCTGCGGCGACGCAGGGGAGGCGGCGCTTTCCCTGGAGCAGCAGGGTGTGAAGCCGGATGTGGTGGTGGTAGACCCGCCCCGCAAGGGTCTGAACGCCGATACGGTGGAGGCGCTGACCCGTATGGCCCCCCGCCGCATCGTGTATGTCTCCTGCGATCCGGCAACCCTGGCCCGGGACGTGGCGCTACTGAAAGAGAGCGGCTATCGTCTGCAAAACGCCCAGGCAGTGGACCTGTTCCCCCGGTGTTCTCATGTAGAATCTATTGTCTGCTTGTGCAGACGATAGATTCGTCGATATAAATCCCTTGCGGGATTTTCGATATTTCCCCTTGTGAATCGATATGTGCTGACGCACTCGATATGCCCTGTGGGGCGAGATAGGATTTATATCGAATTCGTCGCCAACGGCGACATATAGAATCGCGAAGCGATATATCGATTTTGCCGCAATGCAAAAATATCGAGTTTGCCAACAGCAAACATATCGACAAAAGGAAGTATGTTTATGGAAAACTCTAAAAATCAACTCAGAGAAGACAGCATTGCATTTGCTCTTTCTGTTTCCGATATATGCGACAGCATAAAAGGTTGCACCGTTTTTGTGAATCAGCTAATACGCGCAGCGTCCTCCGTCGGTGCCAATGTTCACGAGGCAAGATATGCGCAAAGCCGCGCAGATTTTATCAGTAAGCTGGAAATAGCGTTAAAGGAAAGTTCAGAAACGGAATATTGGTTGGAATTGCTTTACAGAAAAAACAAGCTGACTGAGGAGCAGTATAAAACGCTGCGAAATTTATGTGGCTCTATTCGCCGCAGATTGATAGCCTCCATAACAACGGCAAAAGCTGTGGTTGAAAAATAGTTTAAAAACATCTTCGAGAGGAGTTTATTATGAAATTCAGTTATTATCCGGGATGCACTCTGAAAAATAAGGCAAAGGACCTGGACCGCTGGGCGCGGGCGTCGGCAAAGGCCTTGGGGTTTGAACTGGAGGAGCGTCCCGAATGGCAGTGCTGCGGCGGTGTGTATCCCATGGGCAGCGACGAAATCGCCAATAAGCTCTCCTGCGTCCGGGCGCTGAACGACGCCAAGGAGCAGGGCAGGGAGTTGGTTACCGTGTGCTCTGCCTGCCATCATGTGATGAAGCGGGTCAATGACGATATGAAAAATGTGGCGGATATTCAGAATCGCGCCAATAACTATATGGGTCTTGCCGAACCCTACAAGGGCGAGACCACCGTGCTGCACTTTTTAGAGGTGCTCCGGGACAGAATCGGCTTCGACGAAATCAAGAAAAAGGTGGTAAATCCCCTCACCGGCAGAAAGATCGGCGCATATTACGGCTGCTTACTCCTGCGGCCCAGCGGCGTGATGGCTTTTGACGACCCGGAAAACCCCACCATCTTAGAGGACTTTATTAAGGCGCTGGGAGCAGAGCCGGTGGTGTACCCCTACCGCAACGAGTGCTGCGGCGGCTACATCAGCGCAAAAGCGCCGGAGCAGGCAGAGGCGCTTTGCAAGAAAATTGCGGATAGCGCCGCCGGTTTTGCGGCGGACTGCCTGGTAACCGCCTGCCCCTTGTGTAAGTACAATTTAAGTCGCAATGCCAGCTTGCCGGTGGTATATTTCACTGAATTGCTGGCGGAAGCGCTGGGCGTGAAGGAGGATGTGGAATGAATCCTGTGGAACAAATCAAAGAAATCAGCGGCGTGAATCCCCTTAAGTGCATGAAGTGCGGAAAATGCTCCGCCAGCTGCCCGTCCTACAACGAAATGGACATAAAACCCCATCAGTTCGTCAGCTATGTGCAGCGGGGAGATATTGCGGCGCTGGCCCAGAGTAAATCCATTGAAAAATGCCTCAGCTGCTTTGCCTGCCTGGAGCGCTGCCCCCGGGATGTAAAACCGGCAAAGCTCATTGACGCGGCGCGGCAGCTGGTGATTCGTCAGCGGGGTCAGTCTCTTCTGACACCGGACGAAATTCCGGCGCTGGTGGACGGGGAAACACCCCAGCAGCTGCTGGTGAGCGCATTCAGAAAGTACCGGAGGTGAGGGTATGCAGAGAATAGGTGTATTTGTCTGCCATTGCGGCAGTAACATTGCTGCCACCGTAGATGTGAGCAAGGTGGCGGAATTGGCGCTGAAGGAGCAGGGCGTTGTCCACGCTGAGGACTACCCCTATATGTGCTCCGAGGCGGGACAGTCCCGGATTGCCGCCGCTATCAAGGAGAAGAAGCTCACGGGCATCGTGGTCTGCTCCTGCTCACCCCGTATGCATGAGGCCACCTTCCGCAAGTGCGCGGAAAAGTGCGGCCTGAACCCCTATATGGTGGAAATTGCCAATATCCGCGAGCACTGGTCCTGGATTCATAAGGATATGACAGAAGCCACGGAAAAGGCGGTCATTCTCATGCGGGCGGCGGTTGCCAAGGTGCATTTGAATGCCCCCCTGCTTGCCGGCGAGAGCCGGGTGACCAAGCGGGCGCTGGTGATTGGCGGCGGTATTGCCGGTATCCAGACGGCGCTGGACATTGCCGATGCCGGCTATAAGGTGGACATTGTGGAGAAGACCCCATCTATCGGTGGCAGAATGAGCCAGCTGGACAAGACCTTGCCCACGCTGGACTGCTCCGCCTGTATCCTCACCCCCAAAATGGTGGAGGCGGCTGCCCACGAAAACATTACCATACATACCTGGTCCGAGGTGGAGAAGGTCTCCGGCTTTGTGGGCAACTTCACCGTGGACATTCGCAAGAAGGCGCGCTTCGTGGATATGGACAAGTGCACCGGCTGCGGCGTGTGTCAGGAGAAATGTCCCTCCAAGAAGCCGCTGAACGAATTCAACCGGGGCTTAAACACCCGCAGCGCCATCTATACCCCCTTTGCCCAGGCTATTCCCAATGTGCCGGTGATTGACGCGGCTGCCTGTATCAAGCTGAAGACCGGCAAATGCGGCATCTGCGAGAAATTCTGCCAGGCGGGCGCTATCGACTACACCCAGCAGGACGAGATGATCACCGAACAGTACGGCGCAATCGTGGTTGCCACCGGTTTTGATACCATCAACTTGGATAAGTACGGCGAGTACGCCTACAACGAGAGCAAGGATGTGATTACCTCCCTGGAGCTGGAGCGGATTATGAACGCCGCCGGTCCTACCAAGGGCCATTTAGAGCGCCTGTCCGACGGCAAAGCCCCCAAGGAAATCGTGTTCATTCAGTGCGTGGGCAGCCGCTGTTCCGACGACCGGGGCAAGCCCTACTGCTCCAAGATTTGCTGTATGTACACTGCCAAGCACGCCATGCTCATCCGGGACAAGTATCCGGATACCAATGTAACCGTGTTCTACATTGATGTGCGTACCCCGGGCAAGAACTTCGATGAGTTCTACCGCCGGGCGGTGGAGGACTATGGCGTGAATTACATCAAGGGTCAGGTGGGCAAAGTCCTGCCCCAGCCCGACGGCAGCCTGCTGGTGCAGGGCGTGGATTTGCTGGACCAAAGACAGATTCTCCAGAAGGCGGATATGGTGGTGCTGGCCACCGCCATCGAGCCCAACCCGGATGTGCGCAAGATTGCTACTATGCTCACCGCCTCCATTGATACCAACAACTTCCTCACCGAGGCGCACCCCAAGCTGCGTCCTGTGGAATCTCCCACTGCGGGCGTGTTCCTCTCCGGCGTATGCCAGGGACCCAAGGACATTCCCGAGACGGTGGCGCAGGCAGGCGCCGCGGCTGTAAAGGTCATCGGCTTACTGGCCAAGGATACCTTGAAAACCAACCCCTGCACCGCCAAGGCGGATGTGCTCCGGTGCAACGGCTGCAGCCAGTGCGCCAATGTGTGTCCTTATGGCGCAATCTCCTATGAGGTGCAGCAGGTCAACGACCACGGCATCCGGGAGGACCGCCGTGTAGCTGTGGTCAACAGCGCCCTGTGTCAGGGCTGCGGCGCTTGTACGGTCACCTGTCCCAGCGGCGCCATGGACCTGCAGGGCTTCTCCAACAGACAAATCATTGCGGAGGTGGATGCAATATGCCGGTAACTGAAAATTGGAAACCCACCATCGTGGCGTTCTGCTGCAACTGGTGCAGCTACGCAGGCGCGGACCTTGCCGGTTCCAGCCGGCTCGCCTATCCTGCCGATGTGAAAATTATCAAAGTACCCTGCTCCTGCCGGGTCAACCCTATGTTCATTCTCCGCGCCTTTGAAAAGGGCGCCGACGGTGTGATTCTCTGCGGCTGCCACCCCGGCGACTGCCACTACTCCACCGGCAACTACTACGCCCGGCGGAGAATGACCCTGCTGTTCTCCATGCTGGACTTTATCGGCGTGGAAAGCGGCAGAACCCGCGTGGAATGGGTGTCTGCCGCCGAGGGCGTAAAGTTCTCGGAAACCATGAACAGCTTTGTGGAAAAAGTACGCGCGCTGGGACCCAGCGTGAGATTGGGGGATCTGCGATGCAAGAATTGATTGCCCGGGCAAAAGCTCTGCTGGAAACGGGTGTTGTTAACCGTGTGCTTGGCTGGCGCCAAGGGGAACATATCTGGGACGCAGAGCCTGCCTTTTTTGAAACCGCGGAAAGTCTGGAAAAGCTGGTTTACAACGGCTTCTGCGGCGCGAATTTAAGTAAATATATGATTGAAGCCTCCAAGCTGGAGGGCAAAACCCTGGTGTTTCTGAAACCCTGCGACAGCTACAGCTTTGTGCAGCTGCTGAAGGAGCACAGAGTAGACCGGGAAAAGGCGTATATCATCGGCATTGGCTGCAAGGGCAAGCTGAAGCTGGAACACATTCCCTTCGACGGTATTTTGGATGTGGAGGGCGCTGCCTATCCCGATTGCAGGGAAACGCTCACCGTAAAGACCCTTTACGGCGACAGGGAAATTGCTTACGCCGATGCCATGCTGGAACGCTGCCACGTGTGCAAGGGCAAGGAGCATAAGATTTACGATGAGCTGCTGGGCGACAGCAGCGACACCTGCGATGCCCACCGGTTTGCCCAGGTGGCAGCCGTGGAGGCAATGACCCCCGAGGAGAAGTTTGCCTTCTTCCAGAAGGAGCTTTCGAAATGTATCCGCTGCAACGCCTGCCGGAACGTGTGTCCTGCCTGCTCCTGCCGCAAGTGTGTGTTCGACAGCACCGCCTTCGACGCCGACCGGAAAGCCAACACCACGCCCTTCGAGGAGAAGATGTTCCACATCATCCGGGCGTTCCACGTGGCAGGCCGGTGTACCGACTGCGGCGAGTGCAGCCGGGTATGTCCCCAGGGAATCCCCCTGCGCCTGTTCAACCGGAAGTTTATCAAAGACATCAACGCGCTTTACGGCGAATATCAGGCGGGCAGCGATTTGGACGGCAAAATGCCGCTGACCAGCTTCTGTGCTGACGATGCCGAGCCGGGCGTAGGAAGGGGGTAAGGGGTATGTATCAAATCAAAAAGGATAACCTGCCTGCCCTGTATGCTGCCATCGCTGCACAAAATGACCTGTTCCTGCCGGTGAAAACCGCCGGTCAGACCAATTTCGGCCTGTGGACGGAAAACGCGGATGTGGACATTGACACCTTGAAAACCGTGAAATCCGCCAAGGACATCTTCTTCCCCCAGAGCGAAACCTTATATAAGGTGCGCCGGAGTGAAGGCAAATTGCAGGTGGAAAAAGAAAGCCTCACCGATGGGCCTTTCGTGGTGTTCGGTATCCGGGGCTGTGATGTGAAGGGCATTGAGGTGCTGGATAAGGTGTTCCTTTCCGACCCGGTGGATACCTTCTATGCCGCCCGACGGGAAAATGGCATTTTGGTGAGCATGGCGTGCAGCCGTCCGGAAACCTCCTGCTTCTGTAAGGTGTTCGGCGTAGACTGCGCCGCGCCGTGTGGCGATGTGGTTACCTATCTTGTGGGCGACACCCTGTACTGGGACGCCAAAACCCAAAAGGGCGAAGCCCTCACAGCAAGTCTTGCCTCCCTGCTTGAAAAGGCAGAGCAGACCGCTGTGGACGGGGAAAAGAAGAACATTCGCGCCATCGTGGAAAAGCTGCCCTATGCCAACCTCTCCCTTTCCAACTGGGGGGCAGAGGCGGCGCAGAAGTACTTCGATTCTCCCCTGTGGGAGCAGCTGTATAAGCCCTGCTTGGCTTGCGGCACCTGCACCTTTGTGTGCCCCACCTGCCAGTGCTATGACATCAAGGACTACAATACCGGCGCCGGCATTCAGCGCTATCGCTGCTGGGACAGCTGTATGTACTCCGACTTCACCATGATGGCCCACGGCAACAACCGCACCAGTCAGATGCAGCGCTTCCGCCAGCGGTTTATGCACAAGCTGGCATACTTCCCCGCCAACAATGACGGCGCATTCTCCTGCGTAGGCTGCGGCCGGTGCGTGGACAAATGCCCCAGCAATCTGAACATCTTAAAGGTCATCAAGGCCTTTGAAAAGGAGGGTGTATGATGCACGAATGCAGCTGTAATCCCGGCTTTATGAAGGATACTCTTATCGGGCAGGTGGGTGTGATTACGGATATCCGCACCGAAACCCCCGATGTAAAGACCTTCCGTGTCAACGCCCCCGACGGCGGCAAGCTCTTTGAGCATAGCCCCGGTCAATGCGCGATGATTTGCGCCCCCGGCATCGGCGAGGCTATGTTCTCCATCACCTCCTCCCCCACCAATAAGGACTATCAGGAATTCTCCATCAAGCGCTGCGGCGTGCTGACGGAGTACCTGCACAGCATGCAGGTGGGCGACGAGATTTTGGTGCGCGGCCCTTACGGCAACAATTTCCCTGTGGAGACCGAGCTGAAAGGCAAAAACCTGTTGTTTATCGCCGGCGGTATCGCCTTAGCGCCTCTGCGCAGCGTGATTAACTACGTGCTGGATAACCGGGAAAATTACGGACAGATTGATATTCTCTACGGCTCCCGCAGCGCCGACGATCTGGTGCAGCGCAAGGAGATCGAGGAGGTCTGGTCCAAAATCCCCGGTGTGAATGTGTACCTGACCATCGACCGTCCCCAGGAGGGCTGGGACGGACACGTGGGCTTCGTTCCCTCCTATTTGCAGGAGCTGGGCTTTGATACCAACCGCACAGCAATCCTTTGCGGTCCGCCCATAATGATTAAGTTCTGCCTGCAGGGCCTGCGGGAAATGGGCTTTGCCAATGAGCAGGTTTACACCACCCTGGAGCTGCGGATGAAGTGCGGCGTAGGCAAATGCGGCCGCTGCAACATCGGTACCAAGTACGTGTGCAAGGATGGCCCTGTGTTCCGGGTGGACGAGATCGACGAGCTTCCCAATGAGTATTAAGGAGAAAACGCCAATGGAAAATATGGTAAATGTGTATTTTTACGGCAAGCACTACGTGGTGCCCGCCGAGCTGACCATTATGACGGCGATGGAATACGCCGGCTATGAACTGAAGCGTGGCTGCGGCTGCCGCCACGGCTTCTGCGGCGCCTGCGCCACCATCTACCGCATCAAGGGCAGCAACGAGCTGAAAACCTGCCTTGCCTGTCAGACACAGGTGCAGGAAGGCATGTATGTGGCGTCCATTCCCTTCTTCCCCACGGATAAGCGTACCTATGAAATCGAGGAACTGAAGGTAGACCAGCGGGTGATGATGGAGCTGTACCCGGAAATCTATGCCTGTATCGGCTGCAATGCCTGTACCAAGGCATGTACGCAGGGTCTGAACGTGATGCAGTACATCGCCTACGCCCAGCGGGGTGAATTTGAAAAGTGCGCGGAGGAGTCCTTTGACTGCGTCAGCTGCGGCTGCTGCTCCGTCCGGTGTCCCGCCGGCATCAGCCACCCCATGGTGGGCCTGCTGGCAAGACGGCTCACCGGCAAGTACATTGCGCCCAAGTCCGAACATCTGGAAAACCGGGTGGCGGAAATCAACGCCGGCGCTTATGACCAGCTGATTGAGCAGATTATGCAAAAGCCCATTTCCGAGATGCAGGAACTCTACAACCACCGGGATATCGAGAAGTAAGGAGGGGCCGAGATGTTTACAGAATCTATGCTGGAATCCATCAAGAAGGTGGAAGCCACCCGAGCCGCCCGTATGGGCGTGGAACCCCGCCGCATGACCGCGGAGGAAAAGAGCGAGCTGCTGAAGGCCTACCACCCGGACTACCGCCCCGAGGGCTTTAAGGAAATTCTGGTTGGTCCCAACAAGGGTCAGAAAGCTCCCGTGGAGCTGGCAGATTTGCTCCACAGCAACAGCCGCCTTTTGAATGAAAAGGTGGATTTGGAAAAAATTGACTACGATGTGGACGTGCTGGTCATCGGCGGCGGCGGCGCAGGCGCGTCGGCAGCCATCGAGGCGCATGAGGCAGGCGCCAATGTGATGGTGGTTACCAAGCTGCGCATCGGCGATGCCAATACCATGATGGCAGAGGGCGGTATTCAGGCGGCTGACAAGGAGAACGACTCTCCCGTGCAGCACTACTTAGACGCCTTTGGTGGCGGCCACTTTGCTGCCCGTCCCGAGCTGCTGCGGCGGCTGGTTATGGAAGCGCCGGACGCCATTAGCTGGCTGAACAAGCTGGGCGTCATGTTCGATAAGGACGAGGACGGCAGAATGGTTACCACCCACGGCGGCGGTACTTCCCGGAAGCGTATGCACGCCTGTAAGGACTATTCCGGCGCAGAGATTATGCGTACTGTCCGGGACGAGGTCATCAACCGCAAAATCCCCGTGGTGGAATTCACCTCCGCTGTGGAGCTGCTGAAGGACGAAAAAGGGCAGGTAGCCGGCGCAGTGCTGCTAAACATGGAAACCGGTGATTATTTGGTAGCGCGGGCAAAGACCGTGATTATCGCCACCGGCGGCGCGGGCAGACTCCACTATCAGGGCTTCCCCACCTCCAATCACTACGGCGCTACCGCCGACGGTCTGATTCTGGGTTACCGGGCAGGCGCGCCGCTGCTGTATCAGGACACCATTCAGTACCACCCCACGGGCGTTGCCTTCCCCAGTCAGATTTTCGGCGCATTGGTTACAGAAAAGGTGCGCTCTCTGGGCGCAATGCTGGTGAACAAGGATGGCGAGGCTTACGCGCACCCTCTGGAAACAAGAGATGTTTCCGCATCTGCTATCATTCGTGAATGCGCCAATGGCAAGGGTGTAGAAACGCCCCTGGGCAGCGGCGTATGGCTGGATACTCCCATGATCGAGATGCTGGGCGGCGAAGGCACCATCGAGAAGAGAATCCCTGCAATGCTGCGTATGTACTTAAATTACGGCATTGATATGCGAAAGGTCCCGATTCTGGTATATCCCACCCTGCATTATCAGAACGGCGGTCTGGAAATCGGCGGCGAGGGCTTTACCAAGGCCATTCCCAACCTGCTGGTGGCAGGCGAGGCGGTGGGCGGCATCCACGGACGCAACCGGCTGATGGGTAACTCTTTGCTTGACATCATCGTCTTTGGCAGAAACGCCGGTAAGGCGGCCGCAGCCAAGGCAAAGGAAGTAATCCTTGGAAAGCCCAATCTGAATCATATTTATGAATATGCCGAGATGTTAAAGCAGGCGGACTGCGCCCAGGAGGGCGTATCGCCTTTGCTGCTGCCCAAGTACGCCCGGCACGAGAGATAAGAGAGGCGAATATTCCATGGAAATCATTTCAAAACTCATAAACCCCGGCTCTGCGGCAGTGGTGCTGATGGGTGCATTCTTCATCATCTTTCTGGGTTATTGCCTGGGCAGAATTTCCGTCAAGGGTGTTTCCCTGGGCACGGCAGGCGTTTTTCTCATGGCGCTGCTGTTTGGCTATCTGTTCACCCTGCCGGGATTGAAAGAGATTCCCGTGCTTTCCAAATTCTTCATTGCAAACGCTTCCGCGCCGGCTATGGACAGCTACGGCTTTATGGGGGACATCGGACTGGTGCTGTTTGTTACCGCGGTGGGCTCCATTGCAGGCCCTAAGTTCTTCCGGGACTTGAAAAAGAACGCCAAGACCTACCTTCCCATGGGCGCAATTATCATTGCCATCGGCGCGCTGGCTACAGCCGCTTTTGCCATGATTCCCGGCATCGGCGCCTCCTTTGCCAGCGGTGTTCTCTCCGGCGCGCTGACCTCCACCCCGGCATTTTCCGCAGCCAAGGAGATTGCCGGCGACCAGGCGGCTATGGTGTCTCTGGGTCAGGCGGTATCCTATCCCTTCGGTGTTGTGGGCGTGGTGCTGTTTGTGCAGATTATGCCGAAAATTCTGAAGGCAGATATGGACAAGGAAAGAGCATTGATTGCATCGTCCTCTGCGCCCAAGGCAGAGAAGGCCATGGATGCGGAGGCGGCTGCAGATGCCTGCGATATGCCTGCGGAAGAAAAGAGCGCAAAAAAGCGCTTCGATATTGACGGCTTCGGCCTTGCCGGATTCGGTGTGGCGGTGGTGCTGGGCATTCTGCTGGGTTCTGTGAAGATTCCCCTCACCGGCGCCGGCTACAGCGGCTCCTGCTTCTCTCTTGGCATGACCGGCGGCCCGCTGATTATGGCGCTGCTCCTTGCCCATTTCGGTCATATCGGACCGCTGAATATGCGGGTGAACACCCAGCTGCTGAAAATCTTCCGGGAGTTCGGTCTGGTGCTGTTTTTGCTGGGCGCAGGCATTGAGGGCGGCGTTCAGCTGGTGGAGCAGATTCAGAATTCCCAGTACGGCGTGATGATCGTCCTTTACGGCTTTATTGCCGGCGTGATCATTACCATCATTCCTATGGTTGTGGGCTATATCTTTGCCAGAAAAATTTGCAAGCTCCCCTTGCTCAATACCTTGGGCTCGATCACCGGCGGTATGACCTCCACACCCGCTCTTGGCACGCTGATTGCAGTTGCCGGGACGGATGATGTGGCAGGCGCCTATGCGTCCACCTACCCCATCGCGCTGGTGCTTATTGTATTTGCCTGCCAGATTATCGGCATTGTATTTTAATTAGGAGGAATCGCCCAAATGCGTGAAATTCAGGTTAGCGCCATCACCGATGTGGTGGAGCGGCTGTGCATTGAAGCCAATACCCACCTGCCCGGCGATGTAAAATGCGCCATCGAAAATTGCCGCGCTTGCGAGGACAGCGAAATTGCCGGCAACATCTTGGATAAAATCATCGAGAACTACAAAATAGCAGACAATGAAAATGTGCCCATCTGTCAGGATACCGGCATGGCCTGTGTGTTTCTGGAAATCGGACAGGACGTGCACCTTGTGGGCGGCGACCTGCGGGAAGCTGTGGACGAGGGCGTGCGCCGGGGCTACGCTAAGGGATACCTAAGAAAATCTGTGGTGGCTGACCCGGTTCGCCGGGGCAACACCGGGGACAATACCCCCGCCATGCTTTACACGGAAATCGTCCCCGGTGAGAATGTGAAAATCACCGTGGGTCCCAAGGGCTTCGGCAGTGAGAATATGAGCGCCATCCGGATGTTCAAGCCCTCCGCCGGCCTGCAGGGTATTAAGGACTTTATTTTGGAGACGGTGGAGCTTGCCGGTCCCAATCCCTGTCCTCCCATGGTCATCGGCGTGGGCATCGGCGGAACCTTCGACAAAGCGGCGCTGCTTGCCAAAAAGGCCATTATGCGCCCGCTGGACACCCACCACCCCGACCCCTATTACGCAGAGCTTGAAACCGAGATGCTGGAAAAAGTCAACGCTCTGGGCATCGGCCCCCAGGGCTTCGGCGGCAGAACCACCGCCATTGGTCTGAACATCGAGACCCTGCCCACCCACATTGCGGGCATGCCCTGCGCCATCAACATTAACTGCCATGTAACCCGGCATAAAACGGAGGTGTTGTAATGGAAAAGCGGATTACTCTGCCTTTGACCGAGGAATTGGCAAAGACCCTCCGCGCCGGTGATACGGTGTACCTGACCGGCACCATTTATACCTCCCGGGACGCCGGCCACAAGCGGATGTGCGAAGCCCTTGCCCGGGGAGAAAGCTTGCCCTTCGACCCCAAGGACGCCACCATTTACTATGTTGGCCCAACGCCGGCAAAGCCCGGACAGGTGATCGGCTCTGCCGGCCCTACCACCGCCGGCCGTATGGACGCTTATGCCCCCACCATGATGTCGGTTGGGGCAAGAGGCATGATCGGCAAGGGCGCAAGACTGCCGGAAGTGGTGGACGCCATGAAGAAATATTCCGGCGTGTACTTCGGCGCCATCGGCGGCGCGGGCGCGCTCCTTTCCAAGTGCATTAAAAAATGCGAGCTGATTGCTTACGAAGACCTTGGGGCAGAGGCCCTGCGGAAGCTCTATGTGGAGGATATGCCCCTGTATGTGATTATCGACAGCCAGGGAAACAACCTTTACGAAACCGGCAAGGCAGCCTACCTGGCAAGCAAAAAGGCGTAAAAGAATGCAAAATTACAGGCGACCATCGGTCGCCTGTTTTTTATAAATGTGATGTTTGAGGGGATTCCAAAGGGGGAAGTGCAGAAAAGTTGGTTTAAGTAGTTGTTCGTGCCACTTCCCCTTTTGGCCGTCTGGGGGTCCGGGACCATACGGGAGGTCTCGGCGGCTCTTTGCATACTTTCTCGCCGGAGAGAAAGTATGAATGTCCCCGCAATAAAAAGGCGTGTCGCAAGCGACACGCCCATTTTTGCAACCTATTATCTTTTTAACCCACCGAAGTATCTACGGTATACACCAGCTTATATACCCCGCCATCGGTGAGCGGCGTCTGGTCAATGCCCAGCGTGGCGTATTCCTCGCCCACATAGAAGCTCCAGTAAGCGCTGTCTTCCTCAAAGACGGCTTTCTCCCCGTCCACAATCTTGATATACAGACCGTAAGGACCTTCCTCACCGGAAATAATACCATCTGACTGCAGGGCGTCACCCAGGTATTCGGCATCGGCTTTCAGGTGAAACACCTTTTCTGTCCCGTCCTTGTGGACTACGGTGAGGGTGAAGGCTTTCATGCCCTCGGTGGTATCCGGACGGGTGGCAAAGTACACACCCACCAGCACGGCTACCAGCACCACAAGGGCGACAACAATGCCTAACGTTTTCTTGTTCATAAAAATTCCTCCTAAAAACAAAAGTACCACGGCGCACAAAGGCACCGCGGCCGGTTTTCCGCGACAATCGCTCCTTTCGTACAACGCAAAAGGAAGGAGAACCACTTCGTAGGTCTTCTGGCTTGTGCGTTGCAAAGGAGGTTGCGGCCTTTGCGAAACGTCTCGCCTTCCCGGTTTCCCAGTGACCGGCTTTCGCCATGAAACGTTTTACGCGCACTTACAGCGGCGGTACCGCTCGGGATTCGCACCCGATTATCTTGTTCAGCTGCCCGGGTTCATCGCCCGCACAGCCACGAAATGGGGTATTCGGTTGTCCTGCCCATTGTAGCATGGCAACAAGCTGACTGTCAATAATAAACATCCCGGGTTTTTGCCAGGTGTTATTAACGGAAAAAAATATGGAATCTGTTGTCGGAAGGTCAACCCACCTTCCGGCACTGTGTTATAGGTTTGGAATTAACCTTTTATTTACTTCTGATGAATAACCGGATGCTCTGCTTGACAAGCAGAAGGAGTCTGTGTGGAACAAGAGAAAGTTTTCATCCTTTCCAGCATTGCGATAATTCGGTTAAGTTGCTCGTTTTGGTCGGCGCTTTTTTTAGGCAAATTATACTTACTTCCCAATCCGGGACCAAAATGGCATAACGATGCAGTACCGCGTGTAAAAGCTTATCAAGTTCAACCTCATCTGCCTGTGCGACTTCTTCCATTAAGTCAATCATCCTTTTGCCTCCTCTCTGTAAACAAAAAATCCACTCCTGTTATGATAACACTTCGTTTGTATAAATACAATAACAATGTTGTTATACTGTTATCATAATTTTAGTGAGGTGTTATCATGGCGACAAATAAAATTCAAACCGGCATCCGTTTTACTCCGGAGTTGCTTTATAAAATTGCCTATGTTGCCAGGGATAATAAACGTTCCTTGAATGCACAGTTGGAATACCTTGCGCAAATGTGCGTCAAGGAATATGAATCCGCAAATGGCAGGATCCCGGTAGACGACGAAGTGCTTTATCCAAAATAATATTGTTTTCCGACCCTTGTAAAAGGGTGTGGTTGTTCCACCTTGTGCTTAATAAAAAGCCTGCACAGTACCTTGTTAGTCTGTGCAGGCTTTTTGTTATGTTGTCGATTTGCAGGCTGTGGATATTACGCTTCTGCCCGGGCTATGGAAAAAACGAAATTACACCATCGCGCAGGTGATAATCGCCATCTTGTAGACCTCGTCGGCGTTGCAGCCGCGGGACAGGTCGTTGATGGGGGCAGCCAGACCCTGCAGAATGGGGCCGTAGGCCTCGAAGCCGCCCAGACGCTGGGCAATCTTGTAGCCGATGTTGCCGGCCTCAATGGTGGGGAAAATGAAGGTGTTGGCGTAGCCTGCCACGGGAGAACCGGGGAACTTCAGCTGACCCACCTCGGGAGCAACCGCTGCGTCAAACTGCATCTCGCCGTCGATGGCCAGGGAGGGATCCATCTCCTTGGCGACCTGGGTTGCATCGTGGGACAGCTTTACCGTGCCGCCCTTACCGGAGCCGTTGGTGGAGAAGGAGAGCATAGCCACCTTGGGGTCAATGCCGAACACCTTGGCAGTGTTGGCGGTCTCGATGGCAACCTCAGCCAGCTTCCGGGCAGCGGAAACGGTCACATTGCCGTCCTTGTCCACGGAATCCTCGTAGCTCAGGTTGATGGCGCAGTCACCCATGGCCAGCTTTTCCTCGCCGCGAACCATAATGAAGCAGGAAGAAACCAGATTTGCGCCCTTTTTGGTCTTCACCAGCTGCAGAGCGGGACGGACGGTGTCGGCGGTGGAGTAGGTAGCGCCGCCCAGCAGAGCGTCAGCGTAGCCCATCTTCACCAGCATGGTGCCGAAGTAGTTGCCCTTGGACAGCGCAGCCCGGCAGTCCTCGGCGCTCATCTTGCCCTTACGCAGCTCCACCATTTTCTCAACCATGGCGTCCATACCGGCGTAGGTGGTGGGGTCGAGAATCTCCACACCCTGGATGTTGAAGCCGCCCTTGGCGGCGTTGGCCTTCACTTCGTCAACGTTGCCCACCAGAATGGGGGTCAGGAAACCGCCCTCTACTAACCGTGCGGTGGCTTCCAGAATACGGGCATCGTGGCCCTCGGTAAAGACGATTTTGCGGGGGTTCGCCTTCAGAACCTCAATCATTGCGTTGAACATGATTCATTCCTCCAATGTTATTTAGGGCATTGCCCATATTTTTACAGCTTAATTATACAGCATAATTTTTGCAAAAGCAAGAAATTTTTTTGACAAAGTGACCAAATATTACAAAAAAACTCTTGACAATCTCGTGTAATTTGTCTAGTATATTGCCAAGGGGGAGAGCCGGGGGCGGTCAGCCTGGCGATGACGCCACCGGCCCGATAGCGCCAGTAACAAGAAAGGAGTCCTATGAAACGAAGAATTTTAAGCCTGACGCTTGCCATTTGTATGATAGCGAGTCTGCTACCCGCAACGGGTATCACAGCAAAGGCGGTAGACCCGGTATCGCATATGACCGTTACCCTCACCGGAAACAGCAAACGGGACGTGGACGTTTCCGCAACCACACCGATAAAGACCATTGTGATGGAAAACGGTGTGGCAACGGTAAAGACCGGCGTAGTAGACGGCTGGATAGTCAAGATGGACTACAATGCCGGAGGTACGCCCATTATGACCCTAAAGAATGCCTCTGCAACCGAAATTGCCGCCCGGCCGGCCAATGAAGCGGCACTGAATATTGCCCTGGAGGGCGTGAATACGCTGACCAGTGCCACCGCTTTGTCGGCTGGGGGACAGGATATCCTGTTCAGCGGCACCGGATCGTTGCTGATTAACGGCAATGATGGCATCGGCAACGGAACAGAGACAGTTACTGTTCAAAGTGGTACCGTCACTGTGGACACTAAGTATCAGGCCGTAAAGGTTAAGGCTTTGGTTGTGGAAGGCGGAACCCTGTCCTCCAAGACCGTTTGGGGCAATACAACAAACGGTAAGGCAATTATTGCCGAGAGCATTGTCATCAAGGGAGGTACAGTTGAGGCGGAATCTTCCGTAGGCGCATTGAGCGTGGCGCCCGATTTGTCCGGGTACAGCAACTATGCCGCTGTTGGCGGCGAGAGCAGTGACAATGCAACAGCCTATGCTGCCTCGAATGCCCTGCTTTATAAATACATAAAAGTGGAATCGTCTATCCGGATATCCCACATGACTGTCACTCTCTCCGGCAGCGGGAAGAAGGATATAAACGTTTCCGAAGCCACGCCTGTAAGAACTGTGGTGATGGAAGACGGCATGGCAACGGTAAAGACCGGTGTTGTGGACGGATGGGTAGTCAAGATGGACTACAATGCCGGGGGCATTCCCACCATGACACTCCGCAATGCCAGTGTCACCGAGATTACCGCCCGGCCGGAGAATAATCTGCCGCTGAATATAGCTCTGGAAGGCACAAGCTCCCTTACAAGTGCCGTAGCAATCTCTGCCAACGGCAAGGATTTGACCTTCAGCGGCACCGGCACCCTAAATATAACCAATACCGGCACCGGTATTGGCACCGCCGTGGAGACTGTGACCGTTGACGGTCCTACCGTGAATGTGAGCACCGGCTGGTACGGCATCGAGGCGGCAAGCCTTGTGGTAGAAGATGGTACTCTGTCCGTCACCACCACCCGGGCGGACAAGCATGCCATTTACGCAATGGGCAACATCCTTATCAAGGGTGGTGTTGTGGAGGCTTACTCTGCCAAGGGCGCATTAAGTGTTGCGCCGGACCTGTCACGGTGCTATGTTTCCTCTGCTGTGGGCGGCGTGGACAGCGCCACTGCAACAGAGTATGCTGCAGCCCAGGCAACCGGTTATAAATACATTCGCATTGAGGCGGAAACCCTGGTTTCCCACATGACCGTCACCCTCTCCGGCAGCGGCAAACGGGATGTGGACGTATCCGAAGCTGTGCCTGTGAAAACCGTTGTGATGGAAAACGGTACGGCAGCGGTAAAGACCGGTGAAGCCAGCGGCTGGATTGTGAAAATGGACTACAATGCCGGCGGCATTCCCACTATGACCCTGAAGAATGCCTCTGTTACCGAGATTTCTGCCCGGCCAGCCAATAATGCGTCCCTGCACATTGCGCTGGAGGGAACAAATACCCTTACCAGCGCCACGGCAATCTCCGCCAATGGCAAGGATCTGACCTTCAGTGGCTCCGGTGTGCTGAATATCAGCAATACCGGCACCGGTATCGGCACCGGCAATGAAACCATTACCGTTGACGGGGCAACGGTAAATGTGAGCACCGGTTGGTACGGCATTGAGGCAAAGAACTTGGTGGTAGAGGACGGCTCCCTGACCGTTACCACCACCCGTGCTGACAAGTACGCCATTTACGCAACCGGCAGCATCACCGTCAATGGCGGCAATGTGGAAGCATACTCTGCCAAGGGCGCGGTGAACATTGCTCCCGATTTGTCGGGATACAGCGAATATATTGCTGTGGGCGGCATAAACAGCTCCTCCACCGCAGAATACGCCGCAGCAGACGCGACCTATTATAAGTACATTAAAATTGAGAAGGCAAATCCCATCTCTCACATGACTGTGACCCTCTCCGGTAGCGGCAAACGGGATGTGGACGTTTCTGTTACCACTCCCATAAAGACCATTGTGATGGAAAACGGTGCGGCTACTGTAAAGATTGGCGAAGCAGAAGGCTGGATTGTAAAAATGGACTACAATGCCGGCGGCACGCCCATTATGACCCTGAAGAATGCCGCTGTCACCGAGATTTCCGCCCGGCCGGCTAATGAGGCGGCGCTGCATATTGTTCTGGAGGGCGTGAACACGGTTACAACCACCAACAACCCGCTGAACGCCAGAGGCTATGACATCACCTTCAGCGGCACCGGCACTCTGAACGTTACGCCTACCGCCGGTACCGGTATCGGCACCGGCAGCGAAACCGTTACCGTTGACGGCGCAACTGTGAATGTGAGCACCGTTTGGTTTGGCATGGAAGTCAAGAACCTGGTGGTGGAAAGCGGCTCCCTGTCTGTAACCACCTCCCGGGATGATAAGGTTGCCATTAACGCTTCTGACAGCATCACTGTCAAGGGCGGCACTTTGGAAGTCTATTCTGCCAAAGGCGCGTTGAGTGTTGCGCCCGACCTGTCCCAGTATAGCAGCTATACCGCTGTTGGCGGTGTCAGCAGCATTTTCACCAGCACATACGACCCGACCAGCGCAGTGCTGTATAAGTACATCAAAATTGAACCCCTTGGCAGCGGCACCGGCAGCGATGACGACAACGATGGGGTAAAGCCCTTCTACGCGCTGGCATGGGACTACATTGACGAAAGCCTGACCCCCAATGTGAACGAATGTGTTTTCCTTAGCGTGACCGTTACCGATGGCAATGTGGGCTTCCGCATGGATGGCGTGGGCACAGATATGGATGCCATCGTGGCAAATGTAAAGATGGAAATGGCAGCCAGACCCCAGGGCATGCGCTATCTGTGCATCCCCGGAATTGATCAGGCGCTGTCCATGGCGCCGGAGGCGATTATTTACCTGGATACGGGTGTGAACAAGCTGAAGGAGCAGTTCACCCTGTTCCTGCAGAAGTACTATGCTTTGGGCGGCCAGCTGGACGGCGTGGTTATCGACTTGGAGTATCTGCCCATGGGCAGCTGGTATATCTATGCGCAAGGCTACGGCGGAGCAGGCAACAACCAGAATATTTACAATGATATCGTAAACCACCCCAAGTATCAGACGGAAGTGCGGCCCATGCTGGAGGCGCGGAACTTTACGTTCTACACCCAGGTAGGCGGCGAGAAGTCGGAAATTTGGAGCATTTGCTACAAGACAGGCAACGCCTACGAGGTAGACCGCTGCATCTGGGACGTGGTTATGCGTTCCCGGTTGAGTCAGTACATGAACGAAGCCCTGTTTGCACCGCTGACGACCTACTATCCCAACGCAATCCTGTCTGACTATCAGTCAACGGACACCTACGGCTGGCTGAAGGACTTGCACGATGACGGCGGCCGGCCGGTCTATCAGGGCGGCAACTACATGAAGACCGGCAACACTTCCAACTTCAACTTCTACGGTTCCCGTCCCGGCAACAATTATTATGTCAGCGAATCCACAGGACTGCCCGTGTACAACACACCTCCCAGCTACACCGGCGCGGTCTATAAGCGGGACGCCTACAATATGCTGCTGTGGGACATGATGAAGGCAAAGCATATCGTAGAGGCCACTGACGACGGCTTTGTAAACTTCTGGGTGGGCACCCATGATGTTTACTACGGCGGCTATACCTCCGGCACTTATGCCAACACCCCCTATTACAGCGAACTGGTTCTCCATTTCGGGCTCATGAATCCCCAGCCGTTCCTGCTGTACCTGTCCAAGGGCGAATATAAGGTTGACGGCGCGGTGGATGTGGATAAATACAATGCGGCGGTGATGGTGATGTCCGAACTGCTGGAGGAGCTGACCCGCCTGGTAGGCGCGGAAGACCGGACGCCCATAGCGTTTCCCGTTTCCTGGAATGACGGCTACCTGCTCTCCGGCATGTCCGCCGGCGGCAAGAATATTTGGCGTATCACCCCGGACACAGCGCTCACAACCCTGGAAGGCTTCCAGGTTGCCGATGCGGTTGTACCCACCTTCTCCGTAAACGGAAGAACCGTCTCCTTCCCCCAGGGCAGAATCATTGAAACTGCCCCCATCAGTCAGGTGGGCACCTGCGGCTACTGGGTGGAGACCCCGGCGGGTGTGGTTCCCGTGGTGAAATCCGATGCAGACCGTTTTGAAGCATACCCCGCATACGGCGAGGATTACGAAGGCTTTGAAGCCAATACCCAGTACACCTCTGAAACTGCTCTGCCCGCAGCCACCTGGACCGTCACCGGCACGGCAGCCGTGCAGGCATCCGGCGACAATCAGGCGCTGGCTGTCACCGGAGACTTCTCCCTTGTGAACACCCAGCTGCCCCAGAATATCACCGCAGGCGACAGCTACGCGGCGCATCAGGCATGGCAGGTAAGTGTTACCCTGCCGGAAAATCTGGATGCGGCGGCAGTGCTGAATCTGCTCACCGCCAACGGTGACAGCGGCGTGAAGCTTACAAACGGCAAGGCATACTACACTGCTTCCGGCGTGGACACGGAGCTGGCGACCCTGTCTGCGGGCACGTATGTAATCAAGAGAGCGTTGGATTTCAGTAACAACACCTGTGATTACTATGTATACAGCGCTGCCGGTACCCTGCTGGGTTCGGCAACAGACATTGCCCTGCCTGAAATCACCCTGCCGGTTACCGCCATTGCCATGACGGGAACGGGTCTGGGAACTGCCGCGGTGCTGCTGGACGATTACAAGCTGTATATCACCGGCTTTGAGGGCGATTTTGAGCTTTACGATGCCGATGCCGGCGTCCGGGTAGTGAACGAGACCGCGGCAAGGGCTGCCGATACCGCATACCGGTACTCCTGGGCGAATGCCTCCGATAAGGTAAAGAACGCCACTGTGGTGGCAAGCTACTATGACGAGGACAACAATCTGCTGTCCCAGCAGGTAGTGAAGACCTTGCGCATGGTTCCCGGCAATGACGGTGTGGAAACCGGCATTGTGCCCCTTGGGGAGCAGGCAGCTGCGGTGCTGGTATCGTTGGTGTTCGGCGCGGATACTGACCCCACCGCCGACGACTTTGTTTACACACCCACCGCCGACGATTATAACAGCGCAAACGACAACACCTGACCCATAGCATCCGCATAAGAGGCCCGGGGGAAAATTCCCCCGGGTTTTTGAAATTTTTACAAAAAGACAATTTACAAACTTGCAGGAAGATGGTATGATACCAAGACCGAAGGCCATGGACGTTTTCTTTGGCACAACAAAAGGAGAGATACTTTATGAAGAAAAGACTGATAAGCCTGTTGCTTGTGATCTGCATGGCGATTGGCCTGCTGCCTGTGGCAGCGGTTGTCGCGGATGCTGCAGGTCCGGTATCGTTCATGACCGTTACCCTTTCCGTAGGCGGCAAAAAAGAGGTAAATGTCTCTGAAGCCACCCCGGTAAAGACCATTGTGGTAAGCGGAAGCACCGTGTCGGTGAGAACCGGCGTAGCGGACGGCTGGGTCGTGAAAATGGAATACAATGCCGGCGGCATTCCCACCATGACACTCCGAAATGCTTCTGCCACCGAGATTACCGCCCGCGCCAGCAACACCGCGCCGCTGCATATCGTACTGGAAGGGGCAAATACCCTGACCAGCGCCACTGCCCTGTCCGCAGGCGGAAAGGACATCACCTTCAGCGGTACCGGCTCCTTGCTGGTCAACGGCAGTGACGGTATCGGTACGGGCGGGGAAAATATTACCGTTAAGAGCGGTACGGTTACCGTTGACACCAGATATTTTGCCACCAGAGCCAAGAACCTGGTTGTGGAGGGCGGCACCCTGTCCTCCAAGACCGTCTGGGGCAACAAAACAAACGGCAAGGGCATCCTTGCCCAGAGCATCACCGTCAAGGGCGGCACGCTGGAGGTATCTTCACCTGTGGGCGCATTGACCGTGGCGCCGGATCTGTCCGGCTATGGCAGCTATGACGCCGTGGGCGGTGTCAGCAGCACCTTCACCGGCACATACGACCCCAGCGGCGCTCTGTTCTATAACTACATCAAAATTGCACCTGCCGGCAGCAATCCCGGCGGCGGGGGCAGCAGCGACGGCGTCAAGCCCTTCTACGCGGTGGCGTGGGATGAAACTGACGAATCCCTTACCCCCAATGTGAATGAGTGCGTCTTCCTGCGGGTGGTAAAGGCAGGGAACGGACTTGCCTTAAGCATGGATAATGTAACAGATTTGGATACCATTGCCGCCCGCATGAAGGTGGAGATGGATGCCCGTCCGGAGGGCATGCGCTATCTGTGCGTAACCGCGGTGAATGAGGCGTTCCTTCTTGCGCCGGAGGCGATTATCTATGCCGATAATGGCATTGCCAAGCTGAAAGCGCAGGTTACCGCGCTTATGGAGAAGTACTATGCTTTGGGCGGCAAGCTGGAAGGCCTGCTGGTTGACCTGGAGCATACCGCCATGGGCAGCTGGTATATCTATGCCCAGGGCTACGGCGGCGCAGGCAATAACAGGAATATCTATAATGACATTGTCAACCACCCCAATTATGCCACCCAAGTGCGGCCTTTGCTGGAGGAGCGCGGTTTTACGTTCTATACCAATGTGGGCGGCGAAAGGTCAGAAATCTGGAGCATTGCTTATAATCAGGCGGCAACCAATTCTGTAAATCAGTGTATTTGGGACGTGGTTATGCGGATACGGCTCAGTCAGTATCTGAATGAAGCCCTGTTTGAACCCATGATTGCCCGGTATCCGGATGCCATTATGTCCGACTATCAGGCGACGGACACCTACGGCTGGCTGAAGGACTTGCACGATGACGGCGGCCGGCCGGTCTATCAGGGCGGCAACAACATGAAGGCGGGCAACGTCTCCAACTTCAATTTCTATGCCTCCCGTCCCGGCAATAACTATTATGTCAGCGAATCCACAGGTCTGCCCGTTTACAACACACCGCCCAGTTACATTGGCGCTGTTTATAAGCGGGATGCCTACAATATGCTGCTGTGGGACCTGATGAAGGCAAAGAATATGGCGGAGGCCACCGATACCGGCCTGGTGAATTTCTGGGTAGCTACCTATGATATTTATTACGGCGGCTACACCTCCGGCACCTATGCCAACACGCCCTATTACAGCGAAATGATTCTCCACTTCGGTCTGCTCAATCCCCAGCCCTTCCTGCTGTACCTGTACAAGGGCGAGTATAAGGTTGGCGACGCCGTGGACGTGGAAAAGTACAATGGCGCAGTGAAGGTAATGTCCCAATTGCTGGATGAGCTGACCCGGCTTGTGGGCGCGGAAGACCGGGCACCCATCGACTTCCCCGTCTCCTGGAATGACGGCTACCTGCTCTCCGGCATGTCTGCCGGCGGCAAGAATGTATGGCGTATTACTCCCAATACAGCGCTCACCACTCTGGAAGGCTTCCGGGTTGCCGGTGCGGCAGATCCTGCCTTCTCCGTAAACGGCAAGACTGTTACCTTCCCCGGCGGTACGATTATCGAAACGGCCAATATCAGCCAGGTGGGCACCTGCGGTTACTGGGTGGAGACCCCTGCGGATGTGCTTCCTGTTGTGGAATCGGACGCAGACCGCTTTGAAAAGTACCCCGCCTACGGCGAGGATTACGAAGGCTATGCCCTTGGTGCGTATACCGGCAATGTGGCAAAGCCCGCAACCTGCTGGACGGTGGCAGGAACGGCGGCTGTTGTGAATGCAAACGGCGGCAAGGCGCTCTCTGTTACCGGAACAACCTCTTTGGAAAACGTAAAGCTGCCCCAGAACATTACCGCCGGTGACAGCTATGCCAAGCAGCAGGCGTGGCAGGTGACGGTGACGCTGCCCGCGGGGCTGAATGCCAACGCAGTGGTGAAGCTGCTCACTGCCAACACAGACGGCGTGAAGATTACAAACGGCAAGGCATACTACACCGCTTCCGGTGTGGATACGGAGCTGACCGCCCTGCCTGCCGGCACGTATGTGATCAAGAGGGTGCTGGATTTCAGCAACAATACCTGCGATTACTATGTATACAATGCCACCGGCACCTTGCTGGGTTCGGCAACGGATGTTGCCCTGTCCTCCGCGGCCACACCGGTTACCGGCATTGGCATGGCGGTGGAGAACGCAAATGCCCAGGTGCTTCTTGATGACTACAAGCTGTACATTGCCGGCTTCCAAGGGGACTTTGAGCTCTACGACGCAGATGCCGGTGTCCGTGTAGAAAACGAGACTACGGCAAGAGCGGCAGATACCGCTTACCGGTATTCTTGGGCAAACGGATCGGACGAGGTAAAAAATGTGACCATCGTAGCCTCCTACTATGATGCAAACAACAATTTACTGTCCCAGGAGACGGTGAAGACGCTCCGTTTGACTCCCGGCGGTGACGGCGTGGAAACCGGCATTGTGGAGCGGGCAGATAAGGGCGCAAAGGTGCTTGTGTCTCTGGCATTTGGTGACGACGGCGACGGCGGCAACACCGGCAGCGGCGGCAACACCGGCAGCGGCGGCAATACCGGCACCGGCGGCAATACCGGCAGCGGCGGCAACACCGGCGACGGCGGCAACACCGGCGACGGCGGCAACACCGGCGACGGCGGCAATACCGGCACCGGCGGCAATACCGGCAGCGGTGGCGATACCGGCGACGGCGGCAACACCGGCAGCGGGGGCAACACCGGCGACGGCGGCAACACCGGCAGCGGCGGCAACACCGGCAGCGGCGGCAACA
>JAZQGT010000056.1:0-9196 GCA_045540155.1 Faecousia sp.
TCCTCACAAGCTTCATATCCTTCGCTTCCGTGCAAAAGCACGAAAGCTCAGTCATTTCGCTGTTCGTCCTCTCCGAATCAAACCCGCTTCGCTGGGCTTTGATTCGGTTGCGGCTTACTTGAAATATCTTTCAAGCAAGCCCTTCAGGGCAGCGCCGTGGCGGGCTTCAACTTGAGACTATGCTTTGAAACCGCTTAAAACAAGGTCCCTTAGCTTTTTATTTTCAAAATCCCACTTTTATCACACAAAAGCTATTTTGCGTATTTCATTTTAACAACTCTATCCTTTTCGCTTGAATCTCCGGAATAAGAGAGGTGTAATTCAAAATCATTCTCATTCCACACAAAGAAAAAATTATTTTTTGTAAATGGGCAAAAACCATCATCGGTTCTATATCCGCCCACTCTCTTCATAGTACAAAAAGAATTTTTTTCATAAATATAGCCCCAGCCGCCAAGAAGAAAGGAGCATTCCTTTACTACAATATGGTGCTCTTTGTCGTCAGATGTATATTCAAAATATTTACTGCTTGGAGAAAAAGCGTAATTTAGTAGCATGTATGAGAAAACGAAAAAAGAAAGAATGATCGTTAGGTATGCAACTAAAATTCTGTGACCCAAATTTTTATAAAGCAAAACAGCAACAGCGCTTATTATGAGAGCAACACAGGGTATCGTGATAAAAGGCATTATTTCTTGTGTGCCAACGCCCAATAAATATAAGTAAATATCAAACTTTGCTAAAATTCTAATGAAAAAATAAACGCAAAGCAACACACCCGAAATAATAAAGGTTGTTTTTGAGAATTTCGGCAAAATAACTTTTTTCACGATAATCACCTCAAGCAAATATGCACTACCGTAATGATAGCACATATTTGATGGGGTTTCAATAAGCCATTACTTAAAGTATCTTTCAAGCAGACCTTTCAGGGCAACACCGTGGCGGGCCTCGTCGCGGGCCATTTCGTGAACGGTGTCGTGGATGGCATCCAGGCCGTTCTTCTTAGCGCAGCTTGCCAGGTCGAACTTGCCCTGGGTCGCGCCGAACTCGCAGTCCACACGCCATGCCAGATTGTCCTTGGTGGTGGCCTTCATGTTGGGCTCCAGGTCCTCACCCAGCAGCTCGGCAAACTTTGCGGCGTGCTCGGCTTCCTCCCAAGCGGCCTTTTCCCAGTACAGACCCACTTCGGGGTAGCCCTCCCGGTGAGCAATGCGCGCCATGCACAGGTACATGCCCACTTCGCTGCACTCGCCGTTGAAGTTAGCCATCAGCTGGTCAAAGATATACTTCTTGTCTTCCGCGGAGATGTCAGGGTTGTTCTTCACGGTCTGGGCATAAACGCCGTACTCGTGAACAGCGGCTAATTTTTGCTCGCCCTTCTGCTCCACGAACTTGGAAGCGGGAACCTTACATACGGGGCAGGTAAAATCGGCAGCCAATTCCTCGGCGGTGTGCACGTAACCACAAACAGAGCATACAAACTTTTTCATATTATTTTCCTCCAAAATTTATTATTTTTTATAGTGTGTTGGTTTTGTTTAGGTGAAATACCGTTGTTTATTCTTCAACTTCTTCGAACTGGTCGGGACCCACGCCGCACAGGGGGCATTCGTAATCCTCGGGCAGCTCATCGCCTTCATAGACGTAATCGCACACCGTACATACAAACTTTTTCATGCGGATTCTCCTCCTTTTACATTTTTTTGCGCGCACCGGCTGCACTGACCCATAAATGTCAGCTGACACACATCAATGTGTCCGCCGGTCTGGGCGGAGACCTCCCGGTTCAGCGCCTCCGGCACTGCGATTTGGGGCAGGTCATCCACAGTGCTGCATTGGGTGCAGATGAAGTGGACATGGGGAGTCGTATTGCCGTCGAACCGTTCCACGCCGTTAACAGCGCCAAGGCTGATGATTTCGCCCTGGTTCTTGAACATGGACAGGTTCCGGTACACAGTGCCCAGCGACAGATCCGGGTAATCCGGCTTCAGCTGCGCATACACCATTTCGGCGGAGGGGTGCTCGTGCGTTTCCCGCAAATAGGCCAGTATGGCATTGCGCTTGCGGAACTGCTTGGTAGAGGCGGCCATAGTGTCTCTCCTTTCTCAATAAGAATGTTTCTTGTTTACAACAGCAGTATAGCATACGAATTTCTATTTGTCAATAGGAATTATTCTCATTTATAAAAAATTTTCTTCGGATTGCAATTCTGACAAAAAATGTATATAATATAGTATATTACTGCTGGGAGGTGTCTGATTTGGACGCTATGCTCTGCGCTTACCGGGGTTGCCTTTTGGGTATGGCCGTGGGTGATGCCATGGGTTATACCATTGACGATAAGGCCTGGGAGGAAATTCAGGAGAACTACGGTCCCAACGGCCTGCTGGGCTACGATTTGCAGGCGCAGGAATATGCCCAGATTACCTCCTACACCCAGCTTGCCGCCTATTTTTGCAACGGTCTTTTGCTGGGGATCACCCGGGGAAAACGGGATTACCTTCGTTACGGCAAATTGGCTTTGCGGGAGTGGACAAGGAGTCAGCAGTTCCACCGGGACCCGGAGCCCAGCCTTTGCTGGCTGGCAAAGCTCCCTCAATTCCGCCGCCGTCAGTGCCGGGACGCCCGTATGCTGGATAATCTGCGTCTGGAGCTTTACGGCACGGTGGATACCCCCAGAAATTACAACGCATCGCCGGGGGCCATTACTGCGGCTGTGGCGGCAGGCCTGTTCTATCAGCCGGGCCGCATGCAGCCGGAACAGGTGGGCGTTATGTCATCGGAGCTGATTGCCCTGACCCACGGTTGTCCGGAAACCTTTTTGTCCGGTGTGGTGCTTGCCTATGCCCTTGCCGGTATTGTGCAGGAGCCGGAGCACAGCCTGGAGGAGCAGTTTTTGCAGGCCATTGATGCCATGCAGGGGCAGTTCGGCGAGGGGTTTTCCCAGGCGGAAAACCTTGCCCGGCAGCTGCGGGAGGTTGTTTTGCTTGCCAAGTCCGAAGACGTTACCCCCCAGGAGGGCATGGAACGGCTGCACTGCCTGGACGCGGATCAGTGTCTGGCTGGGGCGATGTTTGCGTGCCTCACAAGCCCGGAGGATTTTGACCGGGCCATCATCACCGCTGTAAATCATTCGGGAGCCAGCGCCGCCGTAGGCGCTGTTGCCGGGGCGATTCTGGGGGCAAAGCTGGGGGAATATGCCCTGCCGGAGTTCTATCTGGAATCGCTGGACTGCGCGGATGCTCTGTGTCAGATAGCGGAGGACATGCTCTGCGGCACGCCGGCAATGGGTATATTCGACGACAGCTGGGATCACAAATATGTGCAGGGATTGCCGCCGGAGAGCGTGATTTGAGGGTATAAACAGGTAAAAAGGCGCAAAAAGTTGAAAAAATATTTGGTTTCCCTCTTGCAAAACAGTTTTTTTGTGCTATAATCAAAGGGAAAGTAAGAGTTGACGTTTGGAAAGAGAGGGGTTCGCCCCTCTCTTTTTTGAGTACATTTTGGAAAGAAGGTTGCTATTTGAAGGTTACAGACTTGGTTGCGGAATTTGCAAAACCCATTGTGGAGCAGGCCGGCTGCAGTCTTTGGGATGTGGAGTACGTCCGGGAGGGCGCGGAGCGATACCTGCGAATCTATATTGATAAGGACGGCGGCATTGATGTGGACGATTGTGAGAAAATCCACCGTGCCATCGACCCCATTCTGGATGAGAAGGACCCCATCGCGGAAAGCTACCATTTTGAGGTGTGCTCGGCGGGTATTGAACGGGCGCTGAAGCGTCCCGGCGATTTTGCCATGTTTATGGGCAGCCCGGTTTTGGTGAAGCTGTACCGCCCCAGAAACGGCCTGAAGGAAATCCCCGGCATCCTGCGGGGCTACGAGGACGGAAAAGTCACCGTAGAGGCAGGAAAAGAAACCGTTACGTTTGAAAAATCTGAGGTCGCACTGGTGCGGCTGCGCGTTGAATTTTAACAGGAGGAATTGAAGGACAATGGCACAGAGAAAAAGCAAGAAAACGGAAGTACCCCAGGTGGATATCGGCGCGGAAATTTTCGCTAGCCTGCGGGATTTGGAAAAGCTGAAGGGCATTCCCGTTTCCTACATGGTGGACCGGCTGAAGCAGGCGCTGACCAACGCCTACCGGAAGGATCGGGAGGACCATCGGGATATCCCTGCGGAAAATGTGGTGGTGGACCTGAGTGAGAAGGGCCTTTTTATGTATCTGGTAAAGACCGCTGTGGAGGAGATTGAGGACTCCGCTGTGGAAATCCATATCGACACCGCCAGACACATCAATCCCGACATTCAGCTGGGTGAGTCCGTGTCCATTCCCGTAGATATTCAGAAGTTTGGCCGTATTGCCGCCCAGACCGCCAAGCAGGTGGTGATTCAGGGTATCCGTGAGGCGGAGCGCGGCGCTATTTACGAGAGCTACTCCTCCAAGTCCCAGGAGCTGCTTACCGGCACGGTCCTGCGCATTGACCCCACCGGCGATATTTTCGTCCACTTAGGCCAGGGCAACGAGCAGAATGATGCGGTGCTGCGCACCAGCGAGCAGATTCCCGGCGAGGAATACGAGCCCGGCGATTTGATTCGCGTTTACGTACTGGAAGTGCACAAGGCCACCCGCGGTCCTCTGGTACATGTATCTCGCACCCACCCCAATGTGGTGCGCCGGCTGTTTGAGCTGGAAACTCCGGAAATTGCCGACGGTCAGGTGGAAATCCGCAACATTGCCCGTGAGGCAGGCTCTCGCAGTAAAATTGCTGTGCGTGCCGCTATGGAGAATGTGGACCCGGTGGGCGCTTGCGTAGGCCCCAGAGGCGGCCGTGTGGGCGCTATCGTAGACGAACTCAATGGCGAGAAGATTGATATTGTGGTCTGGAGCGAGGATCCCTGCGAATACGTGAAGGCGGCATTGAGTCCTGCCGATGTTATCAGCGTGGAAATGGATCCTGCCAGCCCCAAGGCATGCCGTGTGGTAGTGCCCGATGACCAGCTGAGCCTTGCCATCGGCAAGGAGGGTCAGAACGCCCGTCTGGCGGCCCGTCTGACTGGTCTGAAGATTGATATTAAGCCTGCCAGCGCAGTGCAGGAATAATCCGGCGCAGGAGGGAATCATAATGCAAAAGAAGATTCCTCAACGGCAATGCATGGGCTGCCGGGAACGGAAGGCAAAGAAAGAACTGATTCGGGTGGTCCGGGGTACGGACGGCACGGTCAGTCTGGACTTCGGCGGCAAGAGCAACGGCCGGGGCGCCTATATTTGCCCTAATCCGGAGTGTCTGCAGAAGGCGCGGAAAACCAAAGCCCTGGAGCGCAGCCTGGAAGTTCCCATCCCCCAGGAGGTCTATGACCGCCTGGCCCGGGAGATGGAGGCAGGCAATGGATAAGGCGCTGCAGTATTTGGCACTGGCCAGAAAGGCCGGCCGGGTTGAGCTGGGTGAAGAACCGGCAGGCGCCGCAGCACGGGCGCAGCATGCCCGGCTGATTATCGTGGCAGAGGACGCCACAGACCATACCTGGCGCAGGGCGAAAAGCTTTGTGGCGGGCAGTGAACAGATTTGTTTGAGAGTTCCGTTTTCCAAGGACCAGCTGGGGCAGGCCGTAGGCCGCACCACGCTGGCATTGGCGGCATTTACCGACCCGGCGCTGGCGCTTGCTTTTGTAAAGGCATTGGGTCAGCCGGACCGTTACAAGGCAGAACTGGCCAGTCTGGAAACGCGTACCGCGCGTATCCGGCAGCGTCAGCAGGAGGCCAAGGCCCATCAGCGCAACAAGGCGATGGGCAAGGGTAAGGCCGGAAAGGGACATTGATTTTGGAGGTGCATTGTATTGAGTTTAGTGAAGTATCGTTTGAAAGAGGTGGCCACCGATTTTGGTGTTACACCCAAGGATATTGCGGAAGTAATGGGGAAATTCTTTGAAAAACCCAAGTCCAATACACAGGTTTTGACAGAGGAAGAGCTGAATGTAGTCTTTGACTACATGACCCAGACCCACCAGATTGAATCTCTGGAGGTGGTGTTTGCGGTGCAGCCAAAGCCACAGCCCAAGGTGGAGGAACCCAAGGCTGAGGGGAAGAAACCGGAGGAAAAACCGGTTGAGCAGAAGCCGCAGGCGCAGGAGAAGCCTGCCGCTCCCCAACAACCTAAGGCAGAAAAGCCCCCCAAGCCTGCCCAGCCGGAGCGCAGAAGAGAGCGCCGGGTGGTGGATACCTCTGCGGTGCAGGTGAATGTGAGCCGTTTTGACGACCACGCGGACGATCTGGTCAGCGAGCGGGTGCAGAACTATCAGGGCGGTAAGCAGCGTTTTGCCAAGAAGGGTCAGCAGCAGCAAAACCGCAGGGACAACAAGTACAGCAAGGGCAATAAGTCCCGCAACGAGGAGCAGGAGAAGCTCCGCAGACTCCAGATGGAGGTTGCCCGGAAAGCTCCTGTTACAGTGAAAATTCCCGACGAAATCACCGTGGGCGAGCTGGCAAGCCGCATGAAGAAGACTGCAGGCGAAGTCATTAAGCTTCTGATGAAGAACGGTGTGATGGCGGGCATTAACCAAGCCATTGATTTCGATACCGCTGAGTACGTGGCGGTGGAGATGGGCTGCAAGGTGGAGCGGGAGATTACCGTCACCATCGAGGAGCGGATCATCGACGACCACGAAGATACCGCCGAGGAGCTGCAGAGCCGCGCCCCCGTTGTGGTGGTTATGGGTCATGTTGACCATGGCAAGACCTCTACTTTGGACGCTATCCGCAACACCTCCGTCACCTCCGGCGAGGCCGGCGGCATTACCCAGCACATCGGCGCTTACACCGTGGAGTGCAACGGCCAGCCCATTACCTTCCTGGATACCCCCGGTCACGCAGCATTCACTTCCATGCGTGCCCGCGGCGCCATGTGTACGGACATCGCCATTCTGGTGGTGGCTGCTGACGACGGCATTATGCCCCAGACCATCGAATCCATCAACCACGCAAAAGCTGCCAATGTGCCCATCATTGTTGCTATCAACAAGATGGATAAGCCGGAGGCAAACCCCGACCGCATCAAGCAGCAGCTCACCGAATACGACCTGATTCCCGAGGAATGGGGCGGCGAGACCATTATCTGTCCCATCTCCGCCAAGACCGGCGTGGGCCTTGATAACCTGTTGGAGATGGTGCTGCTCACTGCCGAGGTACAGGAGCTGAAGGCCAACCCCGACCGCCGCGCCAAGGGCACGGTTATTGAGGCAAGACTGGATAAGACCCGCGGTCCTATCGCAACGCTGCTGGTGCAGAACGGCACGTTGAATCAGGGCGATATTATCATTGCCGGCACCGCTGTGGGCCGTGTCCGTGTGATGACTAACGATAAAGGCCGCACAGTCAAGACCGCCGGACCTTCCATTCCCGTGGAGATTACCGGTCTTGCGGAAGTGCCTGCGCCCGGTGATGAGTTCAACGCAGTCACCGACGAGCGTATGGCCCGTGAGCTGGTTGAGCAGCGGAAGCAGGCCGCCAAGGACGCTGCCGCCAACGCCATGCAGAAGGTCACTCTGGATAATCTGTTTGCCAAGATGCAGGAGGGCGAAATGAAGGAGCTGCCCCTGATCGTCAAGGCAGACGTGCAGGGCTCTGCGGAAGCGGTGAAGGCATCTCTGGAGAAGCTCACCAACGAGGAAGTCCGTGTCCGTGTGATTCACACCGGCGTGGGCGCTATCAACGAATCCGATATTCTGCTGGCCTCCACTGCCGGCGCCATTATCGTTGGCTTTAACGTCCGGCCCGATGCCGGCGCGCAGGCAAGCGCCCAGCGGACTGCCGTGGATATGCGGTTCTACCGGGTGATTTACGATGCCATCGACGAAATCGAATCGGCAATGAAGGGCATGCTGGCGCCCAAGTTTGAGGAAGTGGTCATCGGCCACGCCGAGGTGCGTATGACCTACAAGGTCTCCGCTGTGGGCACCATTGCCGGCTGTATGGTGAAAGACGGCAAGGTTACCCGGGATGCCCAGGTGCGGGTGCTGCGGGACAATGTGGTGATTCACGAGGGCGAAATCGGCTCTCTGCAGCGGTTTAAGGACGCGGCAAAGGAAGTTACCGCCGGCTATGAGTGCGGTATGAGCGTTGCCAAGTTCAACGATATTAAGGAAGGCGACATTTTCGAGTGCTTCGCTATGCAGGAGATCAAGCGATAAACCGTTTCAGCCGTGCCGGGTCTCGGCACGGCTGACGGCTTATCAATGGACAATGGACAATTGATAATGAAAGGGCGTATATATTGCCCACATTGTCCATTATCCATTGTCAATTTATCATTACGAAAGGAATGATACTATGGCATCTAACAGAATCGGAAGAATCAACGAAGAGATTCAGAAGGAGCTGTCCAATTTAATTCGCAACTTAAAAGACCCCCGGGTGCAGGATACGATGATTTCCATCACCCACGTGGAGACCACCCCGGATTTGCGCTATTGCAAGGTGTATGTGAGCATCTTGCAGGAGGAGCTGGCAGAAGGCGCTATTAAGGGTCTGAAATCCGCCGGCGGGTATCTCCGCCGGGGACTGGGCCAGGCGCTGAATCTGCGCCATACGCCGGAGCTGATGTGGGCGCTGGACGATTCCATCACCTACGGCGCAAAAATGCTTGCTCTTATTAACTCCTTAGAGGTAGAAAAAGATGCAGATACTGACGAAGAAACAGACGGCTGATTTTTTAACCCAAAATAATCACTATGTGATTCTCACCCACCGTCGTCCCGACGGGGACACCCTGGGCAGCGCCGCGGTGCTGTGCCGGGGTCTGCGGCAGCTGGGAAAGACTGCCCACATTCTCCGCAATCCGGAAATCACGGAAAAGTACGCCCACCTGCACCAGGGACTGACAAAGGATACGGTGGATAGCGGCGATGTTTTGGTGGCTGTGGACACAGCGTCCCAAACGATGCTGCCGGAGGCGTTTTCGGCGTATAAAGCTTCCATTGCCCTGCGGATTGACCACCACGCCACCGCCACTTCCTTTACGGAACGGGAGCTGGTAGAGCCGGAGGCTGCCGCCTGCGGTGAAATCGTTTACAGCGTGTTGCGCTTGATGGGCGCAACCCTGGACGAGGCTATGGCAGACGCTTTGTATACTGCCGTGTCCACCGACACCGGCTGCTTCCGTTACGCCAACACCACGGCAGATACCCTGGCGGTGGC